>DAIUCJ010000019.1:0-35414 GCA_036846225.1 Hylemonella sp.
CCGATGGAAACCGTGCTGGCCGGCACCGGCGGCTGCACCGCCTATGACGTGGTGCTCATCCTCAAGCGCGGCCGCCACGACGTGCGCGGCTGCAGCGTGCGCCTGAGCAGCGAGCGCGCCGCCACCGACCCCAAGGTCTTCACCAAGATCCACATGCACTTCACCGTCACCGGCCGGGGCATCCCGCCCGCGGCGGTGGAGCGCGCCATCAAGATGAGCCACGACAAATACTGCTCGGCCAGCATCATGCTGGGCAAGACCGCCGAGATCACCACCAGCTTCGAGGTGCGGGAGATTTAGGTTAAATTTCTGCTTATGGCCACGATCACCTTCGACTCGCTCAAGCTCAGCGACAAGCTCAAGTCTGCCGGCTTCACCGCCGAACAGGCCGAAGCGGTGGTGCGCGTCATCGCCGAGGCGCAGGATGAGCTGGTTACGGTCAAGGATCTGGATGTCGCCCTGTCTCCGATCAAGACCGATCTGGCCGTGCTCAAGACCGAGATGACCCAGCTCAAATGGATGCTGGGCCTCATCATCGGCGGCGTTGCCGCTGTGCTGGTCAAGCTGCTCAGTCACTGATCCCAGGCAAGACCGCCAGGATTGCTCCCGTTTCGGGATTTTGGGGTCTCTTGGGAGTTACTATACAAAACTGAGAAATGTATAGTAACCTCCGCCCATGCGCTATACCGAGCTGTCGCTGACTGCCCAGACCGCCTATGCGGAGCTGTTCAGCCAGACGCAGGAGTTCGAGGTCCACAACGCCTTGGCCGGGCTGGTTGGATCCTTTCACCGGCGCAGGGTCCGTGGGCACGATTACTGGTACTTCGGCTACCGCGACATTGGGCAGAAAGGGCGCATGGTTTATGTGGGCCCTGACAACGAACGCACCCGGGCGCTGGTGCGGAAATACGAGGCGCTCAGGCAGAGGCGCCCCTTGGCGCCGCAGGCGCGCATCGCTATCGAGGCTGGCTGTGCGCCGATCGTGCCCCGGCACTTTCGCATCATCAAGCGCCTGGCCGAGTACGGGTTCTTCCGTGCTGGCGGCATCCTGATCGGCACCCACGCCTTTCTGGCGCTGGGCAACATGCTCGGCGTACGCTGGCGTGACGCCGCGGCGACGCTGGACGTTGATTTCGCCCACGCCGGCAACAACATTTCGGTGGCTTTGCCGGCCAATCTGAAAATCAATGTGCATGGGGCGCTGGAGTCGCTGGAGATGGGCCTGCTGCCTATCTCGCAGTTCGGCGGGGGATCGGGGGCGCAGTATCGCAATCCGCAGGATCCGCAGCTGCGTCTGGATTTCCTCACCAGCATGACGCGCGACGGCAGGGAAGTGCACATTCCCGACCTGAACGTATCGCTCGAGCCCCTCAGGTTCATGGAGTTTTCGCTGGAGGCTCCCGTGCAGGGCGTGGTTTTCGGCAACACCGGGGCGTGCATCGTCAACCTGCCGGCTCCCCAGCGCTTTGCCGTCCACAAGCTGGTCGTGTATGGCGAGCGTCCGCTCGAGCAGCGGGCCAAAGCGCAGAAAGACATCCTGCAGGCAGCCGGCCTTGTCGAATACTTTGCTGCCACGGGGCAGGCCGATGTGTTCCATGCTGCCTGGCGCGATGCGCTGTCGCGCGGCAAAGGCTGGGCAACCCGTGCGCAGCAGGGCCGCGCGGCCCTGCTGCGCGTGGCGCCGCAGCTGGATCAGCCCGCTCTCTGGGGCCCGTCACACGCCTTGCCTCAAACGTAATGCGCCGTCGTCGTCATCACCTTCGCGGCGGCGCGCATCAGCGCCTTCACCGGCGCGGGCAGCTCGGCGGCGCCGGCTTTCTGCGCGTCCAGCGCGTGCTGCACCTCGTCCTGCGCCATCTGCGCCACGATCGCGCGCGAGGCTGCGTCCGCTGCCGGCAGCCGCTGCATGTGGCCCAGCAGGTGCGCTTCCACCTGGCGCTCGGTCTCCACCACGAAGCCCAGGCTGATCGCGTCGCCCATGCGCCCGGCCAGCAGGCCGATGCCAAACGCCCCCGCGTACCACAGCGGGTTCAGCAGCGAAGTGCGCGAGCCCAGCTCCTGCAGCCGCTGGCTCGTCCAGGCCAGGTGGTCGGTTTCCTCGTCGCAGGCGCGCATGAAGTGTGCGCGCAGCGCGGGCTTGGGCGTGGTCAGCGCCTGCGCCGTGTACAGCGCCTGCGCGCACACCTCGCCTACGTGGTTGACGCGCATCAGCGCGGCCGACAGGCGCTTGTCCTCCTCCGTCAGCGCCGCGCCGGCTGCGGCACCCTCGGCAGGCTGGGGCGTGGGGCGCGCGGCGCGTGGCGGGGCAAAGAGCGTGCGCAGCGCCGTGTCGGCGGCGGTGAGCAGGGCGTCGATGGCGGTGCTGTTCATGGGCAGGCATTGTGCGGCATCCGGCAGCCCCGCGCTTTGGCCTGCGTCAAAGAGCCGGCACGGCAGACAGGCCGCTTAGCCAGCCTGCGCCGCCTGCTCAGCGCGGCCGGCCCCTGTTGCTTCCGCGCGCCGCCTGGCTGCGCAAGAGCCTGCAGGTTCTGCGAGTCCAGCCGCGCCAGCGCCGAACGGTACATCGCTTCGTGGGCCCGTTTGTCCATGGCCAGACCACCGCGACCAGCGCATCGTCTTCCACGCCATAGACCAGCCGGATGCCCTGCTTGCGCAGCTTGATCTTGTAAAACCCCTCCAGCGCGCCGTGCAGCGCGCTGCCGGGTACGTGCGGGTTGTCGAGCCGCTTTTTCAACAGCTGGCGCAGCGGCTCCTTCAGCGAGCCATCGGGCGCCTGCCACTCCTTCAGCGCCGATGGCAGAAACAGCAGGCGATAGCGGCGGGGGGGGGGCGGCTTCAGACAGTGTCAATGTCCACCTCGATGGCCTGCGTCCGCTCGGCCAGCCTGGACAGCACGGTCTGCTCCAGCTGCCGGTCGGCCCATGCGTCCAGCAGCGCCTCGTACAGCTGCGGCTCCAGCATGTAGAAGGCCGGGCTGTTGTGGCTGAGCACCGCCACCGGCCGCAGCCGGGCCTGCCGCAGCGCCGCGCCCATGGCGCCGCCGCCACACTTTGTTGCACATACCCAACGGATCGGCCGCTTCCGGCCCCCGCGCAGCGGGTTTTTCTTTGACCGGGCGCCCCGGCTCTGGTGCAATAGCCTGCAACTTCCTTGTTAGAGGAGGTTGGCCCGGGGAACCGGAAACTCCCTCCGGGACCCCTTGTTTAACCTTTGGAGAACTTTCACGATGAAAAAGACTCTGATCGCCGTGGCCGCCCTGGCCGCCACCGGCGCTTTTGCCCAGGTGACCGTCTATGGCCGTCTGGATGTGGGCTACGGCAACAGCGTGCAGACGGTTGATGTAGGCGGCGCTACGCCCGCCAGCATCGATATGCGTTCCAATGGCGCCATCAGCGCCGGCTCTGTTTCCAGCATGTTCGGCATCCGTGGCGTGGAAGACCTGGGCGGCGGCCTGCAGGCCAACTTCCAGCTCGAAGCGGACGTGATCCCCGAGACTGGCCGCATTGGCCAGGGCAATGGCGCCTCCACTGCTTTGGGTGATCTGGTTCAGAACGGCAGCACGACCGAGCTCTTCGGTCGCACCTCCATGGTGGGTATCGCCGGCAGCTTTGGCGCGGTGCACTTTGGCCGTGACTACACCCCGCTGTTCAAGGTGGTCGGTGCTTCCGATCTGTTCGGCCTGAGCCGCAACTCCACGGTGCAGTCCGCTGGCTACGATGGCAGCAACCTGGGCAACCAGCTGCGCTACACCTCGCCGGTGTTCAGCGGCTTCCAGGCCATGGTCTCGCTGGGCGATGCTGACAAGACGAACACCGTCAACTCCTACGAGTCCAAGACCAAGTACCTGGGCCTGAGCGGCACCTACACCAACGGTCCGCTGTATGTGGGTCTGGCGACCGGCACGATTGAGTCTGTTGGGCAAAATGGGGTCTCTGCAGCTAACACCATCGCGCTGCAAAACGTGGCGCTCAAGGCCGGTCAGGTGATCTCTGGTACGTGGCCCGCCGCCCTCGGCATGCCCAGCGTGAACAACAACAACAAGCGTCAGGCCGTGGCGCTGACGGCCAAGTATGACTTTGGCAAGTTCCGCGTCAATGCCGGCTATGTGACCCAGACCAACACGGTGAACACCATCACCGGCGGCGACATCAAGTCCACCGAGTGGAACCTGGGCGTGGCCGTGCCGATGGGCAAGGTGACGCTGCTGGGCGCCGTGGGCCGCAACATTGTGACGGCCGACGTCGGCGGCGCCGTTACCAGCGCCATCGATCTGAGCGGTTCGGACTACGTGGTGGGTGCCGAGTACGCGCTGAGCAGCAAGACGTCCCTCTATGCCAAGACCGGCGTGGTGGGTAAGCTGGACGGCACCATCGGCTCGACTGCTTTCACCAACAAGCTGACCGAGACCTCGGTGGGTATCCGCACCGTGTTCTGATCTGACGCTGGCGTAAGCCAGCTTCAGTAAGAGCCCCGTCGCTCCCAGCCCTGTCACCGCAAGGTGGCAGGGCTTTTTTTCGTTTGCTGCTTTAGGGTGAGAGGTGTTCATCCATGCCACAGCCTTGCTTCATCAGACTCAGATGGCCCACCCTCTGGCTGGCCGCCGTGGCCGGCCTGCTTGCGGGCTGCGGCAGCGCCCCGCAGGGGCAGGCGCCGCGCGATGAGGAATGGGCCGCGCCCGCGCCGCCACCGGCTGCGCCGCAGCCGGCCCCGGTGGCCGGCTGGCAGCACCAGCCGCTGCCGGGCAAGCGCGCCACTGTGTACACGCCGGTGGAGGTGAGCGGCCGCGCGGCCCTGCAGGCGCAGGCCACCGCTTCGGCCAGCCTGCTGCGGCGGCCGCTGGCGCTGCCGCCGCAGGACTTGGGGCGCCTGCGCTTTGCCTGGAAGGTGCCGCAGCTCATGCCCGCGGCCGACATGGGCCGGCGCGAGGCTGAAGACGCGGTGGTGCGGGTGATCCTGAGCTTCGATGGCGACCGCAGCCGCCTGCCGGCGCGCGAGCAGGCGCTGTCCGAGTTGGCCCGGCTGCTCACCGGCGAGCCGCTGCCCTATGCCACGCTGATGTATGTGTGGTGCCCCACGCGGGCGGTGGGCAGCGTGGTGGCCAATCCGCGCACCGACCGCATTCGCAAGCTGGTGGTAGAGTCCGGCTCCGCGCGGCTGAACCAGTGGCTGGACTACGAGCGCGACATCCGCGCCGATTTCCGCGCCGTCTTTGGCGAGGAGCCGGGCCCGCTGATCGGCGTGGCGCTGATGACCGACAGCGACAACACCCAGTCCGAAGCCCGCGCCTGGTACGGCCCGGTGGAACTATTGCCCGCCACCACGGCGGCAAGCCACAATCGCGGGCATGAACCACGCATTCCCCATCGACCTGACTCCGCTGCGCCACGCGCTGGCGCAGGCCGTGGCCGGCTTCGTGCCCGAGGCGCGGCGTTTGCTGCAGGCATTGGAGCGCGGCCTTGGCTGAGGTGATGCTGACCGAGGCGCAGCGCCAGCAGGTGCGTAGCATCGTGCAGCGCGTGGTGCCGGGCGCCGAGGTGCGGGTGTTCGGCTCGCGGGCCACGGGGCGCGCGCGGCCGTTTTCGGATCTGGATTTGCTGTTCGTGCAGCCGGCGCGCCTGAGCTGGCAGCAGCGCGCCGACCTGGCCGACGCCTTCGAGGCCAGCGAGCTGCCGTTTCATGTGGACGTGGTGGAGGCCGCCGCGCTCTCTGGCCCGGTGCAGGCGCGGGTGTGGCAGGAACTGGCGCCGCTGTGAGGGGCCACTGAGGCCACTGGCCTGGGCGGCCCGCTTGGGCACATCGCATGCATGTGGGGGGCTGATTGCGCATAATGTGCCCAAATCCACGGCGGTGCTGTCTCATGGCACTCGAAATCTACCAGGCCCTGCTCAAGATCAATGAGCCTCCAGAAGATGCGCAGGCGGTGGCCGATGCGATCAACAAGGAGATCGACCGCCGTTATGGCCTGCACGCGGCCCAGCTGGCAACCAAGGCCGATCTGGCGGAGGCCAAGGTGGAAATCATCAAGTGGACAGTGGGCTCGATGCTGGCAGCGGTGGGGCTGTTTGCCACGATCACCAAGCTGTGGCACTGAGCTGCTGGGCTGGGTAGGTTCAGGTTCGGCTGGCGTGTGTGGCAAGCGGCTGGCGCCTGGGATATCTCATTTGGCGATGCCCAGGAACACGGCCAGGCAGCGCTCGACTTGCAGCAGGGTGTCGGCGTCGAGGCGGCCGAAAGTCGGCCCGATGCGCTCGCGCCGGATGGTGAGGGCCTTGTCCACCATGACCTGCGAGACGGATTGCAGGCCGTTGTCCGCGTCGGGCTGCACGGTGACGCGCAGCAGCGGGGCGTCCACGCGCGTGCTGGTGAGCGGCAGCACGGTGACGCTGCCGTGTGCGCTGAAGTAGTCGGACTGGATGACCAGCGCCGGCCGTGGCTTGCCAAAGTCGCCTTGCACGGCGATGGTGACCAGGTCACCGCGCTTCATGGCGTCCAGCCGTCCACTCCGGTCTGTGCCTCGTCCATCAACTGCTCGAGGGTGGCGTCGGCACGATCTGCCTGTGCGGCCAGCAGGCACTGGCGCAGGCATTCCTGCGCGAAGCCGGGGCGCCGGGTGTCGGGAACCCAGATCTGCAGCGGCCGCAACCCGGCCTGACGCAGGGCGTCGCGGTGTTTCTGCACGCGTGTGCTGACGGGGGTGGGCATGGCGGCAATCCTGTTACATGCAACACTGTAAGCGAAGCGGGCTGCGCGCGCAACGACGTGCAACCGGCCTGCCGGGCCAAAAGCTCACCGCCCCTGCCGGGCCAGGGCGCGGAAGTCGTCTTCGTAGTCGCGCAGCTTGTCTTGCAGGTGGCGGCGCTGGGCGGGGCTGGCGCTGTTGTGGATGGCCGCCAGCGTGGCGCAGCCGGACTGCAGCACGCGCTCGGTCTGGCGCTGGTAGGCCGGCTCGGGCGACTGCAGGCTGCGCTGCAGCAGCGCGCGCAGGTCGGCCTGCACGGCGGCGGCGCGGTCGCTGCCGCGGTGCTGCTGCAGCACGCGCAGCAGGTCTTGCTGGCGGCGCAGGCGCTCGGCCCAGGCCAGCCGCGCGTCGAAGCCGGACTGCGCCAGCCCCTGGCGCAGCAGGCTTTTCTGCGCGTCGCTGAGGGTGCCGTAGAAGTCCTCATACCGGTCCAGCGCGCGCTCATAGCGGCGCTGCAGCAGTTCTTCGGGCGTGCCGTCCAGCCATTCCTCGCGCCATTTTTCGTTGTTGTCTTCCAGCCGTTCGGCCAGGCGGCGCAGCTGCTGCGCGGTCAGCGTGGGGGCGACGCGGGCCAGGCCGTCGGCGGTCTGTTCGGCCAGGCGCTCGATGTGGGCGCGGATCTGTTCCGCGAAGTGGCAGACGAGATCGGGGCTGACGTGGCCGCGCGCCAGCGGCTGCATGCGCGCCAGCAGCTCGGCGTAGGCCGGCAGCTCCTGCTGGCGGTGCCAGGCGTGCAGCGTGGCCAGGCTGTCGCGCACCAGGGGTTTCTGCGCGTCGGTGAAGTCCACGTAGCGGTCCAGCCACCAGTACAGCAGCGTGGGGGCGTTGTCGTAGCCGGTGCGCACGGCGCTGCAGCCGGCCAGGGCCAGCACCAGCAGGGGGCCGATAATGCGGGGCAGCAAACGCAATACGACGCGACGGAAGACGGACATGGCAGGACAGGCGCAGGCGGTGGATGTGGTCATCATGGCAGCGGGCAAGGGCACGCGGATGAAGAGCCGGCGGCCCAAGGTGCTGCACCGCCTGGCCGGACGTGCATTGTTGCAGCATGTGCTGGATACGGCCAGCGCCTTGCAGGCGCGGCGCACGGTGGTGGTGACGGGCCATGGCGCACAAGAAGTGGAAGCCGCGGTGGCGCAGGCCGCCGGCGCGGCCGTGCAGTGCGTGCGCCAGCAGCCGCAGCTGGGCACGGGGCACGCGGTGCAGCAGGCCGCGCCGCTGCTGCCGGATGACGGCGTGGTGGTCGTGCTGTCGGGCGATGTGCCGCTGATCGACAGCCAGACGCTGCGCGCGCTGGTGCAGTCCAGCGGTGGCGAGCGGCTGGCGCTGCTGACCATCGCGTTCGACGACCCCACGGGCTACGGGCGCATCGTGCGCGGCGCCGACGGCACGGTGCAGGCCATCGTGGAGCACAAGGACGCCAGCGAGGCGCAGCGCCGCATCCGCGAGGTGTACACCGGCATCATGGCCGTGCCGGCGCGGCGGCTCAAGCCCTGGCTGGCGCGGCTGGACAACCGCAATGCCCAGCAGGAGTATTACCTGACCGATGTGGTGCGCTTCGCCGTGGCCGACGGCGTGCCGGTGGTGGCGCATGTCATCGACGACGCGCTGCAGGTGGCCGGCGTCAACAGCCCGCAGCAGCTGGCCGAGCTGGAGCGGGCCTACCAGCTGCGGCAGGCGCGCCGGCTGATGGAGCAGGGCGTGCGCCTGGCCGACCCAGCCCGGCTGGACGTGCGTGGTACGCTGGTGTGCGGGCAGGATGTGGAGATCGACGTCGGCTGCATCTTCGCCGGCCATGTGGAGCTGGGCGAGGGGGTGACGGTGGGCGCGCACTGCTGCATTGCCAACGCGCGCATTGCCGACGGGGCGGTGATCCTGCCCTATACCCACATCGAAGGCGGCGAGGCCGCGCACGAGCGCGTGGAAGTGGGCCCGCAGGCGCGGGTGGGCCCGTATGCTCGGTTGCGCCCGGGCGCGCGCTTGGGCGCAGAGGTGCATATCGGCAACTTCGTGGAGATCAAGGCCGCCAGCCTGGCCGCCGGCGCCAAGGCCAACCACCTGGCCTACATCGGCGACGCGCAGGTGGGCGAGCGGGTGAACTATGGCGCCGGCAGCATCACGGCCAATTACGACGGGGCGAACAAGCACGCCACGGTGATCGGGGCCGACGCGCACATCGGCAGCAACTGCGTGCTGGTGGCGCCGGTGACCATAGGCGCCGGCGGCACGGTGGGAGCCGGCTCGGTGATCACCAAGGACACGCCTGCGGGCGCGCTGACGGTGGCGCGGGCGCGGCAGGCCAGCATCAGCGGCTGGCAGCGGCCGCAGAAAAAGAAGTGAGGCGGCGGTGAGCGAACCACCGGGCAGCCAGGCCGAGCTGCAGCGCCTGCGCGCGGAGCTGGAAGCCGCGCGGGCTGCGCTGGGCGAGTTCACCTATGTGGTCACGCACGATCTGCGCGCGCCGCTGCGCCACATCCTGGCTTACAGCGACCTGCTGCGCGAGGAGCTGGGGCCGCGGCTGCACGGCGAGGCCGCGCAGTTTCTGGAGACGATAGGCGGCGCGGCCCGCCTGCTGGCGCGGCAGATCGACGGGCTGAAAGCCTGGGCGCAGCTGGAGCGCGTGGCCCTGCAGCCCGCCGCGGTGGACGCGGCGGCCCTGCTGGCCGAACTGCGCCAGCAGCTGCAGCCGCAGGCCGGCGGCCGGGCGGTGCAGTGGGACGTGGCCGCCGACTTGCCGGCGCTGCAGGGCGACGCGGCGCTGCTGCGCGAGCTGTTTGCCCAGCTGCTGGGCAATGCGCTGAAGTTCACCGCCCCGCGCGCGGTGGCGCAGATTGCGGTGCGGGCGCTGCCGGCGCAGCCGGGCATGGCCACGATCGAGCTGCGCGACAACGGCGTGGGCTACAACCCGGCGCAGCAGGAGCGGCTGTTTCGCGTGTTTCAGCGGCTGCATGGCAGCGCGTTCGACGGCCTGGGGCTGGGGCTGGCGATGGCGCAGCGCATCGTGCAGCGCCACGGAGGGGCGATAGCCATCGAGGGCGCGCCCGATGCCGGCTGCTGCGTGCGGGTGACGCTGCCGCGGGCGGGCTGAGGCGGCGCAGGGACAGACAGGTCAACGGACAAGGAGAGAGACGGATATGTGTGGCATCGTGGGCGCGGTGGCGCGTCAGGACATCGTGCCGGTGCTGGTGCAGGGCCTGCAGCGGCTGGAGTACCGGGGCTATGACTCGTGCGGCGTGGCCGTGCACACGCCGCAAGGACCGCGGCGCGCGCGCAGCACGGCGCGCGTGGCCGAGCTGGCCGAGCAGGTGCGCCGCGACGGCATCGCTGGCCACACCGGCATCGCCCACACGCGCTGGGCCACGCACGGCGCGCCGGCGGTGCACAACGCGCACCCGCATTTCAGCCACGGGCCGGGGGCGGATGCCGCGCAGCGCCCTGCGCGGCTGGCGCTGGTTCACAACGGCATCATCGAAAACCACGAGGAGCTGCGCGCGCAGCTGCAGCAGCGCGGCTATGTGTTTGCCAGCCAGACGGACACCGAGGTCATCGCCCACCTGATCGACGCGCTGTACGCGGGCGATCTGTACGCCGCCGTGCAGGCCGCCGCGCGCCAGCTGCACGGCGCCTATGCGATCGCCGTGTTCCACCGCGACGAGCCGCACCGCGTGGTGGGCGCGCGCGCGGGCTCGCCGCTGGTGCTGGGGGTGGGGACGGACGGCGCGCGCTATCTGGCCAGCGACGCGATGGCGCTGGCCGGCGTGACGGACCAGATCGTCTATCTGGAAGAGGGCGACGTGGTGGACCTGCAGCTGGGCGCGCACCACATCACCGACCGCGCGGGGCAGGGCGTGCAGCGGGCGGTGCGCACCGTGCAGGCGCACAGCGGCGCGGCCGAGCTGGGCCCCTACCGCCACTACATGCAGAAGGAAATCTTCGAGCAGCCGCGCGCCATTGCCGACACGCTGGAGGGGGTGGAGGGCATCGTGCCTGATCTCTTTGGCGAGGGTGCGGCGGCAGCGTTCGCGCAGATCGACAAGGTGCTGATCCTGGCCTGCGGCACCAGCTACTACAGCGGCTGCACGGCCAAGTACTGGCTGGAGAGCATCGCCAGGGTGCCCACCCAGGTGGAGGTGGCCAGCGAATACCGCTACCGCGACTCGGTGCCCGACCCGAAGACGCTGGTGGTGGCCATCAGCCAGTCGGGCGAGACGGCCGACACGCTGGCGGCGCTGCGCCATGCGCAGGGACTGGGCATGACGCAGACGCTGACCATCTGCAACGTGGCCACCAGCGCGATGGTGCGCGAATGCAGGCTGCACTACATCACGCGCGCGGGCGTGGAGATCGGCGTGGCCTCGACCAAGGCGTTCACGACCCAGCTGGCCGCGCTGTTTCTGCTGACGCTGGTGCTGGCCAAGCTGCGCGGGCATCTGCCCGCGGCCGAGGAGGCGCGGCATCTGAAGGCCATGCGCCACCTGCCGGTGGCGCTGCAGGCCGTGCTGGCGCTGGAGCCGCAGGTCATGGGCTGGGCCGAGGACTTCGCCCGCATGCACAACGCGCTGTTTCTGGGGCGGGGGCTGCACTATCCGATCGCGCTGGAAGGCGCGCTCAAGCTCAAGGAAATCAGCTACATCCATGCCGAGGCCTACCCCGCCGGCGAGCTCAAGCACGGGCCGCTGGCGCTGGTGACCGCCGAAATGCCGGTGGTGACGGTGGCGCCCAACGACGCGCTGCTGGAAAAGCTCAAGAGCAACATGCAGGAAGTGCGCGCCCGCGGCGGCGTGCTCTACGTGCTGGCCGATGCCGATACCCGCATCGAAAGCAGCGAGGGCATCCACGTCATCCGCATGCCCGAGCATTACGGGGCCTTGTCGCCGCTGCTGCACGTCGTGCCGCTGCAGCTGCTGGCCTACCACACCGCCTGCGCCCGCGGCACGGATGTGGACAAGCCGCGCAATCTGGCCAAGAGTGTCACGGTCGAATGACCGCGACACTCTTGGTGGCGCGCAGCGCCTGCGGCTGCGCCGCACCGATTGCGCGGCTTGCGGCGCAGACTCACATCGGCGCAGCCGATGGGAAGGCCCGTAGGGCCGTGTCGGAGCCACAAGCCTTTACCCTCAATCTGGCCAAGAGCGTGACCGTCGAATGACGGTCGCGCTCTTGCGTCGCACAGCGACGGCGCCGCAGGTGCGGCAGGTTCTGGGTTTGCGGCGCAGACTCCCATCGGCGCAGCCGATGTGAAAGCCCGCAGGGGCGGGAGCGGCCTGACTGCAGGCCTCAGGAATGCAGCGGTTGAGCCACCAGTTTGACCCCCAGCGCCTGGCATACGCGATGGATGGTCTCGAAACGGGGGTGGGATGAGGCGCGCAGAGCTTTGTAAAGCGCTTCCCGTGTGAGACCGGACTGCTCGGCCACCACGCTCATGCCTTTGGCACGGGCGATCACGCCCAGGGCGTGGGTGAGTTCGGCCATGTCGTTTTCCTCGAGTACCGCTGTCAGGTAGTTGGCGATGTCTTCTTCGGTTTGGAGCATTTCCGCCATGTCGAACTCTGGCAGTTCGTGCACCTTGATTCTGCTGCCCATGGTCTTCAATCCTCCAGTGCCTTGGAAAGCGCAATCGCCGCAGCGATGTCTGCTCTTGTCAAGCCATGTGCTCAATCCACGCAGCCCCGGGCATCGACGCGGATCAGCTCGGTCACCGTGCCGGTATGCAGGCCGCCGCGCACGCCGATGAGCCAGTCGTGCAGGTTGACCGTGGGGTCGCAGTGGCCGGGGATGAGCCACAGCGTCTGCCCCCAGGCGGGCAGCGCCGCGCCAGCGCTGGCGTGCAGGGTGGTGTGCTCGTCGTTGCAGCTGCTGACCTGCAGCGCCTCGCCCCACACCAGCGGCGCGCCGGCGTCGATGGCGTGGCTTTTGTGCCCGGCGTCGACGACCACGTGGCCGGCGCTCACGCTCATGACCTGGGTCTTGATGAAGAGGGCGTGCTCGAACTGCGGGTGCGCCGCATCGGCCTGGTTGCGGGCGTAGTCGGCGTCCATGAACAGGTAGGAGCCGGCCTGCAGTTCGCCGAAGACGCCGCTGGCGGCCTCCAGCGCGAAGGTGCCGCTGCCCGCGCCGGTGATGAGCGGCAGGGCCAGGCCCGCGGCTTCGACGCACTGGCGCGCCGCGCGCACGCGGGCCAGCACTTCGTCGATGGCGGCGCGGCGTTCGGCCGGGGTGCGCAGGTGCTGGGCGCGGCCGTGGTAGGCCTGTAGGCCGGCCAGGCGCAGCGCGCGCTGGCGCGCGATGGCCTGCGCTAGCGGCAGCACGTCGGCCGGCTCGGCCACGCCGCAGCGGCGCTGGCCGACGTCCAGTTCGATGAAGACGTCGATCAGGCTGTCGCCAACGCCGATGGCCTGCGCCAGCGCCTCGACACCGCGCAGATGGTCCACGGCGATCGCCAGCCGGCCGCCGCGCGCGGCCAGCGCGCGCGCCAGGGCGGCGACGCGCTGCAGCTTGGCCGGGGATACGACTTCGTTGCTGATGTAGATGTCGTGCACGCCGGCTGCGGCCAGCGCTTCGGCTTCGGAGGTTTTCTGCACGCACACGCCCACGGCGCCGGCGCGCAGCTGCCGCAGCGCCAGCGCGGCGCTTTTGTGCATCTTGGCGTGCGGGCGCAGCTTCACGCGATGCTGCCGGGCGAAGTCGGCCATGCGCTGCAGGTTGCGCTCCATCGCGTCCAGGTCCACGACGGCGGCAGGGGTGTCGATGGCGGCCACGCCCTGGCCCAGCAGGGCGCGCAGGCGTGGCGGCGCTTCAGGCGATGCGTTCGTCCAGGCTGTCATCTTCGAGGTGCGAGGTGTCGGCCCAGCCCACCAGGGTGAGGCTGTCGGGGGTCCATAGCAGGCGGTTGAGGGCGGCATTGCCCAGCGCCCAGGTGCGCGGGGCCTGCAGGTCCTGGCCGGTGGCGGCGCGGTAGAGCTGGTCCAGCACGCCGCCATGGGCCACCAGCACGATCTGCTGGCCGCCGTGGCGCGCGGCCAGCTCGTGCAGCGTGGCCAGGATGCGCTCGCGCAGCTGCAGCAGCGATTCGCCGCCCTGCGGGGCCCAGTGCGGGTCGCGCTGGCGCCAGCGCGCGCAGTCTTCGGGCCAGCCGGTTTCCAGCTCGGCCCAGGTGCGGCCTTCGAAGACGCCGAAGCGCCGCTCGCGCAGGCCCGCGTGGGTGTGCAGCGGAGCGCCGGTGGCCGCGGCGATGGCGTGCGCGGTGGCGTGGGCGCGCTGCAGGTCGCTGCTGTAGATGGCGGCGACGGCTTCCCCCCGCGCGGCCAGCGCCCGCGCCAGGCGCTGCGCCTGCCAGCGGCCGGTGTCATTGAGCGGGATGTCCAGATGCCCCTGGATGCGGGTGTCCACGTTCCAGGCGGTTTCGCCGTGGCGGATGGCCAGGATGCGGGTGGCGTGTTGCATGCGGCAGGGGCGCTTGCTTCAGCGCGGGATTTCCACCTTGACGCGCCGGCTGCCCGCAGGCGGATGGGGGAAGTCTTTCAGCGCGGCGGCCAGCACGGCGCGCAGGATGTTGTAGCGGTCGTTCCAGGGGCCCTCGTGCACGGCGCGGGTTTCATAGACGATGCGCCCGCTGGAGAGTTCGCGCAGCAGCAGCGTGACTTCGTGCCGGTACTGGCTGGAAGGCGGAAAGCGCATGCCCATGCCGACCATGGTGCCCGGCGCGTACACCGCGCTGCCGGTGCCGATGACGATGGTGCCGGTCACGCCGCTGCCGCTGCCATAGGGGCGGCCCCAGTCGTCGGCCAGGAAGGTCTCCATGCTCGTGCTCAGCTGCACCGCGTAGCGCGCCTGGGCGTCGTCGCGCACCAGGCCGACGGCGGCGAGCTCGGCCTCGGCAATGGCTTCGACCGAATCGGTCTGCACCGCATCCGTCTGAGAGGGCAGGCGCTCGAAGCGGTAGCGTGCGCCGCTTTCGATGGCAGCGTCGGCGGCTGCGCTGGCGCGCACCTGCGATTCCACCAGCCGCAGGCCCGAGCAGCCGGTAAGCAGCAGGGCCAGAGCAAAGAATGCGAGTAGTCGTTTCATGGCAGCGTCAGAGCGAGACCACCTGCACGCCTGGCAGGGAGGGGGTGGCGGGGAGCTCTTCCTCGTCAAAGGCGCGGTCGCCGTTTTCGTCGGGCACGCCGCTGGCCTTGAGGTTGCGGAAGTCGTGCAGCCGCGCATCCATCAGGTGCGAGGGCACGACGTTTTGCAGCGCGGTGAACATGGACTCGATGCGGCCCGGGTATTTCTTTTCCCATTCGCGCAGCATCTGCCCGACCTGCTGGCGCTGCAGATTCTCCTGGCTGCCGCACAGCGTGCAGGGGATGATGGGGAACTGCCGGTGCTGGGCCCAGCGCGCCAGGTCTTTCTCGGCCACGTAGGCCAGCGGGCGGATGACGATGAATTCGCCGTTGTCGCTGGTGAGCTTGGGCGGCATGCCTTTGAGCTTGCCGCCGAAGAACATGTTGAGGAAGAAGGTTTGCAGCATGTCGTCGCGGTGGTGGCCCAGCGCGATCTTGGTGCACTTCAGTTCCCGCGCCACGCGGTAGAGGATGCCGCGGCGCAGCCGGCTGCACAGGCTGCACATGGTCTTGCCTTCGGGGATGTGCTGCTTGACGATGGAGTAGGTGTCCTGCGTCTCGATGTGGAATTCGATGCCCAGCCTGCTGAGGTAGTCGGGCAGCACGTGGGCGGGAAAGCCGGGCTGCTTCTGGTCCAGGTTGACCGCCACCAGCGTGAAGTCCACCGGCGCGCGGGCTTTGAGCTTCATCAGGATGTCCAGCAGGCCGTAGCTGTCCTTGCCGCCGGACATGCAGACCATGACGCGGTCGCCCGCCTCGATCATGTTGTAGTCGGCGATGGCCTGGCCGACCAGGCGGCACAGGCGCTTTTCGAGCTTGTGCGTTTCGCGCTCGATCTTCAGCGCCCTGGCGCGGCTGGTTGCGGCGGCGGTGGCGGGTTCGTGGTCGATCCAGACTGCATCCATGTTTTCTGTTCCGTTTGCTGGGCGTGTTTCCCGGGCGTTTCAGGTTGCGCTGCTCGTGCCGCCCGCTGCGGCCGCGCCCGGGCCGGCACACCTTACCACTGGCCGGTTTCGGCGCGGATGGCGACTTCGCAGTCGTCGAAGATTTCCAGTTTGACGATTTTCACCCGCACGCCGATGACGCCGGGCAGTTGCAGCAGGCGGTTGGCCAGCTTGCCGATCATGCTCTCCAGCAGGTTGACGTGCTCGCGCTGGCATTCGTCGATGATGATTTGCCGCACCTTGCGGTAGTCCAGCACGTGGCGGATGTCGTCGTCATGCGGCAGCAGCGGCTGCGGCCCCAGGTTGAGCTCCGCGTCCACCTGGATGGGCTGGGGCGCGTGGCGCTCGTGGTCCAGGATGCCCAGGTTGGCGTTGAAGCGCAGGCCGGTGAGCGTGAGGATCTGGGTGCCGATGGGCTTCATGGCTGGCCCTTGACGCGCAGCACCTCGACGCCCACCGCCTCGGTGTCGGGATAAACGTCCGGCTTGCAGGTGGACAGGCGCACGGCCTGTACCTGCGGGTGATCGAAGAGCTCGGCGGCCACGTCATCGCACAGTGTTTCCTGCAGCTCGATATGGCCCTTGCGCACGCGCCGGGCGATGACTTCGCGCACGAAGTCGTAGTCCACCACTTCGGCCAGGCGATCGTCCCGCGGGGTGGAGTGGGCGTAGGGCACGAAGAGCTCCACGTTGAAGATCACGCGCTGGCTGCGCTGCTTCTCGAAATCGTGCGCGCCGATGCGCACGTCCACCACATGGTTGCGCAGGAAGATGCGGCGACAGGTCAGGGCCAGCTGCTGCAGGGGGTCAGACATCGGTGGCTCGCTTCATGAGGTCTTCGACGACAAACATCACGTCCCGCGGCAGCGGGACCAGATGCTGGCCATTGTCCACGGCGATGGTCGTGCCGGTGATGCAGGGATTCTCCGCAAAAAACAGGCAGGTGGCAGCCACCTGGCGCGGGTCGGTGGGGCGGCGCAGCAGGTTGATGCGGCTGGCACGGTCGAAGTTGGCCTGGGTCTGCGGTCCGCTCAGGTACATCAGGCCGGGCGCAATCCCGCAGACGCGGATGGCAGGCGCCAGCGCCTGGGCCTGCAGTGCGACGCTGCGCTCCAGCGCCAGCTTGGAAATCGTGTAGGAAAAGTAGTCCGGGTTCAGGTTGAACACCTTCTGGTCCAGGATGTGGATCAGGCAGCGCAGACCGCTCGCATCGTCGGCCTGCTGCGCCATCAGGCTACCCAGCGACATCGGCGCCAGCAGGTTGACTTCCAGCTGCTGCCGGGCCATGGCCAGGTCCGGCTGCGCGGCGCTGTCGGGCTCGAAGGTGGAGGCGTTGTTGACGATGCAGCGCAGCGGCCCCGCTGCGGTGGCGATGTGCTGCATCATCTGGCGGCGCTGGGTCTCATCGGCCAGATCGGCCTGTACCGGCTGGGCCTGGCCGCCGGCGGCACGGATGGCTTCGCACAGCTGCTGCGCGGCCTGCGCTGAACGGTGGTAGTGGCACCACACTTCCCAGCCGGCCTGGGCGAACTGCCGGCTGATTTCGGCGCCCAGGCGCTGGGAGCCGCCGGTGACGAGCACGCGCTTAGTGGTCATGGAGTGCCCCGGCGTTCTTCTTGTGTTGGGGCAGGCTCCAGGCCCAAGCCCAGCAACCCCAGGGCGCTGAGCAGAATCAAGAGCATAATCAGAGCCAGCGCGGCCTTGACCCCCACCGGCAGCGCCAGCAGCTTCAGCCAGCGGATCAGATCGTTCGACGTCTTCAGTGATTCGTCAGTCATATGACCCAGATTTCTGCATCGGGCGCCCTGGCCAGACTGCATCAGATTATCGGCGAAGCCATCGAAGCCGCCGGTGGCTGGATCGGCTTTGACGAGTTCATGCACCGGGCGTTGTACACGCCGGGGCTGGGCTATTACGCCAACGATTTGCGCAAGATCGGCCTGATGCCGGGCTCGGGCAGCGACTACGTCACCGCGCCCGAACTTTCGCCATTGTTCGGGCAGGCTCTGGCGGCCCAGGTGGCCGAGGCGCTGCAGCGCACCGGCACTGACGAGATCTGGGAATTCGGCGCCGGCTCGGGCGCGCTGGCGCGGCAGCTGCTGCAGGCGCTGGGCGAGCGGGTGCGCCGCTACACCATCGTCGATGTCTCCAGCGCGCTGCGCGCGCGCCAGCAGCACACGCTGGCGGCATATGGCGAGCGGGTGCAGTGGGCCAGTGCGCTGCCGCCGGCCATCGAGGGCGTGCTGCTGGGTAACGAGGTGCTGGACGCCATGCCGGTGCAGCTGCTGGTGCGCAAGCGCGGGCTGTGGTTCGAGCGCGGGGTGACGCTGCGCGACGGCCGCTTCGTCTGGTTCGATCGCCACACCGAGCTGCGCCCGCCGGTGCCCATTGAGGGCGGGCACGACTACCTGACCGAAATCCACCCCCAGGCCGAAGCGTTCATCCGCACCGTGGGCCAGCGTCTGCGGCGCGGTGCGGCCTTCTTTATCGACTACGGCTTTCCCGAGGCCGAGTACTACCACCCGCAGCGCCACATGGGCACGGTGATGTGCCACCGCGCCCACCGCAGCGATGCCGATCCGCTGAGCGAGATCGGGCTGAAGGACATCACCGCCCATGTCAATTTCACGGCCATCGCGCTGGCGGCGCAGGAAGCAGGCTTGACGGTGCTGGGCTATACCTCGCAAGGGCGCTTTCTGCTCAACTGCGGCCTGCCGCAGTTGATGGAAGCCGTCGATCTGCCCGCGCGCGCGCAGGCGCACAAGCTCATCATGGAGCACGAGATGGGCGAGCTGTTCAAGGTCATCGGCCTGTGCGCCGGCCAGCCCTGGGATGCGCTGGGCTTTTGCACCGGTGACCGCACCCACGCGCTGTAAGCGCCGCATACCCCCAGGTTGTACCGATGTTTCGCTGGCTGCTCGTGGTTTTTTTGGTGCTGCTGCTGGCCAATGCCTTCACCTCGTGGTTCAAGCGCATCGGCTTCGGCCGCCTGCCGGGCGATCTGAATTTCACGCTGTTCGGCCGCGAAATCAGCCTGCCTTTCACCACCACCATCATCTTGAGCCTGGTGGCCGCCGGCATCGCGCGCCTGCTATAGCCGATCAGGGGGCTTGAACCCTCATACCCCAGCCCCTATATGGGTGGAAACGGAAGGAACCCCGCCATGAGCGACACGCGCCACATCGTCTGCCCGCACTGCCACACCACCAACCGCGTCAAGGTCGAAGACCTGGGCAAGGCCCCGGATTGCGGCAGCTGCCACCGCCCGCTGTTCACCGGCCACCCCGTGGCGCTGGATACGGCGTCGTTCGACCGGCACATCAGCCGCACCGAAGTGCCGGTGCTGGTCGATTTCTGGGCGCCGTGGTGCGGGCCCTGCCGCATGATGGCGCCGGCCTTCGAGGCTGCCGCGCAGCAGCTGGAGCCGCAGGTGCGGCTGGCCAAGGTCAATACCGAGGACGAGCAGATGCTGGCGGCACGCTACAACATCCGTAGCATCCCGACGCTGGCGCTGTTCGTCGGCGGGCGGGAAGTGGCGCGCCAGGCCGGCGCGATGACCTCGCCGGCTCAAATTGCTGCCTGGGTGCGCAGCCAGCTGCGCTGAGCCTAGAAACGGCAGTTGACCGCGCTCTTCCTGGCAACCTTGCCGGATGGCGGCGGACCGGGTATGGGTGGCTTTCACCCAAAGGGTAAAGGCGCTGGCGGCATCAGGGGCCGAGGGTCCAGCAGCGGCCGCAGTGGCGGCAGCGCACCTCGACCGCGCCGCTGCGGCGGTCTTCACCCACCAGCTCGAAGCGGGCATAGCGCCCGCAGTCCGGGCAGTTGGCCTGGTTGGCCAGCTCTTCGGCATGCATCAGCAGATAAAGGTAGCGCCGCAGCGCCCAGATGCCGATGACGCCGCTGGCGCCAAACAGCAGCGCGTGCAGCAGCCGCTCCTGCATGCCGGCGCTCTGAAACACTTCCAGCAGTCCCACCAGCGCCACGCTGGCCAGCAGCGTGAGCACCAGATGGGCGTGGCTGGACAGCAGCTCGCGTTCATACCATTTGCGAAAGCCCAGGCGCCGCACGCCCTCGGCCAGCGGGGGATTGAAAGGGTTGCGAGGGGGCTTGGCCATGCGCCTATGATCCTAGAAACGGCAGTTGACCGCGCCCCTTCTGCCTGCAGCCCTGTCGGATGGTGGCGAACCGGGTGTAGGCGGCTTTCACCCAAGGGGTGAAGGCGCTACAGGGCCGATTGGGCTGCCATGGCGCGCGCTGGCGGCGTTGCTCGTCCTTGCGGGCGGCCGGCCCGCGGCGTCCTCGCGCCTTGCCAGCCCACGCCCTGACAACCCACTCGACCCTGTTCAACTGCCGTTTCTAGGATGATGCGCGCGCGCCGTGCGCCTGGCTAGCAGCCGGTCTGGCAGCCGGGCGCGGCAGTCGGTTATTGCGCGGCTTCGGCTGCTCCCAGGTGCCGCGCCAGCGCCTGCACGCGCGCGGCGTGGATGCGCTCGCCGATTTCCCTGCCGCTGCGGCCCTGGGTCAGCGCGTGTTCGGCGATCTCGCGTGTGGGCAGCGCCAGCACCACCTCCAGCGCCGCCTGCAGCCGTGCGGCCTGCGGGTAGGGGGCGTCCTGCAGGCCCAGGCGGCCACGGGCGTCGCACTCGCAGGCCAGCAGCACCTGGGCGAAACGCTGCGGCTTGCGGATGGCGTCGCAGCGCTCCAGCAGGCGCAGCACGGCCGCTGGCCCCAGCGTGTCGCTGCGGTGGATGTGGCCATGCTCGCGCGCCACCACCTCGGCCAGCTCGCGGCAGTCCAGCGGCACGCGCAGCCGTTCGTTCAGGCCGCGCAGCAGCCGCACGCCGCGTTCCTCATGGCCGATGTGGCGCGGCAGCACCTCGGCCGGCGTCGTGCCTTTGCCCAGGTCGTGGCCCAGGCAGGCATAGCGCACCTCAAGCGGCGCCTGCAGGCGCGCGGCCATGTCCAGCACCAGCATCAGGTGCACGCCGGTGTCCACCTCCGGGTGGTGCTGCGGCGGCTGCGGCACGCCAAAGAGCCGCTCTACCTCGGGCAGCAGGCGGCGCAGCGCCCCGCAGGCGCGCAGCACTTCGAACATGCGCGAGGGCCGCGCTTCCATCAGCCCGCGGCTGAGTTCCTGCCACACCCGTTCGGGCACCAGATGGTCCACCTCGCCGTCTTCGACCATCTGGCGCATCAATGTCAGCGTTTCGGGCGCCACGCTGAAATCGGTGAAGCGCGCCGCCAGCCGCGCCACGCGCAGGATGCGCACCGGGTCTTCCCGGAAAGCCGGGGTGACGTGGCGCAGCACCTTCTGCTCCAGGTCGCGCCGGCCGTGGTAGGGGTCGCTCAAATGTTCGGGGGCAAAAGTGCCGTCGGCCGCGATGTGGCGGGCATGAACCGCTATCGAATTGATAGTAAGGTCGCGTCGCGCCAGGTCCTCTTCCAGCGTGACCTCGGGCGTGGCGTACACCGCAAAGCCTTTGTAGCCGCGCGCGGTCTTGCGCTCGGTGCGTGCCAGTGCGTATTCCTCTTTCGTGACCGGGTGCAGAAAGACCGGAAAGTCCTTGCCCACCGGCACATAGCCCTGCGCGGCCATCTGCTCGGGCGTGGCGCCCACGACCACCCAGTCCCGGTCCTTGACCGGCAGGCCCAGCAGGGCGTCGCGCACCGCGCCGCCGACCATGTAGATGTCCATGGCTGCCAGTCTAGCAAGCCGTTGACAAGCTGCTGCGGTAGGCCATCTGCGGCGTTGCGCGGTGCTCGCTTCCTCGCCTATCCGCTCGATAGGTTTCGGTTGCTGCGCGCCGTGGGTGGACGGCTTCAGCGCCGGCGAAAACGGCCGCGCAGCGCCAGCAGCGGGTCGCTGGCCGGGCCCAGGTAGCGCGGCGCCACGGCGGTAGGGCCGGTGGGGGTGATGCCCAGCGCCGCCAGGCCGGGCACGCGGCCGGTGGCGACGTTGTCGATGCGCATCGAGTCGAGGTTGTCACGGCTCATCAGGGGTTCGCCCGGCAGCCACTCCATCAGCAGCGCCTGCAGCCGGCCCAGCGCCAGCGGCAGGGGGACGACGGTGCGGCCGCGGCCATGGCGGATGCCGGCGGTGCGGCCAGCGAGCTGCACCAGCTCCTTCAGCGTATAGACGCTGGGGCCGCACAGCTCGTAGGTCTGGCCGATGGTGCGCGCGTCCTGCAGGCAGTGCACGATGGCGCGCGCCACGTCTTCCACCCACACCGGCTGAAAGCGCGCCTGCGCGCCGGCCAGTGGCAGCACCGGCAGCACGCGCTGCAGGGCGGCAAAGAGGTTGAGGAAGCGGTCGTCCGCGCCAAAGATGACGCTGGGGCGCAGCACGGTGAACTGCAGGCCCTGGGCGGCGGCGGCCTGCAGCACGGCCTCGCCGCGTGATTTGCTGCGCAGGTACAGCGAGGGCGCCGTGTCGGCAGCGGCCGGCTCGGCCCCCAGCGCGCTGACGTGCACCAGGCGCGGCACGCCCGCAGCCAGGCAGGCCCGCGCCAGCTTGGCCGGCAGCTCCACATGGGCGCGCTCGAAAGAAGCGGCGTTGCCGTGCAGGATGGCCACCAGATTGACGACGGCGTCGTGCCCCGCAAGCAGGCGGCGCAGCGTGGCTTCGTCATGTACGTCGGCCTGCAGCACGGTCAGCCCGGGGAGGTGCTGCACGGCCGCGGCGTGCGCGGCGCGGCGCGTGGGCACGGTCATGGCCCACTGCAGCCGGGCCAGCCGTTCGCAGACGTGGCGGCCGACGAAGCCCGTGCCGCCCAGCAGCAGCACGCGCTTCATGGCAGGGCCTCCGCTTCGGCGGAGCGGGCCAGCCGGGTGGCGCCGACCACGCCCAGCCGGGCCTTGAGCGACTGGGGCTGGCCGGTGAGCACGGCGGCGTAGTTGGTGGTGTTGGCCAGCACCTTCTTGACGTAGTCGCGCGTCTCGGCAAAGGGCACGTTCTCGGCCCAGATCGCGCCTTCCAGCCCTTCGTCGGGGGTGCGCGCCAGCCAAGCGCGCGCGCGCGAGGGGCCGGCGTTGTAAGCGGCGGCGGCCAGCGGGAGCGAGCCGTCGAAGGCGTCGAGCACGAGCTTGAGGTAGCTGGTGCCGATGGCGATGTTGGTGTCGCGCTCCTTGATGTGATGGGGCTTGAAGCCGTGCATGCCGATTTTGCGCGCCGTCCAGCGGGCGGTGGCGGGCATGACCTGCATCAGCCCGGCTGCGCCCACCGGCGACTGGGCGTCCATGATGAAGCGGCTTTCCTGCCGGATCAGGCCATAGACATAGGCCGGATCCAGCCCAATGTCGGCGGTGCGCTGCAGCACCGCCTGTTTGTGCGGCATTGGGAAGCGCTGGGCCATGTCGATCTGCTGGCGGGTGCGCTCGCTGGTGTTGATGCAGCGGTCCCAGACCTGCTGCTCGCAGGCGATGGCGGCAGCGGCCAACAGCTCGCGCTCGCCCATGCCGCCGCGCTGGTGCAGGTTGGTGGTGTAGTTCCACTCGCGCACGCCTTCGCTGCGCAGGCCGATGCGGATGGCATAGAGCGCGCGCTGCAGCCCGGGGTTGGCGCGCGCGGCGTTGAGCTCCTCGTCCGTCAGCGGCTGCGGAGCCGGCGGCGCGGTGATGGCTTCGCCCAGCTCTTCCAGCGCCAGCATTTCGTAAAAGCCCCGGTTGGAGGCGATGGAGCGCAGCAGCGCGCGGGCGCGCAGCTCGGCATCGGGCGCGCGCAGCGCCAGCAGCGCGCGGGCGCGCCAGTAGATCCAGGCCGGATCGCGCAGCTGGGGCTCGCCCAGCGCGGCCAGCGCGTCTTGCACCTGTACCCAGTCGCGCGCGCGCAGGGCCGCGCGCACGCGCCACAGCAGGTGGTCGTGGTGCATGTGGGCGGGGTTGCCGTGGGCGAAATAGCCCAGCGCGTCGTCCGAGAGCTGGCGCGCCGCGCGCTTGCCGATCACGCCCCAGACCCAGCTGATCTCCTCCTGCGTGAGCTGCAGCTTCCAGCGCAGCTTGTCCAGCTCGCGCGCGGCGGCCTCCAGGTCCTGGCTGGCCAGGCGGATCAGCGCCAGCGTGACCAGCTCTTTGCTGTGCGGGCGGATGGCGGTGACGCGGCCCTGCAGGTAGCGATCGGGCTGGCTGTAGATGGCGTTGAGCGTGGGCACCAGCTCGGGATTGAGCAGCGCCACGGCCTGGCGCGCGATCTGCGGCCGGTCCTGCTCGAAGCCCAGCCGGGCGCGCTGCCACACCACCAGCGGCGGCAGGCGCTCGGCGCGCAGCTGCTGCTCGGCCGCGGCGGCGCAGCCTTCATCTGCATCGCGCTGGGCCAGCCACAGCTCCTGCACCTGCTGCGCGACCTCGCCTTCGCCGGCCTGGGCCTGCAGCAGCAGGGCGTAGCAGCGGATGGAAGCATCGTCCTGCATGCGGTAGCGCGGGTACTCGGCGGCGAAAGCGGCCCAGTCGCGCCGCTTGCCCAGCAGCAGCAGCCATTCGGCGCGCAGGCGGTCTTCCTGGTAGGTGCCGGCATAGCGCTGGAAAAACTGGCGCACTTCCTCGGCGCTGGCTTCGTCCAGCCGGGCGCTCAGCTCCCAGTAGGCCGCCCAGGACTCCAGCACATGCCCGCGCACCTGTGGCAGCAAGGCGCTGAGGCGCCGGCGGTCCAGCTTCTTGTAGGCTTCGGCCATGTCGGTGATCAGCGCGTCCTGGCTCGGGCGCGCTGCCGCCTTGGCCTGGGCAGCCTCGGCCAGCGGCAGGGCCAGCCCCAGAACCAGGGCGAGGGATGTCAGAATGGCTTGAAACTGCATGGCGAAATTATGGACACATCCGCGCAAAAAAGGGCGCAGGAAAAGAAGGCCCTGCGTCAACGCCTGATCACTGAACGGCTGAACCTGCCCGATCGCCTACAGCGTGCGGCGAATCTGCAACAGGTCATGCGCATCTGGCTGGTCGGGCGCAGCGATCTGGTCATCGGCGCCTACTGGCCTATCAAGGGCGAGTTCGACCCGCTG
The DNA here is from genome assembly GCA_036846225.1 of Hylemonella sp. Lineage (GTDB taxonomy): Bacteria > Pseudomonadota > Gammaproteobacteria > Burkholderiales > Burkholderiaceae_C > Hylemonella. Next base: position 24,778 of record DAIUCJ010000019.1, read on the forward strand.
CCGGCGCTGCACCGCTGGAAGGAAGATGGCGAACTGCTTGATCAGCCGCAGCCGCGCCGCATCGGCCTGCCTGTGATCGACAAGGTACACAAGACGCTGACCTTCCACGCCTGGTACCCGGGCTGCCCGATGGAGGAAGACGCCTACGGCATCCCCAAGCCCAAGGACACCGAAATCATCGTGCCCACGCTGCTTTTCGTGCCCTGCGTGGGCTACGGCCCCGGGGGCTACCGCCTGGGCTACGGCGGCGGCTTTTACGACCGCACGCTGGCGACCCTCAGCCCCAAGCCTTACACCGTGGGCCTGGGCTACACCTGCGGCTACCTGCCCGACTTCGAGCCGGAGCCGCACGATGTGCCGCTGGACGCCATCCTCAATGACAACGGCGTGGTCTGGCCGGTGCCGCTGCCCGGCGCGTGAGCGCGGCCTGCCCAGCACGGTGCGCCGTGGCAGGAGCAGCAGGAGCGGCAAGGGGCCTTCCGTACAATGGCCGGATCACGACAGACAGCCGGAGCCTGCCATGAGCAAAGCCTTCGCCTCGCAAGCCGACCTTACCGACAAGAAAACCACTTTCGAGCGCCTGAGCGAGCACTGCTGGGCCTACACCACCGAGGGCGACCCCAACTCCGGCGTCATCATCGGCGAGCGCTTCATCCTCGTGAGCGATGCCACCGCCACGCCGGCGATGGCGCAGGACCTGATCCGCAAGATCCGCACCGTCAGCGACCTGCCCATCAAATACGTGCTGCTGACGCACTACCACGCGGTGCGCGTGCTCGGCGCCTATGCCTTCGCCGCCGAAGGCGCCACTGAGATCATCGCCAGCCAGGCCACGCTGGAGCTGATCCGCGAGCGCGGCGCGCAGGACATGAAGAGCGAGATGGAGCGCTTTCCCCGCCTGTTCCGCAACGCCGAGACCGTGCCCGGCCTGACCTGGCCCACCATGGTCATCGGCGGTGGCGACCCCACCAGGGGCGAGCCGCCGGGCAGGCTGTCCATCAACCTGGGCGGCGTGGTCGTGCAGATCTGGAGCCCCGGCCCCGGCCACACCCGCGGCGACACCATCGCCTGGGTGGAAGAGGAAAAGGTGCTGTACTCCGGCGACCTTGTCGAGTTCGAAGCCGGCGTCTATACCGGCGACGCCCAGTTGGCCGAATGGCCGGCCACGCTGGAGGCGCTGCGCGCGCTCAAGCCCGAATTCCTGGTGCCAGGCCGCGGCGAGGCCATGAAAGGCAACGCCAACTGCAACAAGGCGCTGGACTACACCCGCCGCTGGGTCGAAACGCTGTACCGCTGCGCGCAGGAAGCCGTGGCCCAGGGCATGGACCTCAAGGCCGCGATGGCCCACACCCGCAAGGCCATGGACCCGGTCTTCGGCCACGTCTTCATCTACGAACACTGCCTGCCCTTCGACGTCAGCCGCGCCTACGACGAAGCCAGCGGCATCAAACACCCCCGCATCTGGACGGCCGAGCGCGACAAGGAAATGTGGGCCGCGCTACAGGGGTGAGGCGGCGCGGCGCAACCCATCGCCTAGCCAGCCATGACGCTGAACGTCGAGCGGCTGCTGCATGCCGCTGCGACGCTGGAGCCTGCAGGGCGTGTGCCAGCTGGCTCCATGCATGCACATTCAGGCCGTCTTCGATGCCGCACTGAATCTGTCGCGGCTGGTTCTGCTCGCAAACAGTTGCGTGCCTTTCAGGTCCTGCCGACCTGATACGTCCCGCAGGCCGAAACCTGGGCTTATAGCAGCCGCGTGACTGGGGCGCCCACGAGGGCAGAGATCTGGATCTGGTGCTGCGCAACCCTGCCGATCTATCGAGCAGGTGCCTGGCCAGGCCGCATTGCGGCAGGCTTTGCAGTTCAGTGTGCGGCCTATGCTGGTGGAGGGGCGCCAATGGGGCGCTGTTGCCGCCAGACTTTCATTGCAACATCGAGACGGGTTATGTCGTGGTGCGGCCTGTCCGAAGCCGGCGCTTTGGTACCAATCCGGGTAGCTTGAAACTGCAAATTGTGATAGCTTGACCGTGGGTAGCCAAGTCCAGAAGGATGCAGGCGGCAGGGCTTACAACGACACGGACACAATCAGAATCGGACGTCGGGGTTCGATTCTGTTGGCACAGGGATGGGTCAAGGTCATCGCTTTCCCATGGCGTGGGGCAAGCTGTCAGCAGATGGGTCCATGCATCCGCTGGCAGACCACTGCCTGGATGTGGCAACCGTCTTTCGATGTCTGCTGGATTTGCCTAATGTGGCGCGGCTGGGTGATCTCGACGCTTATCAAAAAGACAGGCTGGCCGTTGTCGCGTTTCTGCACGATTTCGGGAAATGCAATCGGGGTTTTCAGGCCCAAGCAGATCCAGTCGCTCGGGAAACGGCCGGCCATGTCATGGAAGCGATGGTCCTGCTTCAGGAATTGCAGGGCCAATGGCCGCCAGCGTGGACCGACCTGATCGGCAACCTTTGCGGCTGGTTTGCCGAAGCGGAGCAGGCTGACCAAATGCTTCTGGCAAGCCTATCGCACCACGGTCGGCCCGTTTCCCTGAACGATTACCGGATTTCGGGGGCTGATCGCGCCGCCAAGAAGTGGTGGAGCGCAGCCAACGGCTATGACCCACAGGCCGCCTTGGATGCGCTGGTGCGGGCGGCACGCTGCGCATACCCTGATGCATTCCGCCCGGATGTCCCTGCCATTGAAGCGACGCCCGCATTGCAGCAGCGATTCGCGGGCCTGGTGATGCTGGCCGACTGGATCGGGTCGGACACGCAGTTCTTTCCCTACCGGCAGAGCCCGGAAGAAGATCGGCTGGCGCTGGCGCGGGTCGCGGCGCAACGCGCCCTCAAGCGCATCGGCCTCATGCCCCCGGCCAGGCGCGATCCCAGGCCGTTCGAGACCACCTTCGCGTTCCGCCCCACGCCGCTGCAGGCCGCGCTGGCCGGGGAAATCGCCCCTCATGAGGACACCCGCCTGCTGCTGGCCGAGTCCGACACCGGCTCGGGCAAGACCGAGGCGGCGCTGGCCTGGTTCTTCCGTCTCTACGCTGAGGGCCGGGTGGACGGGCTCTACTTCGCCTTGCCGACCCGGGTGGCCGCCCGAGAGCTGTATGCCCGGGTGTTGCAGGCAATCGAGGCCGCCTTCGAGCCTGACGACCGCCCCGGGCCGGTGCTGCTGGCCGCACCGGGGTACGTGAAGGTGGATGGCCAGAGCGTGAGCCACGCGCTCGCCGACCCCGAGGGCACGCTGTGGGACGACAACAAGGCCGACCGGCAGCGCGAACGCCTGTGGTCGGCCGAACGGCCCAAGCGCTTCCTCGCCGCGCCGGTCGCGGTCGGAACCATCGACCAGGCCCTGCTCTCGGTGCTGCAGGTCAAGCACAGCCTGCTGCGCTCGGTGTGCCTCGACCGCCACTTGCTGGTGGTCGACGAGGTGCATGCCTCCGACCCCTACATGCGCGAGGCCCTGAAAGCCCTGCTGAAAGGCCAGCTGGCGCGGGGCGGATGGGCGCTCTTGCTCTCGGCCACCCTCGGCGAGTCGGCGGCCGCCGAGTTCTTCGGCCGCCCGCCACAGCCGCTCGCCGATGCCATCCAGCGCCCCTATCCGCTGCTGTCCTCGCGCACCAAGGCCTGGCCCATGCCAGCGAGCCGCACGCGCAGCATCGAGGTGAGCTGCTCGCCCAGCCTCACCGACGATGCCGCCCTGCTGCCCGGGCTCATCACGGCGCTCGAGGCCGGCGCCCGCGTGCTGGTGGTCTGCAACACCGTAGCCCGGGCCAACGCGCTGTTCCGGCTCGTGGAGGGCACGCTTGAGCACGACCATCCCGCCCTTCTCCCCGCGCTGTTTCAGCTCGATGGCCAGCGCTGCCCGCACCATGGCCGCTTCGCCCGTGCCGACCGCGAACGGCTGGACGCGGCGGTGACGGCACAGCTTGGCAAGGGCTCCGCGGACGGACCGCGACTGCTGATCGGCACCCAGACGCTGGAGCAGAGCCTCGACATCGACGCCGACTGGCTCATCACCGATCTTGCGCCCATGGATGTGCTGATCCAGCGCTTCGGCCGCCTGCACCGGCACGACCGCGCCCAGCGCCCCGGCGGCTTCGCGCAGCCCCGCGCGCTGGTGCGCATCCCCGAACGCGGGCTGGAAGCCCATCTCGCACAGGACGGCACCCTGCGCGGCCCGGCCGGCCTCGGCCCGGTCTACACCGATGGCCGCGTGCTGGCGCTCACCCTGCGCTCGCTGCAAGACGCGCCACGGGTCGAACTGCCCGCACAGGCACGCGAGCGCATCGAGCGCACCACGCACCCCGATGCCTTTGCCACCCTGCCAGCCCTCTGGACGGCCCATGGCCAGATGATCGAGGGCAAAGCCCTCGGCGAGATCCGCCAGGCCCTGCGTTCGCTGCTCGACGACCAGCCCTTTGGCGAGCTGCATTACCCGGACAAAAGCGAGCGCGTCCTCACCCGGCTGGGCCGCCCGACCTTCGAGCTTCCCCTGGCCACCCCCCTGCGCTCGCCCTTCGGTGCGACGATCGACCGAATGTCCCTCCCCGCGCACTGGCTCAAGGGCGATTCCCCACCCGAGACGCTGGAGGCCGAGGCCTCGCCCGAGGGCTTGCGCTTCCGCATCGGCACCAGCGCCTTCCGCTACACCCGCCTTGGACTGGAGAAAGACGATGCATGACCTGCTCCACGACCCACTGATCGGCGTGCGCACGCCGGCCGGAGTGCAGCGATTGAGCCTGCCCGGGCTGCTCGCGGCCCTGAGCGCGGGACAGGTGGACGGCTATACGGGCCTGCGCGCCCATCAGGCCGATCCCTGGCATGTGTTCCTGGTGCAGCTGGCCGCCAGCATCCAGGCGCGACGCCCCACCGACGTCCTGCCTACCGATGCGGCCTACTGGCGCGAGGGCCTGCTCGATCTGGCCGACGGTATCCCCGAGGCCTGGCAGCTGGTGGTGGAGGATGTGACCAAGCCTGCTTTTATGCAGCATCCGTGGAAAAGCTGGGAGGCCGAGGCGGGAGATTACGGGGTGAAAACCAGCCGCGGACAGACCGTGTTCGACCCCAAGGCCAGTTCGCCGGATGAGCTGGACGTGCTCGTCACCGCCAAGAACCACGACGTCAAGATGGCGCGCGTCGGGACGGACACCGTGGAAGCGTGGATCTTCGCCCTGGTGGTCTTGCAAACCACCAGCGGGTTTCTCGGCAAGGGGAACTACGGCATCGTGCGCATGAATGGCGGCTTTGCAAGCCGCAGCATTGCGGCCTGGGTGCGTGACCTCCACCCCCCGGCCCGATTCGCCGACGAAACCCGGGCACTCGCACGCCTTCGCGAGCCAGTCTGTCGCGAATCGCGCTATCTGCAACGCGGCGTCGTGCTCACCTGGCTGACCCCTTGGAACCGCAAGCAGCATCACCTCACGCTGAGCCAGCTCGAGCCCTGGTTCATCGAAGCCGCCCGCCCGATCCGCCTGTGGACGCGCGCAGGGGCTGGATTGATGGCGCTGGGGGCTACCAGCGAAGTTCGGCAGATCGGCCCCAAGACGGTCGAGAACGGCGACATCGGCGACCCCTGGACCGCCGTCAACGTCAGCGACAAGAAGAAGGGGCGATCGGCCCTCACCCTTTCCGCTGACGGATTCACTCCCCAACGCCTGACCGAACTGCTGTTCGAGCAGGGCTTCGAGCTCACACCGCTGCAACGGCCGCCATCGGGTGAAGGCGATGGCTGGTTCGTGGCGTCCTGCCTGGTGCGTGGGCAGGGCACCACGGAAGGCTTCCATCGCGCTCAGGTCCCGGTCCCCGCGAAAGCGCGCCGCGCCCTGCTGCAGAAAGTAAACCGGGAGACGCTGGGGAAGCTCGGGCAACAGCTGCTGGGCGACGCCAAGGACGTGCAACGGGCGCTCGCCACAGCACTGACCGTCTTGAGTGAAGGCGGGCCGGACAAGGCGGATTTCGAACGCGTCGAGACATGGATCAACGCGGCACGCGCCAACTTTGCAAAGACCTGGCAACAGCACTACTTCCCCACCCTCTGGCGCGGCGCCGACGAAGACCACGAGACCGTGTGCCGTGACTGGCAGCAGCGCCTCGTCGATGCCGGCCAGGTCCTGCTCGACGAGGCCGCCACCCGCCTGCCGCTGCCGTCCAACCGGCGCTGGCGGGCGCTGACCCAGGCCGAAAGCGCTTGGCGCGGCATGTTGCACAAAGCCGGCCTGCCCCTGCCGGGCCGCCCCACCACCGAACCCCCTGAACCCGAGGAGCAAACGGCATGAGCGAACCCGCCCACACGCCCCCCAAGACACCGACCCTCGCCAGCACCGTGGGCTGGTTGGCGCACGCGATCGGTGCCGAGCACTACCCCAATGGCGACCGCGCCGCGCTGCGGCGCTGGGCCCCCGGGCAACCGCTGCCACTGGCCTTCTACCGCCTGTGGCTGCGCCAGATGGAGGGGGATCTTCCGGCCGAGGCCGCGACCCAGGCCTGGATGCTGCTGGCCTGGAGCCTTGCCACGCTGGGCGCGGAGGCCCACGCCCCCGGACGCCCCTGGGGCCAGGCGCTGGCCGAAAGCGGCTTTGCCGAAGGCCGGCTGGAACGGCTGCTCTCCGCCCCCGCCGACGTGCGGCCGGACCTGTTCATGGCCGCCGTGCGCTTCCTCGCTGCCAAGGGCGAGCGCTTCGACCTCACCGAGGCCGCCCAATTCCTGCTTACCTCGGATGAGGACAAGCGCGAAGCCGTGCATCGCCGCATCGCGCAGGCCTTCTACCGCCACCTGCCGAAGAACGACTGATCCGACTAGAAAGGAGCCACCGATGTTTCTCCAGATCCATACCCTCACCGCCTACCCTGCCAGCCTACTGAACCGCGATGACGCGGGGCTGGCCAAGCGCATTCCCTTCGGCAACGCCGTGCGGCTGCGCGTCTCCTCGCAGTGTCTGAAGCGGCACTGGCGCGAAGACCTCGCCCCCCGGCTGCCCGAACTGCCTGACGGGCAGCGCACCCGCTCCTTCTTCACACGGACCGTGCTGCCGCGTGCCATCGGGGCTGGCGTGCCTCAGCCCCTTGCCGAGAGCCTGATCGAGCCGCTGGCGAAAGCCGTGATCGACGGCGGCGTCAAGGAAGGAGGTGATCTCAACCAGCCCGTGCTCTTTGGCCTGCGCGAAGCCGATTACTTCGTGCAACTGCTGCGCGAGGCCAGCCAGGCGGACGACCCGAAGAAGGCGCTGGAGGAGCGCCTGAAATCCAAGGAGGAGAAGGACAACCTCAAGGCCATGAGCAAATCGGCCGCCGGCCTCACCGCCGCGCTCTTCGGCCGCATGGTCACCTCCGACCTGCTGGCCCGCGTGGATGCCCCGGTGCACGTGGCGCACGCCTTCAGCGTGCACGCCGCCAGCACCGAGATGGACTACTTCACGGTGGTGGACGACCTCAACCGCGAGGACGAAACCGGAGCGGCGCACGCCAACCAGACCGAACTCGGCGCCGGCCTGTACTACGGCTACGTGGCCGTGGACGTGCCGCTGCTGGTCTCCAACCTCACCGGCTGCGAGGCGAAGGACTGGCAGGGCCAGGACGGCAGCACCGCCCGGCGCGTGCTGGAGGTCCTGATCGACAGCATCCTGCGCCAGAGCCCCGGCGCGAAGAAGGGCAGCACCGCGCCCTACGCCTGGGCCGACGCGCTCTACCTCGAGGCAGGGCGCGGCCAGCCCCGGGCGCTGTCGAACGCCTTCCTCGACGCCCTGCGTCCGGAAGGGAAGAGCGACCTGCGTAACGCGGCGCTCAGCCGTCTGGCGGCCTATGTGAAGCAGCTCGACGAGATGTACGGCGGCCCTAACGATGGCGAGACGCGCCAGCTCTCCACCACGCTGGAGCAGCCCGCGCATCTGCCGCCCAAGCAGCCGGTGCCGCAGGCCGTGGCGGCGGCGCTGGATGCGATCTTCGGCCTCAAGGCATGAGGCCATGGGCATGGACGTACTGCTGCTGCGCCTCGATGCGCCCCTGATGAGCTTCGGCGCCGTGGTGGTGGACCAGAACCATCCGGTCTGGCGCTTCCCCGGCGTGGCCATGCTCACCGGCCTCCTGGGCAATGCCCTGGGCTGGGACCACCGCGACACCGATCGGCTGCAGTCCCTGCAGGACCGGCTGCGTTTCGCCGCCCGCTGGGATGCCGAACCGGAGTTGCTGACCGACTACCAGACCGTGGACCTGGGGCAGGATTTCATGATCGGCACTGGCTGGACCACGCGCGGACGCCGGGAAGACCGTGGCAAGGGGGCCGCGACCACCGGCACCCATATCCGCTACCGCGACCACTGGGCCAACGGTGTGGCCACCATCGCGCTGGCGCTGGACGGAGAAGGCGACCCCAGCCTTGCGGCGCTGGAGCAGGCATTGCGATGCCCTGCCCGGCCGCTGTTCCTCGGCCGCAAGCCCTGCCTGCCCGCGGGCCCCTTGCTGCTGGGGCGCCGCAAGGCGGAGGGGGTGCGGGCAGCGCTCGCCGCCGAGCCGCTCGCCGACATCGGCCCGCGCCGGCGCCCCGGCCGCATTCCGGCCCTGTGGCCGCTGGATGAGGCACAGGGCGCCCAGGTCGAAGAGCGCTACGCCCCGCGTGACTGGCGCAACAACATCCACCGCGGCACCGAGCGCCATGCCGTGGGCTTCCTGGAGGTGGCGGCATGAGCTCCCTGCATCTCGTGCGCATCCCCATTCATGCACCGCGCCTGCTGCGCTTCGCCGTTGATCACGGCATCGCCCAGGAAGACGAAACCCTGGGCTACACCCTGCACGCCTGGTTCGCAGCCCTGTTCGGGGAGGAGGCGCCCAAACCCTTCCGCTATCTGGAGCGACGGAGCGAAGTACTCGGCTATGCCCGGCGGCCCGCCAGCGAACTGCTTCAACGCGCCCAGGCATTCGCCTCTCCCGGCGCCTGGTCGGCCCTGGTTGCCGAAGGCCTGACCAGCAAGCCCATGCCCACTGAGTGGCGCCGTGGCCTGCGTCTGCGGCTGGAGGTGCTGGCTTGCCCCGTTTCGCGCAAGGACAATGAGGAGAAGGACGTGTACCTGCGGGCGCTGGATCGCACGGGCGCGGAGACGCCGCCACGCTCCGAGGTCTATCGCCAGTGGTTCATGGCCCAATGGAGAGAGGCGCTGCGGCTAGAACAGGTCGAACTGCTTGGGATGAGCGCCCGCAGCCAGCTCTTGCGCCGTGCCCGCAATGGCGGCAACCGCCTTCGCGTCGTAGAGCGGCCGCAGGCCCTGTTCGGTGCCGATGCCGTGGTGCAGGACGGCGCGGCCTTCGCGGCACAACTGGCCCGGGGCATCGGCCGCCATCGTGCCTTTGGTTTCGGCATGGTGCTGCTCGCACCGCCGCGATGAGCCCCACGCCCGGCCTGATGCATGGGCGGCTGGGGCTCGCCGCCTCGCGTATCCCGCACGCCGACCGTCACGGCCTGCTGTGGCTGGAGTACGGCAAGCTTTCGGTGGAAGATGGGACATTGCGCTTCGTGGCTGCCAAAAGCGAAACATTGGACGCCGGTGATTACGCCATTCCCTATCAGGCCGTCTCGATGATCCTGCTGGGTCCGGGCACCAGCCTGACGCAGGACGTCCTGCGCCTGTGCGCTCGCCACGGCACTCTGATCGCCGCCGTGGGCGAAGGGGGTGTCAAGAGCTATACGGCACCTCCGATGGGGCAGGGGCGTTCGGAGGTGGCCCGCCGCCATGCCGAATGCTGGGCCGACCCCAAACTTCGGCTTGATACGGCCCGTAAGCTTTACGCTTGGCGCTTTGGGCGTGTCTTGCCGCACCGGGATATCGAAACCTTGCGCGGCATTGAGGGGGCGCGCATGAAAGAGAGCTACAAGCTCGTAGCGCAGCGGTTTGGCATACGGTGGGAAGGGCGACGCTATGACCGCGAGAATCCCGGCTCTGCCGATCTGCCTAACCAAGCTATCAACCATGCTGCCAGTTTCGTAGAGGCAGCTGCCGATCTGGCTGTGGCCTCTATAGGCGCCCTGCCGCCGCTTGGCTTCATTCATGAAGATTCCAGCAACGCCTTCACGCTGGATGTCGCCGACTTGTGGCGGGTCGATGTGACGTTGCCGCTTGCATTCGGCGCAGTGCGGGCCATTGAACAAAAGCAGACGGATCTGACGCTGGAACGAGAAGTACGCCGCCGTGCAGCCAAGTTGTTTCGGCAAGAAAAACTGGTCTCACGCATGATCGACCGCATCAAGGAACTGTTCAATGTCGATGACCGTAGTGGTGACACGTAACGTGTCGATGCGGGTAAGAGGGTTTCTGGCGTCAGCGATGCTGGAAGTCGTTGCGGGCGTATATAGCGCCCCACGTATTTCCCCGGCAGTGCGCGAACGGATTTGGCAAGTGTTGGTGGACTGGTTTCAGCATGAGCGAGATGCGTCGATAGTCATGTTGTGGCAAGAGCGCGAAATGCCTGGGGGTCAAGCGGTGCGTGTCTTGGGCAGCCCGCCAGTGGACCTCGTAGAAATCGACGGACTGCTGTTGACTCGTCGATCCTCGGTTTAAGCCGATACGGCTATTTGCTCTTTAACAATCGAAAATTGAGTCGTGACAATGGGTTATGCTCTACAGGCTCCCCCGCGCATGCGGGGATCGACC
>DAIUCJ010000019.1:35514-55000 GCA_036846225.1 Hylemonella sp.
AGGCTCCCCCGCGCATGCGGGGATCGACCCGTGCGCGGCGGTGACAAGGCGGCCGAGTACATGGCTCCCCCGCGCATGCGGGGATCGACCTCACCGGCAAGGTGCGCAGTCCTGCCGGGGCCAGGCTCCCCCGCGCATGCGGGGATCGACCCCTGATCGGGGTGCGCGTCAACTTGGGCGCCAGGGCTCCCCCGCGCATGCGGGGATCGACCCCATCGAGCAATGGAGAGCACGCGCAGTTGTGAGGCTCCCCCGCGCATGCGGGGATCGACCCGAGAGCTTGCACCGCAGGCAGCAGCAGAACCGGGCTCCCCCGCGCATGCGGGGATCGACCCGTTAGCAGGCGCGGCCTGGCGAACGCGCCGCGGGCTCCCCCGCGCATGCGGGGATCGACCCATACACGGTGCCGGTGTCGGCCGCGCTGAAGTGGCTCCCCCGCGCATGCGGGGATCGACCTCCGTGGGCGCGCCTGGCACTGAGCGCCGCGCCGGCTCCCCCGCGCATGCGGGGATCGACCCACTCGCCGCGCCTTGGCGGTCTGCTTGCGCGTGGCTCCCCCGCGCATGCGGGGATCGACCCTGCCACGGCTGGATCACCTGATCCGGCTTGCGGGCTCCCCCGCGCATGCGGGGATCGACCCGTCAACCCCTACACGCTGGCAGGCGCGGCAGTGGCTCCCCCGCGCATGCGGGGATCGACCCACCTACTGGCGCAGCGTCAGCGGCCGCACCATGGCTCCCCCGCGCATGCGGGGATCGACCCGTGGGCGCGTATGAAGAGCGTAACCACGTCAAGGCTCCCCCGCGCATGCGGGGATCGACCTCACATCCGTCGGGGGATCAAATGCGGCCCCCGGGCTCCCCCGCGCATGCGGGGATCGACCCGCATCGCTCAGCGCCCAAACGGCCGGCACCGCGGCTCCCCCGCGCATGCGGGGATCGACCGCTGCAAGGGGCGGTATCGCTGACGGGGCAGGGGGCTCCCCCGCGCATGCGGGGATCGACCCATCGCCAGCAGCACGGAGCGCGGCGCGGCGTCGGCTCCCCCGCGCATGCGGGGATCGACCGCCTCCCCGGCTTCCGTCAAGTGATCGAGCTTGGGCTCCCCCGCGCATGCGGGGATCGACCTTCTGGCCGACGTGAATAGCGCCATCGCGCCGGGGCTCCCCCGCGCATGCGGGGATCGACCCGCCACAGGCACCGGCACGATTTTCTGTACGACGGCTCCCCCGCGCATGCGGGGATCGACCTCTTGTTCAGCAGCCAGGTTTCATGCTTGGCCAGGCTCCCCCGCGCATGCGGGGATCGACCCGTCGCTCAGTTTCTACCCGCAGTTCATGCAAAGGCTCCCCCGCGCATGCGGGGATCGACCATACGTCGCCAAGAACATCGACGGCTATCGAGTGGCTCCCCCGCGCATGCGGGGATCGACCGCTATGGGGGTTTTGTTAGGCGCAGCCTGCCCAGGCTCCCCCGCGCATGCGGGGATCGACCCTTTGTCAGTGAAGAAAACGACCACGGTAGCCCGGCTCCCCCGCGCATGCGGGGATCGACCTATCTGCGTGGCGGTGGCTTCAAAAAGGTTGACGGCTCCCCCGCGCATGCGGGGATCGACCCCCGGCAATGCCGGGTCGAAGGGCTTGATGTAGGGCTCCCCCGCGCATGCGGGGATCGACCGTACGTCAGGTCGCGAGACGGCAGGATCAGCTTGGCTCCCCCGCGCATGCGGGGATCGACCCCCACTGCGAGCCGAAGGCCGGCGAGCCGTCGAGGCTCCCCCGCGCATGCGGGGATCGACCCGCTGGTCAAGATGGAGTTCCAGCTGCCTGATGGGCTCCCCCGCGCATGCGGGGATCGACCTGGAGCCTAAGCATGGATATCATCAAGTACGACGGCTCCCCCGCGCATGCGGGGATCGACCCTTCGTCACCATTCGCAGCCTATACCCGTTGGCGGCTCCCCCGCGCATGCGGGGATCGACCACTGTTGCTCGAAGTGCTGGCGGAAACGGATAGGGCTCCCCCGCGCATGCGGGGATCGACCTGACACGAGCACTGACGCCCAAGGAGGAGACCTGGCTCCCCCGCGCATGCGGGGATCGACCCTGCGAGCGAACACTGTCACGCACCTCTAGCGCGGCTCCCCCGCGCATGCGGGGATCGACCCATCGTCCAGCATCGCCCAAAACGCGGCGAACCGGCTCCCCCGCGCATGCGGGGATCGACCCGGCCAGCCGCTGCTGCTGACCGGGCGGCAGGCGGCTCCCCCGCGCATGCGGGGATCGACCCTCGCCCGTGCGGCCGGACAGGCTTTGCTGCATGGCTCCCCCGCGCATGCGGGGATCGACCTCTCGCGCGCCCAGAAGATACGACGCGCCAAGTGGCTCCCCCGCGCATGCGGGGATCGACCCCTGGTGAGGTCTTGCATCGTCGCCCCCGAGGGGGCTCCCCCGCGCATGCGGGGATCGACCTCGGTACACGCGGGGCAAGGGGGCGATCCGTCCGGCTCCCCCGCGCATGCGGGGATCGACCCTCAGTTTCCGGTAGCACACTCACCGAGCGAGGTGGGCTTTCATCGCGCCACGAACGGCCCAAGCGGCGTCCGTCCGCTGCGGGGGATTGCGCGTCGCTGACAGTATCAAAAGGCCTTGCAGCGCATGCGGTGCCGCTCACGCGTACCGCTTGTTGCGCAGGTTGTTCTTCATTTCCTGCAGCATGGGCTGCAGCCGCGCGCCGCCGATGCGCAGGGCCACGCAGGTGGCCAGGATGTCCACGATCATCAGGTGCAGCAGGCGCGAGACCATGGGGCTGTAGCGGTCGTAGCCTTCGGGGTGGTCGGCGGCCAGGTGGATGTGGCCGGCCAGCGCCAGCGGCGAGCCGCTGGCGGTGATGACGATGGTGGTGGCGCCGTTCTTGCGGGCGATGTCGCAGGCGTCCATCAGGTCGCGCGTGCGGCCGGAGTTGGAGATGATGACCAGGCAGTCGCCCGGGCCCATGAGGGAGGCGCTCATCACCTGCATGTGGCCGTCGCTGTAGGCCACGGTGTTGACGCCCAGGCGAAAGAACTTGTGCTGCGCGTCCAGCGCCACGATGCCGGAGTTGCCCGCGCCGATGAACTCGATGCGCTTGCCGGTCTTGTAGGTGGCGGCCAGCACATCGACGGCCTTGTCGATGGCGGCGGTGGAAGCGTCGTTGCGGTATTTGAGGAAAGCGGCCACCGTGTTGTCGATGACCTTGACGATGACGTCGCTGGTCTTGTCGTCGGCATCGACGCTGCGGTGGATGAAAGGCACGCCTTCGCTGACGGTGCCGGCGAGCTTGAGCTTGAAGTCCGACAGCCCGTCATAGCCCATGCTGCGGCAAAACCGCACCACGGTGGGCTTGCTCACGTGGGCGCGGTCGGCCAGCTCGCTCACCGGCAGGTTGGCAAAGGCGCGCGGGTCGGCCAGCACGAGCTGGGCCACGCGCTGTTCGGCCGGGGCCAGCGAGGGCAGCGAGGCACGGATGCGGTCGAGCATGGGGGGCTCCACGGAAGGGCGCTCCATTGAGGGGATCGCTGGTAACGGAATGAGTCAGGCGATTGTAACTTTATTACGCCCATAATCCGGGCCCATGAATCAGCTCGACGCGCTGCGCCAGTACACCACGGTGGTGGCTGACACGGGCGACTTCCATCAACTGGCGGCGTTCCGTCCGCAGGACGCCACGACCAATCCCTCGCTCATCCTGCGTGCGGTGCAGAAACCCGAGTACCGGCCGCTGCTGGACCGCCTGCTGCAGCGCTTTGGCGGCCGGCCGCTGGATGAGCTGGTCGATCGGCTGCTGGTGCAGTTTGGCTGCGAGATCCTGGCCCTGGTGCCCGGGCGGGTGTCCACCGAGGTGGATGCGCGGCTGAGTTTCGATACCGAGGCGACGGTGGCGCGGGCCGAGCGGCTGGTGGAGCTGTATCAGGCGCAGGGAGTTCCCGTCGAGCGGGTGCTGATCAAGATCGCCGCCACCTGGGAGGGCATCCGTGCGGCCGAGCGCCTGGAGCGCCGCGGCATCCACACCAACCTGACGCTGCTGTTTGCCTTCTGCCAGGCGGTGGCCTGCGCGCAGGCCCGGGTGCGGCTGATCTCGCCATTCGTGGGGCGCATCTACGACTGGCACAAGAAGGCCGCCGGCGCGGCCTGGGACGAGCAGGCGCACAGCGGCGCCAATGATCCGGGGGTGCGCTCGGTGCGCGCCATTTACGACTACTACAAGCATTTCGGCATTGCCACCGAGGTGATGGGAGCGAGCTTTCGCAACACGGGCCAGATCGTCGCGCTGGCCGGCTGCGATCTGCTGACCATCGCGCCGGAGCTGCTGGTGCAGCTGGCCGCCAGCGAGGCGCCCCTGGCGCGCACGCTCGACCCCGCTGCGGCGCGGGCACTGGATCTGCGCCCGGTGCACTACGACGAGCCGGCCTTCCGCTACGCGCTCAACGACGACGCCATGGCCACCGAGAAGCTGGCCGAGGGCATCCGCGCTTTCGCCGTGGACACGGCGAAGCTGGAGCAACTGATCCTGTCCGCGGCATGAACCATCTGCGCTGTGACCAGACGCCGGCCTGGGGCTTGCTGCGCACGCTGTTTGACGAGCGCGGCCGTCATTTCGACCTCAAGCGCGCCTTTGCCGAAGACGCGCAGCGCTTCGAGCGCTTCAGCCTGCAGGCGCCGCATGTCTGGGCCGATCTGTCGAAGAACCTGATCGATGAGCCGATTCGCGCGGCGCTGACGGAGCTGGCGCAGCAGTGCGGCCTGCCGCAGCAGCGCGAGGCGATGTGGCGTGGCGAGCCGGTCAACGCCACCGAAGGGCGCGCTGCGATGCACTGGCTGCTGCGGCAGCCGGCGGATGCGGGCGATCTGGCGCCGGCGCCCGCAGCGGCGCTGCGCGAGGTGCTTGCGGTGCGCGAGGCCATGCTGGCCTATGCGCAGCGCGTGCGCGAGGACCGCGCCATCACCGACATCGTCAACATCGGCATCGGCGGCTCCGATCTGGGCCCGCAGATGGCGGTGCTGGCGCTGGATGCCTACGTCAACCACGGCAAGCGCTACCACTTCGTCTCCAGCGTCGATGGGCACGAGCTCAGCTGCGTGCTGCGGCAGGTGCGGCCCGACAGCACGCTGTTTCTGGTGGCGTCCAAGTCCTTTACCACGCTGGAGACGATGACCAATGCCCGCTCCGCGCGGGCCTGGTTCACCGCCCAGGGCGGGCGCGACGTGGGCCGGCATTTCTGCGCGCTCACCAGCAATGTGCAGGCGGCGGCGGAATTCGGCATCACCACCACGTTCGGCTTCTGGGACTGGGTGGGCGGGCGCTATTCCATGTGGTCGGCCATCGGGCTGCCGATCGCCATCGCCATCGGGCCGCAGCGCTTTGCCGAGCTGCTGGCCGGCGCCCATGCGATGGACCAGCATTTCCGCACCGCGCCGCTGGATCGCAACCTGCCGGTGCAGCTGGCTTTGCTGGATCTGTGGTACCGCAATTTCCACGGCTTGACCAGCCGCAGCGTCGCGCCCTATCACAGCGGCCTGCGGCGCATGCAGGCCTATCTGCAGCAGCTGGAGATGGAAAGCAATGGCAAGCGGGTGGACCTCGACGGGCGGCCCCTGTCCTACGCCACCTCCCCGGTGATCTGGGGCGAGCCGGCGGCCAACGGGCAGCACGCCTATTTCCAGATGCTGCACCAGGGCAGCGACGTGATCCCGGTGGAATTCATCGCCGTGCGCCAGGTGGCCCATGACCTGCCCGAGCACCATACCAAGCTGCTGGCCAATGCGCTGGCGCAGGCGCAGGCGCTGATGCTGGGCCAGGCCGATGCCGGCGGGCACCGCCACATGCCGGGCAACCGCCCGAGCAGCTTTTTGCTGCTCGAAGAGCTGACCCCGGCCAGCCTGGGCGCGCTGATCGCGCTGTATGAGCACCGGGTGTTCACGGCCGGGGTGCTGTGGGGCATCAACAGCTTCGACCAGTGGGGCGTCGAGCTGGGCAAGGTGCTGGCCAAGGACATCGAACCCCGCCTGGCCAGCGGCGAAGCCGGCGGGCTGGACGCCTCCACCGCCGGCTTGCTGCGCCGCCTGCGCGGTGCGGCCTGACCGCCGGTCAACACCGGCTATGGCGGCTGGTGCGTCCGCCACAATGCCCCCGTGACGCCCCCGGGTTCTCGCGCGCAGGGTGGCAGGGCGCGCGCCGCTGCGCGAGGATGCGCGGGTTTCGTCCACACAACCCTTTGAAGGAGACACCGACATGCTCAAGCGTCGAGACCTGCTCGTCGGCGGCAGCGCCGCCACCGTGGCCTATCTGGCCGGCTCCTGGATGCCGCTGGGCGCGCAGACCGATTACGGCCAGCCCAGCGTCGTGCAGGTGGGCTATCGCCGGCAGCAAGTGGGCGACATCGAGATCATCGCCCTCAACGACGGGGTCACGCGCCGGCCGCTGCAGGCCGAGTTCGTGCGCAACGCCCCGCTGGAGCAGGTGCAGGAGCTGCTGCGCGCGCAGGGACTGCCCACGCAGTACATCGATGTGCCCTACACGCCTTTCCTGATCGTCGCGGGCAACCGCCGCGTGCTGCTGGACACCGGCTTTGCCGACAACGGCCCGCCGACCACCGGCCGCCTGGTGGCCAACCTGAACGCGGCCGGCTTCAAGGTCGAAGACATCGACACCGTGGTGATCAGCCACCACCATGGCGACCACATCAATGGCCTGCGCACCAAGGGCGGGCAGCTGGTCTTTCCCAAGGCCCGCATCATGGTGCCGGCGGTGGAGCACGCTTTCTGGATGGATGACGCGCGCATGGCCGCCGCGCCCGAGGGGCTGCGCGGCTCGTTCCAGAACGTGCGCCGCGTCTTCGGCGGGCTGGGGCCGGATCAGCTGGTGACCTTCCAGGCCGGGCAGGAGATCCTGCCTGGCGTGACCACCCAGGCCGCCCATGGGCACACGCCGGGCATGGTGACGGTGCTGGTGCAGAGCCGGGGCGAGAAGTTCATGTACCTGGCCGATCTGACCAATGTGCCGCAGCTGTTCGCCCGCAACCCGGACTGGGCGGTGATGTTCGACATGAACGCCGAGGAAGCCCGCCAGACGCGCCGCCGCGTGTTCGAGATGGTGGTCAACGACAGGATCATGGCCGGTGGCTTTCACTTCCCCTTCCCGGCTTTTGGCCGCATCGACAAGCTGGGCAACGGCTACGACTTCAAGCCGGTGGCCTGAAGCGGCTGTACGCCGGCAATAAAGCAACGGCAACAAAAAACCCCGCCGGGACAGCCCGGCGGGGTTTTTTCTCGTCGGAAGCGGCGAGCCGCTTCCGGGCAGCGGACATTACATGTCCATGCCGCCCATGCCGCCCATGCCACCGGCGGCAGGAGCCGGGGTTTCGTCTTTCGGCGCCTCGGCGACCATGCACTCGGTGGTCAGCATCAGCGACGCGACGGACGCAGCGTTTTGCAGCGCGGTGCGGGTCACCTTGGTCGGATCCAGGATGCCCATCTCGATCATGTCGCCATAGGTGTCGTTGGCGGCGTTGAAGCCGAAGTTGCCCTTGCCTTCGAGCACCTTGTTGATGACCACGCTGGGCTCGCCGCCGGCGTTGTAGACGATCTCGCGCAGCGGAGCCTCGATGGCCTTGAGCACCAGCTTGATGCCGGCGTCCTGGTCGGGGTTGTCACCCTTGATTTCGCCGATGGCCTGGCGGGCACGCAGCAGGGCCACGCCGCCGCCGGCCACGATGCCTTCTTCCACGGCAGCGCGGGTGGCGTGCAGGGCGTCTTCCACGCGGGCCTTCTTCTCCTTCATCTCGACTTCGGTGGCCGCGCCGACCTTGATGACGGCCACGCCGCCGGCCAGCTTGGCCACGCGCTCCTGCAGCTTCTCACGGTCGTAGTCGCTGGTGGCTTCCTCGATCTGCACGCGGATCTGCTTGACGCGGGCCTCGATGTCCTCGGCCTTGCCGGCGCCGTCGATGATGGTGGTGTTCTCCTTGGCCACTTCGACGCGCTTGGCCTGGCCCAGGTCAGACAGCTGCACCTTCTCCAGCGTCAGGCCGACTTCTTCGGAGATGACGCGGCCGCCGGTCAGGATGGCGATGTCTTCCAGCATGGCCTTGCGGCGGTCGCCGAAGCCCGGGGCCTTGACGGCGCAGACCTTCAGGATGCCGCGGATGGTGTTGACCACCAGCGTCGCCAGAGCTTCGCCTTCCACGTCCTCGGCGATGATCAGCAGCGGACGGCCGGCCTTGGCCACGGCTTCCAGCGTGGGCAGCAGGTCACGGATGTTGCTGATCTTCTTGTCGTACAGCAGGATGAAGGGGTTCTCCAGGATGGCGGCCTGCTTGTCCGGGTTGTTGATGAAGTAGGGCGAGAGGTAGCCGCGGTCGAACTGCATGCCCTCGACGACTTCCAGTTCGTTTTGCAGGCTCTTGCCGTCTTCGACGGTGATCACGCCTTCCTTGCCCACTTTGTCCATCGCATCGGCGATGATCTGGCCGATCGAGGCATCGCTGTTGGCGGAGATGGTGCCGACCTGGGCGATTTCCTTGCTGGTGGTGGTGGGCTTGGAGGCCTTCTTCAGTTGCTCGACCAGCGCCGCGACGGCCTTGTCGATGCCGCGCTTCAGATCCATCGGGTTCATGCCGGCGGCCACGTACTTCATGCCTTCGCGCACGATGGCCTGGGCCAGCACGGTGGCGGTGGTGGTGCCGTCACCGGCGTTGTCGCTGGTCTTGGAAGCGACTTCCTTGACCATCTGCGCGCCCATGTTCATCAGCTTGTCTTTCAGCTCGATTTCCTTGGCGACCGACACGCCGTCCTTGGTCACGGTGGGGGCGCCGAAGGAGCGCTCCAGCACCACATTGCGGCCTTTCGGGCCCAGGGTCACCTTGACGGCATTGGCCAGGATGTTCACACCCTCGACCATGCGGGCACGGGCGTCACCGCCGAAAACGACATCTTTTGCTGCCATAGCTCTTTACTCCTGAATGGGTTTCAAACGTGGGGTTGTGCCTGTGGGGTGGCGATCACTTCTCGACCACGGCGAAGAGATCTTCCTCGCGCATCACCAGCAGCTCGTCGCCGTTGACCTTGACGGTCTGGCCGCTGTATTTGCCGAACAGCACGCGGTCGCCGACCTTGACGTTCATGGCAATCACTTCGCCCTTGTCGTTCTTCTTGCCGGGACCGACGGCGATGACCTCACCCTGGTCCGGCTTCTCGGCGGCGTTGTCGGGGATCACGATGCCCGAAGCGGTCTTGGTTTCGCTCTCGACGCGCTTGATCACCACGCGATCGGCCAGAGGACGCAGTTTCATCAGGACTCTCCTTGAGTATGGAAACAGTGGTTGCGATGAATATCGCGCCAGAGTTGGCGCTCATTAACTTTCCGGATCTTGATTGTTAGCACTCAAGTCCAGCGAGTGCTAATCATAAGGCAATTCGGGCCCTTTTCAAGCAGGCTTTGCAAGCAAAGGGGGCTGGACGGGTGACGGTTATGGCTGTGCCGGGTAATGAGGCGGGGTAGATTGGATGGCAGATAGAGGATTCCTTACAATCCGAATTCCTTTCCATGCCCGTGCGTTGAAGTCATGCTTGCCAAGATCACCGCCAAAAATCAGCTCACCTTGCCCAAGAGCGTGACCGCAGCGGTCGGCGCTACCGAGTACCTGGACGTGCAGGTGCGCGACGGCCAGATCATCCTGACGCCCGTGCGCATCCAGCGTGGCGACGCGGTGCGCGCCAAGCTGGCCGAGCTCGGGCTTGCTGAAGCGGACGTGGCCGATGCGGTCCGCTGGGCGCGCGCGCCGGCTGCCGCACCGCTGGAGGCCGCGCCCATGGTGGCCGAACCGAGCAAAAGCTATGCCGTGACGCCCCCAACCCCGAAGGCGGGCAAGGCGGCGAAGCGATGAGCGCTGCAGTGCGCGTGGTGCTCGACACCAACGTGCTGCTTTCGGCCCTGATCTTCGGGGGCGGCCTGCCGGGCGCGGTGCGTCTGGCCTGGCAGCAGGGCATGCTGCGTCCGCTGGCCAGCGCGGCCACGGTGCAGGAGCTGGTGCGGGCGCTGGCCTATCCCAAATTCCGCCTCCACGCGGCCGAGCAGGAGGAACTGCTGGCTGATTACCTGCCTTATGTGCAGACGGTGCGCATGCCTGATCCGCCACCGGCGGTGCCGTCTTGCCGGGATCCTCTGGACGAGCCTTTCATGCAGCTGGCCCTGGCCGGGCAGGCGCAGTGGCTCGTCAGCGGCGATCGGGACCTGCTGGATCTGGCCGATGCCTTTGTCCAGGCGGGCGGTTGCCCCATCCTGAGGCTGGAGGCGTTTTGCCGGCAGATCGGCATAGGCCCAGCGCCATGGCGACAGGCGTGACGCGAACGGGGAGCCGGACGGGGCGGGAGCAGGCCGTGCGGCTGGCGCATGGACGCGGCGGCGTCAGTCCGCGCGGTGCAGCGCCAGGCCCGCATGCTCGCGCAGCGGGTGGAAGTGGATCTTGGGGAAGCGCTCCTGCGCCAGCCGCACGTCATACGGCGAGGTGCACAGATAGGCCAGCGTGTCGGCTGCGTCGCGCGCCAGGCGCTGGGGGTAGGCGTCACAGAAGGCCTTGAGGTCGGCCGGATCGTCGGCGCTGATCCAGCGCGCGCCGGTGTACGGGCAGCCTTCGAGCCGCACGTCGGCGTCGTATTCGCTCTTGAGGCGGTGCTGCACCACTTCGAACTGCAGCTGGCCGATGGCGCCCAGCAGCATGTTGCCGCCCATCTCGGGCCGGAAGACCTGGATGGCGCCTTCCTCCCCCAACTGGGCCAGCCCCTGCTGCAGCTGCTTGGTGCGCAGCGGGTTCTTGAGCACCACGGTCATGAAGAGCTCGGGCGCGAAGAAGGGCAGCCCGGTGTACTGAAGGGCTACCGTGCCGTCGGTCAGGGTGTCGCCCAACTGCACGCCGCCGTGGGTGGTAAAGCCCACGATGTCGCCGGCGTAGGCTTCTTCCACCGCCTCGCGGCGCTGGCTCATGAACGTGACCACGCTGGTCGGGCGCAGCTCCTTGCCGGTGCGCTGCACCTTGAGTTTGAGGCCTGGCGTATAGCGGCCGGAGCAGACGCGCACGAAGGCGATGCGGTCGCGGTGCGCGGGATCCATATTGGCTTGCACCTTGAACACCACGCCGGAGAAGGCCGGATCATCGGGCTGCACTTCCTGGCGGATGGTTTGCTGGTTCACGACCCGCGTGCTGGTGCGGGCCTTGGGCGGCGGCGCCAGATCGACCAGCGCATCCAGCACTTCCATCACGCCGAAATTGTTGACGCCGGAGCCAAAGAACACCGGCGTCTGCCTGCCGGCCAGGAACGACTCGCGGTCGAAGGCGGGCGAGGCGCCGGTGGCCAGCTCCATGCTTTCGACGGCTGCCTCATAGGCGGCGCCGAAGCGCGATCTCAGGGTGGCGGTGTCGGCCAGCGGGATGGTCTCGAAATCCTGCGGGCGGCGCTCGCTGCCGGCTTCGAACACCGTCATCGCCTGCGTGCGCAGGTTCATGATGCCGCCAAAGCTCTTGCCCTGGCCCACGGGCCAGGTCATGGGCACGCAGGGCATGCCGAGCTCGCGCTCCACCTCGTCCAGCAGGTCCAGCGGGTCGCGCACCTCGCGGTCCATCTTGTTGATGAAGGTGATGATGGGCGTGTCGCGCTGGCGGCAAACCTCGATGAGGCGGCGGGTCTGCGCCTCCACGCCATTGGCGGCGTCGATGACCATCAGCGCCGAGTCCACCGCGGTGAGCACGCGGTAGGTGTCCTCGCTGAAATCCTTGTGGCCCGGCGTGTCCAGCAGGTTGATGACATGGTCGCGGTACTGCATCTGCATCACCGAGCTGGCCACCGAGATGCCGCGCTGCTTCTCGATCTCCATCCAGTCGCTGGTGGCATGGCGGCTGGCCTTGCGTGCCTTGACCGAGCCGGCGATCTGGATCGCGCCGGAAAAAAGCAGCAGCTTTTCCGTCAGCGTCGTTTTACCGGCGTCCGGGTGGGAGATGATGGCAAAGGTGCGGCGGCGCCGCACTTCCTGGGCGAGGGTCGATGCGAGAGACACGGAGGTTTTCCTGGGCGTGGGGCGCGCAAGGGCGGCCCGGGCTGGCTGCGCTGCGGCGCTGCGCAGGCAGCGCCAGCAGCGTGGTGACGATTTTATCTGCCCGGCTATAGTGGACGGATTGCAGCGGCAGTATGCGGAGGGGCAGCGATGAGCGTGCAGGCAATGCTGGGGCTGGAGTTGCCCGTGATCCAGGCGCCGATGGCCGGCGTGCAGGGCAGCGCGCTGGCGCTGGCCGTCAGCGCTGCCGGTGGGCTGGGCTCGCTGCCAGCGGCCATGCTCGGGCCCGATGCCCTGCGGGCCGAACTGCAGCAGCTGCAGGCGCTGGGGCGGCCTTACAACGTGAACTTCTTCTGCCACCGCGCGCCGGCGGCCGATGCGCGCCGCCAGGCGCAGTGGCACCAAGCGCTGGCGCACTACTACCGCGAGTGGGACGTGGACCCCGCCAGCATTGCGGCCGGCCCGGCGCGCCGGCCCTTCGATGCCGAGGCACTGGCCGTGCTGGCCGCGTACAGGCCGCCGGTCGTGAGTTTTCACTTCGGTCTGCCCGACGAGGCGCTGCTGGCGCCGCTGCGGGGCTGGGGCGCCAGGATTCTGTCCACGGCCACCACCGTGGAAGAAGCCCGCTGGTTGCAGGCGCGCGGCGTGGACGCCATCATTGCCCAGGGGCTGGAAGCAGGCGGACACCGCGGGCATTTCCTCAGCGACGACCTGAGCCTGCAAATGGGCACGCTGGCCCTGCTGCCGCAGATCGCGCGGGCGGTGCAGGTGCCGGTGATCGCCGCCGGCGGCATTGCCGACGCAGCCGGCGTGCGCGCGGCGCTGGCGCTGGGTGCGGCCGCCGTGCAGGTGGGGACGGCCTATCTGCTGTGCCCGCAGGCCACGACCAGCGCCGTGCATCGCGCGGCCTTGCAGAGCGCGGCGGCACAGCACACGGCGCTGACCAATCTCTACACCGGCCGGCCGGCGCGCGGCATCGTGAACCGCTTCATGCGCGAACTCGGCCCCATGCATGCGCTGGCGCCGCCTTTTCCGCTGGCGGCGGCGGCCGTGGCGCCGCTGCGCGCGCGGGCCGAGGCGGCGGGTTCGGGCGATTTCTCGCCGCTGTGGGCCGGGCAGAACGTGACCGGCTGCCGGGCCGTGCCGGCAGGCCGGCTCACGCGCGAGCTGGCCGGCTCCGTATAATCAGCGCCCATTCCGAGGAGCGTTGCGGCCCGCTCAGCCTGAGCCATCAGGCCGGCGGGTGAGGCTCGGACCCCGGGGCATGCGGTGCGTTGCCGGCCCTGTCTTCCAACTGCGCTCACCCACCGATGTGCCGGGAGGTGAGCCTGTCTTGTCTTCCGGTGGCTCCGGTGGTGGTCTAACCGCTTTGTATTGGAGTCCACATGAGTGCCGTACTCAAGCCCAACCAGGATTACGTCGTCGCCGATCTGGCACTGGCCGACTGGGGCCGCAAGGAAATCCGGATCGCCGAAACCGAAATGCCCGGCCTGATGGCCATCCGCGAGGAATACGCCAGGAGCCAGCCGCTCAAGGGCGCGCGCATCGCCGGCTCGCTGCACATGACGATCCAGACCGCCGTGCTGGTGGAGACGCTGCAGGCGCTGGGCGCGCAGGTGCGCTGGGCTTCGTGCAACATCTTCTCCACCCAGGATCATGCCGCCGCCGCGCTGGTGGCGCAGGGCACGCCGGTGTTTGCCTACAAGGGCGAGACGCTGAAGGACTACTGGGACTACACCCACCGCATCTTCGAGTTTGGCCCCAAGGGGGCGGCCGACGAAGGGCCGAACATGATCCTGGACGACGGCGGCGACGCCACGCTGCTGATGCATCTGGGCAAGCGCGCCGAGCAGGACCCCGGCGTGATCGCCAATCCCAAGAGCGAAGAAGAGCGCGAGCTGTTCGCCGCCATCAAGGCCAGGCTGGCCCAGGACCCGACCTGGTACAGCCGCAAGTCTGCGCAGATCATCGGCGTGACCGAAGAAACCACGACCGGCGTGCACCGCCTCAAGGAAATGAGCGCCAAGGGTACGCTGATGTTCCGCGCGATCAACGTCAACGACTCGGTGACCAAGAGCAAGTTCGACAACCTCTACGGTTGCCGCGAGTCGCTGGTCGATGGCATCAAGCGCGCCACCGACGTCATGGTGGCGGGCAAGATTGCCGTGGTCTGCGGCTATGGCGACGTGGGCAAGGGCAGCGCGCAGGCGCTGCGCGCGCTCTCGGCCCAGGTGTGGGTGACCGAGATCGACCCCATCTGCGCGCTGCAGGCCGCGATGGAGGGCTACCGGGTGGTCACGATGGACTATGCCGCCGACAAGGCCGACATCTTCGTCACCGCCACCGGCAACAAGGGCGTGATCACCTACGAGCACATGGCCCGGATGAAAGACCAGGCCATCGTCTGCAACATCGGCCACTTCGACAACGAGATCGACGTCGCCTCGCTGGAAGCCAAGTGCCAGTGGGAGGAGATCAAGCCGCAGGTGGATCATGTGATCTTCCCCGACGGCAAGCGCATCATCCTGCTGGCCAAAGGGCGCCTGGTCAACCTGGGCTGTGCCACCGGCCACCCCAGCTACGTGATGAGCTCCTCGTTCGCCAACCAGACGATCGCTCAGATCGAGCTCTACACGCACCGCGACTACTACGAGGTCGGCAAGGTCTATGTGCTGCCCAAGCACCTGGACGAAAAAGTGGCGCGGCTGCAGCTCAAGAAGCTGGGGGCCATGCTCACCGAGCTGACCGACGAGCAGGCTGCCTACATCGGCGTGCCCAAGCAGGGCCCTTACAAGCCCGACACCTACCGCTACTGAGCGCTGCCGCGCGGCCTCCGCCGGTGTTGCGGTGCGGGGCTTGCCGTGCAGCCGTCTCTTTCCATGCGTGCCGATCAACTGCTCGTCCAGCGTGGCCTGGCGGTCTCGCGGGCGCAGGCGCAGCGGCTGATCGCCGGCGGCGTGCAGTGGCGCCTGGGGGCGGCGGCGCCCTGGCGCACGATAGCCAAGAACGGGGACGACCTGCCGGGTGAGGCCGAGCTGCGCCTGCTGGACGCGGCCGAAGCCCGCTATGTCTCGCGCGGCGGGCTCAAGCTGGAAGGCGCGCTGCGCCACACGGGGCTGGATGTCAGCGGCTGGACCTGTCTGGACGTGGGCCAGTCCACAGGCGGCTTTACCGACTGCCTGCTGCAGGCCGGCGCCGCGCGCGTGGTCGGGCTGGACGTGGGCCAGGGGCAGCTGCATGCGCGCCTGCGTGCCGATGCCCGGGTGGTCTGCATCGAGCAGCTCAACGCCCGCGATGCCCAGGCGGTGGCGGCGGCCCTGCAGGGTGTGGCGCCGGCCGGTGGCTTCGATCTGCTGGTGGGCGATGTGTCCTTCATCTCGCTCACCCTGGTGCTGCCGGCGGTGGTGCCCTGGCTCAAGGCGGGCGGCCCGTTGCTGATGCTGGTCAAGCCGCAGTTCGAGCTACAGCCGGGCCAACTGGGCAGGGGCGGCATCGTGCGCGATGCGGCGCTGTATCCGCTGGTGGCACAGCGCCTGCGCGCGGCCTGCGCGGCCCTGGGCCTGCAGGTGCGCGACTGGTTCGATTCCCCGATTGCCGGCGGCGACGGCAACCGGGAGTTCTTCATCCACGCCGTCAAGGCATGAGGTTCGCATGAGCGAGCAGAAATTTCCGATCAGTATCGAATTCTTTCCGCCCAAGACGCCCGAGGGAGTGGACAGGCTGCGCGCGGTGCGCCGGCAGCTCTATGCGCTCAGGCCCGAGTTCTGCTCGGTCACCTACGGCGCCGGCGGCTCTACGCAGGAGGGGACGTTTGCCACCGTGCGCGAGATCCTGGCCGAGGGCATGGACGCGGCTTCGCACATTTCGTGCATCGGCGCCACCAGGGCCAGCATGCGCGAGAACCTGGCCACGCTGAAGGCCATGGGGGTCAAGCGGCTGGTCGCGCTGCGGGGCGATCTGCCCAGCGGCTACGGTCTGGGCGGGGAGTTCCAGCACGCCAGCGATCTGGTGGCCTTCATCCGCGCCGAGACGGGGCGGGACTTCCATATCGAGGTGGCCGCCTATCCGGAGACGCATCCGCAGGCCCGCACGCCCGAGGCCGATCTGCAGGCCTTCGTGGCCAAGGTGCGCAGCGGGGCGGACTCGGCCATCACCCAGTATTTCTACAACGCCGATGCCTATTTCCGCTTCGTCGAGGAAGCCGGCGCGCTGGGCGTCGGCGTGCCCATCGTGCCGGGCATCATGCCCATCACCAGCTCCAGCCAGCTGATGCGCTTTTCCGACGCCTGCGGCGCCGAGATTCCACGCTGGATCCGGCTGCGCCTGCAGGCCTATGGCGACGACAGCGCTTCCATCAGGGCGTTCGGGCTGGACGTGGTGACGGCGCTGTGCGAGAGGCTGCTTGCCGGCGGCGCGCCGGCGCTGCACTTCTACAGCATGAACCAGAGCGCGGCTACGCTGGAGATCTGCCAGCGCCTCGGCCTGTGAGCGCACCTTGCGCGCTCAGCGGCTGCCGGCGCGGGTGACCAGGTAGATGCCCGGCAGCACCAGCGCCAGCCCCAGCAGGTGGTGGGTGCCCAGCGGCTCGCCCAGCACCAGCCAGGCCATCAGGCCGGTGTAGATCGGCGCCAGGTACAGCACCATGCTGACGCGGGCCGCACCCAGCTCGCGCTGCATCACCGAGTGGGCGAGGTAAGCCGCATAGCCGGGCACCACGGCTGCGATCACGGCATACAGCGCCCAGTCCGCCGTGAACACGGGCGTGGTGCTGCGCGCCACCTCCCACAGCGCGAACGGCAGGTTGACCAGCGCGCCGGCTGCGCTGATGACGGCCAGCCGCGCGCCCGCACCCAGCGGGCTGGGCCACTTTTTCAGCAGCAGCGAGTACAGCGTCCAGGACAGCGTGGCAGCGAGGATCCAGCCATCGCCCGGCACGAACTGCACGGCCGCCAGGGCGCCCCACTGGCCCTTGAGCACCACGTGCAGCACGCCGGCCAGCGCCAGCGCCACGCCGACACCTTGCACCGGGCGCAGGCGCTCGCGCAGCCACAGTGCCGATGCCAGCACGATGAGCACCGGAGACACCGAATAGATCAGGCCGATGTTGGCCGCGCTCGTGCTGCGCCCGCCGATATAGACCCAGGCGCCGCAGATCCACATGCCCAGGGCGCCCAGCACCACATAGTGCCTCCAGTCGGCCAGCACCTGGCGCCGGTGGGCCCAGATCTCGCGGTGGGTGAAGGCGGCAAACAGCGCGCTGGCCAGCAGCCAGCGCGTCATGGCCAGCAGGTGCGGCTCTATGGCCGTGGCCTTGCGGGCGATCAGCGCGTTGACGGCCCACAGCGCCGGGGTGATGAACAGCAGCGCCAGCGCCGCGTGGTGACGGGTGGGAGGGTGCATCGCAAGAAGAGGGCTTCAGCCGCCGCGCTCCAGCGTATGGGCGGCATGGCGGTCCTGGCCGAGCCGCTGCGCCAGCTGCGGCAGGGCCGGCTGCAGGGTGGCGGCCAGCGTGTGCGGCGGGTTGATGATGAACACGCCGCTGGCCGGCAGTCCCGCGCGCGTGCGCTCCTGCAACGCCGTGGGCGCCTTGCCGGATTTGACGGTCAGGGTCGCGTGCAGCCAGGGGCGCGCGGCCTGGCTGGCCAGCGTTTTGAGGCGGCGTGGCAGTTCGTGCGCTTCGGGCCGGGGGATGATGGGGTGCCAGATCAGGCAGCAGCCGGTGGCAAAGCGCTGCAGCGCGGTGCGCACCAGTTCGGCCACGCGTGTGTAGTCGCTCTTGATTTCATAGCTGGGATCGCACAGCAGCAGGCCGCGTCGCGACGGTGGAGGCAGAAATTTCGTGGCGGCTCCGAAGCCGTCTTCGTGCAGCACGGCCACCTGCCGACCGGCCTGCAGCTGCGCCACGTGCGCCTGCAGCGTGCGTGCGTCGGTGGGGTGCAGCTCGAACAGTTTGAGCCGGTCCTGCGGACGCAGCAGCCGCTGCATGATGAAGGGCGAACCGGGATAGACGCGCCAGCTGCCGGCGGTGTTGAAGCCGGCCACCACGGCCAGATAGTCCTGCAGCGCCGGCGCCAGAGCGGGGTCGCCGGCTGCGCTGGCCAGCTGCGCGATGCCCTGGGCCGACTCGCCGCTGGTGCTGGCGTAGTCGCCATCGAGCCGGTACAGGCCCGCGCCCGCGTGGGTGTCGATGCAGGTGAGCGCGGTTTCCTTCTGGGTCAGGTAGCGCAGCAGGGCCACGAGCACCGTGTGCTTGAGGACGTCGGCGTGGTTGCCGGCATGAAAGGCGTGGCGGTAACTGAACATCGATGGCAGGGGGAAAGTGCAACCCATTGTGACGCGCGCCGGCGCCGGCGGGCTGGGCGGGTGGCATTCCATGCAAGAATCACCGCCTATGTCCGCGATTGTCCCCGATTCCCGGGCCGGGGCGGGCCCGGTCCCGCCTGCATCCGTGACGCATGTGGACGCGTTGCGTCCCGGCACGCGGCTGGCCGAGTTCGAAATCCAGGGGCTGCTGGGGGTGGGGGGCTTTGGTCTGGTGTACCGGGCCTATGACACCTCGCTGGACCGCATCGTCGCCATCAAGGAATACATGCCGGCGGCGCTGGCCGCGCGGGTCGATGGCACGACCGTCACGGTGCGCTCCTCCGCCGACTTGGCCACTTACGAATCGGGCCTGCAGTCCTTCATCGCCGAAGCGCGCCTGCTGGCCAAGTTCGACCATCCGTCGCTGGTCAAGGTCTATCGCTTCTGGGAGGGCAACAACACCGCCTATATGGTCATGCCCTTCTACCATGGCATGACACTGAGCGAGGCCCGGGCCCAGATGGCCGCGCCGCCGCCGGAGGCGTGGCTGCGCACCGTGCTGTGGTCCATCCTGCAGGCGCTGCACGTGCTGCACCGCGCCGACACCCTGCACCGCGACATTTCGCCGGACAACATCTTTCTGCAGGACATCGGTCCGCCGGTCCTGCTGGATCTGGGCGCGGCGCGCCGCGCCATCGGCGACCGCTCGCACCGGCTCACGGCCGTGCTCAAGGTCAACTATGCGCCGATCGAGCAGTACGCCGGCTCCGAAGGGCTGCAGCAGGGCCCATGGACCGATCTGTATGCGCTGGCGGCCGTGGTTTACAGCTGCATGCGCAACGACCCGCCGCCGCCAGCCACCGCCCGGGTGGTGCGCGATGGCATGCCGAGCGTGCGCAGCGTGGCCGCCACCGTGCGGCAGCATTTCGGCATCGACTATTCGGATGAGTTCGTGCGCGCCATCCAGCATGCGCTGGCGGTGCAGCCGGCCGAGCGGCCGCAGAGCCTGACGGCTTTCGTCCGGGAAATGAATCTCAAAGCGCCGCCGCGTCTGAGTAACCGTCTTCGAAGTCAAGTACCGTGAAGCGCGTTATTCCAAGG
>DAIUCJ010000020.1:0-54376 GCA_036846225.1 Hylemonella sp.
GCCCACGACCCAGCCCCCATGTCTGCCGCCCCGCTGGCGCTCAGCCGCGCCGCCTTCTTCACGCTGCTGCTGACGGCCTGCCTCTTTGGCGCCAACCACGTGGCCGCGCGCGCCGCCTTCAACCACGGGCTGGACGTGGCCAGCGCGGTGGCGGTGCGCAGCCTGGTCACGGCGCTCATCGTCGGGCTGATCGTCTGGCGCCAGCGCGTGCCGCGCGCACTCACACCGCGGCAGCGCGGCTTCGTGCTGCTCATCGCCCTGCTGGTGGCCGTGCAGAGCCTGTGCCTGTACGCCGCCGTGGCCCGGCTGCCGGTGGCGCTGGCGCTGCTGACCTTCAACACCTATCCGCTGTGGACGGCGCTGTTCGCGCGGCTGCTGTACCGCCACCGGCCCGAGCGCGCCGTGCTGCTGGCCATGCCGGTGCTGCTGGCCGGGCTGGCGCTGGCGCTGGATGCGCTGGGCGCGGCCTCGGGGCTGGGCGCGGCAGGTCAATGGAGCCGCATCGGCGCCGGCGTGGCCCTGGCCACGGTGGCCGCCGCCGTCTTTGGCGCGGCGCTGGTGCTCACCCAGCACGAAGCCGCCGGCATCGACGGCCGCTGGCGCACCACGCTGACCATGGGGCTGGTGGGCCTGCTGGCGCTACTGGCCGTGCAGGCGCAGGGAGGCTTTCACTGGCCCGACGCAGCCGTGGGCTGGTGGGGGCTGGCCGGGCTGACGCTGTTTTACGGCACGGCCTTCACCATCATGTTCACGCTGCTGCCGCGCCTGGGCGTGGTGGGCAGCTCGCCCATCATGAACGTGGAGCCGGTGGCCGCGCTGGTGCTGGCCTGGGCGCTGCTGGGCCAGGCCATCGCGCCCATGCAGGTGCTGGGCGCGCTCATCGTGGTGGGCGCGGTGATGGCGCTGGGCCTGCGCAAACGCTGAGCACGCCGGGCCATGTCGACCGAAGTGCTGCTCGTCGTGCTGGGCTCGGCGCTGCTCCATGCGGGCTGGAACGCGCTGGTGCGCGCCAGCGCCGACAAGTTTCTCGCCTCGCTGCACGTGGTGGGCGGCGCCGGCGTCTTCGCGCTGCTGCTGCTGCCCTGGCTGCCCGCGCCCCATGCGGCCAGCTGGCCCTGGGCGCTGGCCTCGGGGCTGATCCACGTGGTGTATTTCTCGCTGGTGGCGCGCGCCTACCGTGGCGCCGCGCTGGCCCTGGCCTACCCGCTGATGCGCGGCACCGCGCCCGTGCTCACCGCGCTGGCCGCCGCGCTGTGGCTAGGCGAATGGCTGGGCGCTGCCGGCTGGCTGGCGGTGGCGCTGGTCTGCGCCGGCGTGCTCAGTCTGGCCGCAGCCAGCCGGCGGCTGGGCCACGGCGGCGCCGACGCGGCGCGCGCCGCGCTGGCCAATGCGGCGGTGATCGCGCTGTACACGCTGGTCGATGGACAGGGCGTGCGCGCCGCCGGCCATGCGCTGGCCTACACCGCCTGGGTGTTCCTGATCACGGCGGTCTTGCTGCTGGCCGTGGCCTGGCAGCGGCGCGGCGCAGCCGCGCTGCGGCCCACGGCTGCGGCGCTGCGCACCACGACGGTGGGCGGCGCCGGCACGCTGGGCGCCTACGCGCTGGTGCTGTGGGCCATGACCCAGGCGCCGATCGCGCTGGTGGCGGCTTTGCGCGAGAGCGCCATCGTCATGGCCATGCTGATCGGCTGGGTGGTGCTGCGCGAGCGCCCGACGCGCGCGCAGTGGCTGGCCGCACTGCTGGTGGGCTGCGGCGCCGCGCTGATGCGGCTGGGCTGAGTCTTGCTTCTCTTTTCCCGCTGACGGGCGACGGCTCCTCAGGCGCTTGCCGGCGGCCGGATTTTGGCGCGCGCGCGGCGCACCCGCTCCACATGGACCACCACCTTGCCGCCCCGGTAGAGCATGGGCGCGGCGATCGCGTGGGCCGGATCGCTGGTGTCCAGGCAGTTCTGGCTGAGCACGGGCATGCCATGGCGGTCAACGACCACCAGCACCCAGGGGGTGTTGGCGCGCGCGCCGCGCTGCGCCACCACAGCGATTTCGCCGCCGACCAGGCGCACATAGGTGCCGGGCGGGTAAAAGCCCACCACCGCCGCCAGCGCCGCGCCCACCGGCTCGGGCGCGCCCGTTTCGCCGCGCAGGTAGATGGCCTTGGCCGACTCCAGCGGCGAGATGGCCTCGCGCGTGCGCCGCGCGGCCATCTTGGCCACGAAGACGTCGCTCAGGTGCAGCAGCTGGCGCAGCGGCAGGTTGCGCGCCAGCGCCTCGGGAGCTTCGGGCTGGTGGTGCCAGCGCACCAGGTCCAGCTCGTCCTCGTCGTCGATGCCGTGGCTGCGCAGGATGCGCACGCTGATTTCCGGGTGGTCGCGGATCAGCTCGCGCTGCGCGGGCGTCGGCGCCGTGCTCTGGCGCGCCAGCACGTCCTGCTCGCGCGCCATGCCGATGTTCATCGTCAGCGCCGCGCTTAGCAGCGCCTGGCGCTGGTGGGCGTCCAGGCCGAGCTTGTGGCCGGCCAGCTCGCAGATGCTGGCGCACAGCAGCGCATGGGTGGCGCAGTAGCCCAGCGAGCTATCGGCCAGCGCCTGAAACAGGCAGAAGAGGCTGTCGTCGGCGTCGGCCTGCAGCAGCGCGCGCATCTTGTTCTCCAGCGCCACCAGCCGCGGCACCGGGTTGAGCGCCAGCCCGCCCTGGTACAGGATGCCGCGCAGCACTTCCTGCAGGTCCAGCCAGCCGCCGTTGAGCTGCTCGCCGCTGTGGTAGTCGCGCTCGCTGATAGCGCCGGGCATGGGCATGCGCGCGATCTGCGCCACATCCACGCCCTCCTGCAGCAGCCGGTGCACCATGCGCTCGTAGGCGCGCTGCCAGGCCTGGGCCTCGGTCTCGGTGGTGCCGGCCTGATGGGCGTGCAGCTTGTCGCGGTGCGCCTCCGACACGATGGGCTGGCCGCGGCGCAGCAGCAGCACGCCCTGCGGATTCCACAGGTTGACCGGCAGCGGCTGGCCCACGGGCAGCATCTCCACCGGAATCGGCACGTACTTCATGCGCCGGCCCTCACACCACCTGCACCGGCACGCGCGCGGCCAGCGCGCACATCAGCTCATAGCCCACGCTGCCGCCGGCGGCAGCCACCTCGTCGATGGACAGGCACGCGCCGCTGGCGGACTGGCCCCACAGCGTGACCTCCGCGCCCAGACCCGCCTGTGGCACCGGTGTCAGGTCCACGGTGATCAGGTCCATGCTCACGCGGCCCACGGTGCGGGTGCGCACGCCTTCGACCAGCACCGGCGTGCCCTGCTGCACCGTGCCCACGCTGGCGCGCAGGTAGCCGTCGGCATAGCCGCAGGCCACCACGCCGATGCGCATGGGCCGCGGCGCCACGAAGATGGAGCCGTAGCCCACGGTGTCGCCGGGCTGCAGCTGCTGCACGCCCACGATGCGCGAGCGCAGGCTCATCGCCGGCTGCAGCCCCCAGTAGCCGGCGTCGTGCTCCGGGTAGTCGGGCGAGGCGCCATAGAGCACCACGCCCGGGCGCACCCAGTCCGAGCGCACCACGGCCGCGGCCTGCGGCCCCATGTGGCGCAGGATGGCCGCGCTGTTGGACAGCGAGCGCTCGCCCGGCAGGTCGCGCGTGGCGGCCTGGAAGGTGGCCAGCTGCGCGGCCACGCCGATCGGGCCATCGGCGTCGCTGAAGTGGGTCATCAGGCTGATCTCGTCCACCTGCGGCAGCGCATCCAGCCGGTGCCAGGCGGCGCGAAACGCATCGGGCTTGAAGCCCAGCCGGTTCATGCCGCTGTTGAGCTTGAGGAAGACGCGGTGCGGCGCATGCGTCTTGTGCATGGCCAGCATGTCGATCTGCTCCTCGCAGTGCACCACGTGCCACAGGCCCAGGCGCGAGCACAGCTCCAGGTCGCGCGGCTCGAACACACCTTCGAGCAGCAGGATGGGGCCGCGCCAGCCCAGGGCGCGCACGCGCTCGGCCTCCTGCAGATCCAGCAGCGCAAAACCGTCGGCGCCGCGCAGGCCCTCGTACACCCGCTCGATGCCGTGGCCGTAGGCATTGGCCTTGACCACCGCCCAGATGCGGGCGTCCGGGGCGCTGGCGCGCGCACGCGCGAGGTTGTGCCGCAGGGCGTCGGTGTGGATCAGGGCGTGGATCGGGCGGGGCATGCAGGGCGCAGACGGGACGCGGAAAGACAAGGGCCAAGCCGGCGTGGGCTTATGGATTGTGACACTGCCGGCCATGCTATAACCCGGCGTCGCTTGGATTTTGAGCCCGCAGAAGCACCGGCCAGGGCCGGCGTGTCGCCCCCGATGGAAGTCTTCCAGTTCCTCATGCCCATCTTCACCGAATACGGTTATCTGGCCGTGTTCGTGATGCTCCTCATCTGCGGCTTTGGCGTGCCCATCCCCGAGGACGTGACCCTGGTCACCGGTGGCGTCATCGCCGGGCTGGGCCATGCCAACGTGCACACCATGTTCGCCGTGGGCATGGCCGGCGTCATGGTGGGCGACGGCATCATGTTCACGCTGGGCCGCGTCTATGGCCAGCGCATCCAGATGCTGCCGGGCTTTCGCCGCATCCTCACGCCCGAGCGCTTCGCCCGCGCCCAGGACGCCTTTCACAAATACGGCAAGTGGGTCATGTTCGTGGCCCGCTTCCTGCCCGGGCTGCGCACGCCGGTCTTCTTCTCGGCCGGCATGAGCCGGCGCGTGAGCTTTGCCACCTGGTTCCTGATGGACGGCTTTGCCGCCCTCATCAGCGTGCCGATCTGGGTCTATCTGGGCTACTACGGCGCGCAGAACTGGGACTGGATGTTCGAGGTGCTGCGCCAGTTCCAGCACGGCATCCTGTTCCTGCTGGGCCTGCTGGCCATCTGGCTGGCGGCCAAATGGTGGAAGCGCCGCCGCCCGGGCGCGCAAGAACGGCGTTGATCCCATCCCTTGCCCTGGGCGCAGCCACCGGGCTGCTGCTCAACGCCTTCGTCTGGGGCGTGTCCTGGTATCCGTTTCGCCGGCTCGAAGCCGCCGGCCTGCACCCGCTGTGGGCCACCGTGTGCATCTACGCGCTGGCGCTGGCGGCGCTGTTGCTGTGGCGCCCGCGGGCCTGGCGCGAGCTGGGGCGCAGCCCGCTGCTCGTGCTGCTGATGCTGGCCTCCGGCCTGACCAACGTCGGCTTCAACTGGGCCGTGACCAGCGGCGACGTGGTGCGCGTGGTGTTGCTTTTCTATCTGATGCCGGCCTGGACGGTGCTGCTGGCCTGGGCCTGGCTGGGCCAGCGCCCCGACGCGGGCGCGCTGGGCCGCCTGGCGCTGGCGCTGGCCGGCGTCTTTCTCGTGCTGCAGACGCCCGAGTCGCCCTGGCCCTGGCCCCGCAGCCTGCCCGATGCGCTGGCGCTGCTGGGCGGCTTGAGCTTCGCGCTCACCAACCTGCTGCTGCTGAAGCTGAAAGACACGCCGGATGAGGCACGCGCCTTCGGCATGTTCGGCGGCGGGCTGCTGCTGGCGCTGGCCGTGGCCCTGCTGGCCGCCCCCGCAGGCCGCGTGCCGCTGCCCCCGCCGCCGGCTGCCGGCTGGGTGCTGCTGGCGCTGACGCTCAGCCTGGCTTTTCTGGCCGCCAACCTGGGCCTGCAGTACGGCGCGGCCCGCCTGTCGGCCCACGCGACCGCGCTGATCCTGCTGACCGAAGTGGTGTTCGCCAGCGTGTCCTCGGTGCTGCTGGAAGCGGCGCAGCTGCAGGCGCGCACGCTGGCCGGTGGCGCGCTGATCCTGCTGGCGGCGCTGTGGTCGGCAGCGCGGGGGCGGTGAGCGCAACCAGCAGCGAGGCTTTGCAAATCGAAAGCTGAAGTTTCGATTTGCAAACAGGCTAGGGATTCGCCAGTTCCCGCCAGCCCACGACGCGGCAACCCTGCCGCTCGAACGCGCCCTCGCCGCCGTACACGATCAGCGGCGGCAGGGCTTCGGCGCCGACCCACTGGGCCCACTTCAGCGCCGCAGCGGGCCAGTCGCCCGCAAAAGTGCTGCCGGCCTTGATTTCCACCGCCTGCAGCCCCTGCGGCGTCTCATACACCAGATCGACCTCATGGCCCGAGCTGTCCCGCCAGAAATACAGGTCGGCCGGCTGACCGGCATTGAAGCGATGCTTGATGAACTCGCTAACCACATAGGTTTCGAACAGGGCGCCACGGGCCGGATGGTGCAGCAGGCTGGTTGCGTCGCGGATGCCCAGCAGCCAGCCCATCAACCCGGCGTCGAGGAAGTACAGCTTGGGTGACTTGGTCAGGCGCTTACCGAAATTGCGGTGATAGGGGCCCACCCGCGCCACGAGGTAGCTGGCTTCCAGCACCGACAGCCATTGGCGCGCGGTGACCGCCGAGACTCCGCAGTCCGCGCCCAGCGCCGCCAGATTCAGCAGCTGCCCCGAGCGCGCCGCGCACATGCGCACGAAACGCTGGAACAGCGACAGGTCGCGCACGGCGATGAGCTGCCGCACGTCGCGTTCCAGGTAAGTGCTGACGTAGTTGGTGAACCAATCGCCCGGCTGCAGCTCGCGATCGAACAGCGCCGGATAGCCGCCGCGCCACATCGCCGCCTCCAGCGATGGCGGCAGCACGCCCGCTGCGGCCAGCTCGTGCGCCGACAGCGGCAGCAGCTCGATGCGCCCGACCCGGCCCGCCAGCGACTGCGTCACGCCCGCATACAACTCGAACTGCGCCGACCCCGTGATGACGAAATCGCCCATCCGCCCGCGCGCATCCACCGCAGTCTGCAGCCACGAAAAAAGCGCCGGACAGCGCTGGATCTCGTCCAGGATCGCGCCGTCGGCGTCAAAGCGCCGCAGAAAGCCTTTGGGATCCTGCTCGGCGAACTCCCGCTCGTCCGGGCTTTCCAGCGACACATAGGGCTTGTGCGCAAACACGGTGCGCGCCAGCGTGGTCTTGCCAGACTGACGCGGCCCGGTGATCGCCACGATGGGAAAACCCCGCGCCAGACGCTGCAGGGCGGAAGCGGCGGCACGCGGAATCATTTTGCAAATCGAAAGTTGAAGTTTCGATTTGCAATTCTAGGACATCGCCCGGCGCCGCTATTTCCTGCAGCAGTCCTGCCTGCAGACGGAAGTGGCGGGGGCCTCCCAGCACACCAGGGTCAACCCAATCGGCCGAAATCAGCCTGCCAGCGCCTCATCCAGCAGCTCCACCCAGTGCCGTACCGGCAGGTCGGTGCCGCTTTGCAGGTGGGTGATGCAGCCGATGTTGGCCGAGGCGATCTGCTCGGGCTGCATCTCGGCCAGATTCCTCAGCTTGCGGTCGCGCAGCGTGGTGGCCAGCTGTGGGTTGAGCACCGAATACGTGCCGGCCGAGCCGCAGCACAGGTGCGGCTCCACGCGGCAGGTGGCGATGCGAAAGCCCAGCTCGGCCATGTACTTCTCCACGCCGCCGCGCAGCTTCTGACCGTGCTGCAGCGTGCAGGGCGGATGAAAGGCGATCTGGCCCGAGCGGGCGGCCACCCGGTCGCGCAGTTTGTCGGCCAGCTCGGGCAGCAGCTCGCTCAGGTCTTTGGTGAGTTCGCTGATGCGCCGCGCTTTGGCGGCGTAGGCCGGGTCGTCCTGCAGGATGAAGCCGTATTCCTTGACCGTCACGCCGCAGCCGGAGGCGTTCATCACGATGGCCTCCACCCCGGCCTCCACGTGGGGCCACCAGGCGTCGATGTTGGCGCGCATCTGGGCCTTGCCGCCGTCCTGGTCGTTCAGGTGGAACTTGACCGCGCCGCAGCAGCCGGCCTGCGCGGCCACCACGGTCTGGATGCCGGCGGCGTCGAGCACGCGGGCGGTGGCGTGGTTGATGTTGGGCAGCATGGCCGGCTGCACGCAGCCCGCCAGCAGCAGCACCTTGCGCGCATGGCTGCGCGTGGGCCAGGGGCCGGGGTCCTGCCGGGGCGGCACCTTGGCCTTGAGCGCTGGCGGCAGCAGGCCGCGCGCCAGCTGCCCCATCTTCATGGCCGGCGCGAACAGCGGCGAGGGCAGCCCCTCCTTGAGCGCCCAGCGCACGGCCCGCTCGGTGAGCGGGCGCTGGACTTTCGCTTCGACGATCTTGCGGCCGATGTCCACCAGGTGGCCGTAGTCCACACCCGAAGGGCAGGTGCTTTCGCAGTTGCGGCAGGTCAGGCAGCGGTCCAGGTGCAGCTGGGTCTTGCGCGTGGGTGCCGCGCCTTCGAGCACCTGCTTGATCAGGTAGATGCGGCCGCGCGGGCCGTCGAGCTCGTCGCCGAGCAGCTGGTAGGTGGGGCAGGTGGCGGTGCAGAAGCCGCAGTGCACGCATTTGCGCAGGATGGCTTCGGCCACGCGGCCGTCGGCCGTGTCCTTGAATTCGGGCGCGAGGTTGGTTTGCATGACAGTACGCGTCCTGATCAGAAGTCCGGGTACAGGCGGCCGCGGTTGAAGATGCCGGCCGGGTCGAACTGTTGCTTCAGCTCGCGCGTGATGCGGTCCAGCGGCGCGGGCAGCGGCGTGAACACGCCGGCGCTTTTGTCGCCGCCCCGAAACAGCGTGGCGTGTCCGCTCAGCCCCTCGGGCACGGCCGGCTGGGCGGCTGCCAGCGGCAGCTTGAGCCAGCGCTGCGCGCCATGCCACTCGATCAGCGTGGGCCCCAGGTTCAGCGGCGGGGCGGTGTCGGGCACGCTCAGGCGCATCAGCGCCTCGCCCTCGGCCAGCTGGAAAAAGGGCGCGGTCTGCTCGCGCAGCGCATGCCACAGCAGGGTAGCTGCCCCTTCGTCCATCAGCTGCCCGCCCATGGTCTTGCGGGCCGCGGCGATGGCGGCGGCAGCGCCCCGCAGGCGCACCATCAGCGCGCCCTGGTGCCAGCAGGAGGCATTGAGCGGCAGCGGCTGCGCGCCCCAGGCGTTGAGCTGCCTGAGCGCCTGCGCTTCCTCCATTTCGAAAACCAGCGTGGCCTCGGCCACCGCACGCGGCAGCACCTTGAGCGAGACCTCGACGATCACGCCCAGCGTGCCCAGCGAGCCGGCCAGCAGGCGCGAGACGTCGTAGCCGGCCACGTTCTTCATCACCTGCCCGCCAAAGGTGAGCAGCTCGGCGCGGCCATTGAGCAGCTGCGCGCCCAGCACGTAGTCGCGCACCGCGCCCACGCTGGCGCGCGCCGGCCCGCTCAGGCCGGCGGCCACCATGCCGCCCACCGTGGCCTGCGCGCCGCCCTGGGCAAAGTGCGGCGGCTCGAACGGCAGGTATTGCCCCCGCTCGGCCAGCACGGCCTCCACTTCGGCCAGCGGCGTGCCGGCGCGCACGGTGATGACGAGCTCGCTGGGCTCGTAGCTGACGATGCCGGCCAGCGGCCGGGTGTCCAGCACCTCGCCCTGCGGCGCCTGGCCATAGAAATCCTTGCTGCCGCCGCCGCGGATGCACAGCGGCGTGCGGTCGGCAGCGGCGGCGCGCACGCGCTCGACGATGGTTTGCAGGGCTGTATCCATGCCGCGATGTTAACGGCTGCCCACCTGCGCCGGCCGGCTGCGCGCCGCCTTGCGCGGTACACACAGTTTTGACCGGTGAGCGCCCAGTCGCGCCGCCCGGCCCACTCGTTCAGTCGGCCCACTCCAGCAGCCGCCAGGGCCTGGCCGGCTGGTCCGGCAGCGTGACGTGGGCCTGCTCCAGCCCGGTGCGCTGCAGCCGCAGCGGCAGGCTGCGCCCCTGCAGCGCGGGCTGGGTAGAGCGCTCGATGTGCCAATGCCCCTGCGCAAGCACGCCGAATGAGATTTCAAAGTCCGGATGCTGGGGCGCGGGGCCGGGGCGCACGCGCATCAGGTAGCGCCCGGCCACGAACAGCCGCGCCGGCGCCCGGCCATCGGCCGGCGCGGGCTCGGCCAGCGCGATGCGCAGCCCGGTGGAGTCGGGCAGCCGCTCCCAGACCTCGCGATAGACGCCGTGCACGCCGGTTTCGATGATGCGCTGCGGCGACTCGAAGGACATATGGCCCACGTCCGGATGGGGCCCGGGCGGCTGGACATCGACCAGCCGGTGCCAGGTGCAGATCTCGCCCTGCACGCCGGTCTGCACCTGGGTGATGCCGGCAAAGCCCTGCGCCGGCGCCGGCGGGCCCGCATCGGGCGGCAGGCGCAGGTCGGCGTGCCAGCGGCCGAGCTGCAGCCAGCGCACCCAGCTGCGCGTGTCCACTCCCTCGGGGGTTTGCAGCAGGGTGCGCTGCCACACCCCGTGGTAGCGCGCGGGCACCGGCGGCGTGGCGGGCTCGGGCCGCCGGCTCCAGGGGTTGTCCGGGCAGCCGTCAGACATAGGGCTCGGGGAAGGGACGCAGCCGCCGGTAAAACGCCAGGTCGTGGTTGGGCCAGATCCACGCCCCGGTGCGCGAGGCCAGCTGCTTGAGCTTGCGGATGCTGGCCACGGCCTGCTGGTGCTGGTCCTGCCAGCAGTTGCCCGGCGCAATCTCGTCGTCCAGGTTTTCCTGCAGATCGGCTGCATCTCCGGCCAGCAGCACCGGGCGCCCGCGGGGCAGCTCGATCCACAGCGACATGTGGCCCGCCGTGTGCCCCGGGGTGGCGACGGCCTGCACGCCGGGCACCACGGTGTACTCGCCCGTCTGCTGGCGCCATGGCAGGGCGGCGCCGGCGTCGTCGAGCAGATCGTCGGCAAAGACGGCCGGGTCGTGGCGGGCCGCCTCGACCTCGGCCTGCTGCACGTGGATCTCCGCGCCGCAGCCGCAGCGGCGCAACTCCTTCAGCCCGCCCGCATGGTCGAAATGCAGGTGGCCGATGAAGATCAGGTCCACGTCTGCCGGGCTCAGGCCCAGGCGCGCCAGATGCGCGGGGATGCGCTGCTCCTCGGTCATCTCCGGCGCGCCGAAGGCGAACGCCTGCGGGTCGTAGTGCCGCGCGCGCAGCGCGGGATCGTGGATCTTGCGGTAGTCACAGCCCACGTCGTAGAGGATGCGGCCGTGGGCGGTCTCGATCAGGTAGGCCAGGATCGGCGCCTCGATCAGCTGCCCCTGCCCGCGCTGCCAGGTCGAGAGCGACTTGTCGTAGCGGTGCGTGGCCGTGAGCAGAGGCCAGAGCTTCTTGACCTGCGTCACTGCAGCACCCCGCTGTGGCCACGGTTCATGCCAGCGCTCCCACCGGCCAGGGTGTGCGCCGCAGGCGCCGCAGCAGGCTGGCATGGTCGGCCACCGACCCGAAGATGCCGCCTTCGACGGCCAGCATGGCCAGCGCCGGCGCCTGCAGCTCGGGCTGCGAAGCGGCGCAGGCATCGCGCACGGTGATACAGCGGTAGCCCCGGTCGATGGCCGAGCGCACCGTGCTGTGCACGCAGACCTCGGTGGTGACGCCCGCGACGATCAGGGTCTCGATGCCAGCGACCCGCAACAGCTGGTCCAGATCGGTCTGGTGAAAGGCGCTGTAGCCGGGCTTGTCCAGCACCAGCTCGTCCTCGCGGGGGGTGAATTCGTCGATCAGGTCGTGCCCGTATTCGCCGCGCACCAGCAGCCGCCCCAGCGGCCCGCGCGCGCCGATCTCGGCCCCGGCCGAGCGGCTGCGCGCGCGCTTGGCCGCGGGGCAGTCGGCCAGGTCGGGGCGGTGCCCCTCGCGGGTGTAGATGACGCGCATGCCGCTGTCGCGGGCGGCTTCCCGCAAGGCCTGTGCCGGCGCAATGACGCCGCGCAGCCGCTCCACGTCCAGCCCGGCACGGGCCGCATACCCCCGCGGATCGAGGAAATCGCGTTGCAGGTCGATCAGCAGCAGCGCGCAACGCCGCGGATCCAGCTCATCAGGCGCGGGCACCATGGTCGCCGATTCCGAATTCCTCGCGCGCCGCCTGGGCCATGCGGCGCACCACCTCGGCGGCCATGCGCTGCCCCTTGCCGGCGGTGGCACCGCGCGCCGACGACAGCACCCCCGACAGCGGCACCCAGTGCCGCCGGGTGGGATAGACGTCGTAAGGCGGGAAGTCGGCCGGCGGGTCGTCCGGGATCAGGTCCTGGCGCACCAGCGTAGGGTGGTAATGCAGCATCAGCGAGGTCTCGATCACCGCCGCATGTTCCAGCGCGAAACCGGGAAAACCCTCGGGAAAGACCGCGGCCAGGGTAGGCTCGGTCAGAAAGTCCCAGTACTCCAGCCGCATGACCTGCAGCTTCGCCTGCGGCCCCAGTTCGCGCAGGCCCAGGTCGATGCCTTCGATCAGGAACCACTGGTTCTCGAAGTGCCCGTTGACGAACACCAGCCGGGTCACGCCATGGCGGGCGAACTCGCGCACCGCATCGCGCACCGAGCCGATCAGCGTGGCCGCATCGACGCTGGTGGTGCCGCAGAAGTGCTGCCCCCCGCCGCACTTGGGCTGCGATTTGTAGCCGTAGGACAGCGTCGGCGCCACCAGCCCATCGACCATGGCCGCCACATCGGCGGCCACGGCCGTCGCCAGCAGGGCGTCGGTGCCCAGAGGCAGATGCGGGCCATGCTGCTCCAGCGCGCCCACGGGCAGGAAAACCACCGGCTGCTCGCGGCGCACGCGGGTTTCGTAATCGGGCCAGGCCAGCTGGCTCAGCCACACCGTTTGAAGACTCATGACCGCTCCGTAGCAAATCGCTTGCCAAGGACCGGATCGGCCGCTTCGTCGCTGGCCTCCAACCAGGCTGCCAGACCGATGAGCAGCGCCCCCACGGCCAGTCGCAGGGTGAGCGGCTCCTCGCCCATTGCTACCGAGGAAGCCACCGCCACCACCAGCTCGGTCAGCAGGATCACCGCTGCGCGCCCGGTCTGCAGGTGCGTGACACCGTACTGCCACGTCACCATGGCCAGCCCGAGCCAGCCCACGCCATAGGCCAGCGCGGCCCCCACGGCGCTGGCCGCAGGCAGCGCGGCCGCGGCCCCGCCACCGGCCGCCAGCAAGACGGCGGCGGCGATGGCGGCCCCGGCGAACACCGCCGCCGTCTTGCTGCCCAGCGGCACGCCCGGCGTGGCGCGCGCCAGCAGGTTGTTGCCGGCGAAAGCCAGGCCGGCCCACAGCGCCAGTCCATCGGTCGGGGTCAGCGCCGCCGCCCACGCCCAGCCTTCCCCCAGCACGGCCGCCAGGCCGGCCAGCGCCAGGGCCACGGCCAGCAGGCGGCGCCGGCCCACCGCTTCGCCGAGAAACAGACGCGCGCCCAGCACCGACCAGACGGGCGACAGATAGAACAGCAGCATCACCCGCACCACTTCGCCCTGCATGAGGGCGGCGACGAAGGCCACGTTGGCGCTGCCGCCGATAAGACCCAGCGCCAGCAGGCGGGCCGCGGCGGGCCGCCACTGCCGCCGCTGGCGCCACAGCACCAGCAGACCGGCTGCGGCCACAGGCCCGTAGGCCAGCAGGGCCAGCATCGCGCCGCCCAGCCCCTCGGCGGCGAACTGCTTCAGCGGCCACCAGCTCAGGCCCCACAGCGTGGCTGAAAAGAACAGCAGGGCCACGGCGCGGTGGCTGCGATCGGCCAGAACCCGCATGCAGCCTCCCCGTTCAGACCATGACCGAGCCGCCGTTGGGCCCGAGCACCTGCCCGCAGTAAAAACGCGCCAGCTCGCTGGCCAAAAAGACCACGCTGGCGGCGATTTCATCGGGCTCGGCGATGCGCTGCTGGGGTACCGCCAGCTCTTGCGCCAGGCTTTGCGCGCTCATGGACTGCGGCGACACCATGGCGGTGCGCACTGCGCCCGGCGCCACGGCGTTGACGCGGATG
This sequence comes from Hylemonella sp., assembly GCA_036846225.1. Classification (GTDB taxonomy): domain Bacteria; phylum Pseudomonadota; class Gammaproteobacteria; order Burkholderiales; family Burkholderiaceae_C; genus Hylemonella. Next base: position 13,715 of record DAIUCJ010000020.1, read on the forward strand.
GCCGGCGCCACCTCGCGCGCCAGCGCCCGCGTCAAGCCGATCACCCCCGCCTTGGCCGCGCAATAGGCCGTGTAGTGCGCACGCCCCAGCAGGCCCAGATCGGAGGCGACGTTGACGATGGCGCCGCGCCCGCGCGCCTGCATGCCCGGCAGCACCGCCCGCGTGACCAGAAAGACCGATTTCAGATCGACCGCCAGCAGCCGGTCCCACTCGTCCTCGGTGGTTTGCACCAGCGGCTTTTCCAGGATGATGCCGGCGTTGTTGACCAGCACGTCGATGGGGCCGAGCGCCTGTTCCACCGCCTGCACCAGCGCGGCTGCGTCATCGGCGCGGCTGACATCGGCATCGAAAGCGGCCGCGCGCACCCCCAGCGCCCGCAGCTCGGCCAGCAGCTGTGCCGCCTCCTGCGGCTGGCGCAAGTGGTTGACGGCCACGGCCACCTGCGCGCGGGCCAGCGCCAGCGCGGTGGCGCGGCCGATGCCGGTGGCCGCCCCCGTGACCAGGGCCACGCGTCCGGCCAGACCCCAGCAGGCCTGCATGGCTCAGACCGCCGTCAGGAAGGACACGCCCACCGCGCCGATGAAGCCCTCGGCACGCCGTGGACTGCCCGGCGCGCCCACCGATCCGTAGTCGCCGGCCAGCACCCGGCGCACGCGGTGGCGGTGGAAACTGCGCAGCAGCTCGCCAACGGTGATGACCTGCGGATAGTCGTCCGCATAGAGCGCGCGATGGTAGGCCGGCAGGCGGTACCACGGTTCGGTGGGGCGTTCGTGGTGCGCGTTGTGGTAGCCGAAGTTCAGCCACAGCAGGTTGAGCACCGGGCTGTCCAGCCCCACGATGTCGCTGTAGGTGTTGGCCTGCTCGTAGGCGCGGTCGCGCACCTTGTCGGCCGGAATCGGCGCATCACCCAGAATGGGATAGGCGTCATAGGTGTGCTGGAAGCAGTCGGCAAAGCGCAGCAGCGTCAGGAACACCAGATAGGCCAGCGCATACAGTACCAGCGCCTTGAGCGACCACCAGGCCAGCAGCGCGAAGCCGGCCGCCCGCACGGCCACGATGGCCAGCATGCGCAGGCGCTCGCGCGCCACGCCCCCGGCTCGCCAAGGCCGTAGCACGACGAAGACATGCATCAGCAGCTCCACCGCCGGCACATAGGCCCATTCCAGCGCCAGCACGCTGCCGCGCAGCCATGCCGGCGCGCGCCGCAGAAAGCCGCGCACGTCGAACGTGATCACATCGGCGCGCTCGATGTGATGGCGCATGTGCTTGCGCCGCAGGTCCTCGAAGCGGGCGTAGCAGCTGCCGTTGATCCAGCTCATCAGCACACCCCAACGAGTGTTGGTCTCGGGCCGGGCAAAGATGGCGTGGTGGGCGAACTCGTGGATGAAATAGGCCGACCAGGTCAGCGTGAGCACCACCAGGGCGAAACCGGCCAGGTTCAGCCACCAGGCCGGCTGCCCCAGCAGCAGCACGCCCACCGGGTAGCCCAGCAGCACCACCGCCAGCGCCAGGGTGTTGGGCAGCACGCCGTCGGCGTACCGGAACAAAGGGGGGTTCTTGGCCATGACGGGCTCCATGGATGGAGTCGGCGCGGCCTGCCGCCCGCCGGGCGGCGCGGCGGCCGCGCGTTCATGCGCTCACTTTTTGGTCAGCGCGGTGACGAAGGACGCATCGAAGGTGTCTTCGGTGGCTGGGATTTTGGGAATCTGGCCCTTGTCCTTGAGCAGCTGGGCGATGATGGCGCCGCTGCCGTAGTAGGACGTGGTCGCGGTGGACTTGGCAAAGGCCTTGGGCATTTCCTCCAGCGGGATGTTGTACACGCCGCTGAGCTGTTCCTTGACCTCTTTGGGCGACACGCCCATGAACTTGCCGATGATCTTGGCCGCCTCGTCCGGCTTGGCCTTCATGTAGGCCATGCCGTCCAGATAGGCCTTGATGATGCCGGTGATCTCGGCAGGCCGGGCCTTGATGACTTTCTCATCGAAGACCAGCACGTCGGCGATCAGGCCCGGGGCGTCCTTCGACGAGAACACCACCTTGAATTTCTTGCCCCCGCCCTGGCTGAGGATCTGCGACAGGCTGGGCTCATAAGTCACCCCGATGGGCAGCTGGCCGGAAGCCATGGCCGCGGGCACGGCTTCGGGCGTCATGCTCACGGGCGTGATGTCCTTTTCGCTCAGCCCCACGGTCTTGAGCGCATACGACAGCAGGAAATCCGACGGCGACAGCGGGTTGTAGCCCACCTTCTTGCCCTTGAAGTCCGCCACCTTGGTGATGGACTTGTCGGCCACGATGGCATCCCCCCCGTTCGAATAGTCGATGGGCATGACCACTTTCTGCTTCTGGCCGGTAGCCACCTGGCCGATCACCTGGTCGTAGGTCAGCATGGCCCCATCGACGGCCCCGCTGGCCACCGCCGGCGGAATGAGGGCGGGGTCGGTGAAGACCTGCAGCGTGACCTTGAGGTTGTATTTCTTGTACAGGTCCAGCGCATCGGCCACGTAGAACGGCCCGTAGCCGATCCACACGACGGTGCCGATCTTCATCTGGGTCGGTCCGGCCGCCAAGGCCAAGCCCGCACCCAGGGCGAGCGCGGCGCCCAGCACCGGCTTGAGGATGCGCGCCAGCAGGCCCGGCTTGCGGCAGCGTGAGGTGTTGTGCAGTAAAGAGCCCATATTCAACTCCTGAAGTGGATGAAAAGCAGGAAGAGGCGACACATCCATCTCTCTCCCGGGCTTTTGTCCCTCCGTGGAGCCCCTTGCGGGGCCGGGGCACTCTCGGACCAGCCGCCGGCGCGCACGCGCCAGCCGGAACCCTAGTCCCCCTAGCCGAATGTCACAGCCGTTGCCGGCCGGGACGCTCAACCTGCTGCGTAGCACCATGCAACATGCGTGCCACCTGGCCGGTGCGCGGGCACCGCCGCGCTCAGCCCCCGCTGGCCAGATAGGCCCGCCAGCCCCCGTAATGGCTGATGTCCTGCGCGCCGGCCACGGCATAGGCCTCGCAAATGAAGCCCTGCACGCTGCTGCCGTCTTCCAGCGCCACGGTACCGATGCCCAGCGGCGCCGGGATGCCGGCGACGAAGGAGCCGAACTCGCTGGCGGGCAGCTCCCAGACCTCCATCTCGATCGCTGCCCCACCCTGGCCCACGCGCACCAGTCCGGGGCGCTGCACCGGGCCACCAGGCAGGCAGTAGAAGCGGTACAGCGGCGCGCTGCGTACCGTGCGCACCAGTCGCGCGCCACGCTGCGTGAGCTGGTGGTTCAGCGGCAGGCCGCTGAGATGGGCCCCGCACACCGCCACCTGCACCTGCCCGCTGGAAAAGAGGGCCGCATCGGGCAGCGCGCCCGGGCGGTGCGGCGCATGCGGCGTGGCGCCCACCGTGGGCAGGGTGTGCGCGTGCAGCCGCGCGGCCAACGTCAGCAGCGGCAGATCCTGCCCGCTGCGCGCCACCAACGTGACGCCAAAGGGAATGCCCATGGGCATCATGCCCGTGGGCACGGCCACGGCCGAGAGGTCCAGCAGGTTGACGAAGTTGGTGTAGTGGCCGAGGTTGGAGTTCAGCCGGACCGGATCGGCCTGCACCGCGGCAATCGTGTAGGCATTGCTGGCCGTGGGCGTGAGCAGGCAGTCGATGCCCTGCCAGACGCCGCGCGTCTGCTTCTCCAGTGCCTTGAGCTTGTACAGCGCCTCGAAGGTGTCGGGGGCGCTGAACCGGATGCCTTGCTCAGTGATGACCCGCGTGACCGGATGCAGCGCCTGCGGCTGCTTTTCGATGAACGGGCGGATGGCCGCGTAGCGCTCGGCCACCCAGGGACCTTCGTACAGCAGCGTGGCCACGGCGCGGAAAGGCCGCAGGTCCACCTCCACCGGCACGCCGCCCAGGGCTTTGAGCTGTTCCACCGCCTGCGCGAACAGGGCCGGGCCTTCGGCATTGCCGTGGAACTCCAGGTCCTCGGCCCGCGGCACGCCGAAACGGAAGGACGCGGCGGCACCGAAGTTGTAGCCCGCCGGCGGCATGGGTTTCGAATACGGGTCGCTCGCGTCCTCGCCCTCGGCCACGGCCAGCACCTGCGCCGCGTCCGCTGCCGTGAGCGCGAAGATGGAAATGGTGTCCAGCGTGCGGCAGGCCGGCACCATGCCAGTGCCGCTCAGGCGCCCGCAGCTGGGCTTCAGGCCAATGAGGTTGTTCAGCATGGCCGGCACGCGGCCGGAGCCCGCGGTGTCGGTGCCCAGCGAAAAGCTCGCCAGCCCCAGCGCCACGGCCACGGCCGAGCCGGAGGAAGATCCGCCCGAGACGTACTCGGGGTTCAGGGCGTTGCGGCAAGCGCCGTAGGGCGAGCGCACGCCGACCAGGCCGGTGGCGAACTGGTCCAGATTGGTCTTGCCTACGGGAATGGCGCCGGCGTCGATCAGCCGCTGCACCACGGTAGCGCTGCGCTCGGGCATGTAAGCGAAGTCCGGGCAGGCGGCGGTGGTGGGCACGCCGGCCAGGTCGATGTTGTCCTTGATCGCGAAGGGAATGCCGTAAAGCGGCAGCGTCCGCGGATCGCGGCCTGCGAGCGCCTGGGCGTAGCCGCGCATTTCATCGAGCGTGAGGCGGCGGATCCAGATGTGGCGGTCCAGCGCGGCGTCTTCGGCCTGCATCTGCGCGTGCAGCTGCTCCACCAGCTGCAGCGGGGTGAGCGTGCCCTGCAGATAGCGGGCGCGCAGGGTGGACAGGGAAAGATCGGCTCGGGCGCTCATGTCGGTTGCCTCCTGCTTGCTCGTTGTCAGCGCACCAGCACCAGCGGCTGGCCCGCGCTCACGGCCTGGCCTTCGGCGCAGAGCACTTCGTGCACCACGCCGTCGCGGCCGGCGTGCACGGTGATTTCCATCTTCATCGACTCCACCACCACCAGCGGCTGGCCGGCCTGCACAGCGGCGCCGGCCTGCACCAGCACCGACCAGATGCCCCCCGAGACCTGCGAGACGACGACCTCGCCGTCGAAAGCCGCAGCGGCGGCGCGTGCGTCCTCATCGCCGGCGCCGCCATCCTGCGGCGCCTCGGCAATGCCGGCGATGCGCCAGCGCTCGCGCTCGGCCTCGAAGGCGGCCTGCTGGCGCTGCTTGAATGCCCGGATGGAATCGGCATGGTCCTGCAGGAAGCGGCGGTAGTCCGACAGACGGAACACCCCTTCCTCGATGCGCAGCGCGCGCCGCCCGGCAATGAAGTCGCGCCGCCACTGCAGCAGCTCCTCGGCGCTGACGGGAAAGAAGCGGATCTGGTCGAAAAAGCGCAGCAACCAGGGCTTGCCAGCGACGAACTCGGGCGTGACGCGCCAGCGGTTCCACATCTGCACCGTGCGACCGACGAACTGGTAGCCGCCCGGGCCTTCCATGCCGTAGATGCAGAGGTAGGCCCCGCCAATGCCCACGGCGTTTTCCGGCGTCCAGGTGCGCGCCGGGTTGTACTTGGTGGTGACCAGGCGGTGCCGCGGATCCAGCGGCGTGGCCACCGGCGCGCCCAGATAGACGTCGCCCAGGCCGAGCACGAGATAGCTTGCCTGAAAGACGATGTCATAGACCTGCTGGATGTCGTCCAGGCCGTTGATGCGGCGGATGAACTCGATGTTGCTCGGACACCAAGGCGCGTCGGCGCGCACCGACTGCATGTATTTCTCGATGGCCAGCTTAGTGGCCGGGTCATCCCAGGACAGCGGCAGCCAGACGGTGCGGCTGGGCACGGCGATGTCTTGCAGCGCCGGCAGCGCAGCCTGGGCCTGCAGCAGCCGCTCCATCAGCGCCGACAGCGTGATCACCTGCGGGTCGTAGTGCACCTGCAGCGAGCGGATGCCCGGCGTCAGGTCCACGATGCCCGGCAGGCGGCCATCGGCCCGCCAGGCCTGCAGCTGCGTCATCAGCGCATGGGCCTGGAAGCGCAGCTCCAGGTCCAGCTTGGGTTCGCCGAATTCGATGAGCACGTTGTCGTCGCCCGAGCGGCGATAAACCACTTCCACGCTGCCGGGCGCAGCCGGGCTGCGGTGCAGCACCGCCGCGTCGGGCAAGGCCAACGTGCCCGCGATAGGCGCAGGCAGGCCGGGCTGCAGCAGCGCATCCTGCGCGGCGGCCAGCGCGTTGGCCTCCTCCAGTGAAACCGGCACGAAGCGCACACGGTGCCCCGGCGCGAGCTGGCCCACCTTCCACAGCTCGGCGCGCGCCACCGTCACCGGGCAGACGAAGCCGCCCAGGCTGGGCCCATCGGGCCCGAGGATCACCGGCATGTCGCCGGTGAAATCGACGGCGCCGATCGCGTAGGCGTTGTCATGGATGTTGGAAGGGTGCAGGCCGGCTTCCCCCCCGTCGGCGCGAGCCCAGGTGGGCTTGGGGCCGATCAGCCGCACCCCGGTGCGGCTGGAGTTGTAGTGCACTTCCCAGCGGGTGGCGAAGAACATGTCCATGTCTTCGGGCGTGAAGAAATCGGGCGCGGCGTGCGGGCCGATGAGCACCGCGATTTCCCACTCGTGGCCATAGGCCGGGCGCAGCCGGGCCAATTCGGCCGGCGTGAGGCGGCGCTGCGGTGCCTGCGTGCCCACGTGCAGCACATCGCCGGCACGCAGCGTGCGCCCGCCATGGCCACCGAACTGCCCCAGCGTGAAGGTGGAGCCGCTGCCCAGATAGGCCGGCACCTCGATGCCGCCGGCAACGGCCAGATAGGCGCGGCAGCCGCCGTCCTGGATGCGGCCCAGCCGCAGGGTCTGGCCGGCCCTCGCGTCGATGACGGACCACATCGGCACCGGCGCGTCATCCAGCGTCAGCTCGATGGGCGCGCCCGTCACGGCCAGCTGCAGGTCGCAGCGCAGCCGCAGCGTGGGACCGGCCACGGTGATCTCCAGCCCGGCGGCCCCCACGGGATTGCCCAGCAGCGCGTTGGCCGCGCGCAGCGCCAGCGCGTCCATCGGGCCGGACGGCGGCACGCCCACGTCCCAGTAGCCCAGCCGCCCCGGCCAGTCCTGCACGGTGGTCAGCACGCCGCCGGCCAGCACGTCCAGGGCCCGGCTGGGCGGGCTGTAGCCGGCCAGGCTGCGTGTGGTATGGCACCCCTGTACGAACGGTTCGAAAGACATGAGCGCGCGCAGGTAGTCGAGGTTGGACTCCAGCCCGGCGATGCGCGTGTGCTGCAACGCCTGCGCGAGCTTGGCAATGGCCTCGGCGCGGTCGCTGCCATGGGCGATGAGCTTGGCGATCATCGGGTCGTAGTACGCGCCGATCTCGCTGCCGCGCTCCACCCAGGTGTCCACGCGCAGATCCGTGGGGAACACCGCCTCGGTCAGCACGCCGGTGGAGGGCTGGAAGTTCTTGTAGGGGTCTTCCGCGTACAGGCGCGCCTGCACGGCGTGGCCGCGCGGCTCGATGCGCAGGGTTTCGAAAGCCGGCATCTCCCCGGCGCCCAGGCGCAGCATCCATTCGACGATGTCCACACCGGTCACGGCCTCGGTCACGCCATGCTCGACCTGCAGCCGGGCATTGACTTCGAGAAAAAAGAACTCCTGCGTGCGCGCATCGACGACGAATTCCACCGTGCCGGCCGAGCGGTAGGACGCGGCGGCGGCGAGCCGGCGCGCGGTCTCGTGCAGGGCCTGGCGCACCTCGGGGCGCAGGTTGGGAGCCGGCGTCTCTTCCACCACTTTCTGGTTGCGCCGCTGCAGCGAGCAGTCGCGCTCGCCCAGCACCAGCACATTCCCTTGGCCGTCGCCGAAGATCTGCACCTCCACGTGGCGCGCGTCGGCGATGTAGCGCTCCAGAAAGACGCCCGCCTCCGAGAAGTTGGATTGCGCCAGCCGCGTCACGGTCTGGAATGCCGCCGCCAGCTCCTCGGCGCTGCGGCACATCTGCATGCCGATGCCGCCGCCGCCGGCGCTGCTCTTGAGCATCACCGGGTAGCCGATGCGCTCGGCCTCTTTCAATGCCGTGGCGGCATCGGGCAGCAGGCCGGTGCCGGGGCACAGCGGCACGCCGGCCTCGATGGCCAGCGCGCGGGCCGTGTGCTTGAGGCCGAACAGGCGCATCTGCTCCGGCGTGGGCCCCAGAAACACCAGGCCGGCGGCCTCGCAGGCCTCGACGAAGGCCGGGTTTTCCGACAGAAAGCCGTAGCCGGGGTGCACGGCCTGCGCGCCGCTGCGCCGGGCCGCATCGATCAGACGCTCGATGCTCAGGTAGCTGGCCGCCGGCGGCGCGGCGCCGATGCAGATAGCCTCGTCGGCCTGCGCCACGTGCAGGGAGTCGGCGTCGGCTTCCGAATAGACCGCCACCGAGGCGATGCCCAGGCGCTTGAGCGTGCGGATGATGCGGCAGGCGATGGCGCCGCGGTTGGCGATCAGGACTTTGGTGAACATGGCGTCGTCCGTATGCGTGTGCAGGCCGTCCTGCGCGAAAGGAAAAACCCCGGCGGGTCGTCCCGCGGGGGCGATGGCGCCGCCTCAGCTCGGATCCCAGACCAGGCAGCGCACCGGCGTGGGGTTGTAGGCGTTGCAGGGGTTGTTGAGCTGCGGGCAGTTGGAAATCAGCACGATCAGGTCCATCTCCGCGCGCAGCTCCACGTACTTGCCCGGGGCCGAAATGCCGTCGGCGAAAGTCAGGTCCCCCGCCGGCGTGACCGGCACGTTCATGAAGAAGTTGACGTTGGGCACCAGATCGCGCTTGCTCAGGTGGTGCGCATCGTGCGCGATCGCCAGCAGGTAGTTGTCGCGGCAGCTGTGCATGTGGCGCTTCTCCAGCGCGTAGCGCACGGTGTTGCTCTCGCTGGCGCAGGCGCCGCCCAGCGTGTCGTGGCGGCCGCAGGTGTCGGCGACGATGGTCAGCATCGGCCGGCCTTCGCTGGACATCAGCACCGACCCCACCCCCAGGTAGAGCGCGCCCTGGGCCTGGATGGTGTGCGTCACGCTGTAGCGCTCCTCGGGGTCGCGGGCGCTGTAGAAGATGGTGTCCACGGCCTGGTTGCCTTCCAGATCGACGATGCGCAGGATCTGGCCGCGACGGATTTCCTTCATCCACGGCTCGCCGGCAGGCAGGGTGTCGTCCAGCACCGCGCGGGCCGGGTCCAGTTGGCTGGGCAGCAGTTGCACGTTCATGGCAGTACTCGCTTTCAGAGGAAGTAGCGTTCGGTGTTGAGCAGTCCCCGGGCGTTTTCCGCGCAGGACAGGCGGCAGACGTCGTCGGCGCCGGCCGTGCCGGAGCGCCAGGCCGTCAGCCGCACGGGCGCGGGGTCGTAGGCCGGCGCCGGATCGAGCGGGTGCGGAGCGGCCGACAGCGCCACCAGCACGTTCATCTCGAAGCGCAGGTCGATGTACTGGCCGGGGGCGCGGTGCGCGGTCTCGAAGCGCAGGCGCCCCTCGTCGTCGGCCACCACCTTGCTGAACAGGTTGAGGTTGGCCACCAAGTCGCGCTTGCCCAGCCCCCATTTGCCGATTTCCACCAGCAGGCCATCGACCGCATTGCGGTACATCGCGTTGCGGTGCTCCTGGAAGCGGTGCACGCCGTACTTGCGCGCCAGCGTGGCCGCATCCAGCGCACCGCAGACGGTGTCATGCCAGCCGCAGGTGTCTTCGGGAATGGAGCAGAGCACGCGCCCCATGTCGGAGTAGCAGACGTGGCCGCGCGTCAGGTAAGCCGTGTGCTGCGCCTTCAGCGTGTCGGGCATGTTGTAGCGCTCGGTCTTTTCCTCCTGGTTGTAGAGCAGCAGCGACACGTTGGCGCGGCCATGCAGGTCGGTGATGCGCAGCGTGTTGCCGCGGCGCAGCAGGCCGGACCAGTGCCCGCCGCCGGGCACGGTTTCTTCCCACAGCACCCGTTCGGGCGCAAAGGTGGCAGAGTGGGGGGGTACCTGGGCGCGCGCCAGCGGCGTCAGCGCAGCCAGGGGATCGGGCGTATCGACTGGGGTGGACATGTGTGGCTCCTTCAGGAAGTGGAGCGGCCTGCGTTGAGGCGCTCCAGCAGGTCGTGATCGGTGTTGACGCCAGCGCTTTCGCGGATGCGCGCCAGGATTTCGCTCTTGAGCGCGCGGAATTCGACGCCATGCTTCATGTCCTGCGTGCGCTGCGCGGGCAGCGGCACTTCGTAGATGCTGTGGATGCGCCCCGGGCGCGGCTGCATCAGCACCACGCGCTGGCCCAGATAGATGGCCTCCTCCACGTCGTGCGTGACGAAGACGACGGTGGGCTTTTCCACGCGGTGGATGTGCAGGATCAGGTCGTGCATGACTTCGCGCGTCTGCGCGTCCAGCGCGCCGAAGGGCTCGTCCATCAGCAGCATGTCGGGCCGGCCCATCAGCGCGCGCGCGATGGCCACGCGCTGCTGCATGCCGCCCGAGAGCTGGCCCGGATAGGCAGAAGCGACTTTCGACAGGCCGATCAGGTCCAGCAGCGCGTCGGCGCGGCCGGAGGCCGCTTCGACATCGGCCGACGTGATGTCGCCCCGGTTGACCTTGAGGCGGCGGCTGAACTTGATGTTTTCCATCACCGTCAGCCAGGGGTAGAGGCTGTAGTGCTGAAACACCATGGCGCGGTCCGCGCCAGGGCCGGTGATGGGCCGGCCGCCGCACAGCACGCGCCCGCTGGTGTGCGTCTCCAGCCCGGCGAGGATGCGCAGCAGCGTAGACTTGCCGCAGCCCGAAGCGCCCACCAGGGTGACGAATTCGCCGTCGGCGATGTGCAGGTCCACGCCCTGCAGCGCCGCCACCGCCGAAGCGCTGTGGGTGTAGCGCTTGCCCAGCTGCTCGATGAGGACTTGTGCCATGGCCGTTCAACCCTTGAGGTGCATCCATGGAAAGGCCCGGCGGTGCAGCCAGCGGAACGCCTGGTCCATCAACAGGCCGATGAGGCCGATGAGCACGATGCCGGCGAAGATGGTGTCGGTCTTCAGGTAGCGCTGCGCCTTCAGGATGGTGTAGCCCAGCCCGCTGTTGGCCGCCACCAGCTCGGCCACCACCAGATAGGTCCATGCCCAGCCCATCGTGATGCGCAGCGTGTCCAGAATGGCGGGCTTGGCCGACTGCAGCAGCACCAGCTTGACGATCTCGCCGCGGGTGGCGCCCATGGTCTGGGCCGCCTCGATCTGGGCGCGCGGCACCAGCCGCACGTTCTCGGCCACCATCAGCACCATCTGGAAGAAGGTGCCGATGAAGATGATGGAGATCTTGGCCCCCTCGCCGATGCCCATCCAGAGCATGACCAGCGGAATGAAGGCCACCGCCGGCATGTAGCGGATAAAGTCGGTCAACGGCTCCAGCAGCGCCTCGACGGGGCGGTATGCACCAATCAGGAGCCCCAGCGGCAGTGCAATGACGGCCGACAGCGCAAATCCGGCCATCACGCGGTAGATGCTGATCAGCGTGTCGCCGGCCAGGTCGTCGTGCAGCAGCCAGGTCCAGAAGCGCTGCAGCACCTGGCCTGGGCCGGGCATGAAGACCGGATCGATCCACTCCAGCGCGGTCAGCGCCCACCAGGCCAGCAGCGGCAGCAGCAGGCCGATGCCGGCAAAGAGCCAATACTGGCGGCGGGAAATGGTCGCGCCGATGGCCCACAGGCTGGGGCGTGGCGGCGCGCTGGGTTCGTGGTGCATGGCGGGCTCCTGCGTGGGACGGAAACGAGAGGCGACGCCGGCATGCGCCGTGACCTCCCGGGCTTTTGTCCCTCCGTGGAGCTGCACGAGAATGCAGCCGACCGCTCTCGGACCAGACGGCCCGGCCGGCTGGCCGGACCCGGAACCCTAGCGATCTTTGCTGACGGGGCCGTCGCGCGCACCGCGGCGGTCACCTCTCGGTGAAAGGTTGAGCAAGTTTGGTGCCAGCCTGCTGCCGGAATGAAAAAGCCCGCAGGGCCGGTCTGGCGCGCCTGCGGGCAAGCTTTGGAGAACGATGAGCGGTCAGAAGCTGTACTTCAGGCCCACGACCACCGCCTCTTTGGCGATGTAGCGGCCATCAGACTGGGTGTAGAAGTCCTTGTCGGCATTGGTGGCCACGGCGGCGATCGACGCGCTCAAGCCGTTGCCGAAGTCCTTGGTCAGCGTCAGCGCGTAGTCGGTGTAGTCGGCATTGCCGTTGGGGTTGCCGGCGTTGGCCGGAATGGTCTGGCGGCCGATGTGCGGCACCAGCGTGAAACCGTTGCCCAGATCGAAGCTGGCGCTCAGATCCCAGTAGCGGCTGCCATTGGAGTCGCGGATGCCGAGGAAGTCGCCCACGCTCTGGTTGTACTTGAGCGTGAACATCTTGTAGCTCACGGCGCCGTAGAACTCGTAGGTCGTGGCATTGGTGGTGGTCGCGCTGTTGGAGTCGTTGTCGGGGAACTGGTAGGTGATCGCCCCGACGTCGAATCCGAGCCCCGCGGCCTCGAACTTGTAGCCGCCATAGACGTCCACCTCGTAGTCGCCCTTGGTCGCGCCGTTGAACTCTTTGATCCACTTGATGTTGTTAGCGGCCCAGACGCCCACATAGGCACCATTCTTGTGCGCGTAGTCCACCCCACCCTGGAGCGAAGGCTGGGTGGCCGTCTGCGCGATGCCGCGCACGCGGTAGTCGCTGACCACGCCGATGTTGTAGCTCAGCTCGGCCATGGCGGCCGAACCGGCGCTCAAGGCCAACACGGCCAACGCGATTTTGGATTGCATCTTCATGTCGTCACACTCCTGGTGGGTTGAGAAAGATGACAACTTTCTTGCAGGGATCGTGCCAGCCCGCTGCCGTTGCGCGTGCGCCGCTGCGCGCCGGGCATGAAAAAACCCGCGGCGCCGACTGGCAGTCCGCGGGTGAACCAGAGGAGACTCTCGCTTGCTCTGGGTGCGGCAGCCGCAGCGGGCGGCTGCCGTCCATTGCCTGGTAGCGGCTCAGCGGTTGTAGGCGCTTTCGCCGTGGGAGGAGATGTCCAGACCCTGACGCTCTTCCTCTTCGCTGACGCGCAGGCCGATGGTCAGGTCCACGATCTTGTAGGCGATGAAGGACACCACGCCGGACCACACCAGGGTGAAGATCACGCTCTTGATCTGGATCCAGACCTGGCCGCCCATCGTGAAGGTGTCGGGGGTCAGCCCGCCGGTGCCGCCCAGGCTCTGCGCGGCGAACACACCGGTCAGGATGGCGCCGACGATGCCGCCCACGCCGTGCACGCCGAACACATCGAAGGCGTCGTCCGCACGCAGCATGCTCTTCAGACCCGTGACGCCCCACAGGCAGACCAGGCCGGCGATCAGGCCGATGATGATCGAGCCCATGGGACCGACGAAGCCGGCTGCCGGCGTGACGGCCACCAGACCGGCCACGGCACCGGAAGCGGCACCCAGCATCGAGGCCTTGCCCTTGGCCAGCGCTTCGCCGGCGATCCAGGACAGGGTGGCTGCGGCCGTGGCCAGCACCGTGTTGACGAAGGCCAGGCCGGCCTGGGCGTTGGCCGCACCGGCAGAGCCGGCGTTGAAGCCGAACCAGCCCACCCACAGCAGCGAGGCGCCCACCATGGTCAGCGTCAGGCTGTGCGGCGCCATCGCTTCCTTGCCGTAGCCGATGCGCTTGCCCACCAGATAGGCGCCCACCAGGCCGGCAATACCAGCGTTGATATGCACCACGGTGCCGCCGGCGAAGTCCAGCGCGCCGTCGGCTGCCAGCAGGCCGCCGCCCCAGACGATGTGGGCCATCGGCACGTAGCTGAAGGTGAACCACAGCGCGGCAAACAGCAGCACGGCGGAGAACTTCATGCGCTCGGCAAAGGCCCCAACGATCAGCGCCACGGTGATGGCCGCGAACGTGCCCTGGAAGGCCATGAACACGTACTCGGGGATCGTGGTCAGCGCGCCAAAGGTTTCCTGCGTCACGCCCTTGAGGAAGATCTTGTCGAACGAGCCGAAGAACTTGCCCTCACCGGCGAAGGCCAGGCTGTAGCCATACAGCGCCCACAGGATGCTGCTGAGCGCGAAGATGACGAAGACCTGCATCAGCACCGACAGCATGTTCTTGCTGCGCCCCAGGCCGCCGTAGAACAGCGCCAGCCCCGGGATGGTCATCAGGATGACCAGCATCGTCGAAGTCAGCATCCAGGCGGTGTCGCCGGAGTCGACCTTGGGCGCCGGCGCGGCCGGCGGCGCTGCCTCGGCGGGTGCTGCGGGAGCGGCCGCGGGAGCAGGCGCCTCGGCAGCCGGCGCCGAAGCCGTGGCCGCGGCCGGCTCGGCGGCCGCCTGAGCCCAGGAAGTCAAGGAGCCGGCCAGCAGGCCCAGCCCCAGCGCGAAGGAAAGAATCAGTTTTTTCATGGCAGTGTTTCCTCGGTGGGTGGCAGCCTCACAGCGCTTCCTTGCCGGTCTCGCCGGTGCGGATGCGTACGACCTGCTCGAGGTCATAGACAAAAATCTTGCCGTCGCCGATCTTGCCGGTACGCGCCGAACCCTCGATGGCCTCGATGGTGCGATCGACCAGCTCGTCGGCCACGGCGGCCTCGATCTTGACCTTGGGCAGAAAGTCCACGACGTATTCGGCGCCGCGGTACAGCTCGGTATGGCCCTTCTGTCGGCCGAAGCCTTTGACCTCGGTGACGGTGATGCCCTGCACCCCGATGGCCGAGAGGGCTTCGCGCACCTCGTCGAGCTTGAAGGGCTTGATGATGGCAGTGACGAGTTTCATGGGATCTCCTCTGGTTGGATGGAGAAGGGTGTCAGAAGGTGTACTTCACGCCCAGCACCACGGTGCTGGCACCCAGCTGCTTGCCATCGGGCGACACGTAAGCGCCGAACTTGGCATCGGTGCCGCCCGCCGCCAGCGAGGCGGACAGGCCATTGCCGAAATCCTTGACCACGGCCAGCGACCAGTCGGTGTAGCTCGCGCTGCTGTTATTCGCCACGGTCTGGCTGCCCAGGTGCGGCACCAGCGAGAAACCATTGCCCAGATCGAAGGTGGCCGACAGGTCCAAGTAGGTGCTGCCCTTGCTGTTGGGCGTGCCGAAGAGATCCGACAGCGAGTACGACAGCTTGGCGGTATAGGGGCCATAGCTCAGTGCGCCGTAGATCTCGTCGGTGCTGGCATCGACGCCCGTAACGTCTTTGTACTTGTTGTCCACGTATTCATAACGCAGGTAGCCCACGTCAAAGCCCAGGTCCTTGGTGATCGAACCCTTGTAGCCGCCGTAGATATCCAGCTCGATGTCGCCTTTGCTGGCGCCGGCATCCTTGATCCACTTGATGCCCGAACCCCAGGCGCCGAGGTAGAAGCCGCTGGCATGGGCGTAGTCGATGCCGCCTTGCACCGTCGGCTCGAAACGGGTCTGGGAAATACCCCGGTAGCGGTATTCGCTGACCGCGCCGATGTTGTAGCTCAGCTCGGCCATGGCGGCGGAACCAGCGGTCAGGGCCAGCACGGCCAGTGCGATTTTGGATTTCAGCTTCATCGTGTGCACTCCTTGGAGGGTTGGGGACACCAGCAATGAAGCATGGACCGTGCCAGCCCCTCACCACCCTCCGCTCAGCCTGCCCTGTGCACCCCGGGCACGATCTGGCGTTAAGATATCTGTACGCTCATACAGTATTGCACCAATATTGTGCGCCGACGCCGGCTGGGCGGCAAGCGGGCGCACCGGTACGAGGAGGAACGCACGATGAGCCTGTCTTTGGTGCACAGCCGCGCCCTGCTGGGGCTGCAAGCGGCACAGGTCAGCGTGGAGGTGCATCTGGCCAATGGCCTGCCCAGCTTCACGCTGGTGGGCCTGGCCGAGACCGAAGTCAAGGAGGCGCGCGAGCGGGTGCGCGCCGCCATCCTGAATGCCGGACTGGAATTTCCGCACAACAAGCGCATCACGGTGAACCTGGCCCCGGCGGACCTGCCCAAGGATTCCGGCCGCTTCGACCTGCCCATCGCCCTGGGCATCCTGGCCGCCAGCGGGCAGATCGACGCAGCGGCCCTGCACGGCTACGAGTTCGCCGGCGAGCTGTCGCTCTCGGGCGAGCTGCGGCCGGTGCGCGGCGCGCTGGCCATGGCGCTGGCGCTGCGCGGCAGCTGCACCGCCTTGGTGCTGCCACCGGCCAGCGCCGAGGAGGCCGCGCGGGTGCCGCAGCTCACCGTGTACCGCGCCGCTCACCTGCTGGACGTGGTGCAGGCGCTGCTGCCGGCCGGCGCAGCCGATGCGCCGCCGCCCGGCTGGGCCCGGGTGCAGGCGCCGCCGGCGGAGCCGGCCGCAGACGGGCCCGATCTGGCCGAGGTCAAGGGTCAGGTCGCAGCCAAGCGGGCGCTGGAAATCGCCGCCGCCGGCGGACACAGCCTGCTGCTCAGCGGCCCGCCGGGCGCCGGCAAGTCCATGCTGGCCGAGCGGTTGGCCGGGCTGCTGCCGCCGCTGGACCCCGAGGATGCGCTGGAAAGCGCGGCCATCGCCAGCCTGGCCGGGCGCTTCGACCCCCGGCGCTGGGGCCAGCGCCCGACCTGCAGCCCCCACCACAGCGCCAGCGCCGTGGCCCTGGTGGGCGGCGGCAACCCGCCGCGCCCGGGCGAGGTCTCGCTGGCCCACCACGGCGTGCTGTATCTGGACGAACTGCCGGAGTTTCCGCGCACCGCGCTGGAAGCGCTGCGCGAGCCGCTGGAGACCGGACGCATCACCATCGCCCGCGCGGCGCGGCGCGCCGAGTTCCCGGCGCGCTTCCAGCTGGTGGCGGCGATGAATCCCTGCCCCTGCGGCTATCTGGGCTCGACGCTGCGCGCCTGCCGCTGCACGCCCGATCAGGTGGCGCGCTACCAGGGCCGGCTGTCCGGCCCGCTGCTGGACCGCATCGACCTACACGTGCAGATGGCCGCGCTGCCGCCGGCCGAGCTGCTGCAGGCCGCCCCCGGCGAGCCCACGGCCGCGGTGCGCGCGCGCTGCACCGCCGCGCGGCAGCGTGCGCTGCAGCGCCAAGGCAAGCCCAACCACGCGCTGGGCGCGGCCGAACTCAACGAGCAGCTGCATGCCGACGACGACGCGCTGCGCTTTCTGCAGGCCGCCGCCAGCCGGCTGGGTTGGTCCGCGCGCGGGCTGCACCGCACGCTGCGGGTGGCGCGCACCATTGCCGATCTGGCCGGCTCCTCCACGGTGGCCGTGCCGCACGTGGCCGAAGCCCTGCAGTACCGCCCGGCCACGGCCCGCTGATCGCGCCGCCGGGCCCACCGGCAAGCCGCCATGGGCCGCAGCGGCCGCGCTCGCCGATCACGGCACTGGCAGGGCCAGGCGCGGTTGGCTGCCGGCTTCAGCAGCCCTGGTGATACCCCATGCGCGCCAGGATCAGCGCCGACACCTCGCAGCCCGCATCGGCCGCCGCCTTCAGCAGGGCCACGGCCTGCCCTTCCTGCCGGGGAATCTGCGCCCCGTACAGATCGGAGCCAAACAGCAGCATCAGCCCAGCCGCGCGCATCGCATCGCGATGCCCCTGCGCGGCGGCGCGGCGAAACTCCTGCAGCGCCCGGGCGTAGTTGCGCTCGTCCACCTGCCGTAAGCCTTCTTCATAGGCCGGATTCGCGGCAGCCGGCCCGGCCCAGGCCAGGGTCCAGGCCGCCAACGCAGCCAGCAGGATTTTTTTCGTTCCCATGGTCCACACTCCTGTTGCAACGCGACGGGCAACTCCCGCCCGTCAGCCGCAATCTAGAAAGTGCGCCGCGATCGGACCATCCCGCAAAAGCGGTAATTTCAGGTTGCGCGCCCGCGCGGCCAGCGCAGGCGCAGCAGCGTGCGGCCGGGGGCCGACTCCAGCTCCAGCGCCGCGCCGAGCTGGCCGGCACGCTCACGCATGTTCTGCAGGCCGCGGCTGTCGCGCCGGGCCTGCTCAGGCAGGCCGATGCCGTCGTCCTCGACCTCCAGCATCAGCATGTCGTCCCCCACCCGCAGGCGCACCTGCATCTGGCGCGCCCGCGCGTGGCGCAGCGCGTTGGTCAGCGCCTCCTGGGCGATGCGCAGCAGCTGCAGGCTGGTGTGCGCGGGCAGCTTCAGCGGCTGCTCCAGCCCCTGGGTGTCCCAGCGCACGGCCACCCCGGCCGCATCGAGCTGGCTGCTCCAGCGAAAGCGAAAATCGCCCCATACGGTGGCGAAGTCGCCATCGCCGGGCGCCAGCGCCTCCAAGGCCAGACGCAGATCGGCCACGCAGGCCTTGAGCGTGTCCACCATCTCGGCCGGCGCGAGCGCGCCACGCTGCCCCCGCGACAGCGCCACGAACAGCTGCGAGCCCAGCCCGTCGTGCAGCTCGCGCATCAGGCGCTGACGCTCGGCCACGGTAGCGCGCTCGCGCTCCAGCTCGGCCAGCTGGGCGTAGCTGCGCTGCAGCTGGGCTTCGCGCGCGGCCACCCGGTCTTCCAGCGTGCGGTTGAGCTGCTCCAGGCCGTCGAGCGTGCGCACAAACCGCTGCAAGAGAATCACCCCGAAAGTCAGCAGCAGCACCCCCACCGCATGGCGCAGCAGCAGGTGCCCCTCCTCGGTCCAGGCGGGCAGCCAGCGATGCAGCCAGTCGGCGTGCCAGTACATCAGGTAGTCGTGGGCCGAAGCCAGCAGCAGCAGGCCCCAGGCCGCCAGCACGCTGTAGGCCGGCAGGCTGCGCTGGCGCCAGGCAGCCCACACGGCCGCGCCGATGGCCAGCCCGCCCAGGCCCACGATGCTGAACAGGCCGCTCGCCTGCCCCAGCCAGCGTTCGGCCTGCGGCAGGGGCAGCAGCGCCAGCAGCGGCAGCAGCAGCGTCAGGGCCATCAGGCCCCGTTCCAGGCGGGGGCGGTGCACATCGGCCAGGCGCAGCGAAAACAGCGCCACCGCGCTGGCCGAGCCGATGGCCGTGAAATGATGGAACACCCGCCAGGCCGGCCACCAGGCGGCGGGAACGGCATCGACCAGAAAGGTCAGGGTGCGCAGCCCCCAGAACAGGCAGGCCAGCCCGTACAGGCCATAGAGCACCTCGCTGCGCCGCAGCGCCCACAGCAGCAGCATGCCGGCGGCAAAGAGCAGACTGGTCAGCAGCGTCACCTGCACCAGCCCCTGCACCCAGAAAGCCCGCCGTTGCGCCAGCGGCCGCAAGACCTCCCACGGGCCGATGGCCGGCCGGGCGATGTAGGCGGCGGCCTGCTCGGGTGGCACCGGCACGTCCAGCTCCAGCCGGTTGTCACCGGCACGCAGCAGGCCAGCGGGCACGGAAACGAGCAGGGGCTGGCGCCAACGCACATGCTGCTGCGCATCGGACTCGGCCAGCGCGGCGATGGTCACGCCGTTGAGCACCACCCGCCCGCCGTCGTACAGATGCGGCAGATAGACAGCCATCGGCTGCTCTGCGGCCTGCGCAACGGTCGCTTCGAGCCTGAACGTCATCACGGCGCGCAGCCGCGCCGGGGCCGGCTCGAGCGCGCGCGAGCTCAGCGGCAGGGTCAGCCGCACCCACTGGCCACGGGCGTCCTGCACCTCGGCCTGGGCCGGGCGCAGCACGCCGGCCGCAGCCGCCAGGGGCAGCCAGGCCAGCAGCAGCGCAGCCAGCGCCCGCGCGGGCCAGCCGCTCACTGAATCAGCCCGAGCTGGCGGGCCTCGAACACCGCCTCGCCGCGCGAATGCACGGCCAGCTTGCGGTAGATGTTCTTGACATGGCTGACGATGGTGTGGGTGGACAGGTTCAGTGCCGCCCCCACCTCATCGAAGCTCAACCCCTTGGCCACCAGCTGCAGCACGTCGATTTCGCGCGGCGTCAGCGGCAGGGTCTGCGCAGGCTCGCCAGCAGCAGGCGGCGCAGGCCGCAAGCGCCCCAGGATGCGCCGCGCGATGCTGGGGCTCAGCGGCGCGCCGCCGGCACGCGCTTCGTGGATGGCGGCCACGATGCGGCCGGCGCTGGCGTCCTTGAGCAGATAGCCGGTGGCGCCGGCCTCGATGCTGGCCAGCACGTGCGTGTCGTCGCCGAACATCGTGACCACCAGGCAGTCGGTCTGCGGGTGCTGGCGTGCCACTGCACGGATCAGCTCGATGCCATTGCCATCGGGCAGCCCCAGATCGACCAGCAGCACATCGGGCACCTGCGTGCGCAGCTGCGCGCGCGCCGCCTCCACGCTGCCCACCGCCGCCAGCAGCCCCAGCCCCGCATCGGCAGCCACCGCCGTCTCGAAATTGCGCCGGAATTCCGGCTCGTCCTCGACGATCATCACCCGTACCGACATGGCCCCACCGCTGCATCGACGTCCGCCGGCGATTGTGGCCAGCGCAGCGGCGCGGCGCGAGGGCCGCGCCGCGAAAGTGTGGAAAATTCCCGGCCGGCGGCAGCGCCCGCCCCACGGCCCGCCGGCGCTACGCCTGCAGCATCTGCGCGTGCCGCTGGCGCAGCCGTGCCGCGAAGTACAGCCCGGTGGCCACCAGCACCGCGCAGCCCAGCGCAATGACGGCGGCGGTGCCCAGCCAACCGGCCAGCGCCGCCGCCGCCAGCACGCCCAGCGACTGCCCGAGGAACAGGAAAGCGGCAAACAGCGCCACCGCGGTGCCGCGCGCGGCCGGCGCCATCTGCGTGGCATTGGCCTGCATGGTGTTGTGGAACATGAAAAAGCCAAACCCCGCCAGCGGGCTGGCCGGCCACGCCAGCCACCACCAGGGGGTCCAGGCCATCACCAGCGAGGCCAGCCCCAGCAGCAGCACGCCGCTGCGTGCCAGCCCGTGCTCGCCAAGCCGAGGAATGAGCCAGCGCGCCACGGCCATGTAGGCCATGCCACCCAGCCCGAACAGCGCCACCACCGTGCCCGCCAGCGCCAGCGACAGGCCCAGCACCTGGTGCAGGTGCGCGGCCCAGATCGCCAGCACGCCAAAGCCGCTGGCGCCCTCGATCAGCGCCACGACCAGCACCACGCGCGACCACGGGCCGCAGACGATCTGCCAGGCCTGGCGCGCGAAGCCGCCGCCCCCACCGGCAGCCGGCGGGAGCTGGCCGCCTTCGCGCCGCTGGCGGCGGGCATCGCGCCACAGCAGCAGGCCCACCGCGCCAAACAGCAGGGCCATGAAGCCAAAGGCCCAGCGCCAGCCCAGGGTGTCGGTGAACACGCCGCCGAGCAGCTGCCCGCCGGTGATGCCCAGCGTGGTGCCCAGCCCCACGCGCGCCAGCGTGGCCTGGCGCAGCCCGTAATCGACGGTGTCACCGATCCAGGCCAGCGACAGCGGGATGATGGCCGCCGCCCCCAGCGCCACCAGCACGCGCGCGCCCACCAGCGCGCCCAGGCCCTGCGCGAACACGGCCAGCAGGCTGCCCAGGGCGCAAAACAGCGTGGCGGCCGCCACCACGCGGAACTTGCCCAGCCGGTCGCCCAGCGGCCCATAGACCAGCTGGCACAGGCCATAGACGATGGCGAACACCGAAACAACCTGCGCGGCTTCGGCCAACGTCACCCGGAATTCCCGCGCCAGCTCGGGCAGCATCGCATCGCACAGCCGCTGCGCGGCCATGCTGGAAAACGTGGCGAACGACAGCAGCAGCACCGAACGGCGCGTGGACGCGGAAAGTGCAGACACGGGAAAGCGAGGTGCAGCAGGTGTGGGCAGGCGGGGCCGCTGCGGCAGCTGCGGCTTGGCCGATCATAATCACCCGCATGGCCCCGCACCGTCCCGCGGCCCTGGTGGGCTGGCTCTCGCTGGCCCAGCTGATCAGCTGGGGCAGTGTGTTCTACCTGTTCGGCCTGCTGCTGGAGCCGGTGGAGCAGGCGCTGGGCCTGAGCCGCGCGCAGGCTTCGCTGGCCTTCAGCCTGGCGCTGCTGGCCGAAGGCCTGCTGGCCTGGCCGGTAGGCAGGCTGATCGACCGCGGCCACGAGCGCGCCGTCATGACCGGCGGCTCGCTGCTGCTGGCGCTGGGCCTGCTGCTGCACAGCCGGGTGGACAGCGCCGCAGGCTTTTACGCCGTGTGGCTGCTGCTGGGCGCGGGCATGGCCGCGACCCTGTATCCACCGGTCTTCGCGGTGGTGATCCGCCGCTACCCGCAGGACTTCCGGCGCGCCATCATCGTCATCACCTTTCTGGGCGGACTGGCCAGCACGGTGTTCATCCCGCTGTCGGCCTGGCTGATCGCCCTGCTGGGCTGGCGCGCCGCGCTACTGGCCCTGGCGGCACTGCACCTGCTGGTGTGCGCCCCGCTGCACGCCTGGATCCTGCGCGCGGCCCCCGCGCCGTCGGCGCCGGCCCGCCACGCAGCAGCCGCCCCCTTGCGCGGGCATCTGCGCAGCGCGCCTTTCGTGCTCGTGGGGGTGTTCATCGTGCTGTTCATGGGCGTGACGGCGGCGCTGCCCCCGCATCTGGTCAGCCTGCTGCGCGGCGCCGGCCTGGCCGAAGCCTGGGTGATCGCCGCGCCGGCAGCCATCGGACTGCTGCAGGTGGCCGGCCGGCTGCTGCTGTATTTTCTGGAACACCGCTGGGACCGGCACCGGGTCAACCGCAGCGTGCCCACCCTGATTCCGCTGGCGCTGCTGGTGCTGCTGCTGGCGCCGGCCGGCGGCGCCGCCCAGACCGCCGCCGTGCTGCTGTTCGTGGCGCTCTATGGCATCGGCAACGGGCTGCTGACCATCGTCAAGGGCACGGCCGTGGCCGAATATGTGAGCCGCGCCCATGCCGCCAGCCTCAATGGCGCGCTGGGCCTGCCGATGGCCCTGGCGCGCGCGGCCGCCCCGTGGCTGCTGGGGCTGCTGTGGACGCCCGCCGCCGGCTACCGCAGCGGGCTGTGGGTGCTGCTTGGCCTGTGCGGGCTGGGCCTGCTGGCGCTGGCCCGGGCGCAGCGGCTGGCCCGCCAGGAGCCGCTGCCGTAAGCCTGGAAGCGGCAGCGACTGCACCGCAGCCGCGCCATCCCGCTGCGCCGATGGCCGGCGCGCACGCTACGCAGCGGCCTGCCCAGCGCGCGCCGCCAACGTCAGCGCGCCGGCAGGGGCGTCACGTTGTTGCCTTCCACCCGCACGCGCGCCCCCACGGCCAGGGGTTCGGGCAGCTCCAGGGTGCGGGTGCGGCCGTCGTCCAGCCGCAGCTCGACCTGATAGACGGTGACCTTTTTCATCTTCTTTTCGATCTGGTTGCCGGCGATGCCGCCGCCCACGGCGCCGACGATGGTGGCGATGTCCTTGCCCTGGCCCTGGCCGATCTGGTTGCCGACCAGCGCGCCCAGCACACCGCCGGCCACGGCGCCGGCGCCACTGGCCTGGCCTTCGCGCTCCACCGGCGTGACGGCGGTCACGGTGGCGCAGTCGGCGCAGACGGGCCGCGCCGCGCCTGGGGCCGGGCTGGACGCCGCAGCGGCAGCCACCCCCGCAGATGCCGCCGCAGCCGCAGCAGGCGCCGCGCCGGCTGCGGCAGTGGACTGCGCAGGGCGTGCGGGTTGGGTGGGTTGGGCGGGCTGCCGTGCAGCGTGCGGGCCGGCTGCCGGCGCTGCCGGATGGCGCGGCGCGGCCTCTGGCACCGAAGCGCTGGCCTGCGACGGGCCGGGGGCGCTGCCGGCTGCGAGCGGCGCGGCCGGCACCGGGGCCGCGGCCGATGGCTGCGCCGGCTCGACGCCGCGCCGCTGCTGCCACAAGGCCGCGCCCAGCCCCACGACGGCCAGACCCAACACGCCGATGACGGCCCACAGGGCCTTGTTGCCGGCCGTCACGGCGCCTGGTGCTTCACTCATGATGCTCGTCCTCCATTGCGAATGCGTACGACAGAAATAACGCCGCCAGTGGCCGATGGTGGACGGCGGCGGTCACGCCCGGGCGACGCGACGGTAAAACTGTGTAAACGGGCCGGCTGGGCGAGTCCGCGCGCAACCGACGTTTCCAGGCTCAGAGATTCGGCGCCAGCAGGCGCTGCAGCGCCCGGGCATCGACGCCGCGGCGGCGCGCCAGGTCCTCCAGCTGGTCCTGGCCGATGCGGCCGACGTTGAAGTAACGGCTTTCGGGGTGCGCCAGATAAAAGCCGCAGACGCTGGCTGCCGGGGTCATGGCCAGGCTTTCGGTCAGGCCCATGCCAATCTCGTCGCAGCGCAGCAGCGCGAACAGGTCCTGTTTGACGCTGTGGTCCGGACAGGCCGGGTAGCCCGGCGCAGGCCGTATGCCCCGGTATTTCTCGGCGATCAGCTCCTCGTTGCTCAGCTGCTCATCCGGCGCATAGCCCCACAGGTCGGTGCGCACACGCTGGTGCAGGCATTCGGCAAAGGCTTCGGCCAGGCGGTCGGCCAGGGCCTTGAACATGATGGCCGAGTAGTCGTCGTGGTCGTCGAGGAAATACTTTTCCTTCTTCTCCACGCCGATGCCGGCGGTCACGGCGAACACGCCCACGTAGTCGGCCGCCACGCCCCGGGGCGCGACGAAGTCGGCCAGGCAGCGGCTGGGCCGCGGCACGCCATCGACCACCTCTTTCTCGGTCTGCTGGCGCAGGCCGTACCAGGTCAGCGCCACCTGGCTGCGGCTGTCGTCGGTGTAGAGCTCGATGTCGTCATCGCGCACGCTGTTGGCCGGATAGAGGCCGACCACGCCGTTGGCGGTGAGCCAGCGCCCTTCGATCAGGCGCTGCAGCATGCGCTTGCCGTCGGAAAACACCCGCTGCGCCTCGCTGCCGACGATCTCGTCCTTGAGGATGTCGGGGAAGCGCCCGGCCAGATCCCAAGTCTGGAAGAACGGCCCCCAGTCGATGTAACGGGCCAGCTCGGCCAGATCGAAGTGGCGGAACACCCGCCGCCCGATGAATTTGGGCCGCGGCGGCACATAGGCCGACCAGTCGATGCGCGTCTTGTTCGCGCGCGCCTTCTCGATCGGCCACAGCGCCGGCTGCTTCTTGCCCGCGTGCTGCTGGCGGATCTTTTCGTAATCGGCCCGCAGCTCGGCGATGTACTGCGCGGCCTGCTCCGACAGCAGGTTCTGCGCCACGCTGACGCTGCGCGAGGCATCGGGCACGTACACGACCGGCCCCTCGTAGTTCGGCGCGATCTTGACGGCCGTGTGCACCCGGCTGGTCGTGGCCCCACCGATGAGCAGGGGGATTTTGCGGAGCCGGAAATGCTCGTCCTTCTGCATCTCGGCCGCCACGTACTGCATTTCTTCCAGGCTGGGCGTGATGAGCCCCGACAGGCCGATGATGTCCGCCCCCTCGACCTTGGCCGTGGCCAGGATCTCGTGGCAAGGCACCATGACCCCCATGTTGACGACTTCGAAGTTGTTGCACTGGAGCACGACGGCGACGATGTTCTTGCCGATGTCGTGCACGTCGCCCTTGACGGTGGCGATCACGATCTTGCCCTTGGACTTGACGTCCAGCCCCGCGGCTTCGTGCTGGCGCTTTTCCTCTTCGATGTAGGGAATCAGGTGGGCCACGGCCTGCTTCATCACCCGCGCGCTCTTGACCACCTGCGGCAGGAACATCTTGCCCGCGCCGAAGAGGTCGCCGACGATGTTCATGCCGTCCATCAGCGGCCCTTCGATCACATGCAGCGGCCGCCCTCCTCTAGCCACAGTGGCGCGATAGGCTTCCTCGGTGTCTTCGATGATGTAGTCGGTGATGCCATGCACCAGCGCATGGCTGAGGCGCTGCTCCACCGTGCCGCTGCGCCATTCCAGCTTTTTGCCGTCGTCGCGGGCCGCGCCCTTGGCCTGCTCGGCAATTTCCAGCAGGCGCTCGGCGGCGTCGGGCCGGCGGTTGAGCACCACGTCTTCCACCCGCTCGCGCAGCGTGGGTTCCAGCTCGTCATAGACGCCGATCATGCCGGCGTTGACGATGCCCATGTCCATGCCGGCCTGGATCGCGTGGTACAGAAACACGGTGTGGATGGCCTCGCGCACCGGGTCGTTGCCGCGGAAGCTGAACGACACGTTGGACACGCCGCCCGAGACCTTGGCGCCGGGCAGGTGCTGCTTGATCCAGCGCGTGGCCTCGATGAAGTCCACCGCGTAGTTGTTGTGCTCCTCGATGCCGGTGGCGATCGCGAAGATGTTGGGGTCGAAGATGATGTCCTCGGGTGGGAAATCCACTTCATCGACCAGGATGCGGTAGGCACGCTCGCAGATTTCGATCTTGCGGGCAAAGGTGTCGGCCTGGCCCTGCTCGTCGAAAGCCATCACCACGGCGGCGGCGCCATAGCGCCTGATCAGCCGGGCCTGGCGCTTGAACTCCTCCACCCCCTCCTTCATCGAGATGGAGTTGACGATGCCCTTGCCCTGGATGCAGCGCAGCCCGGCTTCGATGACGCTCCATTTGGAGGAGTCGATCATGATAGGCACGCGGGCGATGTCGGGCTCGCTGGCGATCAGGTTGAGAAAGCGCACCATCGCGGCCTGGCTGTCGAGCATGGCCTCGTCCATGTTGACGTCGATGATCTGCGCGCCGTTTTCCACCTGCTGGCGCGCCACGGCCAGCGCCTCCTCGAACTGGCCGTTGAGGATCATGCGGGCGAACGCCCTGGAGCCGGTGACGTTGGTGCGCTCGCCGATGTTCACGAACAGCGAGCCGGTGCCGATGACCAGCGGCTCCAGGCCGGCCAGCTTCATCGGCGGGATGGACGGTAGGGACATGGCACTCACCTGCGACAGCGACACGAAACAGGCGAGCGTCGTTGCAGAACACGGCCCTTCCAAGCCTGACCGGCTTGCGCGAGCCGGCTGCAACGCTCCTTGGAAGGAGGCGCGATTGTAAGACGGCTCCCGGCGGTCCGCTCGATGCGTGTACGGAACGTGCTCAGCCCGCGATCGGCACCAGCGGCACCGCCGGTCGCACCCGCACGGCCCGCGCGCGCAGCTGGCCGCAGCCGCCTTCGACATCCTGCCCGGCCGAGCGGCGCAGCGTCGTCAGAATGCCCCGGGCGTTCAGTTGCCGCGCCATGCGCACCGCGGCCTCCCAGTCCGGGCGGCGGTAGGGCAGGCCCTCGACGGCGTTGTAGGGGATGAGGTTGAGCATGGCGTAGCGGCCCTGCAGCAGGCGCGCCAGCGCCTGGACTTCTGCGTCGTCGTCATTGACGCCCTGCAGCAGCGTCCATTGGTACTGGATCGGATAGCCGCTGGCGCGGGCATAGCGCTCGCCGGCCTCCACCAGTTCCTCCGGCCTCAGGCGCGGCGCGCGCGGCAGCAGCTGCGCGCGCAGATCGGCGCGCGTGGTGTGCAGCGACAGCGCCAGGGCCGGCCGCACGGCGCCGGCGGTATGGACGCGCGCCATCAGCGCGTCGAACAGCCGCGCATCGCCCACGGTGGACAGCACCAGGTTCTTGTGGCCGATGTCGCCCGCCGTGCCCAGCAGGTCGATGGCCTCCAGCACGTTGTCCAGGTTGTGCGCCGGCTCGCCCATGCCCATGAACACCACGCGCCGCACCGGCCGGTGCCGCCGGGCCAGCGCGACCTGGGCCACGATCTCGGCGCTGCCGAGTTGGCGCAGCAGCCCGGTGGTGCCGGTCATGCAGAACGCGCAGCCCACGGCGCAGCCGACCTGCGTGGACACGCACAGCGCCGGCGTGCGCCCCGGCGGCAGGTGCACGCTCTCGACCAGCTGGCCATCGTGCAGCGCGACGACGCGGCGCAGCGAGCCATCGGCCCCCGGATGTTCGGAATGGGTGCGGGCCAGGGCGGCCAGCTCGCCCTCGAGCTGCGGCAAGGCCGCGCGCAGGGCCGCCGGCAGAAACTGCGCAATGGGCCGGCGGCCGTGCGTCTGCGGCAGCGCCTGCAGCCACAGGCGCAACACGCGGTGCTCATGTTCGGGGCGCGCGCCCAGCGCACGCAGGCGCTGGCGCAGGGTGTCGATCTGCATGGAGCTGAATTTCCAAGGGCCCGGCGGCGGGCCCAGCCCCTTAGCTTACCCGCTTGCCCGAGCGGGGCGTGGGCGAGGAACTGCGCACGCTCAGCACCATGGTCACGGCCAGGATGCCGACCACGACGGCCAGCGAGACGCCCACCGGGATCTTGTAGACGTCGATCAGCATCATCTTGGTGCCGATGAAGACCAGGATCACCGCCAGCCCGTAGTTGAGCAGATGGAAACGGCTGGCCACGGCCTGCAGCAGGAAGAACATGGCCCGCAGGCCCAGGATGGCAAACACATTGCTGGTCAGCACGATGAAGGGGTCCTGCGTGATCGCGAAGATGGCCGGAATCGAATCGACCGCGAAGATCACGTCGGTCAGGCCCACCAGCGCCACCACCATCAGTAGCGGCGTGGCGATGCGCTTGCCGTTTTCCAGGGTCCAGAACTTTTCGCCGTCGAAGCCGTGGCTGACCGGCATGACCCGCCGCAGCAGCTTCAGCGCCGGGTTGTCGTCCAGGCTGCTTTCCTGGCCCGCAGCCCACCACATCTTGATACCGGTGAGCACCAGAAAGCCGCCGAAGACGTAGAGGATCCAGTGGAACTGCGCCAGCAGCCAGCTGCCCACCAGGATCATCACCGTGCGCAGCACGATGGCGCCGATGATGCCGATCATCAGCACCCGCTTCTGGTAAGCCGGCGGCACCGCGAAGTAGGTGAAGATCATCAGGAAGACGAAGATGTTGTCCACCGCCAGGCTTTTCTCGATCAGGTAGCCGGTCAGGAACTCGAGGGACTTTTCGTTGGCCAGCTCGCGCGAGCCGCTGGTGTCGAACACGGCCCACCAGAGCAGGCCGTTGAAGAGAAAGCTCAGGGCGATCCAGATCAGCGACCAGTTCAGCGCCTCCTTGACGCCCACCTCATGGGCGCCCTGCTTCTTGAGGACGACGAAATCGACGAACAGCGCCGCCAGCACGAAGGCGACAAAAACGATCCAGAGCCAGAATGGCGCAATGCTTTGCATGGGCAGACCTCGCTTGCCAGTGTTGAACAACACCCGCAAGGTCTGGCCAGGCCACCGGCTGCTCGAACCGGCGGCTGCAGAGGCCGGCCGCCTGGTGTGGCGGCGTATTGACGACCTCTGCGCAGCCACCGCGCATCGGCCCGTGTGGCTGCCAGGCTACTCCCCTTGATGGGACGCGCAAATGATTGTGCGGGCCGCGCCTAATCCCCAGCAAGCCTGGGGGCGTGCCGCGCGCCGCTACCGCGCAGCGCCGCAGATGGCCTACCGCAGTAGTGTTTCCAACGGCCTGTTAGGCCGCGGCCCGGTAGAACGGCCCTGGGCGCACCAGCGATCGCGCCGGCAGCGGCACGACGGCGTCATGGATGGCGCCGATGTGCGCCGGCGTGGTGCCGCAGCAGCCCCCGACGATATTGACCAGGCCCTCGGCGGCAAATTCGCGCAGCAGCCGGCTGGTGACTTCCGGCGTCTCGTCAAAGCCGGTCTCGCTCATCGGGTTGGGCAGGCCGGCATTGGGGTAGCAGCTGATGTAGGTGTCTTCCGCCGCCTTGGCCAGCTCCTGCAGATAGGGGCGCATCAGCGCGGCGCCCAGCGCGCAGTTCAGGCCCACGGCCAGGGGGCGCGCATGGCGGATGCTGTACCAGAAGGCGGTGACGGTCTGGCCGCTCAGGATGCGGCCGGAAGCATCGGTGACGGTGCCGCTGACGATCAGGGGCAGGCGCTCGCCGCTGGCTTCGAAATACTCGTCGATCGCAAACAGCGCGGCCTTGGCATTGAGCGTGTCGAACACCGTCTCCACCAGCAGCAGATCGACACCGCCTTCGACCAGGGCCTGCACCTGCTCGTAGTAAGCCGCGCGCAGCTCCTCGAAGGTGACGTTGCGCGCGCCCGGGTCGTTGACGTCCGGGCTGATGCTGGCCGTCTTGGGCGTGGGGCCCAGCGCGCCGGCGGCAAAGCGGGGGTGCTCCGGGGTGCTGTACTTGTCGCAGGCCTGGCGCGCCAGCCGGGCCGAGGCCAGGTTCATCTCGGCGGCCAGATCGGCCATGTCGTAGTCGGCCTGGGCGATGCGGGTGGCGCCAAAGGTGTTGGTTTCGATGATGTCGGCGCCGGCGGCCAGGTAGCCCTCGTGGATGTCGCGGATCACCGCCGGCTGGGTGAGCGACAGCAGCTCGTTGTTGCCCTTGACCTCGCGCGCAAAGTCCCGGAAGCGCTCGCCGCGGTACTGCGCTTCGCCCAGCCGCAGGCGCTGGATCATCGTGCCCATGGCCCCGTCCAGGATCACGATGCGGTGTTGCAGCAGGTCGGGCAGCGCTTGGCCCCGGGTGTATGCGAGCGGCTTCATACCCCGGATTGTAGAAAGACCGCCCGCGAAACACGGGACAATAGCGCCCCATGAAGCATCTGTTGCCGCGGGAAGCCTGGGACTTCCTGCACCGCGAGCCGGCCACGCTGTTCATCGACGTGCGCATGGAAATCGAATCGCTGTACGTCGGACGTCCGCCGGGCGTGATCAACATCCCGTGGTACGAATACCCCGCGCTCACGCCAGACCCGGCCGCCTTCGTCGCGGCGGTGGATCGTGAAACCGGCGGCGACCGCGACCGCCCCCTGCTGCTGCTGTGCCGCAGCGGCAAGCGCACGCTGGAAGCCGGCCGCGCGCTGGAAGAGGCGGGGTACCGCCGCGTGCACAACGTGCTGCATGGGTTCGAAGGCGATCTGGATGACCGCTTCCACCGCTCCAGCCTCAACGGTTGGCGCCACGACGGTCTGCCGTGGGAGCAGATGTAGCCTTGTCCTTGCACGCCATCCTGCGCGAGGTCTTCGGCTACGCGGCTTTCCGCGGGCCCCAGCAGGCCATCGTCGAGCACGTTCATGCCGGGGGCGATGCCCTGGTGCTGATGCCCACCGGCGGCGGCAAGTCGCTGTGTTACCAGCTGCCGGCCATCGCCCGCCAGCGTGCCGGGCTGGGCACGACCCTGGTCGTCTCGCCGCTGATCGCGCTGATGCACGACCAGGTGGGCGCGCTGCGCGAGCTGGGCATCGAAGCCGCGTTCCTGAATTCCACGCTGGCTGCCGATGCGGCCGCCCAGGTGGAGCAGCGGCTGCTGCGCGGCGAGCTCACGCTGCTGTACGCCGCGCCCGAGCGCGTGACCACGCCGCGCTTTCTGGCTCTGCTGGACGCGCTGGCCGCGCGAGGGCAGCTGTCCCTGTTCGCCATCGACGAGGCCCACTGCGTGAGCCAGTGGGGCCATGACTTTCGGCCGGAGTACCGGGCGCTGACCGTGCTGCACGAGCGCTTTCCCGCCGTGCCGCGCATGGCGCTGACCGCCACCGCCGATGCGCTGACGCGGGCCGACATCGTGGAACGGCTGCAGCTGCAGCAGGCCCGCCAGTTCATCAGCAGCTTCGACCGGCCCAACATCCGCTACACCATCGTCGAAAAAAGCGACGGCCTGGCGCAGCTGCGGCGCTTCATCGCCGCGCAGCACGCGGGACACAGCGGCATCGTCTATTGCCAGTCGCGCCGCCGGGTCGATGAAGTCGCCGCCGCGCTGGACGCGGCCGGCCTGACGGCGCTGCCCTATCACGCCGGGCTGGACGCTGCCGTGCGCCAGCGCCACCAGGACCGCTTCCTGCGCGAGGAAGGTCTCGTCATGGTGGCCACGATCGCCTTCGGCATGGGCATCGACAAGCCGGACGTGCGCTTCGTTGCCCACCTGGACATGCCCAAGAACATCGAGGGCTATTACCAGGAAACCGGCCGGGCCGGCCGCGACGGCGCGCCGGCCGACGCCTGGATGGCCTACGGCCTGCAGGATGTGGTCAACCAGCGGCGCATGATCGACGAAAGCCCCGCCAGCGAGGAATTCAAGCAGGTGCTGCGCGGCAAGCTCGACGCGCTGCTGGCCCTGGCCGAAGCCACCGATTGCCGCCGGGTGCAGCTGCTGCGCTATTTCGGCGAAGAGTCTCAGCCCTGCGGCAACTGCGACAACTGCCTGCATCCGCCCGCGGTGCGCGACGCCACCGAGCTGGCGCGCAAGCTGCTGTCCTGCGTGTACCGTGTGCAGCAGGCCAGCGGCATGGGCTTTGGCGCGGGGCATATCCTGGACATCCTGCGCGGCCGTCTGACCGACAAGGTCCGCCAGCACGGGCATGAGCGGCTGAGCACGTTCGGCATCGCATGCGAGGCCAGCGAGCGGGAGCTGCGCGCGCTGCTGCGGCAGCTGCTGGCCAGCGGCGCGCTGGCCATGGACGGCGGCGGCTACCGCACCCTGCAGCTGGGCGCGGCCGCGCGCGCCGTCCTCAAGGGGCAGCAAGCCGTGCTGCTGCGCGCTTCGCTGGCCCAGACTGCGCCGCGCCGGTCACGCGCCGCATCGGCCGAGGGGGCGGACGCCGGGCTGGACGTGCAGGAACGCGCCTGCTACATCAACCTCAAAGCCTGGCGGGCCGAGGTCGCCCGTTCCCACAACGTGCCGGCCTACGTCATCTTCCATGACGCCACGCTGGCCGAAATCGCCCGCCGGCGCCCCCGCACGCTGGCGGCCCTGCAGGACGTGCAGGGCATCGGCGCGCAGAAGCTGCTGGCTTACGGCGCGCAGGTGCTGCAGGTCGTGGCCGCGCACTGAGCCGGCATCCTGCCGGCTTTATTGAGCGCAGCGACCGCCCAGCATAGGGACGAGGCGGGGTCAAACCGGCACGCCAGCCGCCGCAGGCGGCCTGGGACAGGCTCAGCCCAGGCTCAGTGGCGGTGGAAGCTGCTTTCGTACGACAGCGCAGCGGCCGACATGGTGTTTTGCAGGCGCTCGATGGCGCGGCTGTGGCGCTGCATCTTGGCGCTGTCGCGCAGCTGCTGGCGATGGTGCTGCATCAGCCGATCGAACTTGGCGCGGCAAGGCTCCAGCACGCCGGCCAGGTGCAGGGCGATGTAGGCCACATGGTCGGCCTGGGTCTTGCGAAACTCATCGGTCCACTGCTTGAACAGCTGCCATTTGTAAGTGCCTTTTTCCGGCACCTTGATCATGTCTTTGCGCATGGTCTGCGTTCCTTTCAGGGCGGACCCAACGTCGGGGGGCTGGCGCAACCGCCGCCCGGCGCCCCTCACGCGCCGCCATGAGCCTTCCACGCGCCGCCCATGTCAACGGTTGACAAAGCTCAGTCATTCCCGACTTTTTTCAGGGGTTACTCCTGCCGCCCCACTTGGCCGCGGGCGCGGCGGCGCTGGTTACAATCGCCGCCATTCGCATTGAGGAGCCTCTAGCCATGACCGACGTCCAGCAGAACCCGGCCGCAACCGAAGATGTCGCGGAAAGCATCGTGCACAGCATCCCGGTGGTCATCCCGGTGCTCGGTGGCCTGATGATCTTCCTGCTGGCCTTCATCGCCGTGACCATGGCCTGATGTGACTGGCCGTGCCTGCGCGCGGCCCGATACAGCCTGATCCCAACGGCCTGCCTGCGCGCTGCGCGGCAGGCCGTTTGTCTTGTCTGCTCCCCGCCACCTTGCCCGACCTGCCGCGCCCAAAGGCTCTGCGCCCAGGCGCGCCTTTGCTGCCGAGCCTCCAGGCAGCCTTTCACCTCGCTTGTCTGCGCCTGCTGCGTCGTCCATCCTGACGGGCTGCCCGCCTGCGGCGGCATAAGGTTATGCATTAATTGCATAGATTTCTATCGTAACCGGGATGTAACACGCTGGCCCGCTCCCTACAATGGTCCGCACTGTGCCGCGGCCCCGCCCCTGCCGCGACGGTCTCGAGGGTCTTTCCCCAGCCGCCTGGCCAGACGGCCGGGGAAAGATCAACCACTTTGGAGCCTGCGATGAACTCTCCCGTGATGCAGGGCGTGCACCTGAACGCCCCCAGCTATGTGAAACACGCCCGGCTGCTGGCCTGGGTGGCCGACATGGCCGCCCTGTGCAAGCCCGACGCCATCTACTGGTGCGACGGCAGCGACGAGGAATACCGCCGCCTGTGCGACCAGCTGGTGGCCGCCGGCACCTTCATCCGGCTCAATCCGGCCAAGCGCCCGAACAGCTTTCTGTGCCGCTCCGACGCCAGCGATGTGGCGCGGGTGGAAGACCGCACCTTCATCTGCTCGGCGCGCAAGGAAGACGCCGGCCCGACCAACAATTGGGTGGACCCGGTGGAAATGCGCGAGCTGCTGCAGTACGGCAAGCCCGACGGCACGCCCGCCCTCTTCAATGGCTGCATGCGCGGCCGCACCATGTACGTGGTGCCCTTTTCGATGGGCCCGCTGGGCAGCGACATCGCCCACATCGGCGTGGAGCTGTCGGACAGCCCCTATGTGGCCGTGAACATGAAGCTGATGACCCGCATGGGCCGCGCCGTCTATGACGTGCTGGGCACCGACGGCGAGTTCGTCCCGGCCATGCACACCGTGGGCGCGCCGCTGCAGCCCGGCCAGAAAGACGTGCCGTGGCCCTGCAACCAGACCAAGTACATCGTGCACTACCCGGAGACGCGCGAGATCTGGTCCTACGGCTCGGGCTATGGCGGCAACGCGCTGCTGGGCAAGAAGTGCTTCGCGTTGCGCATCGCCTCCACGATGGGGCGCGAGCAGGGCTGGCTGGCCGAGCACATGCTGATCCTGGGCGTGACCACGCCCGCGGGCAAGAAGTACCACGTGGCCGCCGCCTTTCCCAGCGCCTGCGGCAAGACCAATTTCGCGATGCTGGTGCCGCCCAAGGGCTTCGAGGGCTGGAAGGTCACGACCATCGGGGACGACATCGCCTGGATCAAGCCCGGCAACGATGGCCGCATGTACGCCATCAACCCCGAGGCCGGCTACTTCGGCGTGGCCCCCGGCACCAACTCCAAGACCAATCCGAACTGCATGGCCTCGCTGCAAAGCGACGTGATCTTCACCAACGTGGCGCTGACCGACGACGGCGACGTCTGGTGGGAGGGCATGGATGGCGAGCCGCCAGCCCATGCGATCGACTGGCAGGGCAAGGACTGGACACCGCAGATCGCCAAGGAAACCGGCGCCAAGGCCGCCCACCCGAACTCGCGCTTCACCGTCGCGGCCACCAACAACCCGGCGCTGGACCCGGAGTGGGACAACCCGCAGGGCGTGCCAATCGACGCCTTCATCTTTGGCGGCCGCCGCTCCAACACCGTGCCGCTGGTGACCGAGGCGCGCAACTGGGTCGAGGGCGTTTACATGGCCGCCACCATGGGCTCGGAAACGACGGCGGCCATCATCGGCCAGCAGGGCGTGGTGCGCCGCGACCCCTTCGCCATGCTGCCCTTCACCGGCTACCACATGGGCGACTACTTCCGGCACTGGCTCACGCTGGGCGAGAAGGTGGCCGCCCAGGGCGGGCGGCTGCCGGCCATCTTCACGACCAACTGGTTCCGCAAGGACGCCAACGGCCAGTTCATCTGGCCCGGCTATGGCGAGAACATGCGCGTGCTCAAGTGGATGATCGACCGCATCGAGGACGAAGCCCAGGGCCGCGAGCATTTCTACGGCCTGTCGCCCACCTATGAGGAATTCAACTGGCAGGGCCTGGACTTCACGCCCGAGCAGTTCGCCGCGGTGACCTCGATCGACAAGCAGCAGTGGCTGCAGGAGCTGCAGCTGCACGACCAGCTGTTTGCCCAGCTGGACGCCCGACTGCCGCAGCAGCTGCGCGACACGCGCGCGCGCATCGAAAAACTGCTGCACGCCGCCTGATCCGCCGCGCCCCAGCCATCCAGCGCCGCCCGGGCTCCAAGACCTGGGCGGCGTTTTTGTTTCTGCCGGGCTGCTTCGGAGCCGGCTACCGGGCTGCCGCCGCCTCGCTGCCGCCGGCCAGCAGCACGCCCCGGCTGGCGCGGATGCCCGTGGCTTCGCGCAGGCGTACGGCCACGGCCTGCGCACTCAGCCCCGCGGGCAGGGGAATGACGCCTTCGGTCTTGACATAGCGGCCCACCCTCATCTGGAAGCGGGCCTGGGTCCGCTCGGCTTCGTCCGGATAAACCCAGCTGACCGGGCGGCCGTTCTGCACGCCCAGAACCAGGAACTCCAGCGTGCCTTCGTAGCGGCGGCCTTCGTTGAGCACGGCAAACTGGTAGCGCAGCTGCGCCGGATTGCGCGGGTCGGCGACGATCTCCAGCCCCTGGATGTCCAGCCCCTCCAACGTGCGCACCTCCATCAGCTCGGCCAGCGCCGGCGCCCGGGGCTCCTGCGGCGCGGCCGCAGCCGCGGGGGCGTCCTGCGGCACGTCGGCCTGCACCCGCACCGCCGGCGGCGCAACCTGGTGGCGCTCGTACAGCACCCCGGCATAGAAGCAGGCCGCGCCGGCCAGCAGCAGCAGCGCGGCGCGGGTGGCGTGCTGGACCCATACCCGCCAGCGCGGCAGTGGCTCGGTGATGACGATGCTGGGCGGCGTCTTGGCAAACAGTGAACGGCCGATGGAGAAAGGCGCGCCCAGCGGCCCAGGGTCCTGGCGCGCTGCCCGTGTTTCAGCCATGGCGTGCGAAGTGATGATCCCTGTTTTGCATACTGGGGCCCGATTCTGCCGTCTGGACACGAAAAAAGCCACCCAAGGGGTGGCTTTCGCAGGGGCGTTGAACGCCCCGGGGTGGCTCTTTTCCCTTGCGGGGATGCTGCGCTCAACCTTCGGCGCGGGTGCGGGCCGCTTGCAGTTCGGCCATCACGCGCGGATCTTTCTGCGCCAGCGTCCACAGCCGCTCTTCAGCCTGGCGACGAGCCCGCCGGCGCGCCCAGCCATCGAGCGCGGTGCCCAGCCGGTTGGCCAGGCTGCGAGCGGTCGGCCCCAGCAGGGCCAGCGCGGCAAAGGCCACGGCCCACAGCACCAGCCAGGCCACCAGCCCGTGGGACTCGGCCCAGTCGTTCATCAGGCGCTCGGCCAGCAGCAGCAGGGCCGCCGCCATGCCCGCCAGCAGCACTCGCGCCAACCCGCCATAGTTGGCGCGCAGGCTCTTGATGCCCGCCACCACTCCTTCGATGCGGGCCACGCCCGGATGCTCGGTGTTGTATTCGACGTGCACAAAGCTGTGGTTCATGGAGACCTCCTGCGACAGATTGCTTTCGATCAGTGCCGCAATACTAGGGTTAACACGGATACGATTCAACTTTATATTGGTGATGCTAGACATTCATTGAATGAATGTTCTGTCGGCCCCGCGTATGACCGAACCCAACTTCCGCACCCTGGACCTGAACCTGCTGCGCGTCTTCGATGCCGTGATGACCGAACGCAGCCTGACCAAAGCCGCACGCAAGCTGGCGCTCACACAGCCGGCTGTCAGCAATGCGCTGCGCCGCCTGCGCAACGCCGTCGGCGACGAGCTGCTGCGCCGCGCCGGCACGGGCCTGGAGCCCACCCCCCGCGCGCTGGCGCTGTGGCCCACGGTGCAGCAGGCGCTGCGGCAGCTGCAGGAGGCGTTCAGCCCTTCGGCCTTCGACGCCGCGCAGGCCCACAGCACCTTCGTGCTGGCCATGGCCGATGCCACCGCCGCCGAGCTCATGCCCAGGCTGGTGCAGGTGATCGACCGCGAGGCCCCGGGGGTGACGGTGCGGGTGGTGCCGCTGACCACCCGCGACCCCCGCCGGCTGCTGGACGAGGAGCAGGCCGACCTGGCGATCGGCTACTTCCCGGCCGTGCTGGCGGCGCTGACCGCCCAGGCCCAGGCCGGCGAAGCGGTGGCTTACGCCCACCAGCGGCTGTACCAGAGCGAATACGTCTGCGTGATGCGGCGCAGCCATCCGCTGGCGCGCGAGGAGCTGACGCTGGAGCGCTATTGCGCCGCGCGCCACCTGCTGGTGAGCTTTTCCGGGCGGCCCTGGGGCTTCATCGACGAGGCGCTGGCCGGGCTGGGGCGGCAGCGCCACATCGTGCTGACCGTCAACCAGTTTTTCACCGCCGGACAGGTGGTGGCCAACTCGGACCTGCTGACCGTGCTGCCGCGGCACTTCGTCAGCGTCACCGGCATCGCCGGGCAGCTGGTGCTGCGCGAGCTGCCCTTTGCCGTGCCCGCGGTGCATGTGGACGCGCTGTGGCACCGCCGCATGCAGCCGCAGGCCCCCCATGCCTGGCTGCGCGGCGTGGTGGCCCGGCTGCCCGGCATGGAGCGCGATCCGGCGCGCGCTGCCAACGATACGTAATTTCCCTGCGGCCTGCAGGCCGTGCCGGCGGCACACTGCGGGCTGGAGACTACACTCAGGCCCACCCTCAAGAAAGGATCGCCCATGAAAGTTCTTCTGGCCGTCGATGGCAGCGAATACACCAAGAAGATGCTGGCCTACCTGGCCACGCACGAAAGCCTGTTGAGCCCGGACAACAGCTACACCATCTTCACCGCCCAGCCGCAGCTGCCGCCGCGCGCGCGCGCCGCCGTGGGCAAGGAGATCGTCGAGAAATACCACGCCGAGGAAGCCGAGAAGATCCTCGGCCCGGTGTCCAAGTTCCTGGCCCGCCACGGCATCGACGCCAAGAGCATGTGGAAGGTCGGCCCCGCGGGCGAGACCATCGCCAAGGTGGCCGAGTCGGGCAAGTTCGACCTGATCGTCATGGGCTCGCACGGCCACAGCGCGCTGGGCAATCTGGTGCTGGGCTCGGTGGCCACCCAGGTGCTGGCGCACTGCAAGGTGCCGGTGCTGCTGGTGCGCTGACGCACTTTCTGCCCCGCCGCCCCTGCCGGCGGCGGCTGGCGCTTCAGCGCGCCAGCAATTCGGCCGCCGGCTGCGCCGCCAGGCTGCGGAAGGCCGGGCGGCCGAAGTAATAGCCCTGGAACAGCTCCACGCCCAGGTCGGCCAGCGCCAGGTATTCGGCGCGCGTCTCGATGCCTTCGGCGATGACCTGGGTGCCTAGTTCGCGGCACAGGCCCATGAGCGCGCGCACGATGCCCTGGCGGCGGCGGTCGGCGTCGATGCCGCGGATCAGCGCCATGTCGATCTTGAGCAAGTCGGTCTGGATCTCGGCCAGCAGGTTGAGCCCGGCGTAGCCGGCGCCGAAGTCGTCCAGCGCGGTCAGAAAGCCGCGCTGCTGGTAGTGCCGCACGATGTCGCGCACATGGTCTAGGTTGGTGATGTATTCGTTCTCGGTGAACTCGAAGATGATCTGCCGGATCGGAAAGCCGTAGGTTTCTGCCGCCTCGATGGTGGTGCGGATGCACAGCTCGGGGCGATAGACCGCGTTGGGCATGAAGTTGATGCTCAGGCGCGAGGGCACCTGCAGCTCGGCCGCCTGCCGGATGGCCTTGACGCGGCAGGCCTGGTCGAAAGCGTAGCGGTTGTCCTCGTTGACGTGGCGAAACACCTGGCCGGCCGGCTCGCCCTGCAGGCCGCGCACCAGCGCCTCCTGCGCATAGACGCTGGCGCTGGGCGCATGGATGATGGGCTGGAAAGCCATCGCGAAGTCGAAAGGCAGGCCGGCGCCGGCAGCACACTCGGCGCAGCCGATCTTGCGGAAATTCTTTTGTTCCATCATGGCCGGGCTCCTGAGGCTGGGCGGGTTCAGCGTTGCAGCGGGGTTTGCGGCGTATCGGCCATGGCGCTGGCCCAGGTCACGCCCATCCACTGGCGCAGGTCGCTCCACATGCGCTGGATTTCGGCGTTGCGCGGCGTCAGCTGGGCGCTGGGCAGCTCGATGGTGACCACCGGCATGCCGCGGTGCACGCCGCCGTAGTTGCCCAGCGAGCCCGGAAACACGCCGACCTGGTCCAGATACAGCCGCCCCAGCCGGCGCGGCGGCTCGGCGGGCCCATCGAAATCCAGCACGCCGTAGGGCGCATGGATGCTGACGATCAGATCCGGCTGGAAAGCGAGCATCTGCGCGTGCAGAAAACGCGTCTCCGGCTCGCTCAGCGGCGCGCGGCCCGGCCAGCGGCGCGGGTCCTTGCGGGTGCGCACTTCCCAGTAATGCGGCGCCTCGCGCTCCCAGTTGGGCGTGGGGAAGTTGCGGTTCAGATCGACGCCATTGGCGTTGACGCGGCGCGCCGGCCGCTCGAACAGGCCGTCCGGATTCAATGCCGGGATGAAGCGCCAGTGCACCGGCTCGGGCGAGCCCTGGGCCAGCCGGATCCAGTGCAGCGCCACCGAGGCCGAGGACAGCTCATCGCCATGGATGCCGCCGACCACCAGCACGCGCAGCCGCGCAGCCGCATTGCGCGGCTGCACGTCGCGCACATAAAGGATGCGGCCCTTGACGCTGCGGCCCTCACTGGGCTGCAGATCCGCCGCCTGGCACAGGGCCCAGCTCACATTGGGCAGCCGGGCGTAGAACTCGTCGCAGGCGCGCGGCTGGGCATGGCTGCGCAGCGCCGGCAACATCGCCGCCACGCCCAGCATCAGCCCGACCCACGCACGCATGGCCCGATTCTAGGCGGCGGCCACGCCCGCGACACCCTGCGCCGCTGGGGGGCTGTGAATTCCGCTACATTGCGCCCATGTCGCAAGCCGCCGCGGCGCGCGCGCCGCGCTTCACCTCCGCCGAATTCCGTGCCGCGCTGGGCATGTTCGCCACCGGGGTGACCATCGTGACCGCGCGCGCGGCCAACGGCCGGCTGGTGGGCCTGACGGCCAACTCCTTCAATTCCGTGTCGCTGCAGCCGCCGCTGGTGCTGTGGAGCCTGGCGCGCGCGGCCGGCTCGATGGCGGTGTTCGCCAGCGGCTCGCACTACGCCATCAACGTGCTGGCGGCCGAACAGCAGGCGCTGGCGCTGCGCTTCGCCAGCAAGGGGGTGGACCGCTACGCCGGCGTGGCCTGGGAGCCGGGCGTAGCCGGCGCCCCGCTGCTGCACGGCGCGGCAGCCACCTTCGAGTGCTACAACCGCAGCCGCTACGAGGAAGGCGATCACGTCATCTTCGTCGGCGAGGTCGAGCGCTGCAGCCACCGCCCCGGCGCCTCGCCGCTGCTGTTCCATGGCGGGCGCTTCTACGCCGAGCATCCGCTGTGAGCGCCCGCCCGCCCACGCCAGGCTCTTATACA
>DAIUCJ010000021.1:0-53747 GCA_036846225.1 Hylemonella sp.
CCCGATGCCCGCCTACCCCGATCTCCACGCGACCCGCCTGCGCCTGCTGGCCGGGCAGACCACGGCCAGCGCCGAGCTGCAGGCCGCCATCGCCTGCGCGCAGCAGCCTGCCTGCCGCGGCGCCTACGTCCAGCTCGATGTGCAGCGGGCCCGCCAGCAGGCGGCCGCCGCCGACCCCCGGCGCCATGCGCTGGCCGGGCTGGCCGTCTCCGTCAAGGACCTGTTCGACGTGCAGGGCGAAGTCACGCGCGCCGGCTCGGTGGTGCTGCAGCCGGCCGCACCCGCCGCGCGCGACGCCGCCGCGGTGGCCCGCCTGCGCGCAGCCGGCGCGGCGCTGCTGGGCCGCACGCACATGACCGAGTTCGCCTTTTCCGGCGTCGGCATCAATCCGCACTTCGAGACGCCGGCCAACGCGGCAGCGTGCGATGAGCCGCGCATTCCCGGCGGTTCCTCCAGCGGCGCGGCCGTCTCGGTGGCCTGCGGCGCCGCCTACGTGGGCCTGGGCTCGGACACCGGCGGGTCGATCCGCATCCCGGCGGCGCTGCACGGCCTGGTCGGCTTCAAGAGCACCCAGCGCCTGGTGCCGCGCGACGGCATGATCCCGCTGGCGCCCACGCTGGATACGGCCTGCGCGATCACGCGCTCGGTGCGCGACGCCATCACCGTGCACGAGATCCTGGCGGCGCGCCGCGTCACCCGCAGCCAGGCACCCCTGTCCAGCCTGCGGCTGGCCGTCGTGCCGCAGCTCATGCTGGAAGCGCTGGACGCCACCGTGGCCCGCGCCTTCGAACGCGCGCTGGCGCGGCTGCGCGCGGCCGGCGCGCGCATCGTCGAGCGCGCCCTGCCAGCGCTGGGCGAAGTCACGCAACTGCAGGCCGGCGGCGGATTCGCCGCAGCCGAAAGCTACGCCTGGCATCGCCCCCTGCTGCAGAAGCACGCCGCGCAGTACGACCCCCGGGTGCTGGCGCGCATCCGGCGCGGCCAGGACATGACTGCAGCCGACTACCTCGATCTGCACCGGCTGCGTGCCGACTGGATCGGGCGCGTCATGCAGGCGCTGCAGGACGTGGACGCGGTGCTCTCGCCCACGGTGCCCATCGTGGCCCCGCCGCTGGCCGGGTTGCAGCCCGGCACCGAGCGCGACGAAGCGTTTTTCCGCATCAATGCGCTGCTGCTGCGCAACCCCAGCGTCGTCAACCTGCTGGACGGCTGCGCCCTGACCCTGCCCTGTCACGAAGCCGGGGAGCTGCCGGTGGGGCTGATGGTCTGGCACGGGGCCGACCGCGACGACGGCGTGCTGCACGCCGCGCAGCGCATCGAGGATGCGCTGGCGACGGCCCGATAATTCAAGGGATGGCGACGCCAGTGGCGTCGCCTTTTCGATTCCCCCTTATGAAGATTGCCATCATCGGCGCCGGCATCGCCGGCGTCACCACCGCGTGGGAACTGGCGCGCGACGGCCACCAGGTCACGGTGTACGAACGCCGCAATGCCGCCGCCGAAGAAGCCAGCTTCGCGCACCCCGGCCTGCTGGCTACTGCTACGGTCTGCGGGTCCGATCCGTCCGCCCTGCCCTGGATGATCGGCCGCCAGCTGCTGGCGCGCCACCGCTCGGCCTGCCTGGCGCTGCCGCTGCGCGGCGCCGAGCTGTCCTGGCTGTGGCAGGCCTGGCGCGAAGGCGGCACGAACGAGCGAGCGCGCCATCACGGCCGGCTGCTGGAGCTGGCCCGCTACGGCCAGCAGCGTCTGCACGCGATCCGCACCGAGCTGGAACTGCACTTCGACCACAGCCAGGGCCTGCTGCTGCTGGCCCGCGCCGAGCGCGAATGGATCCAGCTGCAACAGCGTGCCGCGCAGCTGCGCGAGCACGGCGTGGCCTGCCGCGAGATCGGCGCCGACGAAGCCCGTCTGCTCGAACCGGCGCTGCACCCGGGCACCGCGCTGCACGGCGCGCTGCATCTGCCGCAGGACGAGGCCGGCAATTGCCGGCAGTTCGCGCTGCTGCTGAAAAACGAGGCGCTGCGCCAGGGCGTGCGTTTCGTCTTCGGCACCGAAGTCCGCGGCATCGAGCCCGGAGCGCCGGTGCGCCTGCACCACGCCCCGGCCCTAAGCCGGGAGCCGGCGGCGGCCGCCAGCCATGACGCCGTGGTGCTGTGCGCCGGCGCCGATGCGGCCACGCTGCTGCGCCCGCTGGGACTGAAGCTGCCGCTGCTGCCGCTGCACGGCTATTCGGTCAGCGCCGCCGTGCGCGAGCCGCTGAACGCCCCGCGCAGCGCGGTGCTGGACGAACGCTACCAGGTGACCATCGCCCGGCTCGGCCAGCGCGTGCGCGTAGGCGGGCTGTGGCAGATCGGCGGCTCCGCCCAGAGCCTGCGCCCCCAGGCCCTGGGTACCCTGTACAAAGTGCTGCAGGACTGGTTTCCGGGCGCGGCGGTGCTCTCCGGCGGCATCCAGAGCTGGCAGGGGGTGCGGCCCACGCTGCCCGACGGCCTGCCCGCGCTGGGCCCCAGCGGCCTGCCGGGGCTGTGGCTGAATCTGGGCCACGCCAACCATGGCTGGACGCTGGGCTGCGGCGCGGCGCGCATCCTGGCCGACCAGCTGGCCGGACACGCCCCGGCCTGCGACACGGCCGGGCTGGAGCCGGCGCGGCTGCTCGGCTAGGATAGCGCAGGCCGCATGCGCCGCGGCGCCTTCGTTTCTCCTTCATGAGCCCCGAACTGTCCCAGAAGCTGGCCACCGCGGTCGATGGCATGCCCGCCTTCCCGAAAAGCGTGCAGGCCATCCTGGATCTGACGCGCGACGTCAACTGCACGCCCCGCGATCTGGTGCAGGTCATCGACAAGGACCCGGTGGTCACGGTCAAGATCCTCAAGGTCGTGAACTCGGCCTACTACAGCCTGCCCAAGCAGATCACGTCGATCAACCACGCCGTCGTCTTCCTGGGGTTCAACACGATCAAGAACCTGGCGCTGGGCATCGCCGCCATCGGCATGCTGCCCAAGACCAACGCCGCCGGCTTCGACGTGCAGCAATACCTGCTGCATTCGCTGGCCACGGCCGGCATCGCCCGCAGGCTGGCGGCCGACGCCGCCGGGGCCGACCCGATGGACTGCTTCATCGCCGGGCTGCTGCACGACTTCGGCAAGGTCGTTTTCGCCCAGTTCATGCCGTCCGAATTTCGCCAGGCCCTGGAAACCAGCCAGCGCGACGGCGGTTCGCTGCACCGGGCCCTGCAGCAGACCGTCGGCGTCGATCACACCGTGGTCGGCGGCATGCTGCTGCAGAAATGGCGCTTCGCCGCGCCGCTGGTCGAAACGATCCAGAACATGCACGGCTCGCCGGCTCAGGACACCCCGATGCTCGCCTGCGTCTATGCCGCCAACCAGATCGCCAAGAAGCTGCAGTTCGGCTTCGGCGGCAACCCGCATGTGGACGCACTCACCCCGCCGATGGTGCAGCGCCTGGGCGGCGATCTGGATGACCTGATCGCGCGCCTGGGCGACCTCGACGCCCTGTTCGAGGAAGCCAAGGTCTTTGCCCGGCTCGAATCATGAAAGTCCGCTTCTGGGGCGTGCGCGGCTCCATTCCCTCCCCCGGCCCGCACACCGTGCGCTACGG
Source organism: Hylemonella sp. (assembly GCA_036846225.1). GTDB lineage: Bacteria > Pseudomonadota > Gammaproteobacteria > Burkholderiales > Burkholderiaceae_C > Hylemonella. The sequence goes on from DAIUCJ010000021.1 coordinate 3,619, forward strand.
TGGCAACACCACCTGCATCGAAGTCCGCACCGACGCCAACGAGCTCATCATCCTGGACGCGGGCACCGGCATCTTTCCGCTGTCGCAGACCCTGCTGGCGGAGCTGCCGGTCCAAGCCCACGTCTTCATCAGCCACTCGCACTGGGACCACATCCAGGGCCTGCCTTTCTTCATTCCCAACTTCATCCCCGGCAACGTGCTGCGCCTGCATGGCGCCTACGACCCGGTCTCGGGCCAGGGCGTGGAGCAGGTCATGCAGGTGCAGCTGCAGTACAGCTACTTTCCGGTGCGCGAAGCCGAGATGAAAGGCAGCATCGAATACGTGACGCTGATGCCCGAGCAGAGCGTGCAGGTCGGCAGCGCCACCGTCACGCCCTATCTGCTCAACCACCCGGTCGTCAACTACGGCTACCGCATCGAAGCGGGTGGCAAATCGGTCTTCTTCACCGGCGACCACGAGCCCCCGGCCAACATCTACCGGCCCGAGGATCCGGAGTACGCCGAGTACCAGACCTATGTGGACGACAAGCAGGCCAGCATCCTGCACGGCATGCGGGGCGTGGACGTGCTGATCGCCGACACCTCCTACACCGCGCAGGAATACCCGTCCAAAGTGGGCTGGGGCCACGGCACCTTCGCCTCCAGCATCGACTACGCGGTGCGTGCCGGCGCCAAGGTGCTGTACTGCACCCACCATGAGCCCACGCGCAGCGACGACGCGCTGGAGGCCGCCTTCGCCCAGGCGCTGGCCGACCATCCGGTTCCCCCCTCGGGGCCGGAAATCCGGCTCGCCCGCGAGGGTGAATGCTATGAATTTTGAAGCATCGCCGCGCCGCGTCAGCGCGCAGGGCAGCTGGCCGCTGCACACCGTCGCGGCCACCCGTATCCTGGAGCGCAGCCTGGCGGCCACGCTGCCGGCACCCACGCTGATGCAGCGCGCCGGGCTGGCGACGGCGCGGCTGGCGCTGGCGCTGGCGCCGCATGCGCGCAGCTACTGGATTGCCTGCGGCCCGGGCGACAACGGCGGCGACGGGCTCGAAGCGGCCGCCTGGCTGCGACTATGGGGCAAGCAGCCCGTGGTCGGCTGGCTCGGGCAGCCCGAGCGCGCCAGCGCCGACACCCGCGTGGCCTGGCAGCGCGCGCGCGCAGCCGGCGTGGCCTTCAGCGCGCAGCCGCCGGCGCAGGCCGACTTCGTCATCGACGCCCTGCTGGGCATCGGCGCGACGCGCGCGCCCGAGGGCCAGCTGGCGCAGTGGATCGCTCACATCCACGCCTTGGGCACGCCCGTGCTGGCCGTCGATCTGCCCTCGGGCCTGCAGGCCGACACCGGCTGGGCCCCGGGGACCTGCGTGCGCGCGCAGCACACGCTGAGCCTGCTCACGCTCAAGCCCGGCCTGTTCACCGCGGCCGGCCGCGACCATGCCGGCCAGGTCTGGTGGGACGATCTGGGCGCCGATGCAGAAGCCTCGCGCGTCGCAGGCGAACCCCAGGCACGGCTGGCCGGCGCGCCCGTGGCCCGCGCCCGCCCGCACGCCAGCCACAAGGGCAGCTATGGCGATGTGGCAGTGCTCGGCGGAGCCGCCGGCATGCGCGGAGCTGCGCTGCTGGCCGCGCGCGCCGCGCTGCACCACGGCGCCGGCCGGGTGTATGTGGCCTTGCTGGACACTGCCACGGAGGTCGATCCCTTGCAGCCGGAGCTGATGTGGCGCGCCCCCGATGCCCTGAACCCGCAGGAACTGACCGCGGTGGCCGGCTGCGGCGGGGGGGCGGCGATCGCAGCGGCCCTGCCGCGCTGGCTGGGCGCCGCACGCCTGGTGCTGGACGCCGACGGGCTCAACGCCGTGGCACAGGACCCCCAGCTGCAGCAGCAGCTGCGCGCGCGCGCCGCGCGCCAGCGCCCGACGGTGCTGACCCCCCATCCGCTGGAAGCCGCGCGGCTGCTGGGCTGCAGCGCGACCGAAATCCAGCGCGACCGCCTGCGCGCCGCGCAGCAGCTGGCCGAACGTTACGAAGCCACGGTGGTGCTCAAGGGTTCGGGCACGGTGATCGCCGCGCCGGATGAGCCGCCGCTGATCAACCCCACCGGCAACGCCCGCCTGGCCACAGCCGGCACGGGCGACGTGCTGGCCGGCCTGATCGGCGCGCGGCTGGCCCAGGGAGAGCCGCCGCGGGATGCGGCGGCAGCGGCGGTCTGGCTGCACGGCGCTGCGGCCGACCGCTGGCACAGCGGGCAGCCGCTGACGGCTGGCGCGCTGGCCGCCGCCCTGGCACCCTGCTGAGAGAGCCCCTAACAGGCCGTTGAAAAACGTCGCGAGGATGGCCAGATGCAAGGCGCACAGCGCGCAGCGACCGAGACCTATCGAGCGGATAGGCGAGGAAGCGAGCACCGCGCAACGCCGCAGATGGCCTACCGCAGCAGTTTTTCAACGGTCTGTTAACCGCGCCCGACGAAAGGCATCTTGGTAGCCATCACCGTGTGGAACAGCACATTGGCATCCAGCGGCAGGTTGGCCATGTAGAGCACCGACTGGCCGACGATTTCCACGTCCAGCAGCGGCTCCACCGCGATCTCGCCGTTGGCCTGCGGCACGCCGCGCGCCATGCGCTCGGCCATTTCGGTGGCCGCATTGCCGATGTCGATCTGCCCCACCGCGATGTCGTACTTGCGCCCGTCCAGCGAGGCCGCCTTGGTCAGACCCAACACGCCATGCTTGGTGGCCGTGTAGGCGATGGAGTTCGGCCGCGGCGCATGGGCCGAGATCGAGCCGTTGTTGATGATGCGCCCGCCGCGCGGGGTCTGCGCCTTCATCACCCGAAACGCCTGCTGGATGCACAGGAACATGCCGGTGAGGTTGGTGTCCACCACCGCCTGCCACTGCGCCACAGGCAGCTCCTCCAGCGGCACGCCGGGCGCGTTGGTGCCGGCGTTGTTGAACAGCAAATCGACCCGTCCCCAGCGCTGCACGGCGGCGTCGAACAGCGCGCGCACCTGCTCGGGCACCGCCACATCGGTCGGGCACACCAGCGTGCGCTGCGCATCCCCCGCAGCCTCAGCCACGGCCTGCAGCGGCTCGCGCCGGCGCCCGGCCAGCGCCACGCACCAGCCATCGGCCAGCAGGGCCAGCGCCGCGGCCTTGCCGATGCCGGAGCCGGCGCCGGTGACGACGGCCACTTTCGATCGTTCCCCCATCGGGTGTCCTCCTCCATCTTGCAGCGGTTCAGCGCCGCGGCTTGCGGCCCTTGGCGGCCGCGGCCTTGCGCGCGGCGGCCTTGACCGTGGCCTTCAGCACCTGGATCGGCGAAGGCGGCGCGTGGCGGGCCGCCGGGCTCGCGTCCCTGCTGCGCCGCTGCGCCTTGCGCGGGGCCTCCTCTTGGGGCTCGCCGTGCTCGCGCACCAGCCCCTTGTCGCGCAGCGCCCGGGCCAGCCGCTGCGCCTCCTCCTGCACCAGACGCAGCTCGATGCGCCGCCCGTCCAGATCGACACGGCTGACCTGCACCCGCACGCGCGAGCCGATGGCGTAGCGGATGCCGGTGCGCTCGCCGCGCAGCTCCTGCCGCGCCTCGTCGAAGCGGAAATACTCGCCGCCCAGCTCGCTGATGTGCACCAGCCCCTCGACGTACATGGCATCCAGCGTGACGAACAGGCCAAAGCTGGTGACGGCCGTCACCACGCCGGCATATTCCTCGCCCAGGTGGTCGCGCATGTACTTGCACTTGAGCCAGGCTTCCACGTCGCGGCTGGCTTCGTCGGCGCGCCGCTCGTTGGCGCTGCAGTGCAGGCCGGCCGCCTGCCAGGCCAGCAGTTCGGCGTCGGCCTTTTTCGGCCGGGCCGTCTTGCCGGCAGCCGCCGAGCGCTGCGCCAGCTGGCGCGCCAGCTTGGTCTGCGCCTCACCCGGCGTGGGCAGCGCCGGCAGGTGATAGCGCGTGCCGGCCAGGATGGCCTTGATCACCCGGTGCACCAGCAGGTCGGGATAGCGCCGAATCGGGCTGGTGAAGTGGGTATAGGCCTCGTAGGCCAGCCCGAAATGCCCGCTGTTGTGCGGGGTGTAGAGGGCCTGCTGCATCGAGCGCAGCAGCATGGTGTGGATCTGCTGCGCATCGGGCCTGTCCTTCGTGGCCAGCGCGATGGCCTGGAACTCGGCCGGGCTCGGGTCGTCGCTGATCGTCAGCCCCACGCCGATGGCCTTGAGGTAGTTGCGCAGCAGCTCGTTCTTCTCGGGCGTGGGCCCCTCGTGCACGCGAAACAGGCTGGCGTGCTTGCTGCGTCCGATGAAGTCGGCGCTGCAGACGTTGGCTGCCAGCATGGCTTCTTCGATCAGCCGGTGCGCCTCGGTGCGCACGCGCGGCACGATTTTCTCGATGCGGCCGCTGTCGTCACAGACGATCTGCGTCTCGGTGGTCTCGAAGTCCACCGCCCCGCGCTTGACGCGCGCAGCCAGCAGCGCCCGGTAGACGTCGTACAGGTTCAGCAGATCCTGCACGCGCTCCTTGCGGCGAGCCGCCTCCGGGCCGCGCGTGTTGGCCAGGATGGCCGCGACTTCGGTGTAGGTGAAGCGCGCATGGCTGTGCATGACAGCCGGGTAGAACTGGTAGGCCGCGATCTCGCCTTCGCCGCTGACCAGCATGTCGCAGACCATGCACAGACGGTCCACGTCCGGGTTGAGCGAACACAGGCCGTTGGAGAGCTTCTCCGGCAGCATCGGGATGACGCGGCGCGGAAAATACACGCTGGTGGCACGCTCGTAAGCGTCGATGTCGATGGGGCTGCCGGTCTCCACGTAGTGGCTGACGTCGGCGATCGCTACCAGCAGGCGCCAGCCGCGCTGCGCCTTCTTGCCGCGGCCCCAGCTGGCCGGTTCGCAATAGACCGCGTCGTCGAAATCGCGCGCATCCTCGCCGTCGATCGTCACCAGCGGGATGTCGGTCAGGTCGATGCGGTGCTTTCTATCCTGCGGCCGCACCTTGTCCGGCAGGCTGCGGGCCTGGGCCAGGCAGGCTTCGGAGAAGGTGTGCGGCACGCCGTATTTGCGCACCGCGATCTCGATCTCCATGCCCGGGTCGTCGATGTCGCCCAGCACCTCCTTGACCCGGCCCACCGGCTGGCCATACAGCGCCGGCGGCTCCACCAGCTCGACCACGACCACCTGGCCGGCCTTGGCCTGCCCCGTGGCCCCTTTGGGGATGAGGATGTCCTGGCCGTAGCGCTTGTCCTCGGGCGCCACCAGCCACACGCCACCTTCTTGCAGCAGGCGGCCGATGATGGGCTGGCTGGAGCGCTCCAGGATCTCGAGCACGCGCCCCTCGGGGCGGCCCTTGCGGTCGAAGCGCACGATGCGCGCCTTCACGCGGTCCTTGTGCAGCACCGCGCGCATTTCGTTGGGAGGCAGGTAGATGTCGGCTTCGCCGTCATCGCGCACCACGAAGCCGTGGCCGTCACGGTGCCCCTGCACCGTGCCTTCGATTTCTTCCAGCAGTGAGCCGGAGGGAGTGATGTTCTTGATATACAATCCTGTTCTGTTCCTGAGATGCCCAGGTGGCGGAATTGGTAGACGCACTAGTTTCAGGTACTAGCGCTGCGAGGCGTGGAGGTTCGAGTCCTCTCCTGGGCACCAAGTTTATGACGAAAAGCCGTGGCCACCGCCGCGGCTTTTTTGTTGGCAGGCCGGCAGCGCAGCCGGCCGCAGGGCAGCGAGAGCCTGCCGCAAGCGCTTCGCAGCAGCCTGCTATAATGCGCGGCTCCTGAAGCAGCCCAGATGGCGGAATTGGTAGACGCACTAGTTTCAGGTACTAGCGCTGCAAGGCGTGGAGGTTCGAGTCCTCTTCTGGGCACCAGATCCATGAAGGCCGCTGCTGACGCAGCGGCCTTTTTCATGTGCGGCTTCCCGCTCAAACCGGCACCGCCACCAGGTCGTGCCCCTGCGTGTCCACCACGCGCGCGCGCGTGAATTCTCCGGCCTTGAGCGTCTTGCTGATTTTTTCCGGCGGCAGCAGCCGCACCACCCCGTCGATTTCCGGCGCATCGGCATAGCTGCGCCCCACCGCTCCCCTGCGCCCCTGCGCCGGCGCCGCGTCCACCAGCACCTGCAGGGTCGCGCCCACGTGGCGGCGCAGGCGCTGCACCGACACCGCCTCGGCCACGGCCATGAAGCGCGCGCGGCGCTGCTCGCGCAGCTCGGCCGGCAGCATGCCGGGCAGCTCGTTGGCCGCCGCGCCCTGCACCGGGCTGTAAGCGAAACAGCCGGCGCGGTCGATCTGGGCTTCGCGCAGGAAATCGAGCAGGTGCCCGAACTCCTCCTCCGTCTCGCCCGGGAACCCGGCGATAAAGGTGCTGCGGATCACCAGCTCCGGACAGATCTCGCGCCAGCGGCGGATGCGCGCCAGGTTCTGCTCGCCGCTGGCCGGGCGCTTCATGCGCCGCAGCACGTCGGGGTGGCTGTGCTGGAAAGGCACGTCCAGATACGGCAATACCAACCCCTGCGCCATCAGCTCCAGCACCTCGTCCACATGGGGGTAGGGATACACGTAGTGCAGGCGCACCCAGGCGCCGTAGCCGGCGGCCAGCTCGCCCAGCGCGCGCACCAGATCGAGCATGCGCGTCTTCACCGGCTTGCCGTTCCAGAAACCGGTGCGGTACTTCACGTCCACCCCGTAGGCCGAGGTGTCCTGGCTGATGACCAGCAGTTCCTTGACCCCGCCCTCGAACAGCGCCTGCGCCTCGGCCAGCACCTCGCCGACCGGCCGGCTGACCAGGTCGCCGCGCATCGAGGGAATGATGCAGAAGGTGCAGCGATGGTTGCAGCCTTCGCTGATCTTCAGGTACGCGTAATGGCGCGGCGTGAGCTTGAGCCCGGCCGATCCAAAGGCGCCGGGCACCAGATCGATGAAAGGATCGTGCGGCTTGGGGCAATGCGCATGCACCGCATCCATCACTTCCTGCGTCGCATGCGGTCCGGTGACGGCCAGCACGCGCGGATGGATCTGCTTGACCAGATTGCCGCCGCCTTCGCCGGTTCGCGCGCCCAGGCAGCCGGTGACGATGACCTTGCCGTTTTCGGCCAGCGCCTCGCCGATCGCGTCCAGGCTTTCGCGCACCGCCTCGTCGATGAAGCCACAGGTGTTGACGATGACCAGATCCGCGCCCTGGTAGGTCTTGGAGGTCTGATAGCCCTCGGCGCTGAGCTGGGTCAGGATGAGTTCGGAGTCCGTCAACGCCTTGGGACAGCCCAGGCTGACGAAACCGATTTTGGGAGCCGCGGCAGCCGGCGGCGAAGACAGGTCTGCGCTCATGCCGCTATTGTCCGCGCAATCGGGCGCAGGCAGGGCCTCAACGCTTCAACCCGAAAGTCTCCAGCATCTGCTCGGTTTGCTTCTGCATCTGTTCCTGCATCTGCAGGTACAGGTTCTTGGACTGCTCCAGATTCTGCGCCACCAACCCCTGCAGCAGCGGCGCCTGCATCGCGATGAACTGGTTCCACATCTCCGGCGTCAGCCCCTGGGGCTGAGCGGCCAGCCGGGCCTGCAGTTCCTGCAGGGTCTGGATGTTCTTCTCTAGAAAGCCGCCCATGAAACCCTGCATCGCATGGCCATAGAAGCGGATGATGTTGGCCAGCATCGCGGTGCTGAACATCGGCGTGCCGCCGGCTTCCTCTTCCAGGATGATCTGCAGCAGGATGCTGCGCGTCAGATCCTCGCCGGTCTTGGCGTCGCGCACCACAAAGGGCTCGCTGGCCATGACCATCTGCTTGATCTCGGCCAGGGTGATGTAGCTGGAGGTGCGCGTGTCGTAAAGACGGCGATTCGGGTATTTCTTGATCACCCGCTCGGCAGCGGCCTCGCCTTTGTCTTTCTGGTTCTTCATGCCCTGCTCTCCTCGGCCTGGCCTGCCTGGCCGGTCTGTCTGTTCGTGATGCCGCACATTCTAGGAAGGCGAAGCGCGGCCCGACCCTAGGAATACCCTGAGGGCCTTGGGCAGGCGAAGCGTGAACGGGAGAAATGGGGAAAGTGGTAGGCGCGATTGGACTCGAACCAACGACCCCCACCATGTCAAGGTGGTGCTCTAACCAGCTGAGCTACGCGCCTGTGTTTTGTTCGAGAAACGCAAAGTATAGCAGCAAACGCGGCACGCCCCGTCGCAACGGCCCGTCATCAGCCGGCGCCACGCCGGCTGGGGTGGCTGCGCGATAATCATTGACGTTTACGTAAACGTCAACCGAGAGGAGCAGGACATGCAGATCGCAGGCAAGGTATTCATCGTCACCGGCGGCGCTTCGGGACTGGGCGAGGGCACGGCCCGGCGCCTGGCCGCGCTCGGCGGCAAGGTCGTCGTGGCCGACCTGCAGGCCGACAAGGGCGAGGCCGTGGCGCGCGAAATCGGCGGCGCTTTCGTGCGCTGCGACGTAGCCAGCGAGGACGACGGCAAGGCGGTGGTCGCGCAGGCCGTCGCGCTGGGCAAGCTCGTGGGCCTGGTCAACTGCGCCGGCATCGCCCCGGCCGAAAAGACCGTGGGCAAGAACGGCGCGCACAGCCTGGCGCTGTTCAACAAGACCATTCAGGTCAATCTGGTGGGCAGCTTCAACATGATCCGCCTGGCCGCCGAAGCCATGTGCCGCAACGAGCCCGAACCCACCGGCGAGCGCGGCGTGCTGATCTCCACCGCCAGCGTAGCCGCCTACGACGGCCAGATCGGCCAGGCCGCCTACAGCGCTTCCAAGGGCGGCATCGTCGGCATGACGCTGCCGATCGCCCGCGACCTCGCGCGCAACGGCATCCGCAACATGACGATCGCCCCCGGCATCTTCGGCACGCCGATGCTGTTTGCCATGCCCAAGGAGGTGCAGGACGCGCTGGCCACCAGCGTGCCCTTCCCCAGCCGGCTGGGCACCCCCGAGGACTACGCCAAGCTGGTGCAGCACATCATTGAAAACGACATGCTCAACGGCGAAGTGATCCGCTTGGACGGCGCGATCCGCCTGGCGCCGCGTTGACGACGATGGCTGTCTGGCGTCGCGGCCTGCTGGGCGCGCTGACCCTGTGGCTGGCGGCAGCCGGTGCGCCGGCCCGCGAGCCGGCCGCACCGCCACTGCAACCCGAGGGCTCCAGCGGCTACGCCGCCCGCGCCGCCGCGACCGCGCAGCGCCACATGGTGGCGGCGGCCCATCCGCTGGCCGCACAGGCCGGCCTGCGCATGCTGCAGGCCGGCGGCAGCGCGATCGATGCGGCCATCGCCGCGCAGATGGTGCTGACGCTGGTGGAGCCGCAGTCCAGCGGCATCGGCGGCGGTGCCTTCCTGCTGTACCACGATGGCCGGCAGACCTGGGCCTACGACGGACGCGAAACCGCACCGGCCGCAGCCGACGAAGCCCTTTTTCTCGACGCCGAAGGCCGGCCGCTGGACTTTGCGGCCGCTGTCGGCAGCGGCCGCGCAGTGGGCACGCCGGGCGTGCTGCGTCTGCTGGCGCTGGCGCACGCGCGCCACGGCCGCCTGCCCTGGGCCGCGCTGTTTGCGCCGGCCATCGAACTGGCCGAACAAGGCTACGCGCTGAGCCCGCGTCTGCATGCCCTGCTCGCCCAGACGCCCCAGCTGCGGCAGGACCCGCACGCCGCCGCCCTGTACTTCGACCCGACGGGCCGGCCCTGGCCGGCCGGGCAGCGCCTGCGCAACCCGGAACTGGCCGCCGTGCTGCGCCGCATCGCCGCCGAAGGTGCGGATGCCTTCTACACCGGCGAAATCGCCGCGGCCATCGTGCGCGCGGTGCGCACCCATCCCACCCAGCCGGGGCGGCTCGCCCTGGACGACCTGGCCCGCTACCGGGCAGTCGAGCGCCAGCCGCTGTGCTTCGAGCACCCCGTCGCGCAGGCCGCGGCCGCCCGGCGCTACCGCATCTGCGGCATGCCCCCGCCCAGCTCCGGCACCCTGGCCGTCGGGCAGATCCTGGGCCTGCTGCAGCTGGCAGGCGCCCACGGGCAGGCCGGCGCACCCTCGCCCCTGTCCGCCGACTGGCTGCACCTGTACGCCGAAGCGGCGCGCCTGGCTTTTGCCGACCGTGCCCGCTACGTGGCCGACCCGGACTTCGTGCCCCAGCCCGGCGGAGCGCAGGGGCAGGCCCTGCTGGCGCCGTCCTATCTGGCTCAACGGGCCTGGCTGATCGACGCGCAGCGCCGCATGCCCGAGGCGCCGGCCGGGCAGCCGGATCCGGCCCAGGCCCCGCAGGCGCTCGCGCCGATGCCGCCGCAGCCCGAGCGCGGCACCTCGCACCTGAGCATCGTCGATGGCCAGGGGCATGTGCTGGCCATGACCAGCAGCATCGAAGCCGCCTTCGGCAGCCGGCTCATGGTCAACCGAGGCCTGGGCCTGCCGGGCGGCTTCCTGCTGAACAACCAGCTCACCGATTTCAGCTTCGTGCCGCGCGATGCAGCCGGCACGCCGGTGGCCAACCGGGTGCAGCCGCACAAGCGGCCGCGCTCGTCGATGACACCGGTGCTCGTTTTCGACGGTGCCAGCGGCCAGCCGCTGCTGAGCGCCGGCAGCCCGGGCGGCGCCTACATCATCCACTACGTGGCGCGGCTGCTGCTGGGCACGCTGCATGCGCAGCTGGAGCCCCAGCAGGTCATCGACCAGCCCAACTTCGCCGCTTTCGAGCAGCACGTGGTGCTGGAGCAGGACCGCTGGCCCGCGGCCACCGTGCAGGCCCTGCGCGCGCTCGGCCATGCGGTGCGCGAGCAGCCGCTGACCAGCGGCCTGCAAGCCATCGACCTGCGCGACGGGCTCTTGCGCGGCGGTGCCGACCCGCGGCGCGAGGGCGTGGCGCTGGGGCAGTGAGCCCGGCGCTGCCGCAGCTACCGCCCACCCCGCTGCCTACAATCCGGCCGATGGCCATCCCCGCGTCCTTCATCCAGGAACTGCTCGCGCGCGCCGACGTCGTGGACATCGTCGGGCGCTACGTGCAGCTCAAGAAAAGCGGCGCCAACTTCATGGGGCTGTGCCCCTTCCACGCGGAAAAGTCCCCCTCGTTTTCGGTCAGCCCGACCAAGCAGTTCTATCACTGCTTCGGCTGCGGCAAGCACGGCGATGCGATCCGCTTCCTGATGGAGCACACCGGCATGGGCTTCGTCGAGGCCGTGCAGGATCTGGCCCAGCAGTACGGCATGCAGGTGCCCGACGACGCGGCCAGCCCGCAGGATCGCGCGCGTGCGGCCGAGCAGCGCCAGCGGCACGCCACGCTGACCGAGGTGCTGGAAAAAGCCGCCGCGGCCTACCGCCAGCATCTGAAGGCCAGCGCGCGCGCCATCGACTACCTCAAGGGCCGGGGTCTGACCGGCGCCATCGCCCGACGCTACGGCCTGGGCTATGCGCCGCCTGGCTGGCGCACGCTGGCCAGCGTGTTCGCGGACTACAACGACCCGCTGCTGGTGGAAGCCGGCCTGGTCATCGCCGGTGGCAGCGAGGGCGAGACCGACGCAGAAGGCAAGCGCTACGACCGCTTCCGCGACCGCATCATGTTCCCCATCCGCAACGTCAAGGGCGAGTGCATCGGCTTTGGCGGTCGCGTGCTCGGCGACGAAAAGCCCAAGTACCTGAACTCGCCGGAAACCCCGGTGTTCAGCAAGGGGCAGGAGCTGTACGGCCTGTACGAGGCGCGCCACGCCATCCGCGACGCCGGCTATGTGCTGGTCACCGAAGGCTATATGGACGTGGTGGCCCTGGCGCAGCTGGGCTTTGCGAACGCCGTGGCCACGCTGGGCACGGCCTGCACCGCCGACCACGTGCACAAGCTCTTTCGCCACACCGACACCGTGGTCTTCAGCTTCGACGGCGATGCCGCGGGCCGACGCGCCGCGCGCCGGGCCTTGGAGGCGGCCCTGCCGTATGCCAGCGATCTGCGCACGGTCAAGTTCCTGTTTCTGCCGCCCGAACACGATCCGGACAGCTACATCCGCCAGCACGGCCCCCAGGCCTTCGCCCACTGCGTCAGCGAGGCCGTGCCGCTGAGCCGCTTCCTGATCGAATCGGCCCGCGAAGGCTGCGAACTGGGTACCGCCGAAGGCCGGGCCCAGTTCACCAGCCACGCCCGTCCGCTGTGGGGGGTGCTGCCCGATGGCGCGCTCAAGCATCAGTTGCTGGCCGAGATCGCTGCCGTGGCGCAGCTCCCGGCAGCCGAACTGCAGGCGCTGTGGGGCCCATCGCCGCACAGCGCTGCGCCGCCACGCCGCGCCAGCGCCACCGGCTACGCCGAGTCCACCCGCCGCCCGGGAGCGCCGGCAACCCGCACGGGCAGCCGGCGCCAGCCCTGGAGCCGCGCCGACCACGCCACCCGCCTGCTGCTGGGCCACAGCCTGCTGTGGGAGCAGCTCAGCGCGGACGAGCAGGCCCTGCTGTGCGGGCTGCCCCAGCCCCACGGCACGCTGCTGGCCTGGCTGGAAGCGCAGCTGCATGAACACGGCCCGCAGCCGTGGGCGGCGCTGCGCGTGGCCCTGCAGGAGCACCCGGATGCCGCCGTGGCCGAACGGCTGATGCACGGCTCGGAGCTGCCGCTGCCCGAAACCCGGGACGAAGCCCTGGCCGAGCTGCGCAATCTGCTGCGGCGCATGCTGATCGACCAGCTCAAAGCCGAGGAAACCGCCGCCCTGGCAGCCGCCCCCACCGATCCACAGGCCCAGCTGCGCTATCGCGAGCTGCAGGCCCGCCGCCGCGCGCTGGAAAACCACCCCGGCTGAGCCCGGCACCGGCCGTGGACCGCGCCAAGCCCGACCAGCCGTCTTGCCGGATCGCAGCGGGCCTGGCCGTCGCCGCCTGGACAGGATGGCAGGCCGGTTGAACATTGTGGGGCGGGCGTTATAATTGCTAGTTATCTTTCGGCAAGAGCGACAGCAGCACCTCCGGATTGCGGCCAACCGTAGCCTCTCGCGCACGACCGGCCCCCTACCCCGCAAGGACTGCACACCAAATGTTCGCCCACCCATCTTGCCACTGAGGCCACCCGCCTCCATCTCCCGTGCGCGCCGGCTCCATCGGTGCTGTGTGTTCGTGTCTTCGTGTCCGTTTTTGTAGTCCCGAGGTCGATTCATGCCCGCTCAAAAGTCCAAGAAGGCCGCCAAGCCCGCCACCGGTCGCGCCACTTCCACCCAACCCCAGGCTGCCGCCAAATCCGCCAAGACCGCCGTGAAGTCTGGCGCCAAGGCGCAGCCGGCCGAGACCCCAGCGAAAGCCAAGACCGTGCCTGCAAGCAAGACGACTGCCAAGACCGAAAAAGCCACCAAGACGGCCAAAGCCACCGCCAGCGAAACCAAGAAAGCAGCCGCCGTGAGCGCGGAAGATGCTGTGGCCAAGAAAAAGCCCGGGCGTCCGCCCAAGGCGGCCGCGGCCGAGTCCAGCGCGCCGCCGGCCAAGACCGGCGCCAAGCGGGGCCGCAAGCCCAAAGCGGCCGCCAAGAGCGAGGACGATGAAGACCTGCTCGACATCGAGGCCGAATTCGCCGAAGAGCCGGTCGAGGTCGAAGCCAGCGGCGGTGAAAAGGCCAAGCCGCTGCGCATGAAGATCAGCAAGGCCAAGGAACGGGCCTTGATGAAGGAGTTCGGCCTGGACGAGACGGTGCTGTCGGAAGAAGACCTGGCCAAGCGCCGCCAGCGCCTCAAGGCCCTGATCAAGCTGGGCAAGACGCGCGGCTACCTGACCCATGGCGAGATCTCCGACCACCTGCCGGACAAGCTGGTCGATGCCGAGACGCTGGAAGTCGTCATCTCCATGCTCAACGACATGGGCGTGGCCGTCTATGAGCAGACGCCGGATGCCGAAACCCTGCTGCTGAACAACACCGGCCCCACGGCCGCCTCCGAGGAAGAGGCCGAGGAGGAAGCCGAAGCCGCCCTGTCCACGGTGGACAGCGAATTCGGCCGCACCACCGATCCGGTGCGCATGTACATGCGCGAAATGGGCACGGTGGAGCTGCTGACCCGCGAAGGCGAGATCGAGATCGCCAAGCGCATCGAGCAGGGCCTGCAGGACATGATGGAGGCCATCAGCGCCTCGCCGGCCACGATCGCCGAAATCCTGCGCATGGCCGACGAAATCCGCGAAGGCAAGCTGCTGATCTCGGCCGTGGTCGATGGCTTCGTCAATGCCGACGAGGCCGACGACTTCGTCGCCGAGGAAGACTTCGACGAATACGACGAGAGCGACGACGACGATGGCAAGGGCGGCTCCAAGGCCCTGACCAAGAAGCTGGAGGAGCTGAAGAACCAGGCGCTGGAGCGCTTCGACCGCATCCGCGTGCTGTTCGAGAAAGTGCACAAGGCCTATGACAAGGACGGCTATGGCTCGCCGGCCTACCAGAAGGCGCAGAAGGCCCTGTCCGAAGAGCTGATGACCATCCGCTTCACGGCCAAGACCATCGAGAAGCTGTGCGACAACGTGCGCAACCAGGTCGAGGACATCCGCAAGAAAGAGCGCGAGCTGCGCCGCATCATCGTGGACAAGTGCGGCTATCCGCAGGAGCTGTTCGTCGCCGAATTCAGCGGCCGCGACAAAAACGGCAACCCCGCCCCGTCGCACCTGCTGGACCTGAAATGGATCGAGCGGCAGGCGCGTGCCGGCAAGCCGTGGAGCGCCATCATGGAGCGCAACATCCCGCCGGTGCAGGACATCCAGCAAAAGCTCATCGACCTGCAGGCGCAGGTGGTCGTGCCGTTGGAGGATCTGAAAGACATCGCCCGACGCATGAACGAGGGCGAGGCCGCCTCGCGCGCCGCCAAGAAGGAGATGATCGAGGCCAACCTGCGCCTGGTCATCTCGATTGCCAAGAAGTACACCAACCGCGGCCTGCAGTTCCTCGACCTGATCCAGGAAGGCAACATCGGCCTGATGAAGGCGGTGGACAAGTTCGAATACCGCCGCGGCTACAAGTTCTCGACCTACGCCACCTGGTGGATCCGCCAGGCCATCACGCGCTCCATCGCCGACCAGGCGCGCACGATCCGCATCCCGGTGCACATGATCGAGACCATCAACAAGATGAACCGCATCAGCCGCCAGCACCTGCAGGAATTCGGCTTCGAGCCCGATGCCAGCCTGCTGGCGCAGAAGATGGACATGCCGGAGGACAAGATCCGCAAGATCATGAAGATCGCCAAGGAGCCGATCTCGATGGAAACCCCCATCGGCGACGACGACGACAGCCACCTGGGCGACTTCATCGAGGACACCACCAACACCGCGCCGGTGGACGCGGCCATGCAGGCCGGCCTGCGCGAGGTGGTCAAGGAGATCCTGGACACGCTGACGCCGCGCGAAGCCAAGGTGCTGCGCATGCGCTTCGGTATCGAGATGACCTCCGACCACACGCTGGAGGAAGTGGGCAAGCAGTTCGACGTCACACGCGAACGCATCCGCCAGATCGAGGCCAAGGCCCTGCGCAAGCTCAAGCACCCGAGCCGCTCGGACAAGCTGCGCAGCTTCACCGACAACCTCTGACGCCCGGCGCCGCCGTGCCGACCCGGCCCGCCACTGGCGGGCTTTTTTTACTTGAGCTGCACCGTCCCGCTGACCGTGACCTGCACCGTGGCCAAGGCGGCCTCCACCGGCAGCGGCAGGGCTTCCTCGGCACTGCTGCGCGCCTGCAGCAGCACGGGATGCGGCCGCCCCGGCGGGCCCAGTTCCTGGCTGACGATCTGCACCTCGCCCAGGACGTAGCCGGCAAAGCCGAAAGCCTGCGCGATCTCGCTGGCGCGGGCGCGAAAACGCGCGATGGCCTGCGCCTGGGCCTGGGCTTCGAGCCGCTCACGCTGCTCGCGGCTGAGGCTGAACGCCACCGCTGCCACGCTCAGGCCCGGCAGCCGCGCAGCCAGCGTGGCGATGCGCTCGAAATCCCGCCCCGACAGCACCAGCTCGGCCTGCCCCTGCCAGCCCGCCAGGCGGCCGTCGCGCCCGTAGCGCGGGCTCAGGCTGAATGCGCCTGTACGCACCTCCAGCGCCTGCGGCCGCGCGGCGGCGCGCGCCTGGGCAAGCGCGGCATCCAGATCGGCCTGCAGCCGCTGCTGCACGGCCAGCGGCTCGCTGCCTTCGCGCACGCTGCGCAGGGTCACGCTCAGGATGTCCTGCGCCGCCTCCAGGCTGGCGCTGGCGGCAAACTGCACGCGCTCGCGCGGCGCCTCGGCCACCTGGGCGCGCAGCGGGCCAATCAGGACACAGCCGCCGCACAGCGCGGCCAGCAGGAAACGGGCGTAAGGGTTCATGCGATGCGATGAGGTGCGTATCCGCTCCAGCAATCTTGCCGGCAGCCGCTTGCATCTGTCGCCAAGATTTGTAACAGTATGTCAACCCTCGGGGCCATCCGCGCGCGCCGGCCGGCACAATCGCCCGACCGAGACGAGCCATTGCCGAGTACACCGATGACCGCCAATCCGAACCGGGCTGACAAGATCCTCGTCGTGGATGACGACGCGCGCATCCGCGACCTGCTGCGCCGTTACCTCACCCAGGAAGGCTTCGAGGTTTTCCAGGCCGAGGATGGCAAATCCCTGACCCGCATCCTGCTGCGCGAGACCGTTGACCTGATCGTGCTGGACCTGATGATGCCGGGCGAGGACGGCCTGTCGATCTGCCGACGGCTGCGCGCCGCCAACGACAAGACGCCCATCATCATGCTGACCGCCAAGGTCGAGGACGTGGACCGCATCGTCGGCCTGGAAGTCGGCGCCGACGACTACCTGGGCAAGCCGTTCAACCCGCGCGAGCTGCTGGCGCGCATCAATGCCGTGCTGCGCCGCCGCCCCGTGCCCGAGGTGCCGGGCGCGCCCTCGGCCGAACAGGAAGTGGTGAGCTTCGGACCCTATACCTTCGACATGGGAGCGCGCACGCTGCGCAAGGGCGGCGAGGAACTGCCGCTGACCACCGGCGAATTCGCCATGCTCAAGGCCCTGGTGCGGCATCCGCGCCAGCCCATGTCGCGCGAAAAGCTGGCGCAGCTGGCACGCGGGCGCGAATTCGAACCCTTCGACCGCAGCCTGGACGTGCAGGTCTCGCGCCTGCGCAAGCTCATCGAAGCCGACCCGGCCTCCCCCCGCTACATCCAGACGGTCTGGGGCGTCGGCTATGTGTTCGTACCCGACGGTGCCGGTTGAGTCTGCGCTTGCCTAAGACCGCCCCTGAAACGACGAGCCGCTGGCCCGGCTCGCTGGCCGCTCCTGCTGCCAACGAGGCCGAGCCCACGGCCGCGGCCGCGCTGGAGACCTCTCCCTCCGACCTGGAAGACGGCCGCGAGCAGCCGGGCCTGAGCCTGTTCTGGCGCACGTTCTTTCTGCTGGCGCTGCTGCTGTTCGGCAGCATCCTGGCCTGGCTGCAGACCCTGCGGGCGCTGGAATTCGAGCCGCGCGCCATCCAGACGGCGCAGCAGATCGCCTCGCTGGTCAACCTCAGCCGCGCCGCGCTGGTCCATGCCGACCCGATCATGCGCCTGTCGCTGATCAAGACCATGACCGACCAGGAAGGCGTGCGCGTGCTGCCACGCGAGCCCCATGACCAATACGAGCCTTTCGAGAGCGATAGCCTGAGCCGGCGCATCAGCGAGGAGCTGACCGCGCGGCTGGGCCCGGGCACCGTGGTGGCCAACGCCGTCAATGGCAAGCCCGGGCTGTGGGTGGGCTTTCTGATCGACCGCGACCAGTACTGGCTGCACACCGACCGCAACCGCTTCAACCAGACCGCGGGCAAGACCTGGATGATCTGGCTGGCCACCGGCGCGCTGCTGTCGCTGGCCGGCGCGGCCTTCATCGCGCGCCTGATCAACCGGCCGCTGAAGCAGCTGTCGTTCGCCGCCAGCCGCATCCGCGAGGGCGATTTCGCTGCCAGCCGCCTGAACGAGCGCGTACCCACCACCGAAATCCGCCAGGTCAACATCGGCTTCAACCGCATGGCCCAGCGTCTGGCCAAGATCGAGCAGGACCGCGCCGTCATGCTGGCCGGCATCTCGCACGATCTGCGCACCCCGCTGGCGCGGCTGCGACTGGAAACCGAGATGAGCGTCACCGACCCCGACGCCCAGGCCCACATGGTGGCCGATCTGGAGCAGCTCGATGCGATCATCGACAAATTCCTCGACTACGCCCGCCCCGACCACGTCAGGCTCGCGCCGGTCGATCTGAACGAAGTCATCCGCACCAGCCTGTTCGCCTTCAAGGACCGCTCCGACATGAAGTTCAACCTCGATCTGCAGGAAGGGCTGATGGTGCTGGCCGACCCGGTGGAGCTGGGGCGCGTCATCTCCAATCTGGTCGAAAACGCCCGCCGCTACGGCAAGACGCCGGAGACCGGCATCACCACGGTGGACATTTCGGCCCGCGCGCGCGAAGGCTGGGTGCTGATTCGCCTGCGCGACCACGGCCCCGGCGTGGCCCCCGAGCATCTGCCCAACCTGACCAAGCCGTTTTACCGGGGCGACGCCGCCCGCACCGCAGCCACCGGCGCCGGTCTGGGCCTGGCCATCGTCGAAAAAACGGTGCGCCGCATGGGCGGCAAATTCGGCCTGGGCAACAGCAGCAGCGGCGGGCTGTCCGCCCGCATCCAGCTCAAGCAGGCCCCGGGCTGAGACCGGCCAGGCGCCAGCCGCTCGGGCCTGATCAGGCGTGCCGCAGCAGCAGGGCCACGGCGCGCGCCTCGATGCTGCACCCTTCGCCGACCGGGCCGAGCTTTTCGGCCGTCTTGGCCTTGACGTTGACCGCCTCCGGCTCCAGACCCAGCAGGGCGGCGATGCGCGCGCGCATGGCGGCGATGTGCGGCGCCATCTTCGGCGCCTGCGCGACGATGGTGCTGTCCACGTTGACGATCCGCCAGCCCGCGGCGCGCACCCGCGCCGCGGCCTCGGCCAGCAGCACGGCGGAATCGGCCCCGTGGAAACGGGGGTCGGTATCGGGAAAGTGCCCGCCGATGTCGCCCAAGCCGGCTGCCCCCAGCAGCGCATCGGTGATGGCATGCAGCAGCGCATCGGCATCCGAATGCCCCAGCAGCCCCTTGTCGAACGGAATTTCGATGCCACCCAGGATGAGCTTGCGCCCCGGCACCAGGGCGTGCACGTCCCACCCCTCGCCCACGCGTATGTTCATGATCGGCTCCCGCGGCTGAGGAGGATGGCCTCGGCCAAGGCGAAATCCTCCGGATATGTCACTTTCAGATTCTGAGCGCTGCCTGGCACCAGCAGGGGCTGCAGGCCCAGCGCCTCCACCGCCGAAGATTCGTCGGTCACGGCCTCGCCGGCCGCAGCCAGGGCGCGCTGCAGCAGCCCCAGCCGGAACATCTGCGGCGTCTGCGCCAGCCATTTGTCGCGGCGCTCCAGCGTGGCGGCCACCCGCCCCTGCTGCGCCTGCTTCAGCGTATCAGGCAGAGGCAGCGCGAGCAGTCCGCCCACGGCGTCGTCGCGGCACGCCGCGATCAGCGCAGCGATCTGGTCCGGCCGGATCAGGCAACGCGCGGCATCGTGCACCAGCACCCAGTCGTTGTCCTGCGCCCCCAGCGCCCCCAGCGCCCGCAGCCCCTGGGCCACGCTGGCCGCGCGGGTGGCGCCCCCACAGTCGCTCACCGACCAGGCCGCGCCGGCTGGCGGCTGCAGAAAGCGGTCGCCCGGCGCCACCACCACCAGCGTGTGCGCGATGGCCGGCGCTGCGGAAAATGCCGCGAGCGTGTGCTGCACCATGGGCCGGCCAGCGACCGGCTGGTACTGCTTGGGCCCGGCTGTGCCCGCGCGCGCGCCCACACCGGCGCAGGGAATCAGGGCCCAGCAGCGGACTGTTCCGGGAAATGAGAGGGCAGAACTGCTCATTGGGGATGGAGAGCCCGACATTCTAGGCCCGACTAAAATCAGACTCTTGTGCACACCCCCCGCCAGTCGGCCGGGGGGTGTTTTGCATGGATACCGCCCTACTCCATGGACCTCCCCAAGCTGCAACCCGGCAAACGCCTGAGCTGGCCGCGCCCGGCCGGCTCGGCCGATGCCCTGCTGCTGGCGCAGTTGGCTGCGCGCGAGCGCGACGCGCAGCGCGTGCTGGCCGTGCTGTGCGCAGACGCCACCGACGCGCAGCGCCTGCTGGAAGAAATCCCGTTCTTCGACCCCACGCTGCGCTGCACGCTGTTTCCCGACTGGGAAACGCTGCCGTACGACACCTTCTCCCCGCATCAGGACCTGATCAGCGAGCGCCTGGCTACGCTGTGGAGGCTGCACAACCATGGCCGCGGCCGCCCCGAAGATGGCGCCGACGTGGTGCTGGTGCCGGCCACCACCGCGCTGGCGCGGCTGGCCCCGCCTTCGTTTCTGGCGGCGCACACCTTCGATTTCCAGGTCGGGCAGAAGCTGGACGAAGCCCGGCTGCGCGCGCAGCTGGTGCTGGCAGGCTACCAGCAGGTGACCCAGGTCGTCGGCCCGGGCGAGTACGCCGTGCGCGGCGGGCTGATCGACCTGTTCCCGACGGGCTCGCCCATGCCCTACCGGGTCGATCTGTTCGACGACGAAGTGGATTCGATCCGCACCTTCGACCCGGACACGCAGCGCAGCCTGTACCCGGTGCCGGCGGTGCGCCTGCTGCCCGGGCGCGAGTTTCCGATGGACGAGGAGGCGCGCGCGCTCTTTCGCCGCCGCTGGCGCGAGCTGCTCGAAGGCGACCCGACCCGCAGCCGCCTCTACAAGGACATCGGCGCCGGCGTGGCCAGCGCCGGCATCGAGTACTACCTGCCGCTGTTTTTCGAGCAGACCGCCACCCTGTTCGACTACCTGGGTGGCGGCCGCCCCGAAGCGGCCACGCTGGTGCTGCACGGCGAGCTGGAGCCGGCGCTCGCGCGCTTCTGGCAGGACGCGCGCGAGCGCTACCGCTTAGCCAGCGGCGAGCCCGAGCGCCCGCCGCTGGCGCCGGAGCACCTGTTCCTGAGCAGCGAGCAGTTCTACACGCTGGCCAACCGCCACGCCCAGCTCGCGCTGCGCCCGGGCGGCGGCGAGGAGCCGGCGGCTTACGCCGCCCTGCCCGACCTGACCGTGGCGCGCGGCTCCGACGAGCCGCTGGCGCGGCTGAAAGCGCATGTGCAGCGCTCGCCGCACCGCGTGCTGCTGCTGGCCGAAAGCGAAGGCCGGCGCGAAAGCCTGCTGGATCTGCTGCGCGCCGGCGGCGTGCAGCCGGTGGGCTTTGAATCGCTCGCGGCCTTCCAGGCCAGCGACGAGAAGCTGGGCATCGCCACCGCCGCGCTGCACACCGGCTTTGCCTGGAACGACGCGGCACTGGATTTCGTCACCGAAACCGAGCTGTTCGCCGCCGGCCCCACGGTGCGCCGGCGCCGCAAGCAGGAGCAGGTCAGCGACGTGGAGGCGCTGATCAAGGATCTGTCCGAGCTCAATGTCGGCGACCCGGTGGTGCACGCGCAGCACGGCATCGGCCGCTACCGCGGGCTGGTCAACATGGCGGTGGCCACGCGCGCCGACGGCAGCCAGGAGGTGCAGGAATTCCTGCACCTGGAATACGCCGACCAGGCCGCGCTGTATGTGCCGGTCAGCCAGCTGCAGCTGATCAGCCGCTATACCGGCGTCAGCGCCGATGAGGCGCCGCTGCACCGGCTGGGCTCGGGCCAGTGGGACAAGGCCAAGCGCCGCGCCGCGCAGCAGATCCGCGACACCGCGGCCGAGCTGCTCAACATCTATGCCCGCCGCGCCGCCCGGCAAGGCCATGCCTTCCGCTTCTCGCCGCGCGACTACGAAGCCTTCGCCAACGATTTCGGTTTCGAGGAAACGCCAGACCAGCGTGCCGCCATCCATGCGGTGATCCAGGACATGATCAGCCCGCGCCCGATGGACCGGCTGGTCTGCGGCGACGTGGGCTTCGGCAAGACCGAAGTCGCGCTGCGCGCGGCCTTCGTGGCCGTCACCGGCGGGCGGCAGGTGGCCTTTCTGGCACCCACGACGCTGCTGGCCGAGCAGCACTACCAGACGCTGGTGGACCGCTTTTCCAAATGGCCGGTAAAGATCGCCGAGATGAGCCGCTTCCGCTCGGCCAAGGAAATCGCCGCCGCGCTCAAGGGCCTGGCCGACGGCACGGTGGATATCGTCGTGGGCACGCACAAGCTGCTGAGCCCGCAGACGAAGTTCAAGAACCTGGGTCTGCTCATCATCGACGAGGAGCACCGCTTCGGCGTGCGGCACAAGGAAGCGATCAAGGCCCTGCGCGCCGAAGTCGATGTGCTCACGCTCACCGCCACGCCGATTCCCCGCACGCTGGGCATGGCGCTGGAGGGGCTGCGCGACCTGTCGGTCATCGCCACCGCGCCGCAGCGCCGCCTGGCGATCAAGACGTTCGTGCGCAACGAGGACAAGGGCGTGATCCGCGAAGCCGTGCTGCGCGAGCTGCAGCGCGGCGGCCAGGTCTATTTCCTGCACAACGAGGTCGAGACCATCGAAAACCGCCGCGCCGCGCTGCAGGAACTGCTGCCGCAGGCGCGCATCGCCGTGGCGCACGGCCAGATGCCCGAGCGCGAGCTCGAACGCGTCATGCGCGACTTCGTGGCCCAGCGCACCAACCTGCTGCTGTGCTCGACCATCATCGAAACCGGCATCGACGTGCCCACGGCCAACACCATCGTCATCTCGCGCGCCGACAAGTTCGGGCTGGCGCAGCTGCACCAGCTGCGCGGGCGCGTGGGCCGCAGCCACCACCAGGCTTATGCCTATCTGCTGGTGCCGGACAAGGACAGCCTGGGCAAGCAGGCCCAGCAGCGGCTGGACGCCATCCAGGCCATGGAAGAGCTGGGCTCGGGCTTTTACCTGGCGATGCACGACCTGGAGATCCGCGGCGCCGGTGAAGTGCTGGGCGAAAGCCAGAGCGGCAACATCATGGAGATCGGCTTTCAGCTCTACAACGACATGCTGGGCGAGGCGGTGCGTGCGCTCAGGGAAGGCAAGGAACCCGATCTGCTGGCCCCGATGGGGGCGACGACCGACATCAACCTGCACGAACCGGCCCTGTTGCCCGAAGACTACTGCGGCGACGTGCACATGCGCCTGTCGTTCTACAAGAAGCTGGCGTCGGCCAAGAAAATCGAGCAGATCGACGCGCTGGTCGAGGAGCTGGCCGACCGCTTCGGCAAGCTGCCGCCGCCGGCGCAGACGCTGATCGACGTGCACCGCCTGCGTGTGATCAGCCAGCCCTATGGCGTCATCAAGGTCGATGCCACGCCGCAGCTCATCACCCTCACGTTCCGCAAGGACGCCCCGGTGGATGCGCTCAAGGTCATCGAGCTGGTGCAGAAGAACCGCCACATCAAGCTGGTGGGCAACGAGAAGCTGCGCATCGAGCGCGCCCTGCCCGACGCCCGGGCCCGCGCCCACCTGGTGCGCGACGTGCTGCGCAGCCTGGGCCAGCCCCTGAACGCCGCCGTGCCGGCCTGAAGCCGCGATGATGGACGCGTACGCCGAAACCCTGCTGGCTCTGGCCCTGGTGCTGGTCGCGCTGGCGCTGCGCCCCTGGCGGCTGCTGGGCCACGCCGGGCTGCACACCCCGCTGCTGGCCACGCTGGCGCTGCTGCCGCTGCTGTGGGCCGTGCCTTACTGGCATGCGGTGCCGCTGCACCTGCAATGGTCCGGGGCCTGCCTGGTCACGCTGTGCCTGGGCTGGCCGCTGGCCGTGCCGGTGCTGGCGCTGGTGGGGGGCATCACCTGGGCCATCACGCCGGCGCCTGCCGGGGAAATCGTCAGCCTGGTGCTCTGGCAGGGGCTGGTGCCGGCCACGCTGGCGCTGGCGCTGGGCGGCCTGCAGCGGCGCTTCCTGCCGCACCACCCGCTGGTCTATACGCTGGGCCGCGCCTTCTTCGGCACGCTGCTGGCGGTGTTCGCAGCCAAGCTGCTGGCGCTGTGGGCCGGCCACACGCTGCCGCACGTCAGCGAGGAGCTGTCCTGGATCGCCCTGTGGCTGATGGCCTGGGGCGACGCCATCGTCACCGGCATGCTGGTGGCCATCTTCGTGGCCTACCGGCCGCAGTGGCTGGCCACCTGGTCCGACCAACTCTATCTCACCCGCAGCTGATTTCCGCCATGCCCGACTCCGTCGAATACGCCCCCGGCCTCATCCTGCGCGGCATCGCGCCGCCGCTGGCCCTGCACGACTACCGGCTCATCGCCTTCGACATGGACTCCACGCTGATCAACATCGAATGCGTGGACGAAATCGCCGATGCCGTAGGCCGCAAGGCCGAAGTGGCCGCCATCACCGAAGCGGCCATGCGCGGCGAGATCGCCGATTTCAAGGAAAGCCTGCGCCGCCGCGTGGCGCTGCTGGCCGGCGCAACCGTGGCCGACCTGCAGCGCGTGTACGACGAGCGGCTGCGCCTGAACCCCGGCGCACGCGAGCTGGTGGCCGCCTGCAAGGCCGCGGGGCTGAAAGTGCTGTTGGTCTCCGGCGGCTTCACCTTCTTCACCGACCGGGTGCGCGACCTGCTGGGCATCGACTACACCCGATCCAACGTGCTGGACATCCGCGACGGCGTGCTCACCGGCCGCCTGGTGGACCAGCCCTGGGGCGACATCTGCGACGGCGCCGAAAAGCGCCGCATGCTGCTGCAGACCTGCGAGGCGCTGGGCATCGCTGCCCGGCAGGCGATTGCCGTGGGCGACGGCGCCAACGACCTGCCGATGATGGGCGAAGCCGGCCTTTCGGTGGCCTACCACGCCAAGCCCAGGGTGCGCGAGCAGGCCATGGTATCGATCGAGCGCGGCGGGCTGGACCGGCTGCTCGAGATCCTGCGCTGAAAGCCTGCGATGCCGCCCTGGCTGCAACGCGCGGGCCTGCTGCTGTGGCGCTGGCTGCGGGACTGGCAATCGCACGCGCTCACGCTGGCGCTGCTCGCCGCCATCGTGCTGGGAGTCAACACCTGGCAGACCCGCCATGTGCCCAGTGGCGCCGCGCCGGCCTTCACCGCCCCTGCCGCGGGCGGCGATGGCCTGCTCGATCTGGCCGCCTGGCGCGCGCAGCACCCGGGGCGCGCCGTGGCGCTGCATTTCTGGGCCGAATGGTGCCCGGTCTGCAGGCTAGAGGAAGGCAGCGTCAGCGCCGTGCAGCGCGACTGGCCGGTGCTGACCGTGGCCATGCGCTCGGGCGACCGGCTGCGCGTGCAGCGCGTGCTGACGCAGCGCTCGCTGGCCTGGACCACGGCGATCGACGCCGCCGGCCGGCTGGCCGCGCGCTACGGCCTGCAGGCGGTGCCGGCTTTCATCGTGCTGGACCCGCAGGGGCAGATCCGCTACGCCGCAGTGGGCTACACCACCGAATGGGGCATGCGGCTGCGGCTGTGGCTGGCGCAGCACTTCTGACTTGACCTCACCCTTGCTTTGTGGGTCTTCAGCAGCCCCCAGAAGCTCTCAGTCTGGGCATTGCCTCAGCAGTTTCCCTTCCTGCACATCGATGAACGCATACCCCAGTCCCTCGGCGTCCACTGCTTACGATGATGACTGCGCTTCGGCGTCACTCCACTCACTGTAAAGCAGCCTTTCCTCGTCAAGCATCGTCACTCGGTAGTCCGCAAGTAACTTAGCGAGGTCCCTCTTATCCAACAACTCAACATCGTTTTGACCTTGCCCCCCCGAAAGGCAAGGTCACACCTGCTTGTAAAGCGTCTGCTCAGAGCCGGCAGCACGAAGCCGTCTGGCTGCCGCAACCATGTTCTTGAGTGCGGGGATGACTTCGCTCCACTGGCGGGTCTTGAGGCCGCAATCCGGGTTGACCCACAGGCGCTCCGCGGGGATACGTCGCGCCGCCTTACGCATCAGCTCAACCATGCGGGTTTCAGATGGCATATTGGGCGAATGGATGTCATACACGCCCGGGCCGATCGCGTTCGGATAAGCAAAGCGATCGAAAGCATCGAGAAGCTCCATTTGCGAGCGTGCGCATTCGATGGTGATCACGTCTGCGTCCATCGCCGCGATGGCCTCGATGATGTCGTTGAACTCCGAATAGCACATGTGGGTGTGGATCTGCGTTTCGTCGCGCACGCCGTTGGCGGCAATGCGAAAGCTTTCAATGGCCCAATCCAGATACTGCGGCCATTGCGCACGGCGCAGGGGCAAGCCTTCACGCAGCGCGGCCTCGTCGATCTGGATGATGCGCGCGCCCGCCTGTTCGAGGTCTTGCACTTCTGCCCGGATCGCCAGCGCCAGTTGCTTGCAAGTGAGCGATCGCGGCTGATCGTCACGCACAAACGACCAGTTCAGCAGCGTGACCGGGCCGGTGAGCATGCCCTTGACAGGCTTGTTGCTCAGCGACTGGGCATACGCAATCCACTCGACCGTCATCGGTTGCGGACGCCGGATGTCGCCAAACAAGATAGGCGGCTTGACGCAGCGCGATCCATATGACTGCACCCAGCCCGACTCGGTCACGGCGTACCCTTCGAGCAGTTCGGCGAAATATTCCACCATGTCGTTGCGCTCGGGCTCTCCATGCACCAATACGTCCAGCCCCAAGGCTTCCTGCTCGCGCACGCAGCGGGCCATCTCGGCGCGCATTGCCTCCCGGTAGGCTACGGCATCCATGGTCCCGTCTTTGAGCTGGCGCCGCGCTTGCCGAATCTCGGTTGTCTGTGGGAACGAGCCGATGGTGGTGGTGGGGAACTGGGGCAGCTTCAATGCCGCCGCCTGCTTGGCTGCGCGTTGTGCGTAAGGGCTGTGGCGCTGGGCCATGCTGGCGTCGATGGCTGCCACCGCAGATCGCACCTCAGGATTGTGAATACGCGGCGAGGCGCGCCGCGCTGCGATGGCCGCGGCGTTGGCCTCCAACTCTGCTGTCACGGCGCTTCGCCCAGCGTTGAGCGCCTTGCCGAGCACGCGCAGCTCATCAAGCTTCTGCACGGCAAAAGCCAGCCATGAACGGACTTCGGCGTCGAGCTGGTTTTCGCTGTCAAGGTCCAGCGGCACATGCATGAGCGAACACGACGGCGCCAGCCACAGGCGCGTGCCAAGCCGCTCGGCCAGCGGCTCCAGCCAGTCCAGCACGGCAGTCAGATCGGTCTTCCAAACGTTGCGGCCATCGATGACGCCCAGCGACAGCACTTTGTGTGTGGGCATGAGACCGATCAATGGCAGCACGTCATCGCGGCCTTGGATCGCATCGATATGCAGCCCGGCCACAGGCAGATTGGCCGCGAGGTAAGCATTGTCGAGCAACCGCCCAAAATAAGTGGCCAGCAGCAGCTTGATGCGACAGCTTTTCAACGTGTGGTAAGCGACGTCGAATGCATGGCGCCAATCGCTGCTCAACTCGGTGACAAGCAGCGGCTCGTCCATCTGCACCCATTCGGCGCCGGCGGCAGCAAGGGTATCCAGCAGCTGCGCATACACCGGCAGCAGGCGCGGCAACAAGGCCAGCTTCTCTACGCCATCCTTGGCCTTGCCGAGAGCAAGATAGCTCACCGGGCCGAGAATCACTGGTTTGGCCCGTACCCCCTGCGCCTGGGCTTCAGTCATTTGCGCGAGCAACCGTGAGGCATCCAGTTCGAACGTCGTTTCACCGGTGAATTCCGGCACGATGTAGTGGTAATTGGTGTCGAACCATTTGGTCATCTCACCGGCGGTGGTTGCATCCCCCGTCCCGGGTGCCGACCGACCGCGCGCAAGGCGAAAGTAGTTGTCGAGGGGGTGCCCGGCAAAATGCCGCGCGCGCTCAGGTACGCAGCCCAGCGTGAAGCTCATATCCAGCACGTGGTCATACAAGGAAAAATCACCGACTGGCGTCCAATCCAGGCCAGCCTGGTCGGCCCGCTGCCGGCGGCGCAAATCCGCGCCAACCGCCAAAAGCGTTTCACGCGAGGATTCACCTTTCCAGTAAGCCTCCAGCGCAAATTTCAATTCACGGCGCGCGCCGATGCGGGGGTGCCCGAGGTTGTGTGTCGTGATCATGTGGCGTCCTTTGATTGAATGGAATGAGAGGACGCATGCTAGGGGTGGCAATCTATGAAGTTAAGTGGTATTTTTTCAGATATTCATGAATCTGGCTCATCAATGATCGAGCGTATCCACTTGGCGATCGTTCAGGAAGTCGAGCGGCAAGGCTCTTTGACCGCCGCTGCCGATGTGCTGTGCTTGACGCAGTCGGCCCTGAGCCACAGCATGAAAAAGCTGGAGCAGCAGCTAGGTGTGGCGATCTGGCAACGGGATGGGCGCCGGCTACGACTGACCCAAGCCGGCCGCGATCTGCTCAGCGTTGCCAACCGTGTGTTGCCGCAGCTGGCACAGGCGGAAGAACGCTTGCGCCAATTTGCAAGAGGCGAACGCGGCACGCTGCGCATCGGGATGGAATGCCATCCGTGCTACCAATGGTTGCTGAAGGTGGTCGAGCCTTTTTTGGCGGCTTGGCCCGACGTCGATGTGGACGTGCGGCAGAAATTTCAGTTCGGCGGCATCGGCGCGCTTTTGAACCACGAGATCGATCTGTTGGTGACGCCAGATCCGTTGTTCAGGCGAGGTTTGGTCTATGAGCCAGTGTTCGACTATGAGCAGGTTTTGGTCGTCGGACGCGCACATCCCCTGGCCCAAGCCGCTCATGCTGAACCATGGCAACTGTCTGAAGAAACGCTATTCACCTATCCAGTGGCAATCGACCGGCTGGATGTCTTCAAGCTGTTCCTGACACCGGCCGGCATCGCACCGAAACGACATAGGACCATTGAAACCACCGACATCCTGCTACAGCTGGTCGCCGCAGGCCGCGGGGTAACCGCTCTGCCAAGCTGGTTGGTGACGGAATACGCCCAAAAACTGGATATCACGCCGGTTCGGTTGGGCAAGAGCGGCATTGTCAAACAAATCTTCCTCGGTATCCGCTCGGAAGACAGCGCCGTAGATTACCTGGCAGCATTCATCCAAGAAGCACGAATTGCCCACAGCCCTCTGCCCCATGTATGATGGGGATCGCTTCGAGGTTGCCTGCCGCGCTGCGTCAGGCATGAAAAGGGAATCCGGTGCGGGCTTTGGCCTTATTCCGGAACTGCCCCCGCAACTGTAGTCGGCGAGCCGCGTGCCACCCCTGCCACTGGATGCGTCTGGGAAGGCCGGTATGCGGCGATGACCCGAAAGTCAGGAGACCTGCCTCGAAGGGTTTCTCTATTGACGTTCGGGGCGGGGTGTCCCTGGCGAGAGCAATGCAACTTGGCTATCCAAGCATGGATGCACGTATCTGTCGTGCCGCATCTGCGGCTGGTCTTCGTTCATCCGCATGCTGGACAGACCGGCTCCGCCCCTCTGAACCCGGAGCCTTACCATGTCTGAAACATCCCTGCCATCCCTATCCCTCGTGGATATGGTGCTGCCCGATCAATGCAATCACCACGGCACGCTATTTGGTGGCGCTGCGCTTGCAATGCTCGACAAACTCGCCTTCATCCTTGGCAGCAAAATCCTGCGTGGCCCGCTCGTCACGGCGGCTGTACGCGACCTCGAATTCCATGTGCCGGCACCCGCAGGCTGGCTGACGGATTGTGTCGGCCGGGTTGCCCATGTCGGCCGTCGATCCGTCACCATCGATACACAACTTTGCGCAGAGGATTTGCTCAGCGGTAAACGCATGACCTGTCTATCTGGCCAATTCGTGATGGTGGCGCAAACGGACGCCCGCGCTCAACCGTTCCGGGAGATCCCGGAGCCAGACTCGGTTTGCGTCGCCGAGATCGTATTTCCTGGCCACGCCAACCATCGCGGCATCCTGCACGGTGGTCCGGCGATGGAATGGCTGGCTAAAGCAGGTTTTGCCGCAGCGACACGCCACGCACGCCTGCCAGTCGTCATGGCGGGCAGCGACAGGCTCGACTTTCTTGCGCCGGCCTATGTGGGGGAGATCGTTGAAGTCGTCGGACGAGTCGTCAAGACGGGCCGCACATCACTGACGGTAAGTGTACGGATGGATGCGCAGTCTCCCGAAAGTGGCGAGCAGCGTTGCTGCACCACAGCCAACCTGGTCTTCGTCGCCATTGATGAGGCAGGCAAGCCCAAACATCTGGGCGCACAAGCGTAATGATGTTCCCCCAGAAGTCGCTTCGGGGGGGGCACAGACACGGCAAGTAATATTGGACATCGGCTCGCGGCCCAGGTCGATGCGACGACGACATCTTGTGCCGCCGAGTCGTGCAGAGCGACTCCTTGCACACCACGTCGGACAAGCTGAACCAGTGCCGCAGCAGGTGAATGCGCAATGCGCTCCAGCCCAATAGGCGAGCGGCCGTTGCAGGGCTTGAAATAGTGCGGCTCGATCAACGCCACCCGCCGCTCCCACGGAACCAGTGTCTGCGACTCGGCTAGAAATGCGTCGCGGCGTGTTGGCTTGCGACAGCAATCGAATCCTGCGACCGCATCGGCCTCCACTGCCGAGGTCATCTGCTTCACCTACAAACTGCAGCGCACCCTGCAATACCTACTTCAAAGGATGTAGCGTGATGCGGATGACTTGATCAGCGTTTACCTGGGATCAGTTCCCCAGTTTCACGCCCAGACCCGTGAGCAGCAGCAGATCCACCTTCTCGGCCGGGGCCCAGGCGTCGTAGCGCAGCTGCAGCTTCACGCTCAGGCTGAGCGAACGGTTCAGGTCCAGCTGCAGCCCGGCGTCGGCCTGCGCGCGCGTGCCCTGGGTGCTGAGCAGGCCGGGATAGAGCACGACCTTCTGCTTGAGCCGCAGCCGTTCACCCAGCTGGTGCGAAGACTCCTGGCCCAGCAGCGTGTCCACGCTGTCGTAGCGGGTACGCAGCTGGCCGTTGATCTCCACGCCCGGGTCGTCGTAGTAGTCTTCGCGGTAGCTCAGACCGGCATAGACGTCCCACTGGTCGTCGCGTGTGCGCAGCAAATGGCGCCCCAAGCCCAGGCTGGGCTCGCTGCGCAGCCGCAGCAGCTGCACCTGGTCATGGCTGAAATCCAGCCCGACGAAGCCGAAGTCCTGGCCGTTGAAATTGCGGTCGTAGCGCCCGCCCAGCCGCCAGCGCAGCGCCGTCACGCTGGTCTGCGGCACCCCGTTGCTGACGCTGCGCGTGCGGCTCTCCAGATACTGCCCGGTGACGGCCAGCTTGTCCTCTGGGCGCTCGTAGCTGGCATCCAGCCCCAGCTGCAGGCTCAGGCTCTTGGTGCTGCCTTCGGACACGCTCAGGCCGGCGGTGAAATCACCCTCCCAGCGCCCGCTGGGCACCAGCGGCGGGGGAGCAGGCGCAGGCAAAGGCGCGGGGGGCGAGGCCGGTGCCGGACCGCCCGCCGGCGCCGCATCAGCCGCAGTGGGCTGCGGCGCATCGGGCAGCACCACCGGGGCGACCGGGGCGGCCTGCACCGGGACGCTGGCGGCGGTAGCCGGATCCTGGGCCCGGGCGGCCAGGCCCGCCGCGCACAGCAGCAGGCAGAGCAAACGCTTCATCGCTGACGGACAAAAAAGCGCCTATTGTCGTTCGATCCGCGGCCGCCCATGGTCCACGGCAAAGCGTGCCAGCGTGAAGGCGGGGCTGTCGGGCCGGGTCACGTCCTGCACGGCGCGCAGCGTGGTCTGCAGCCGCTGCGGCGTGAACTCGGCCAGCCCGTAGCCGCGCCAGCGGGCATCGCCAAAGACGAAGTGCGGATTCTCGGCCAGGCGCTCGGCCGCCCTGGCCACGCCGCTGTCGCTGGCGCGCGAGCTGATGCTGGTGCCGCAGAATTCGACGCCTATGGCCGCGCTGGCCGCATCGGCGTAGTCGGCCAGCACGTGGCCGACCCAGTTCTCGTGCACGTCCCCGCCCAGGATCACCGGATTGGTGACGCGGTGGCGCTGCAGCGCATCGGTCAGGCGCTGGCGCGCGGCCGCGTAGCCGTCCCAGCCGTCGTTCCACAGGCGCTGCCCGGGGCCGGGCTGGGCGTCGCGCAGGCCAAAGAGCGTCTGCTGTCCCAGCACGTTCCAGCGCCCGCCCGAACGCGCCAGCGCCGCCTCGAGCCAGCGCTCCTGCGCCGCCCCCAGATAGCTGCGGCCCGCCTCATGCCAGTCGGCGCAGCGCGCCGGATCGACCAGACGCCCGCCGCCGCGCCCTTCGGACTGACAGGGCTGGGGGTCGCGGTACTGGCGGCCGTCGAGCAGGTACAGCGTGGCCAGGCGCCCCCAGGCCAGTTGCCGGTAGATGCGCAGCTCCGCGCCCTGCGCCAGTCCGGCGGCCCCGCGGGTCAGCACCTCGGCGCGCACCGGCATGTGCTCGTACCAGGCCTGGTAGGCCGCGGCCCGGCGGGCGGGAAAATCCTCGGGCGCATCCAGCAGGGGCAGCCCCGTGCCCGGCTGCAGGCCGGCGTAGTCGTTCTGCACCTCGTGGTCGTCCCAGGTCAGCAGCCAGGGACAGGCGGCGTGCATGGCCTGCAGGTCGGGGTCGCTCTTGTGCAGCGCATAGCGCGCGCGGTAGTCCTCCAGCGTGCGCACCGGCCCGCCGGTGACGGCGCGCACCGCGTTCAGCGCCCCCGGGTACTCGTAGATGTAGTCGCCCAGAAACAGCACCAGATCGGGCTCGTCGGCGCGCAGATGGCGCCAGGCGGCGTAATAGCCATGCTCCCAGCGCTGGCAGGAGGCGTAGGCCAGCTTCAGCCGCGCCACCGCCGCGCCGGGCTCGGGCGCGGTACGGGTGCGCCCCACCGGGCTGACGGCCTCGCCCAGCATGAAGCGGTAGTGGTACCAGCGGTCCGGCTCCAGCCCCTGCACCTGCACATGCACGGCGTGGGCCAGCTCCGGCAGGGCTTGGACCTGGCCCTGCTGCACGATGCGGGCAAAGCCCTCGTCATGCGCCACCTCCCAGCGCAGCGTCGGCGCCGCAGCGCCGGGCTCGATGCCGAGCAGCCGCGTCCACAGCACCACGCCCTGGGGCGTCGGGTCGCCGCTGGCCACCCCCAGCGCAAAGGGATCGTGCCGCAGCCGCGGCTGGCTCCAGGCGCTGCGCGGCAGCCACAGCGTGGTGGCGGCGGCAGCAGCCAGACGCAGCCAGGCGCGCCGCTCAGGAATCGAGGATTTCATGGACAGGCAAGACAGCAATCCTGGGAATCGGCGTCCGCGTCCGCCAGCAGGCAGGGCGCGGGACGGTCGGCGCGCGGCATCATGCCATGGCGATGGTGACGCCGCCGTGTCACTCCACCGCGCCGCGGGCCGGCCGGCGGCGGGTTGACAGCGACCGCCCGGGCACTACCATAATTGAATCCTTCGTCGCACGGAGTGACGGCCATGGCATCCGAAATCAGCGCATCCACCCGCCTGTCCCCCACCTCCACGGCCATGCGGCAGCGCCAGATGGACCGCATGCAAGCCGAGCGCGCGCAGGAATACCGCGCCCAACAACAAGCCCAGGAGCAGGCGGCGCGCCCGCCGCAGCAGCAGACCAGCCGCCCCGCGGAGCCGGTGCTCAATACCCAGGGGCAGGCAACCGGGCGCCTGCTCAACGTGCAGGCCTGAAACACCATGGCCTACGCCCTTTCGGCCACCAGCAGCAGCACGCCGAGTGTGCGCCTGCAGCTGGGCCTGTACCAGGCCCAGCTGCAGCAGGCCCGGCGCGAAGCCGCCCAGGCCGAAGACCGGGTGGCGCGGCTGGAGCAGCAGGCCGAAGCCGCCCGCCGCGAAGCCGACCGGGCCCAGGGCCGGCTGCAGGATCTGCAGGACAACCCGCCGCGCCCGCCAGCGGAGCAGACCGGCCAGCGCCGGCGCATCAACACGCTCAGCCAGCTCAGCGGCTCTTTGCTGGACGTGATGGCCTGACGGCCCCTGCCGCCGGCCCGCGCCGCGGCTCGCCGGCCACCTGCACCGCCACGATATCCATGAAGCGGCTGACGACGGCACGCACGTGCCGCCGGCGCTGCCGCGCTTCGGCCCAGAGGGGCGGCTGTCCGTAAAGAATGCGCGCCAGCTCCATGCCCAGCGCCATGCCGATCAGGGCCTCGGCGTCGCGCCTGGCCTGCGGCCAGCGCCGCCCCTGCAGCGCGGCATGGCGGCGCAGCAAGCCCGCAAGGGCGTCGATGGCCTGCTGCGGCCCCAGGCACCAGATGCGCTGCAGATCGGCCTGTGACTGCGACAGGCCCGCAATGGCCCGCAGATAGGCCTGATAGGCGGGCTCGCTGACGAAGCCCAGCACCTGCTCCAGAAAGCGCTGCAGCACATCGGCCAGCCCGCCCGCATCGGCAGGCGCCTCGGCCAGGGTGCCCAGCAGGGCGGAAGCCTCGCGCAGCACCAGCCCTTGCAGCAGCGCATGGCGATGCGGCCAGCGCCTGTACAGCGTGACCTTGGACACGCCGCTGGCCTGCGCCACCGCATCCATCGTCAAGGCCGCCGGCCCGCCCGCGAGCAGCAGCGCGCGCGCGGCATCCAGGATCAGCGCGTCCTTGCGGGCATCCGGCCGGCGGCCCGGCGCGGCCGCGGACACAGGGGCAGACGGTAGGGTCATGGGGATTAATGTACGATAACGTTTACTTATTGCCAAGCGGACCTGCCGCCCATCCCCCATTCCCTTACCGGAGACCGTGTCGTGAGAGTTGCACCGTTGCGATTGACCTCGATCACCCTGCTGGCTTCGTTCGTCTGGCTGGCCGTGGGTTGCCAGCGCGCCGAGCCCACCGATGGCCAGGCGCAGCCGCCGGTGGTCGTCACGGCCGCGGTGGAGCCCTGGGCGGCTGCCGGCCTGGGCCTGTCGGGCACGGTGCGCGCACGCATCGAAACGCCGCTGGCGTTTCAGGTAGGGGGGCGCATCACGGCGCGGCGCGTCGATGCCGGCCAGGCGGTGCAGGCGGGGCAGGTGCTCTTCGAGCTCGACCCGGCGGATCTGGAGCAGGCGGTGCACGCCGCCGAGGCCGATGCGGCCGCTGCCGAGGCCGCGCTGCGCACCGCGCAAGCCGAGCTGGAGCGCGTGCGGGCCCTGGCGGCGCAGGGCTTCGTCAGCCCCCAGGCCGCCGACCGCGCCCAGCTCTCGGCGCGCGAAGCCGCCGCGCGGCGCGATGCGGCCCAGGCGCGCCTGGCGCAAGTGCGTAACGGCCGCGCCTACGCGCAGCTGCGCGCGCCGGCCGCCGGCGTGCTGACCGAAGTCAGCGGCCAGCCCGGACAGGTGGTGGCTGCGGGCCAGCCGGTGGCCACGCTGGCGCAGGCCGGCGTGCGCGAAGTGGAAATATTCTTCCCGGAAGACGTCGCGCCGCCGTCTGCCGGGCAGATGCTGCTGCCGGATGGTCGCGCGATTGCGCTGGTCCTGCGCGAGGCGGCCCCGATGGTCGATGCGCTGGCGCGCACGCGCCGCGCGCGCTACCGTGCCGACGCCTTGCCGCCGGAGCTGCCGCTGGGCAGCGTGGCGACCACGCGGTTTGCGCTGCCCCAGCCCCCCGGCGGCAAGGACGCCGCCGGCCATGGCGCCCTCGCCTGGCGCGTGCCAGTGGGCGCGCTGGATGAGCGCGCCGAAGGGCCGCGCGTCTGGCGCGTGCGCGACGGCCGGCTGGAAGCGGTTCCGGTGCGCGTGCTGCGGATGGACGACCGCCACGCGGTCGTGGCCGCGCCGCTGCAAGCCGGCGAGCGCGTCGTGGCGCTGGGCACGCACCTGCTGCAGCCGGGCATGACGGTGCAGGAGCGCGCGCAATGAGCTTTCCGAACCTGTCGGCGCTGGCGGTGCGCGAGCGCGCCGTGACGCTCTTCTTCCTGATCCTGTCGGTGCTGGGCGGTCTGTATGCGTTTGCGACGCTGGGCCGCGCGGAAGACCCGGCCTTCACCGTGCGCGTGATGCAGGTCAACGTGGCCTGGCCCGGCGCCACGCCGCAACAGCTGCAGGAGCAGGTGGTGGACCGGCTGGAGAAGAAGATCCAGGAGGTCGAATTCCTCTACCGCATCGAGACCACGATCCGCCCCGGACAGGCCACGCTGCAGGTGGAGTTCCACGACTACACGCCGCAGGCGCGCGTGCCGGAGCTGTTCTACCAAGTGCGCAAGCGCATGTGGGACGCACAGCGCGACATGCCCGCCGGCGTGATCGGTCCGGTGGCCAACGACGACTTCGCCGACGTCTATTTCAGCCTGCTGGCGCTGACCGCGCCCAAGCTGCCGCACGATGAGCTGGTGCGCGAGGCCGAGCGGCTGCGCGATGAGATCCAGCGCATCGAAGGCGTGCACAAGGCGCTGCTGCTGGGCGAGCGCACGCAACGCATGTACGTGGAATTCGACAACGCGCGGCTGGTCAACCTGGGCCTGTCGCCGCAGGCCATCTTCGAGGCCATCGACGCCAGCAACCGGCTGGTGCCCACCGGCCGGCTGGAAACCGACGGCCCCCGCCTGCACATCCGGCTCGACGCCGACCTCTCGGACCCCGAGGCGCTGGCGCGACTGCCGATCCGCGCCGGCAGCAAGGTGATCCGCCTGGGCGACATCGCCACCATCCGCCGCGGCTACGAGGATCCGCCCAGCTACCTGGTGCGCGCGCGCGGGCAGGACGCGGTGCTGATCGGCGTCGTGATGAACAAGGGCGACAACGGCCTGCAGTTGGGGCAGCGGCTGGCGGCCTACCTGGAGCGCGAGAAGACCGAGCTGCCGCTGGGGCTGGAGCTGACGCAGCTGACCAACCAGGCCGACGCCATCGCCAAGGCGGTGGACCTGTTCCAGATCAAGTTCCTGGTGGCGGTGGCGGTGGTGATGGGCGTGAGCATGCTGGCCATCGGGCTGCGGGCGGGCCTGATCGTCGGCATCGCGGTGCCGGTGACGCTGGGCCTGAGCTTCGTGGTCTTCAAGGCCATGGGCATCAACCTGGACCGCATCACGCTGGGGGCGCTGATCATCTCGCTGGGCCTGCTGGTGGACGACGCCATCATCGCCGTGGAGATGATGCTGGTGAAGATGGAGGAAGGCTGGGACCGGGTGCGCGCCGCCGCCCACGCCTGGAACGTGACGGCCGCGCCCATGCTGTTCGGCACGCTGGTCACGGTAGCGGGCTTTCTGCCGATCGGCTTTGCGCGCTCGGGCGTGGGCGAATACGCCGGCAACATCTTCTGGGTGTTGGGGGTGAGTCTGCTGGTGTCGTGGCTGGTGGCGGTGACGTTCACGCCGTATCTGGGCGTGAAGATGCTGCGCGACGTGCCGCCCGAGGCGCGCCACGGCCATGACCAGCTCTACCAGAGCCCGGCGTACCGCCGGCTGCGTGCGTTGGTGGCCTGGTGCGTGACGCAGCGCAAGACCGTGGTGGCCGCCACCGTGGCGCTGCTGGTGCTGGCCGCGCTCGGCATGGCCAAGGTGGTGCCCAAGCAGTTCTTCCCCAGCAGCGACCGCACGGAGGTGCTGGTCAGCGTCTATTTGCCGCAGGGCACGAGCGTGCGCGTTACCGACCAGACCGTGCGCCGGCTGGAGGCGATCCTGGCGCCGATGCCGGAGGTCAAGACGCTGTCGGCCTATGTCGGGGCGGGCGCGCCGCGCTTTTTCATCTCCGCCAACCCGGAGCCGCCCAACCCGGCGTTTGGCAAGCTCATCGTCGTCGCGCACGACGAGGTGAGCCGCGACCGCATCATCGCCACGCTGGAAGACCACATCCAGCGCGGCGAGTTCGCCGAGGCGCGCGTGCGCGTGGCGCGGCTGCTGTACGGCCCACCGGTGGCCTGGCCGGTGCAGTTCCGCGTCTTCGGGCCCGACCCCGTGGAGCTGCGCCGCGTCGCGCACCGCGTGCGCGAGGTGATGGCGGCCGATCCGCACGTGGTCGATCCGCATCTGGAGTGGGACGAGCGGGTGCCGGTGCTGGCCCTGCGCGCCGACGCCGACCGGCTGCGGCTGCTGGGCCTCACCCCCCAGGACGTGGCGCAGCAGCTGCAGACGCTGCTCGACGGCGTGCCGGTGACGCAGCTGCGGCTGGGCAACCGCACGGTGGAGCTGACCGCGCGCGGCGCGGTGCGGGGCGCGCGGCCCAGCGCCGAGACGGTCGGCTCGCTGGAGCTGCTCAACCGCGACGGGCGCAAGGTGCCGGTGGCGCAGTTGGGCCAGCTGGAGGTGCGCTACGAGGAGCCGGTCATCAAGCGCTACAACCGCGAGCCGTTCGTGGCCGTGCAGGCCGAGGTGCGCGGCGCGCAGGCCAACGACGTCACCGCCGCCGTCTGGAAGGCGCTGGCGCCGCTGCGCGCCGAACTCCCGCCGGGCTACCGCGTGGCCATCGGCGGCTCGGTGGAGCAGTCCGAGAAGGCCAACCTCTCGATCCAGAAGCTGCAGCCGCTGATGGTGGCGGCGATGCTGGTCTTCATCATGCTGCAGATGCGCTCGTTCGCCGGCACCTTCATGGTCGTGGCCACCGCGCCGCTGGGGCTGATCGGCGCGGTGCTGGCGCTGCTGGTGTTCTGGCAGCCGTTCGGCTTCGTGGCGCTGCTGGGGCTGACGGGCCTGGCGGGCATCCTGATGCGCAACACGCTGATCCTAACGCAGCAGGTGGCCGACAACTTCGAAGCCGGCTTGAGCGCCTTCGACGCCGTGGTCGAAGCGGCGGTGCAGCGCGCGCGGCCGGTGGTGCTGACGGCGCTGGCCGCGGTGCTGGCCTTCGTGCCGCTGACGCACGACAGCTTCTGGGGGCCGCTGGCCTATGTGCTGATCGGCGGTGTGGCCGTCGGCACGGCGATCACCCTGCTGTTCGTGCCGGCGCTGTACGCGCTGTGGTTCCGCATCCGGCCGGCGGCGGCCTGAACCTAGAAACGACAGGCCGGCAGCGCGCCTGACGGCGGCCATGCGTAACATGGCGCCCGGGCGGCTCCTGCTGCCGGCTTGCGTACCCGCATGGACTGGACCATTCATTACCCGACGCTGCGGACCCTGCACATGGGTCTGGCCTACGCCAGCGGCGCCTATTTCGCGCTGCGCGGCGCGGCCGTGCTGGCCGGCCAGCGCTGGCCGCTGCGCCCGCTGCCGCGGCGGCTGAGCGTGATCATCGACAGCGGCCTGCTCGTCGTGGCGCTGCGCCTGCTGTGGGAGCTGCGGCTCAACCCGCTGCTCACGCCCTGGCTGCAGGTCAAGCTGGCGGTGCTGCTGCTGTACATCGCGCTGGGCGCGCTGGCGCTGAAATACGCCCGCCGCCGCGGCCTGCGTGCGGCCTGCTATGGCGCGGCGCTGGTCTGCTACGGCTTCATGGTGTCGGTGGCGTGGACGCACAGCCCCTGGGGCTGGTTCGCCCATGGGCGCTGAACGCTGCCGCGGCAAGCGCTGGGCCAGGCGGGCTCACGCCGCGCTGGCGATGCGGCGCAGGGCGTCCACGTACACCGCCGGCGGCTGGCCGCCGGAAATCAGGTACTGCCGGTTGACGATGACCGCCGGCACCGAGTGGATGCCGGCCTGCTGCCATTGCAACTCGGTCTGGCGCACGGCCAGCGCATAGTCTTCGCCCTCCAGGATGGCGCGGGCGCGCTGCGCGTCCAGCCCGGCGACGGTGCAGGCGCGCAGCAGCACCGCGGGGTCGGAGATGTTCTCGGCGCGGCCATGGTAGGCGGTGAGCAGCTCTTTTTTCAGCGCGTACTGCTTGTCCGGGCCCTGCTCGCCCGCCCAGTGCAGCAGGCGGTGGGCGTCGAAAGTGTTCCAGATGCGGCCCCGCCCTTCGGGCTTGAAGACAAAGCCGACCTCGGCGCCGCGCGCGCGGATGCGTTCGCGGATCTGGGCCTGCTCCTCGGGGCTGGAGCCGTATTTCTGCGTCAGGTGCTCGGTGATGTCCTGACCTTCGGGCCCCATCGTGGGGTTGAGCTCGAACGGCTGGAAGGCGATGTGGGCATCGACCTCGCCCAGCAACTGCTCCAGCGCCACTTCCAGGCCGGCCAGGCCGACGGCGCACCAGGGGCAGGCTACGTCGGAAACGAAATCGATCTGCAGGGTTTTCATGCGGGGACGGGCTCCGGTTGGGGAACATGCAGGTAGCGGGCGACGAAGGCGCCCACGCTGGCGGCCGGCAGCGGCAGCCAGACGGTGTGCCCCGAGCCCGGCGCCACCGTGATGGCCTGGCCCTCGGCGTTTTCGATGCGGACGATGTCGTGGTCGCTGTTGCCCGCGGGGTGGATGAGCTCGATGCGGTCGCCCACGGCGAAGCGGTTGCGCACCTGGACCTGCGCCAGGCCGCGCGCGGCGTCGAACGCGACCACGTCGCCCACGTACTGGCTGCGCCCCGATTCGGAGTAACCGCGCAGATAGTTTTGCATGTCCTGCGGCGCATGGCGCTGGTAAAAGCCCGAGGTGTAGCCGCGGTTGGCCAGGCCCTCGAGCTGGGCCAGCAGCGCCGGATCCAGCGGCCGGCCGGCCACCGCGTCGTCGATGGCGCGGCGGTAGCTCTGTACGGTGCGCGCCACGTAATACGGGCTCTTGGTGCGGCCCTCGATCTTGAGCGAATCCACGCCGATCTCGACCAGACGCTGGACGTGCTCGATGGCCCGCAGGTCCTTGGAGTTCATCACGTAGGTGCCGTGCTCGTCCTCCTCGATGGGCATGTACTCGCCCGGGCGGCTGCTTTCCTCCAGCAGATAGGCAATGGAGTCGTGGGCTTCTTTGGGCAGCGTGTTGCCAGCCGCGGCGCCGCCGGACCCGCAGGACGGGCCACAGCCGCCACCGCTGCTGCTGCGCGCCGGCGCCAGCACGCCGCCGCTGGCATCGACTGCGGCCACATGGGTCTTGTAGTCCCAGCGGCAGGCATTGGTGCAGGCGCCCTGGTTGGCGTCGCGGTGGTTGAAGTAGCCCGACAGCAGGCAACGCCCCGAATAGGCGATGCACAGCGCCCCGTGGACGAAGACTTCCAGCTCCGCGTCGGGGCAGTCCTGCCGGATTTCCTGCACTTCGTCCAGCGACAGCTCGCGTGAGAGGATGATGCGCTTGACGCCCACCCTGTTCCAGAACTTCACCGCGGCGGAGTTGACCGTGTTGGCCTGCACCGAGAGGTGGATCTCCATCTCGGGCCAGCGCTCGCGCACCAGCATGATGAGGCCGGGGTCGGACATGATCAGCGCATCGGGCCCCAGCGCGATGACCGGCTCCATATTGGGCAGGTAGTGCCGCACCTTGTTGCCGTGCGGAAAGATGTTGGAGACCAGGTAGAACTTTTTGCCCAGCGCATGGGCGTGGGCGATGCCGCGCGCCAGCACGTCCAGGCTGCCGAATTCGTTGTTGCGCACCCGCAGCGAATAGCGCGGCTGCCCGGCGTAGATGGCGTCTGCGCCGAAGGCGAAGGCCGTCTCCAACATGGCCAACGAGCCGGCCGGCGCCAGCAGCTCGGGCGCTGCGCGCGTCATTGCGGCTGCTCCATCTGCGCCAGCGCGGCAATGGCCAGCGCATAGCCGTTGACGCCGAAGCCGGCCATCACGGCCCTGGCCGCCGGGGCTATGTAGGAGTGGTGGCGGAAGGCCTCGCGTGCGTGCACGTTGCTGATGTGCAGCTCGATCAGCGTCACGCCGGTGCCCTTGATGGCGTCGTGCAGCGCGATGCTGGTATGGGTGTAGGCGCCGGCGTTCAGGATCACGCCGGCCAGCTGGCCGGCCGCCTGCAGGCGGCCGGCCTCGTGGATCCAATCGACCAGCTCGCCTTCGTGGTTGCTCTGGCGGAACACCAGCGCAAAGCCGTTGGCCGCGGCCGCGCGCTCGCACAGGGCCTGCACGTCGGCCAGCGTCTGCGCGCCATAGATGGCGGGCTCGCGCGTGCCCAGCAGGTTCAGGTTCGGGCCGTTGAGGACGAAGACGGTTTTCATGGGTGTGGAATGAGGAGATATGCCACCGGGCTGGCCGGGGTGGAAACGCTTGGGGCGATTGTGCCACCTGGGCTACCATCGGCCCGAGCCCCCACGAGGAGACCCCGATGGCCACCCCCCGACTGCACGAACTCGGCGCCGCGCAAGCCGCCGCGCTGCTGGCGCGGCGCGAGCTCAGGGCCGAAGACCTGGTGCGCGCCTGCCTGGAGCGCGCCGGCGCGCGCAACGACGATATCCATGCCTTCGTGCAGATCGACGCCGTCGGCGCGCTGGCGCAGGCGCGCGCGCTCGACGCCGGCGCCATTCGCGGCCCGCTGCACGGCCTGCCGCTGGGCGTCAAAGACCTGTTCGACACCGCCGATCTGCCCACCGCCTACGGCTCGCCCGTCTATGCCGGCCACCGCCCAGTGGCCGATGCGGCCAGCGTGGCGCTGTGCCGCGAGGCCGGCGCCGTGGTGCTGGGCAAGACCGTGACCACCGAGTTCGCCTATTTCACCCCCGGCCCCACGGTGAACCCGCACAACCCCCTGCACACGCCCGGCGGTTCGTCCAGCGGCTCGGCCGCGGCCGTGGCCGACTGCCAGGTGCCGCTGGCGCTGGGCACGCAGACCGCCGGCTCCATCATCCGGCCGGCGGCCTTCTGCGGCGTCGTGGGCTACAAGCCCAGCTGGGGCCGGGTGATGGGCGCCGGCGTCAAGAGCCTGGCGCCGACGCTGGATGTGATCGGCGGCTTCGGCCGCAGCGTGGACGACGCGGCCCTGCTGGGCGCGGTGCTCACCGGCGATGCGCGCCTGCGCGAAGCCCAGGTCCACAGCACGCTGCGTATCGGTCTCTTTCCCTCGCCGGCCTGGGAGCAGGCCGATGCCGACACGCAGCACGCCTGGGACACGGCCACTGCCGTGCTGGCGCGCCACAGCGACCGCTGCCAGGACGTGGCGCTGCCGGATTTTGCCGAGCTGATCCAGCTGCAAAAAGACGTGATGGCCTACGAGATGGCGCGCTCGCTCAGCTTCGAGCGGCTGCGCCACCGCGAGCAACTCAGCGCGCAGCTGCTGGCGCTGCTGGAGACCGGCCTGGCTATCGACGGCGCCGCGCACCAGGCCCGCCTGCAGCGTACGGCCGACTGGCGCCTGCGCATCGACAGCCTGTTCGAGCGGCACGACGTGCTGCTGACGCCCAGCACCATCGGCGCAGCGCCCGCAGGGCTGGACGCCACCGGCGACCCGCTTTTTTGCCGCAGCTGGTCGCTGCTGGGACTGCCGGCCGTGCACCTGCCCTTCGCCCGCAACCCCCAGGGCCTGCCGGTGGGCCTGCAACTGGTGGGCCGCATGGGCGAGGACCACAAACTGCTGGCCGCGGCGCGCCGCATCCACGAGCGGCTGCTGCAGGCCTGATCGGACGCGCTGCCCGCCCCATGGGTGTCGCCGCCGCTGCCGCGCGAGCCGCAGGGGCGGCTGCCGAACTGACAGCCGCGCTGAAAATTCACTCAAGAACAACGCCCCGGCTGCTGCATCCGCCAGGCCGCGTAAGTGGCCAGCAGGCCGCAGACCAGGGCGGCCCAGAACACGCTGGCCAGCCCCAGCCGCGAGCCCAGCAGGCCGCCGCCAAAGCCGCCCAACACGCCCGGCAGGCCGTAGCCGAGCACGGTGTACAGCGCCTGACCGCGACCGCGCAGACTGCCCGGGAAATGGTGCGACAGCAGCGCGATGCAGGCCGTGTGATGGGCGGCGAAAGTCAGCGCATGCAGGGCCTGCGCCAGCAGCAGCACCGGCCACAACGTGGCTCCCGTTGCCGTCATGCCCATGCGCAGGGCCGTCAGCGCGCCGCACAGCACCAGCCAGCCCGAGAGACTGAGCCAGGGCAGCCAGCGGCTTTGCGTGTAGAACCAGACGATCTCGACGACGACCGAAACAGCCCA
This sequence comes from Hylemonella sp., assembly GCA_036846225.1. Taxonomy (GTDB): domain Bacteria; phylum Pseudomonadota; class Gammaproteobacteria; order Burkholderiales; family Burkholderiaceae_C; genus Hylemonella. The sequence goes on from DAIUCJ010000021.1 coordinate 47,205, forward strand.
CAGCATACCGATGACGGTCTTGCCATAGCCCAGCCCATCCAGATAGAGCGAAAAGTAGATGTACACCGCCATGTGCGCCAGCACATGGAAGAACACCGAGACGAAGAACCAGCGCACCGGCGGCTGGCGCAGCACCGGCGCGACGGGCTGGCGCCGCTGCGGCTGTGCCACGGCCTCCTTCAGATCCGGCAGGGCCCAGGCGCTGGCGGCCACCAGCAGCAGCGAGCCCACGGTCCAGGCCGGAAAGTGCGCCATGCCGAAGCGCTCGAACCAGGCGCCGGCGGCCAGCACGGTCAGCAAAAAGCCCAGCGAGCCGAACAGGCGCACGCGGCCGTAGCGTCGCGCATCGAAAGCGCCGCCGGCACTCACCAGATGGGCCAGGGCCGCCTCGCTCATGGGCATCATCGCGCTGGTGTGCAGGAACATCAGCGCCAGCACCACAGCCAGCCAGGCCACGCCACCTTCGACCGCCAGCCCCAGCGAGACCAGCAGCGCCGCGGCGGCGCCGTAGCGCAGCAGGCGGATGCGCTCGCCGGTGTGGTCCGACAACCAGCCCCAGCCATAGGGCGCCACCAGGCGCGTGGCCGACTGCACGGCCGTCAGCAGGCTGATGGCCAGCAGGCCATGGCCCAGATCCTTGAGCCACAGCGGCAGATAGGGGTTGAAAAAGCCGATGTGCGCGAAGTAGCTGGCCGACAGCGCGGCAAAGGGCCACAGCTGGCGCCTGGGCGCCGCCGTCATCCGGGCCGCCCCTACTGGCGCTCGCTCCAGAGCACGCCGCCGGTGGCCCAGTCGGACTTCTTGACTTCGGTCAGGATGACATCGACCGATTCGGGCGCGGTGCCCAGGGTCTTGCAGGTGGCTTCGGTCAGCGCCTGCACGAACGCTTTTTTCTGCTCGGGCGTGCGGCCTTCGAACAGTTCGACGCGGATGGTCGGCATCGGTATGCTCCTTGCGGGATCAGTTGCGGTAGGAAGGATCGAGGCGGTCGAGGCGGCGCAGCAGCGCGGGCCATTCGGCGTCGCCGTCGCGCTCACTGCCATCGCCCACCCACTGGCGGTAGGTGAGCGCGGCCACGTCCGCGCCGGGCACGAGCACGCGCCCCCCGGTAGCCGCCATGGCCTGCAGCTGCGCGCGCGCCGCGCGCTCCAGGTGGTGCATCAGCATATAGGCTTCGGCGACGGTGCGACCCACGGTCAGCGTGCCGTGGTTCTCCAGGATCAGGCCGTCGAGCCCGCCCAGGTTGGCCACCAGCCGCCGCCCCTCGGCCTCGGCCAGCGCCAGCCCCTCATAGGCATGGCGGCCCAGCCGGCCATACAGGCGCATGGCGTGCTGGGTGGTGGGCAGCAGGCCTTCGGGCACCATGGCCAGGGCCATGCCCCATTCGGTGTGCAGGTGCAGCACGCAGCGCGCGTCCGGCCGCGCCGCATGGATGGCGCCGTGGATCGCAAAGCCGGTGGGATTGACGCCGTACGGGGAGTCGTCGAGCTTGCGCCCGCGCACATCGACCTTGACCAGATTGGAGGCGCAGACTTCCTCGAACAGCAGGCCGTAGGGGTTGATCAGGTAGGCCCCTTGCTCGCCGGGCACGGCCGCGCTGATGTGGGTGTAGATGGTGTCGTCCCAGCCGTTGAGCGCGGCCAGCCGGTAGGCCGCAGCCAGGTCGATGCGGGCAGCCCGTTCGGCTTCGGTGATGGCGGCCATGGCTCAGACCGCGCCGGCAATCGGGGGCAGGGGCAGGCGCACGTCGCCGCACTGGGCGCGGTGGCGCAGCGCGTGGTCCATCACCACCAGCGCCAGCATGGCCTCGGCGATCGGCGTGGCGCGGATGCCCACGCAGGGGTCGTGCCGGCCTTTGGTGATGACTTCGGTGGGCTGGCCGTCCAGGTCGATGGACTCGCGCGGCACCAGGATGGAGCTGGTGGGCTTGATCGCGATCGACACTTCCAGATCCTGCCCGGTGCTGATGCCACCCAGAACGCCGCCGGCCTTGTTGCCCTTGAAGCCCTGCGGCGTGAGGCTGTCGCCGTGCGTGCTGCCGCGGTCGGCCACGGCGGCAAAGCCCGCGCCGATTTCCACGCCCTTGACGGCGTTGATGCCCATCATCGCGTAGGCGATGTCGGCATCGAGCTTGTCAAAAAGCGGCTCGCCCAGCCCGACGGGCACGTTGGTCGCCGTCACGCGCAGCCGCGCGCCGCAGGAGTCGCCGCTCTTGCGCAGCTCGTCCATGTAGGCCTGCAGCGCCGAGACGTCGGCCACGGGCGCGAAGAAGGGGTTGCGCGGCACGTGCTCCCAGGACTCGAAAGGGATGGCGATCTCGCCGATCTGCGTCATGCAGCCGCGAAACTCGGTGCCGTACTTTTCCTTCAGCCATTTCTTGGCCACGGCGCCGGCGGCCACCATCGGCGCGGTCAGCCGCGCCGAGGAGCGCCCGCCGCCGCGCGGGTCGCGGATGCCGTATTTGCGCCAGTAGGTGTAGTCCGCATGGCCGGGCCGGAAGGTGCGCGCGATCTCGCCATAGTCCTTGCTGCGCTGGTCGGTGTTGCGGATCAGCAGGCAGATGGGCGTGCCGGTGGTCTGGCCCTGATAGACGCCGGAGAGGATTTCCACCTGGTCCGGCTCGTTGCGCTGGGTGACGTAGCGCGAGGTGCCGGGGCGGCGGCGGTCCAGATCGGGCTGGATGTCGGCCTCGCTCAGCGCCAGCCCCGGCGGGCAGCCGTCGATCACGCAGCCGATGGCCGGCCCGTGGGACTCACCGAAGTTGGTGACGGTGAAAAGGTGTCCGAAGGTGTTGCCGCTCATGGGCGGGATTATCCATCCCGCCGCGCGGCCTGCCCGGCGCCGGCTCAGGCGCTGGGGGCCGGCGCGTCCTCTTCGGGCCAGTCGCGGATGTAGGCTTTGAGCATGCGGTTTTCGAAGTTCTGGGCATCGACGACGGCCTTGGCCACGTCGTAGAAGCTGATCACGCCCATCAGCATCTTCTGGTCCATCACCGGCATGTAGCGGGCATGGCGCTCCAGCATCATGCGGCGCACCTCGTCCATGTCGGTCTCCAGCGTGCAGGTCAGCGGGGCGTCGTCCATGGCCGTGCGCACCCGGGTGGTGCCGATGACGCCGCCGTTCTTGACGGCCTGCCGCAGCACCTCGCGGAACGTGAGCATGCCCACCAGCTCGCCGTGCTCCATGACCACCAGCGAGCCGATGTCCTTTTCCACCATGACGACGGCCGCGCTGGCCAGCGATTCGTCGGGACCGACGGTGTACAGGGCATTGCCCTTGACGCGCAGGATGTCGCTGACTTTCATGGTGTGCTCCTCGTGACTGTGGTGGGGTGTTGTCGGCCGCGAATATAGACCACAATAGCCGCATTCAAACGCCAACATCGGGCCAGGTCAAGCGGGCGTGGCGCCCCGCACCGCGGCCCGTCGCACTGGAGACCCGTCATGCCCGGCTATGCCGATCCCGGCTTCGACACCCTGGCGCTGCATGCCGGCGCCGCCCCCGACCCGGCCACCGGCGCGCGCGCCGTGCCCATCCACCTCACCACCTCCTTCGTCTTCGAGTCCAGCGAGCACGCGGCCTCGCTGTTCAACCTGGAGCGTGCCGGCCACGTGTACAGCCGCATCAGCAACCCCACCAACGCGGTGTTCGAGCAGCGCATGGCTGCGCTGGAAGGCGGCATCGGCGCCATCGCCACCGCCAGCGGCCAGGCCGCGCTGCACCTGGCCATCACCACGCTGATGGGCGCGGGCAGCCACATCGTCGCATCCACCGCGCTCTATGGCGGCAGCCAGAACCTGCTGCACTACACGCTGCGGCGCTTCGGCATCGAAACCACCTTCGTGCGCCCCGGCGATCTGGATGGCTGGCGCGCGGCGGTGCGGCCGAACACCAAGCTCTTCTTCGGCGAGACGGTGGGCAATCCGGGGCTGGACGTGCTGGACATTCCGGCCGTGGCCGAGATCGCGCACGCCGCCGGCGTGCCGCTGCTGGTGGACTCCACCCTCACCTCGCCCTGGCTGATCCGCCCCTTCGAGCATGGCGCCGATCTGGTCTATCACTCGGCCACCAAGTTCCTGAGCGGGCATGGCACGGTCATCGGCGGCGTGGTGGTCGATGGCGGCCGCTTCGACTGGGACGCCAGCGGCAAATTCCCGGAACTGAGCGCCCCGTATGAGGGCTTTCACGGCATGGTCTTCACCGAGGAATCGACCGTCGGCGCCTTTTTGCTGCGCGCGCGCCGCGAGGGGCTGCGCGACTTCGGCGCCTGCATGAGCCCGCACACGGCCTGGCTGATCCTGCAGGGGCTGGAGACGCTGCCGCTGCGCATGCAACGCCACATGCACAACACCGAGAAAGTGGTGGAGTTCCTCGCCGCCCACCCCTTCGTGGCGCGCGTGGGCCATCCGCTGCTGGAAAGCCACCCCAGCCATGCGCTGGCGCGCCAGCTGCTGCCGCGCGGAGCCGGCTCGGTGTTCAGCTTCGACCTCAAGGGCAGCCGCGCGCAGGGGCAGAAATTCATCGAGACGCTCAGGCTGTTCAGCCATCTGGCCAATGTGGGCGACTGCCGCAGCCTGGTGATCCATCCGGCCAGCACCACCCATTTCCGCATGAACGACGAGGCGCTGGCCGCCGCCGGCATCGGCCCGGGCACGATCCGCCTGTCCATCGGGCTGGAAGACCCGCACGACCTGATCGACGACCTGCAGCGCGCGCTCAAGGCCGCGGAAAAGCACGCCTGAGTCCCGCGCCTGTCCCCGGAGCCCCTCCCATGAACCTCACCGTGCACGGCGCTGCCACCTACTGCTACACCGGCGGCAGGCCCTTCGACCCCGAGCGCCCCACCGTGGTCATGATCCACGGCGTGCTCAACGACCACAGCGTCTGGATCCTGCAAAGCCGCTACCTGGCTCACCACGGCTACAACGTGCTGGCCGTCGATCTGCCCGGCCATGGCAGGAGCGCAGGCGAAGCCCCGCAGACCGTGGAGGAGGCCGCCGATTTCATCGCCGCGCTGCTGGACGCCGCCGGCGTGGCGCGCGCGGCCCTGGTGGGCCACAGCTGGGGCTCGCTGATCGCGCTGCAAGCCGCCGCCCGGCTGGGCGAGCGCGTCACCCACCTGGTGCTGGTGGGCACGGCCTACCCGATGCGGGTGTCGCAAGCGCTGCTGGACGCCTCGCTGCACGAGCCCGAAAAGGCGCTGCAGCTGGTCAACGTCTGGTCGCGCAGCACGCTGGCCGCTCCCCCGTCGGCGCTGGGGCCGGGCACCTGGGTCTATGGCGCCAGCCTGGCGCTGGGCCGGCGCATCCTGGCGCGCAACCCGCGGGTCAATGTCTTTCACCGCGGCTTTCAGGCCTGCGACCGCTACGCCGGCGGCATCGAGGCCATGCAGCAGCTGCGCTGCCCGGTGCTGTTCGTGCTGGGCCGGCAGGACCAGATGACGCGCCCGCAGGCCGCGCAGCCGCTGATCGAGGCCGCCCGCGCCGCCGGGCAGCGGGTCGAGGTGGCCATGCTGCCGGTAGGCCACCACCAGATGACGGAAGCGCCGGATGCGACGCTGTTTGCGATCCGCGATTTCCTGGCCGCAGCGCCTCAGGCTCAGGCTTAGCAGGCCGTTGAAAAACGTCGCGAGGATGGCCAGATGCAAGGCGCACGGCGCACAGCGACCGAGACATATCGAGCAGATAGGCGAGGAAGCGAGCACCGCGCAACGCCGCAGATGGCCTACCGCAGCAGTTTTTCAACGGCCTGTTAGACAGCGCGCGCGGCGGCCTGAGCACCGCCTGCCACCGGGCGGCGGTGCCGGTCCACCCGGTAGCCCCACCACACCAGCAGCCACTGCAGCTGACCCATCCAGGCAATGACGGTCACGCTGGGCGGCGGACTGCCCAGCATGTTGCCGGCATAGATCACGAACAGGACCAGCACCAGGCTCACCAGCCCCCAGCGGCCCACGCCGTCGAGCGGCTGCGTGCTGCGCGCGTACAGCCACACGCCCAGCATGAACAGCGGCACTTCCAGCGCCAGCGTCAGCGTCAGCGAGGACCACAGCCGCAGCCCCACCAGCGTGCTGCCGCCCGGCACCAGGGGCAGGTCCGGCCGGTGGACCAGCGCATCGAGCAGCCAGTGGCTCAGTACCAGCGCCGCCAGCACCAACGCGCTGCGGCGCTCGCGCACCAGCGCGTAATGCAGGACCGCTACCAGCAGCGCCCAGCCCACGACGGCCAGCAGGCTGTGGGTATAGGGGTAGTGCTCGAACACCAGCGGCACCACCGCCGTGGCGCCGGGCTCGATGCGCACCTGCTCCAGCCCCATCAGCAGCAGGGTCGGCCACAGCAGATCGACCAGCTGCGCGCTCAGCAGCAGCGTGCCCAGCGACACCGTGGGCACCAGCGGCTTGGCCGCGAAACCGAGAGCGAAGTGACCGAGGAACATGCGGCCGCACTATAGCGCCTGCGCCGACGCGCCACCATCGCCATGGCCCGCGGACTGCATGAGCTCAGACACCTTTGGCACTCCTTCGACGAAGGAGCAAGGCCATGC
>DAIUCJ010000022.1:0-50272 GCA_036846225.1 Hylemonella sp.
CACGGCGACAAGACGGACTACTACCAGGCGCGGGACTTGATCAGCGTTTCCCTAAACCTTGCTTTGGCGTCTTGAACGGGCCAGGCGTGCATGGGCAGGCTCCCTGAGAAATGACTAGAAACCTGACTAGGTTGGGTTCGTGCGACGGCATTGTCAAGCCTGGTCCCGTGCGAGCGAGGATGCCTCGGCCTGGCTGGCGGCGCGGGTTGGGGCTTTGCTGCCACATGGCTCGCCGACGCGAGCCTTCCCACGCCATGCCGGGCGCTACACTCGCGGCCATGCAAGCACCGATCCGCCGCATCGCCATCAGCACCGGGGGCGGGGACGCGCCGGGCCTGAACGCCGTCATCAGCGCCGTGGTCTGGTCCGCGGCCAACCGGGGCTGGGAGGTGCTGGGCATCCGCGACGGCTTCAACGGCATCCTGCTGCCCGAGCGGTATGCGCAGGCGGGCGTGCAGCCCCTCACGCGCGAGCGCGTGCGCGGCATCGCGCACCTGGGCGGCACCATCCTGGGCACCACCAACAAAGGCAATCCGCTGCATTTTCCCGTTCCGCAGGCCGATGGCCGCGTGGCCGAGGTGGACCGTGGCGACGAGATCGTGGCCTGGTGCCGGCGCGAGGGCGTGGACGCGCTGGTGATGGCCGGCGGCGACGGCACGCTGGCCATCGCGCACGAACTGCACCGCCGCGGCCTGCGCGTGGTGGGCGTGCCCAAGACCATCGACAACGACCTGGACAGGACGCACACCACCTTCGGCTTCGACACCGCGGTGTCCTTCGCCACCGAGTGCCTAGACCGGCTGCACAGCACGGCCGAGAGCCACCAGCGCGTCATGGTGGTGGAGGTCATGGGCCGCTATGCGGGCTGGATCGCGTTGCACGCGGGCATTGCCGGCGGCGCGCACGCCATCTTGCTGCCGGAGCTGCCGTATGACGTGCAGCGCGTGGCCGAGGCCGTGCGCGCGCGCGACGCGGTGGGGCGGCCCTACACGCTGGTGGTGGTGGCCGAAGGGGCGCGGCCGCGCGAGGGCCAGCGCGCGGTGCGCGCGCCGGCCGAGGCGGGGCGGGCCGAGCGGCTGGGCGGCATCGGCGAACAGCTGGCGCAGGAGTTGGGCGCGCTCACCGGCAAGGAGGCGCGCGCCGTGGTGCTGGGCCATCTGCTGCGCGGCGGCAGCCCGTCCGCGTTTGACCGGCTCGCGGCCAAACGCTTCGGCGCGGCGGCGGTGCGTGCGCTGGCGCAGGGCGCCAGCGGGGTGATGGTGGCGCTGTCGCAGCCGGACGTGGTCTATGTGCCGCTGGCCGAGGTGGCCGGGCGCATGAAGGGGGTGCCGCTCGATGGCGACACCGTGCAGACCGCGCGCGATCTGGGCATCTGCCTGGGCGACTGAACGCGGCAGGAGCCCGGGGGGAAAGCCCGGATAATCCCGGGCAGATTTCACTGGAGAGACCCGATGCCCGTCATCACGAATATCGAGGACCTGCGCGTCCTGGCCCACAAGCGCGTGCCGCGCATGTTCTATGACTACGCCGACAGCGGCTCCTGGACCGAGAGCACCTACCGCGCCAACGAGCGCGACTTCCAGAAGATCAAGCTGCGCCAGCGCGTGGCGGTGAACATGGAAGGCCGCACCACGCGCACCACGCTGGTGGGGCAGGAGGTGGCGATGCCGGTGGCCATCGCGCCGGTGGGGCTGACGGGCATGCAGCATGCCGACGGCGAGATCCTGGCCGCGCGCGCGGCCAAGAAGTTTGGCATTCCATTCACGCTCTCGACGATGAGCATCTGCTCCATCGAGGACGTGGCCGAGGGCACGGGCGGCCACCCGTTCTGGTTTCAGCTCTACATGATGAAAGACCGCTCCTTCATGGAGCGGCTCATCGGCCGCGCGAAAGACGCGGGCTGCTCGGCGCTGGTGGTCACGCTGGATCTGCAGATCATCGGCCAACGCCACAAAGACCTGAAGAACGGCCTGTCGGCGCCCCCGAAGCTGACCCTGCCCAACATCCTGAACATGATGACCAAGCCGCGCTGGTGCCTGGGCATGCTGGGGGCCAAGCGCCGCCATTTCGGCAACATCGTCGGCCACGTGCAGGGCGTGGAGAACATGAGCTCGCTGTCGGCCTGGACCAACCAGCAGTTCGACCCGGCGCTGAACTGGCGCGACATCGAATGGATCAAGCAGCGCTGGGGCGGCAAGCTCATCCTCAAGGGCATCCTGGACGTGGAAGACGCCAAGCTGGCACTAGCCACCGGGGCCGATGCCATCGTCGTCTCCAACCACGGCGGACGCCAGCTCGACGGCGCGCCCAGCAGCATCGAGGCACTGCCGGCCATCGTCGAGGCCGTGGGCCGGCAGATCGAGGTGCACATGGACGGCGGCATCCGCAGCGGGCAAGACGTGCTCAAGGCCCGCGCCCTGGGCGCGCGCGGCGTCTATATCGGCCGCGCCATGGCCTATGGCCTGGGCGCGATGGGCGAAGCCGGCGTGACCAAGGCGCTGGAGATCATCCACAAGGAGCTGGACCTGACGATGGCCTTCTGCGGGCGCACCGACATCGAGACGGTGGACCGCAGCATCCTGGTGCCGGGCACCTATCCGACGGCCTGAGCGCGGCAGCCGCGCGTGCGCGCCTGGGGCGGCCCGTTTTCTTGATCCCCCGCTGTGAGCCGCCGCATCGCCCACCTGGACATGGACGCGTTCTACGCGTCGGTGGAGCTGCTGCGCTATCCGCAGCTCAAAGGGCTGCCGGTGGTCATCGGCGGGCGGCGCCGGCCGCAGGACGAGGCGTTGCGCCAGCCGCCGCCCGGCGGCACGCTGGCCGACATCCCGCTGCATGCTTTCCCGCGGCTGAAGGACTACACCGGCCGCGGCGTCATCACCACCGCCACCTATGCGGCGCGGGCTTTTGGCGTGGGCTCGGCCATGGGGCTGATGCAGGCCGCGCGGCGCTGCCCGCAGGCCATCCTGCTGCCGGTGGATTTCGACGAATACCGCCGCTACTCGCGCCGCTTCAAGGCCGTGATCACCGAGATCGCGCCGGTGATGGAAGACCGCGGCGTCGATGAGGTGTACATCGACTTCACCGACGTGCCCGGCGGCCAGCGCGAAGGCGGGCGCGTACTCGCGCGCCTGATCCAGAAAAGCATCTTCGAGGCCACGGGCCTGACCTGCTCCATCGGCGTGGCGCCCAACAAGCTGCTGGCCAAGATGGCCAGCGAGTTCGACAAGCCCAACGGCATCAGCATCGTGCAGCCCGGGGATCTGCAGACCCGCATCTGGCCGCTGCCCTGCCGCAAGATCCACGGCGTCGGCCCCAAGACGGAAGCGAAGCTGCAGGCGCTGGGCATCGCCACCATCGGCGAGCTGGCCGCGCAGGAGCCGGCCTGGCTCATCGGGCACTTTGGCAGGAGCTACGGCGCCTGGCTGCATGAGGCCGCCTGGGGCCGAGACGAGCGGCCGGTCGTCACCGAAAGCGAGCCGGTCAGCATCAGCCGCGAGACCACCTTCGAGCGCGACCTGCACGCCGTGCACGACCGCGCCGCGCTCGGCGCCATCTTCACGCGGCTGTGCGAGCAGGTGGCGGCCGACCTGCAGCGCAAGGGCTATGCGGGCCGCACCATCGGCGTGAAGCTGCGCTACGCGGACTTCCGGCGTGTCACGCGCGAGATGACGGTGGCGCAGCCCACGGCGGACGCCGCGCAGATCCGCCACATCGCCGGGCTGTGCTTGAAGCGCCTGGACCTCACGCCCCGCTTGCGGCTGCTGGGGGTGCGGGTGGGCTCGCTGCAGCCGCTGGAGCGCATGCCGGCAACCCCTGCCAGCCCTGCCTGTGCGCCAGTACCCCGCTGCGTCAGCCCGGAAAAGTCGGCGGCGACAGCCGACAGCGAAGCCACGACCGACGGTCTGTTCTGACCGCCTGCACCGCAGGCAGGCCCACGCCTTGCCGCGCCATTTCCCGGCCTATCGCGGCGATCAAGAAGATTCATCCAAATACTCCATGGGGTATGTAAGATTCATACATCGGTTGCCGCCACGGCGCTCCCAGTGAACGCCAGCGGCACCGAGCTTGATTCCGCAACCTACTGCCAAGGAGTTTCATCATGAGTGAATCGACGGTTCAGACCCTGCCGCGCCTCAACGAGCCGGCACCCGCCTTCAAAGCCCGCACCACCCACGGCGAGAAAAGCCTCGCGGACTACAAAGGCAAGTGGCTTATCCTCTTCTCGCATCCCGCGGACTTCACCCCCGTGTGCACCACCGAGTTCATCGCATTTGCCAAGGCGGCCGACACCTTCAAGGCCATGAACTGCGAGCTGCTGGGTCTGTCGATCGACAGTCTGTTCTCGCACCTGGCCTGGACGCGCAACATCGAAGAGAAGTTCGGCGTGAAGATTCCTTTCCCGATCATTGAGGACATCAAGATGGAAGTGGCCAGCGCCTACGGCATGGTGCATCCCGGCGCAGCCGACACCCAGGCGGTGCGTGCCACCTTCTTCATCGACCCCAACGGCATCTTGCGCGCCATGGTGTACTACCCGATGAGCAACGGCCGCTCGATTCCCGAGTTCATCCGCCTGCTCACCGCGCTGCAAACCAGCGACAAGCATGGCGTGGCCACTCCGGAAGGCTGGACGCCGGGTTGTGAGGTGATCGTGCCCCCGCCCAAGACGGATGCCGACGCGGCCAAGCGCGCCAGCGAGGGCTACAAGACGGTGGATTGGTATTTCTCGACCAAGACGCTGTAAGGAGAGTCCGCCCGCGCAGCCAGCCCCATGGCCTGCGCGCGGCGGGGCATGAAGCCATGCAGGATGGCGCACCGCACGTCGGCGGCGCTTTCCTGCATGCGTCGCGATTTCGCATACCTACCGGGAGTGTTTCACATGGCTGACCGCATGCTCATCGAAACGTTCTTCGACGAAGCCACGTCCACGTTCAGTTACATCGTGCTCGATCGCAGCACCCGGCAGTGCGCCATCATCGACAGCGTGCTCGACTACGACCCGAAATCGGGCCGCACCCGCACGGACAGCGCACAGAAGCTGGCCGAGCGCGTGCAGGAGCTGGGAGGGCAGGTGCAATGGCTGCTGGAGACGCATGTGCACGCCGATCATCTCAGCGCCTCTGCCTGGCTGCGGGAGCGCCTGGGCGGCCGGATCGGCATCGGCCGTCACATCACGGACGTGCAGGGCGTGTTCGGCAGGCTGTTCAATGCCGAATCCGGTTTCGCACGCGACGGCTCGCAGTTCGATCATCTATTCGATGATGACGAAGTGTTCCAGATCGGCAGTTTGCGCGCGCGTGCGCTGCACACGCCTGGCCATACGCCCGCCTGCATGAGCTACCTCATCGAGGACGAAGGGCCCGAAGGAACCGAGCGGGCCGTTTTCGTGGGCGATACCCTGTTCATGCCCGACTACGGCACGGCGCGCTGTGATTTCCCCGGCGGCGATGCGGCCACGCTCTACCGTTCGATCCGCCGCCTGCTCGCGCTGCCGCCGCAAACCAGGCTGTACATGTGCCATGATTACCGCCCAGGCGGGCGACCTCTGGCGCATGTGAGCACGGTGGCCGAGCAGCGGGCTTCCAACATCCATGTGCACGATGGCGTCAGCGAAGCCGAATTCGTGGCCATGCGCAATGCGCGCGACGCAACGCTGGCCATGCCGGCGCTGATTCTCCCCTCGGTGCAGGTGAACATGCGTGCGGGCCACTTCCCGCCGCCCGAGAACAATGGCGTCAGTTACCTCAAAATTCCGCTCAATGCGATGTGATGGTTGCCGGGCCCGCGCGCGCTGCGCGCCCCGGCCATGATCGGCGCGATGGATTTTTCCTTTCTGGCTGCGCTGTGGACGCAGCAGTTTGTTCTTACGCTGGCACTCGGTGCGGCCGTGGGGCTGATCATGGCGCTCACCGGTGCCGGTGGCGGGATCCTGGCCGTGCCGCTGCTGGTGTTTGGCCTGCATGTGCCGCTGCAGCAGGCTGCGCCGACGGCGCTGGTCGCCGTCGGCAGCGCCGCCGCGCTGGCTGCCGTGCTGGGCTTGCGTGAAGGCATCGTGCGCTACCGCGCCGCTGCTCTGATGGGCGTTTGCGGGATGGCCAGCGCACCGGTGGGCGTGTGGCTGGCCGCGCGGCTGCCGGCCATGCCTTTGCTGCTGGGTTTTGCGGGCTTGCTGCTGATCGTGGCCTGGCGCAGCCTGCGCGCCAGGCCCGGCCATGACGCCGCCAGGTCTGCTCATCTGCCCTGCCGGATCGACCCGGCTCAGGGGCGTTTGCGCTGGACCGGGCGCTGCGCGGGCTCTCTCGGCGCCACCGGATTCGTTTCGGGTTTGCTCAGCGGGCTGTTCGGCGTCGGTGGGGGCTTCGTCATCATTCCTGCGCTGCAGCGCTTCAGCAACCTGGATTTGCGCAGCATCCAGGCCACCTCGCTGACGGTCATCGCGCTGGTGTCGGCCAGCGGCGCCACGGCCGCCTATCTGGCGGCTGCCCTGCCCTGGGGGCTGGCGTTGCCTTTTCTTGTCGGGGCGATGCTGGCCCTGCTCGGCGGGCGCAGGCTGGCCAGACGGCTGCCGCCCGGGCATTTGCATCGCGTTTTCGGGCTGCTCACGCTGGCGGCAGCCTGCATGATGGCGGCGCGCGCCTTTGGCTGGCGCGTAGGCTGAGCCGCCTCAGGCCGTCAGACTGGCCTGTATCTCCGAGAAGTTGCCCGCCGTTTCCAGCAGCTCGATGCTGTGGCCGAGCTGGCGCTCGACCTGGGTGACCGAAATGACCCCGCGCACGCGCGGGCCGTGGCCGCTGCCGGCTTTTTGCAGCACGATCAGGTGGTGCCGTCCGAGCTGCTTGAGCGTGGCCACGACATGGCCCACGGTGGCATGCGCCAGGTCTTCGAGGTCGATGGCTTCCAGCGCCGACAGCGGCGTCATCACATCGGCCACCGTCAGCTCGTCGTACCGGACACCGCGACGGTTGATCAGCTGCATCGGGCGTTCGCCCTCGAGGTCTTTGGACGTGATGAGCCCGTCCACGCCGGGCATGGCGCTGACCACGAAGAGCAGCCGCACGCCCTGGTGGATCATGGTCTGGCGTGCCTGCGCCAGACCCATGTCGGGCGCGATCGTGGCCGCGCGCACGTGGGTGAGGTCGGTCATGACGGCGCGGGCCGGCGATTGCAGGGTCACCGGCTGGCCCATCGGGGGTTGGGCCTGCGCGATGCAGGCGCCCGGGGGAATGTGGAAGGTGGGCAAAGGCGTGGCAGACAGCATGATGGACTCGCTTTCTCGATGCGTGGACGATCTGCCGGCAGTCCGCGCTGCGGTGTCGGCAGGATCACGCTAGCAGCCCGTCGTGCGGCCTACAAGAGCGGGAGATTACGTAGCCGCCCCGCGCGGCGGGACCCTGTGCGCCCTCACTGCCGGGCGGTGCGCACGTGCGGCGGCAGCGGCTGCGGATGGCTGCTGCGCCAGGGGTTGATGTCCAGCCCGCCGCGGCGGGTGTAGCGCGCATAGACCGCGAGCTTGGCCGGCCTGCAGCGGTGCCAGATGTCCATGAAGATGCGCTCGACGCACTGCTCGTGGAACTCGTTGTGGTTGCGAAAGCTCACCAGATAGCGCAGCAGGCCGGCCTGGTCGATTGGCGGGCCGCTGTAGCGGATCTGCACGCTGGCCCAGTCGGGCTGTCCGGTGACCAGGCAGTTGCTCTTGAGCAGCTGGCTGGTCAGGGTTTCGCTCACGGGTGCTTCGTCGAAGGCCGCCGTCAGCAGATCCGGCGCCGGCGTGTAGTCGGTGCATTCCACGTCCAGCCGGTCCAGGTTGAGGCCATCGAGCTCGTGAATGGGCTGCTGGTCGAACTGCTCCGGCGCGATCAGCGTCACGCCCACGCTGCCGCTGCGGCCGCTGCCGCGCCAGGCGGCTTCGCTCAGGTCGGCGCGCAGCCGCGCCTGCACCTCGGCGGCATCGGCCAGGCGGGTGTTGTTGTAGCTGTTCAGGTAGAGCTTGAGCGACTTGCTCTCGATGATGTTGGGCGTTTCGGCGGGCACGGTGAACTGGGCGATGGCCACCTGCGGCTTGCCGCGCGGGTTCAGCCACGACAGTTCGTAGGCCGTCCAGAGGTCTGCGCCGATGAAGGGGGGCGTGGCCGGCACGCCGATTTCGGCGCGCTTGGGCGCGCGCGCGATCGGATACAGCAGCGTGGGGTCGTACTGGTCGGCATAGGCCACGGCCTTGCCCAGCAGCGAGTCTTCCGGACGGCTCATCGGCGGTTCAGTCGCGTGCCTTGCGGCGGAACACCAGGCGCTCGGGCGTGGAAGCGCTGGCGGCGAAGGCGTAGCCTTCGAGGTCGAAGCCCTGCAGCTGATCGGGTGTGCGCAGGCGCTGCGTGATGGCGTAGCGCGCCATCAGGCCGCGCGCGCGCTTGGCCAGGAAGCTGATGACCTTGTACTGGCCGCCCTTGTAGTCCTCGAACACGCATTCGATCACGCGCGCGCGCAGCGCCTGGGTGTCCACGGCCTTGAAATATTCCTGCGAGGCCAGGTTGACGACGATGGGGTCCTGCTCGCCGGCCAGGCGTTCGTTCAGGTATTCGGCGATCGTCGAGCCCCAGTACTGGTAGAGGTTTTTGCCCTTGGGGTTGGGCAGGGCCGTGCCCATTTCCAGCCGGTAGGGCTGCATCCAGTCCAGCGGGCGCAGCACGCCGTACAGGCCCGAGAGGATGCACAAGTGCTCCTGGGCCCAGGCCAGGTCGTCGGCATCGAGGCTGCGCGCATCCAGCCCTTCATAGACATCGCCGTTGAAGGCCAGCACCGCCTGGCGCGCGTTGCGCGCGGTGAACTGCGGGCTCCAGGCCTCGTAGCGCGCGGCGTTGAGCGCGGCCAGCGGCGCGCTCAGATCCATCAGCTCGGCCAGCTGCTGCGGGCTGTAGCGGCGCAGGATGGCCACCAGCTCGGCGGCCTGCGGCTTGAACAGCGGCTGGGTGTGCGGCAGGCCGGCCGGCAGCGGGGATTCGTAGTCCAGCGATTTGGCGGGAGAGAGCAGAAACAGCATGACGGGTGGAATCGGCGTATTGGTGTCGCAGGGCAGGGGCCGGGGATCGTGGCGCCGATAATGCCCGCCCATGCTCGACATAGTCTACAGGGACGACGATCTGCTGGCGGTGCACAAGCCGGCGGGGCTGCTGGTGCATCGCAGCGCGCTGGATGCGGGCGAGACACGCACCGTGGTGGACCTGCTGCGCGCGCAGCTGGGCTGCGCAGTCTGGCCGGTGCACCGGCTGGACAAGGGCACCAGCGGCGTGCTGCTGCTGGCCCTGCACGTGGGGGCGGCCAGCCGGCTGGCCGCGCAGTTCGAAGCCGGGGAGGCGGTGCGCAAGACCTATCTGGCCGTGGTGCGCGGCTGGCCCCCGGCGCAGGGGGCGATCGACCATCCGCTGCGGCGCCTGGCCGACGATGCCCGACCCGGCCGCTGCGCGGTGCAAAGCGCGCAGACCCTGTGGCGCACGCTGGAGCACTACGCGCTGCCGCTGCCCTATGGCGACTTTTCCACCACCCGCTGCGCGCTGGTGGCGCTGCAGCCGCTGACCGGCCGGCGCCACCAGCTGCGCCGGCACATGAAGCACATCGCCCATCCGGTGATCGGCGATGCCACCCATGGCAAGGGCGCGCTCAACCGCGCCGTCGCCGCGCTGCTGGGGCTGCAGCGCCTGTGGCTGCATGCCAGCGAGCTGGCGCTGCCGCATCCGCGCACGGGCGAGCCGCTGCGGCTGCAGGCGCCGCCGGGGCCGGCTTATGCCAGCTGGGCGCCATACCGCGTGCCGCTGTAGGACAATGCGGGCCGTGAAGACCGACGACACCCCTGCCACCGTGACCGAGGCCGAGCGCGAACGGCTCGAAATCTCCCTGCCCAGCGCGCTGGAGCTGGTGCGCCTGGGCCTGGGCACGCTGATCGACATCCGCCAGAGCTTCGAGATCGAGATGAAGGGCGCGATACCCGGCGCGGTGCACATTCCGCTGTTCGAGGTCAAGCGCATGCTCGGGCACGCGCTGACCGAGGACGAGCAGGACATCCTGGACGCGGGCAAGCCCAAGGACATGGATGTGATGACCTTTTTCACCACGATCAACCAGCTGCACCACGGGCGCGACCATCTGCTGCTGTTCATCTGCAACAGCGGCCGGCGCAGCCTGGCGGCGGCCGCGCTGATGCGCCAGATGGGCTATGGCAAGGCGCTGTCGGTCGGCGGTGGCTACCAGGCCTGGAAGAAGCTGCAGGCTGCCACCCCCGCTGCCAGCGGCTGAGCTTGCGGCTGCGGCGCCACGCAAGACAAAACGGAGGTATCGAACATGGCTGCTCCCTGGCTGTCCCTGCTGCGGCTGGTGCCCTGGGGCGAAGTGATGCGCAACGCCCCCCGGGTGGCCGAAGGCGCGAAAAAGCTCTGGGACAACGTGGCCGGCCGCCCGGCCAGCCCATCCGCTGCCCAGCCCGCCGCCGCGCCGGTGGACGAGCGGGTGCAGCAGGAGCTGCGTGCCGACGCCCAGGCCATCGCCCGGCTGCGCAGCGAGCTGCAGGCCACGGGCACCGCAGTGTCGGAGCTGCAGGCGCAGATGCTGGCGGCCACCGAGCTGATCAATGACCTGGCCGACCAGAACGCGCAGCTGGTGCGCCAGGTCGAACAGCTGCGCCGGCGCCTGACCGCGCTGGCGCTGGCCACTCTCGCGCTGGCGCTGGGCGCGGCCTTCTGGCTCTGGCGGCTGGTCTAGCAGGCCGGTGAGCAGGCCGGTGGGGCGAGCGGGCACGACGTCCCGCCGGCTTCAGGACGCAGCGACGGGCTGCGCGCGCGGCGTCAGCAGCCGTTCGATGAGCTCGCGCACGCTGCGGATCTGGTTGCCGAACGGCAGGGCGCCCACGCCGCTGAAAAACAGGCCCTTTTTGACATCGCCGCGCAAGGCGGCGGCCAGCTGGTTGTCGATGCAGAACTGGCCCCAGCCGGGCAGGCCGTCGCGCAGGCCGCACTGGGCCAGGCAGTCGAAGCTCTTGGTGCAGCGCGTCTTGTGGTGCACCACCGATTGCAGCCTGCTTTCCAGCTTCAGGTAAGCCCGCAGCCACGGCGTGGCCACGGCGCGCGCCGGCAGCCCGGCCACGCTGGTGAACTCCACCAGGTCCTCGGGCCGGGCCGAGGCCAGCACGCGCTTGAATTCGGGGTGGGCGTCGCCTTCGGCCGTCACGGCAAACGGCGTGCCCAGCTGCGCGCCGGCCGCGCCCAGGGCCTGCACGCGCGCGATGTCCTCGCAGCTGCGGATGCCGCCGGCGGCGATCAGCGGGACTTCCTTCTCGATGCCGGCGGACTTGAGGAACTCGCGCGACTGCGGCAGCACGTTCTCGAAATCGAAGCGCGGGTCGTTGAGGTCGGCGATCTTCGCCGCGCCCAGATGGCCGCCGGCCAGCCGCGGGTGCTCGATCACGATGGCATCGGGCAGGCGCTTTTTGCGCTCCCACTTTTTGACGAGCAGCTGCACCCCGCGCGCGTCCGACAGGATGGGAATGAGCGCCGTGCGCGGATGGTCCTGCGCCAGATCGGGCAGATCCAGCGGCAGCCCGGCGCCCACCACCACGGCGTCGATGCCTTCTTCCAGCGCCGTCTTGACCGAAGCGGCATATTCGCTGACGGCGCGCATCACATTGATGGCCAGCAGCCCGAAGCCCTGGGCCAGCTGGCGCGCGCAGCGGATCTCGCGGCGGATCGCTTCCAGATTGGCCGCGTCGATGGCCTGTTTGGCCGCCGCGCCGGCTGGCAGATGGCCGGTGGCGGCCATCAGGTCCGGATGGTGGCGGCGCAGATCGACCGAGGAGATCGTGCCCACGCCGCCGAGCGCGGCCACATGGCCGGCCAGCCGGTGGGCCGACACGCCGATGCCCATGCCCCCCTGCACGATGGGCAGCAGCACGCGGCCGGCCAGCCGCAGCGGCTGCAGGGCGCTGCGCGCCAGCCAGGCGGCGCTGTCGGCGGGGATCGAGGGCAGGCAAGTGGAGGCGTTCATGGATACCGGCAGGCTGAGGGGCGACCGCAGACGCAGCGGCCGATGCGGATGAGCGAAGGAGCCGGCAGTCTAGGCGGGACGGACGGCGCGGGTGTTGAGCTGGGTCAAGTACCTGTCACCATCGGCTGCGCAAGACGGGTGCGGGGCGCCGCGGCCCGTGTCCGGCCGGTTCTTGATCTGGATCAGCAAGGGGCCCGTTGGCCCGCCTAGACTGGCCGGCAGCGGCATTGCGAGCAGAAGGAGGGCGGCATGTTTGGGCACATCCTGATTCCTACCGACGGGTCGGAGGCGGCGCAGCGCGCCACCGCGCGCGGCTGCGAGCTGGCGGCGCGGCTGGGCGCGCGGGTGACGGTGATGACGGCGCTGGAGCATTTCCCGGCGCACATCATGGCCAGCGCCTACCGGCCCGCCGACGAGCCGCAGGAGCCGCCGGGCCTGCCGGCGGCCGAGGCCCGGCTGGCCGAGGCCGAGGCGCTGGCGCGCGCGGCCGGCGTGGCCTGCGCGCGCTTGCTGGTGCGCGAGCCGCAGCCGGTCTATCGCGCGATCCTGCAGGCGGCCGAAGACTGCGGGGCTGATCTCATTGTCATGGGCACGCACGGCATGGGGCTGATGGAGCGCATCTTCGTCGGCAGCCAGACCCAGCGCGTGCTGGCGCACACGCGGATTCCGGTGCTCACGTTTCACTGACGCGGCTGTTCAGCCGCGCACGTCGGCCACCGGCTCGGCGCCGAAGTCCGGGCGCTGCAGATAGGCCAGCACCTTGCGCGCCGCTGCTTCGGGGCTGTCCAGCAGTCCCTGGCTCTTGAGCTGCTCGAAGCGGCCGCGGTCGGGGAAGGCCGCGGCGTCGGCGCCGCGCAGCTGCACCTGCATGGCCGTGTCGATGACGCCCGGCGCCAGCGCGCAGACCTTGGCGCCGCCGGGCTTGCGGGCTTCTTCCAGCGCCAGGCAGCGGGTGTAGTGGTCCAGTCCGGCCTTGCTGGCGCAGTAGGTGGCCTGCGCGGCCATGGGCCGGCGTCCCAGGCCCGAGGAGATGTTGAGCACGCGCCGCGGCACGCCCCAGCTGTCGGTGGCGGCCAGAAAGGCCGCCGTCAGCGCCATCGGCGCTTCCAGGTTGATGCGCAGCGCCTGCGCGATGGCCTGCGGCGCGACTGTGGCCAGCGGGCCGATCGGCGGGATCACGCCAGCGTTGTTGATCAGCGTGGCGCTGCGGTGGCGCGGCGCCGCCGCAAGCCACTGGCGCAGCCGGGCGGCGGCGGCCACGGCATCGGCCAGATCCAGCGTCCATTGCTCCAGCGCGCAGCCGCTGCGCGTGGCCTGCTCGGCCAGCGCCGGCTCGGCGTGGCGGGCGATGCACAGCAGGGCGTGGCCGGGCTGCAGCAACTGCTGCGCCATGGCCAGTCCCAGGCCGCGCGAGGCGCCGGTGAGGATGTACAGATCGGTGTCGTTGCCCATCGCAGGAGCTCGTCAAGTAGCGCGCGCTGCCGGGCATTGTGGCACGGCAGTGCCCCTCAAAACGGCGCCGGGCTGTGCCAGCTGCAGGCTTCGCCGCTGAGCGGGTGCTCCAGCGCCAGCGTGCTGGCGTGCAGCAGCAGGCGCGGGCTGCGCGCGGCCGTCTCGGCGTCGGCATAGAGCGTATCGCCCAGGATGGGGTGGCCGATGTGCAGCAGGTGCACGCGCAGCTGGTGCGAGCGGCCGGTGATGGGCTGCAGCGCCAGCCGGCTCCAGGGCCGGCCCTGGGCGTCGGTGCCGCGCGCGAGCACCTGCCAGTGCGTCAGGCTGGGCTTGCCGCTGGGGCAGACCATCTGGCGCGGCCGGCGCGGCCAGTCGGGCTTGAGCGGCGCGTCGATCGTGCCGCTGTCGGCGTCCACATGGCCGGCCACCACGGCCACATAGGTCTTGCGCACGGCGCGGGTTTCGAAGGCGCGGCCCAGTCGCCGCTGCATGTCCAGGCCGCGCGCCATCAGCAGCAGGCCCGAGGTGGCCATGTCCAGCCGGTGCACCACCAGCGCATCGGCCCAGCGCGCCTGTGCGCGGCGGGCGGCGCAGTCCTGCCGCGCGGGCACGCGCCCGGGCACGCTCAGCAAGCCGGCTGGCTTGTCCAGCACCAGCAGGGCTTGGTCCGCATGGATGCAGACCAGATCGGTGGCGGCGTCAGCGGGGGCGTGCACCTTCGATCAGGCGCTGCACGGTGTCGCACAGCTCGGCCACGTCATTCGGTTTGTGGATCAGCGCCTGCGCGCCGGCGGCGCGCGCCTGGGCTTCGATGTCCGGCGTCACGTAGCCCGAGGCCAGCGCCATCGGCAGGTCGGCGCGGATGCGGCGGGCTTCCTGCAGCACTTCCACGCCGCTGAAGCCGGGCATGTTGTAGTCGGTGACCAGCAGGTCGTAGTCCTGCGGGGCCGCGCGCAGCGCCGCCAGCGCCTGCTGCGCATCGGTGTGGGTGCTGACCCTGTAGCCACGCCGCGTGAGCACGCGCTGCACCAGAAAGGCCAGGGCCTGGTCGTCGTCCAGGTACAGCACGTGGCGGCCCAAGCCCATGGCCGTCTGCAGCCGCGCCGGCTCGCTGGCGGGCGCCGGCGCGTCGGCTTGGGCAGCCGGAAAGTACAGCGTGAAGGTGCTGCCTGCGCCCGGCGTGCTGGCCACGTCCACCGCGCCCTGGTGGGTGCGCATGACGCCGTGCACCACGGCCAGGCCCAGGCCGGTGCCCTGGCCCACCGGCTTGGTGGTGAAGAAGGGCTCGAAGATGCGCTCCAGCGTGGCCGCGTCCATGCCGCTGCCGTTGTCGCGCACGGCCAGGCGCACGTGCACGCCCGGCTGCAGGCGCAGCCGGGCAGCGGCGGCCGCGTCCAGCTCCACGCTGTCCAGTGCGATGCCGACCTGGCCGCGCTGGCTGCCGATGGCGTGGATGGCGTTGGTGCACAGGTTGATCAGGGCCTGCTCGAGCTGGGTGGCGTCGGCCAGCACCGGCGGGGTTTCGGCCAGCGTGGCGCGCAGCTCCACGTGGGGCGGCACGGTGACCTTGAGCAGGCGCACCGCGTCGCGCACCACCTCGGCCAGCTGTACCGGGCGGCGCGTGGGCGGCTCGTTGCGGCTGAAGGTCAGGATCTGGCGCACCAGGTCGCGGCCGCGGCGGCCGGCTTTCTCGATTTCGGCCAGGCTGACCTGCACCGGCGAGTCGGCGCCGGCGTCTTGCCGCGCCAGCGCGACATTGCCCAGGATGGCGCCCAGGATGTTGTTGAAGTCGTGCGCGATGCCGCCGGCCATGGTGCCGATGGCCTGCATCTTGTGCGCTTCGCGCAGCTGCGCCTCCATCTGCTTGCGCACCGTCAGGTCGCGCGCGAACACGGTGGTGATGTCGCCGCCGCCTTCGGGCTGGCGCTCGCGCGAGACGCTGACTTCCAGCGCCAGCTCCCGCCCGTCGGCGGTGCGGCCGCTGACTTCGCCCAGCACCGCCTGGGTGGAGACGGCGATGGAGGCGATGGCCTCGATCGCCTCGGGCAGAAACCGCGCCAGCGGCGTGCCCAGGGCCTGTTCGCGCGGGCAGGCGAACAGCGCGGCGGCGGCGGGGTTGAACACGGTGATGCGCTGCTCGCCATCGACGCAGACGATGGCGTCCAGCGAGGAGTTGATGATGGCGGCCAGCCGGTTCTGGCTCAGGCGCAGCTCCTCGTTGCGCTGCTGCAGCGCCAGCGCGCTTTCCTGCAAGGCGCGGCGGCGTTCCTGCAGCGCCCGCCGCTCCTGCAGCAAGGGCCCCTGGTCGATGACGGCGCAGATGTAGTGCGTGAGGTCGCGCTGGCTGGAATACTGGATGCGGGCGATGTGCAGGTCGCCGGTGAAGCGGCTCTCCAGTCCGCTGGAGAAGACGACCTCGGTGGTGTCGCTGTGGCCGTTCAGGCGCGCTTCATCCAGCGCATGCTGCACGCGCTCGACGTGATCGGGTGTCACCAGCGGCAGCAGATAGGTCAGCGGCGGGTCCGACTCCTTGGGGCGGAAGAGCTTGAGCGCCATCGCATTGCTCTGCTCGATCAGCCCAAACTCATCGACCACCATCAGCGCCAGCGGCACGTTCGAAAACAGCGACTCGAAGCGCTCGGAGGCGCCTTCGGCGGCCATGCGGCTGAATTCCAGCGCGCTGTTGCGCGCTTCCAGCTCGGCCTGGTAGGCGCGCAGATCGGCGATCAGCTTGGGCAGGGAGCGGCGGTTCGTTCCACGCGTGGCCATGGGGGCAGCTCAGGAGCCGGCGCGGTGGGTGAAGCAGAACTGCACGACAGGCGCGGTCGGGTCGTCGAACGAAGCGCCCAGCGCCATCTCGCCCTTGTCCAGCAGCACGCATTCCTGCCGGCGCAGCGCGATGACGGCCGAGGAGCCGGCAAAGCGGATCCAGGTGCCGTAGCTGCTGATGTCGGTCAGCACGAACAGGTCGCCGCGGCGGTCCAGCCGCGCGTGCAGGCGCGACACCCGCGGATCGAGCACGGCAAAGTGCGCGTCGTTGCCGCGGCCCAGGAACACCGGCATGTCGCTCGTCTCGAACAGGGCGCGCTGCTCGCGCCAGCTCAGCTCGATGGTGCTGGGCAGCTGGCTGCTGGCCGGCCCCAGGGTTTCGAGACCGGCGGCCATGGTCAGGAAGTCGGTCTGGGTCTCGCTTTGCCAGTCGATGCGGTAAACGGTCATCGGTCCGCTCTTGCCCCGGATGTCCATCGGCCCGAGGTTGCGGTAGCGGATGTCCTCCTCGGGCGGCAGCGCGTCGATCACGCTTTGCGTGGCGAAAATCTGGTCGGCTCCGGAGAGATCGCTCAGCCGCGAGGCCACGTTGACCGCGTCGCCAAAGCAGTCGCCGTCCTGCTCGACCACTTCGCCGCGGGCCATGCCGATCTTGACCTTCATGGTCCGCGCCCCGGGCACGCCGGCGTTGCGCTCGCGGTGCGAGTTCTGGATCTCGATGGCGGTCAGCACGGCTGCCGGGTTGTAGGCGAACGACAGCAGCACGCCGTCGCCCAGGTACTTGATGACGCGCCCGCCGCGCGCCTGCGCCAGCCGTCCCATCCAGTGGGTGGTGCGTGTCACCACCTCGGCAGCCCGGCTGTTGCCCAAGGCCTCGAAGAGCCCGGTGCTGCCGGTCAGGTCTGCGAAAACGATGGTGAGTTCAGCCATGCGTGACGGGGTCGGGGGAGCGGGCCCATTATCGCCGCCGCCTGCGCCGGGCGGGGCTCGAGCAGCTCCGGAATTGATCCGGATCAAGCCATGCGCGGCAGCCGGGGCCGTTGGCGCTTGCCCTGTGCTTCGTGATAATGGCGCGAGCATAACCCGATCCACCTCTTCCACCATGGCCATCGACCCCGTCATTGCCCGGCATGCGGCCGAGCGCGTGCGCGCCGAGGTGCTGCCGGCGGGCGCGGCACCCGCGCTCAAGCTCGATCCGGCCATCGTGCAGAAGATCGCGCAGAAGGTGCCCATCTTCGCGGGCATGTCCCAGCCGGCGCTGCTGGCCACGCTGGCCACGGCCGAGCATTTCCACGTGGCTGCGGGCCAGCCGGTGTTTCGCGAAGGCGATCTGGGCAACTCCTTCTATGTGCTGATCGCTGGCCAGGTCCAGGTGGAAAAGCGCCGCGGCGAGCAGCCGGTACCGCTGACGCAGCTGGGGCCGGGCGAGTGTTTCGGCGAAATGGCGCTGGTGGGCAACGAGGTGCGCTCGGCTACGGTGCGCGCGCTCGATGAGGTGGTGGCGATGCGCTTTTACCGCGAGCTGATCGACGGCAACGCCGAGGCGGCCTCCATCATCTACCGCAACATCGCGCGCATCCTGGCCGCGCGACTGGGCGCCTCCAGCCTGCGGCTGGCCGACCTGCAGGGCGCGGCCGCTTAGCGCGGGCACCGCGCCCGCGCCCTCAGGCACGCGCGCGCTCCCGCCAGGGCACCAGCAGCGCGGCAATGTCTTGCAGCCGCGCCACCCTGGTGACGCCCGTCGGCAGGCGCCGCGCCAGCGCCGGGTGGCTGCCGCCGGCCCAGATCGGCACAGCCGCCGGCAGCTGCGCGCGCAGCGCCTTCAGGCCGCCGAGCACGGCCGCCGCGGGCAGCGCCGGGCTGAAGCTCAGCCCCACGATGTCGATCCGGTGGGCCGCGCTGGCCTGCACGATGTCGGGCAGCGGCGTCTGCGCCCCCAGCGAGATGCAGGTGCAGCCTTCCAGCGCCAGCATCACCTCGGCCATCAGCAGGCCCAACACATGCGGCTCGTCCGGCAGGGTGGTCAGCAGCACGCGGGGCATGTGCGCGCGCGGCAGCGTGCTGCCGCCCAGGGCCGCGCGCAGCACCGCCACCACGCACTCGGTGTAGAGGTGCTCGGTGAAGACCTGGATTTCGCCGCGCAGCCAGGCCTCGCCGACCCAGCGGTTCAGCGGCGCGACCACCTCGGTGACGAAGCGCGCCAGCCCCAGCCGCAGCACGGCCTGGTTCAGGCCCAGGCGCAGCCGCGTCGCATCGTGCCGCCGCAGCGCATCCAGATAGTCCCGCAGCGCCTCGTCGGCGGCGTCGGGTGCGGTGGCGGCTGCCGCCACCGCGCTGCCGGACTGGGCCAGCTCCTGCAGCCGTTGCAGGGGCTGCGTCACGATGCGCCCGGGGCGCTGTCCGGCGCGCAGCAGCCAGGCGATCAGCCGCAGCCGCTGCACCTGCTCAGCCGGGTACAGCCGCTCGTCGCGGGCGTCGCGCAGCGGGCGGGGAAAGCCGTAGCGGCGCTCCCACATCCGCAGCGTGTCCTTGGACAGCCCGGTCTCGCGCTCCACGGCGGCGATCGTCAGCGCCCCTGCCGCGTCCGTAGCCAATCCCTGGTCGGCTTCATGGGTATTGGGTGTGTTCAATATTTGTCCTAGACAAAATCACGATGATTGTGCAATCCAGTTGATATTAGCCGGTACTCAAGATGTTTGTCCATGTCAAAGACCGATCGCCTGGCAATCTCCCGCCCCGCGATGGAGGGTCGGGCCTGCCGCGGGTGGCCATCGTCGGTTCGGGCATTTCGGGGCTGGCCGTGGCCCATGCGCTGCGGGGGCGCGCGGCGCTGACCCTGCTGGAGGCGGCCGACTACTTCGGCGGCCATACCCACACGGTGGACGTGACGCTGCCCGGCCCCGACGGGCAACCGCTGACTTTCGGCGTGGACACCGGCTTTCTGGTCTACAACGAGCGCACCTATCCCAATTTGCTGCGCCTGCTGGCCGAGCTGGGCATCACCGGCGCGCGCAGCGACATGTCGTTTTCGGTGCAGGCCCGCGTGGGCAGCCGCCGGCTGGAGTGGAACGGTGCCAGCCTGAACACGGTGTTCGCGCAACGGCGCAACCTGCTGGACTGGCGCTTCTGGCGCATGCTGCGCGAGGTGCTGCGCTTCAACCGGCTGGCCACGGCCTTGGCCGAAGCGGGCGCGGACGAGCGGCTGGCGCAGCCGCTGGGGCAGTGGCTGGATGCGCACCGCTTCAGCGCCGAGTTCCGCGACTGGTATTTCCTGCCGATGATGGCCTGCATCTGGAGCTGCCCGACGGCGCAGATGCTGCAGTTTCCGGTGGGCACGATGGTCCGCTTCTGCCACAACCACGGGCTGATCCAGGTCAACGGGCGGCCGCAGTGGCTGACGGTGCCTGGCGGCGCGCGCCGCTATGTGGAGAAAATCGTCGCCGGCATCGCCGACAAGCGCCTGCACTGCGCGGTGCGCCGCATCGAGCGCGATGCGCAAGGCGTGACGGTGCACACCGATGGCGGGGCCGAGCGCTACGAGCACGTGGTGCTGGCCACCCATTCCGACCAGGCGCTGGCGCTGCTGCACGCGCCCAGCGCGCAGGAGCAGCGCATCCTGGGCGCGATCCGCTATCAGCGCAACCGCGCCGTGCTGCACACCGACGCCAGCGTGCTGCCGGCCAACCGCCGGGCCTGGGCGGCGTGGAATTACGAACGCGCTGCCGAGCCCGACCAGGAAGGCCGCCATGTCTGTCTGCACTACCTGCTCAACAGGCTGCAGCCGCTGCCGTTTGCCCAGCCGCTGATCGTCACGCTCAACCCCCTGCGCGCCATCGCGCCGCAGCACGTGCTGGGCGACTACGACTACGCCCATCCGGTGTTCGATCTGGCCGCGGTCGCGGCCCAGCGCGAGCTGCCGGCGCTGCAGGGGCAGCAGCGCACCTGGTTCTGCGGCGCCTGGGCGGGCTACGGCTTTCATGAGGACGGCCTCAAGAGCGGCCTGGCAGTGGCGCAGCAGCTGCTGGCCCGGCTGGCCGCGCGGGAGCAGGCATGAGTGCCTGGCCAGCGCAGCCGCTGCTGGGGCTGGGCCAGGTGCGCCACACCCGGCTGCGCCCGGTGCGCCACGCCTTCAGCTACCCCACGTTCTTTCTGCTGCTGCCGCTGCGCCACATGCGCGCGCACGGCAGCGGCGATCTGGCGCGCAACCGCTGGGGCTGGCTGAGCTTTCGCGACGCCGACCATGGCGACGGCCGCGGCCCGCAGCACGGCGGCGCGCTGGCCTGGATGGAGGAGCTGCTGGCCGCGCACGGCATCGATGACGCCGACGGCGAAATCTGGCTGCAGTGCTACCCGCGCGTGCTGGGCTACACCTTCAAGCCGGTGAGCTTCTGGTACTGCCACCGTGCCGACGGCACGTTGCGCGCCATCGTGGCCGAGGTCAACAACACGTTTGGCGAGCGCCACTGCTATCTGCTGGATCGGCCGCGCGACGGGCAGGAGCTGCGCGCGCACAAGGTCTTTCACGTCTCGCCGTTTTGCCGGGTCGAGGGCGAGTACCGCTTCCGCTTCCTGCGCGCCCGCCGGCCCGGCGACCCGCAGCTGCTGGTGCGCGTGGACTTGCACGACGCCGGCGGCGCGCTGCTGCAGACCAGCCTGAGCGGGGCGCTGCAGCCGCTGAGCCGCCGCAGCGCGCGCGCCGCGCTGTTGCGCCAGCCGCTGCTGACGCTGGCGCTGATCGCCCGCATCCACTGGCAGGCGCTGCGGCTGTGGCTCAAGCGCGTGCCTTTCTTCACCAAGCCGGCGCCGCCGGCGCAGTTCGTCACCCGTTCCACGCCATGAACACCACCACCCTTGCCGCTCCCACCCTGCCGCGCCACGCACCGGCGGCCGCCCGCAGCGTGCTGCGCCTGCTGCAGCGCCTGCGTCACGGCACGCTGACGCTGCAGCTGCCCGAAGGCGGCACGCTGTCCTTCGGCAGCGGCCGCGCCCCGGCGGCCACGCTGGTGCTGCACGACTGGGCCGTCTGCGCCGCGACGCTGAAGTCCGGCGACATCGGCTTTGCCGAGGCCTATGTCGATGGCCACTGGAGCACGCCGGATCTGGCGGCGCTGCTGCGCTTGTTTCTGCGCAACCGCCGCGAGCTGGAGGACGTGATCTACGGCAGCTGGTGGGGCTCGGCCCTGTACCGGCTGCGCCATCTGCTGCGCCGCAATACCCGCGCCAACAGCCGCCGCAACATTCACGCCCATTACGACCTGGGCAACGACTTCTACCGGCTGTGGCTGGATGAGACGATGAACTATTCCAGCGCCTGGTTCCAGGACCGGCGCGACGGCGATCTGGCGCAGGCGCAGCGCGCCAAGGTGCGGCGCGCGCTGCACAGCGCCGGCGTGCAGCCGGGCGCGCGGGTGCTGGAAATCGGCTGCGGCTGGGGCGCGCTGGCCGAGATGGCGGTGGCCGAGTTCGGCGCCCGCTACAGCGGCGTGACGATCTCGACCGAGCAGCTGGCCTGGGCGCAGGCGCGCATCGCGCAGCTGGGGCCGCAGGCGCGCGCGCGCGCGGAGCTGCGCCTGCAGGACTACCGCGACATCGCCGACGGGCCCTATGACGCGATTTGCTCGATCGAAATGATCGAGGCCGTGGGCCGGGAGTACTGGCCGGTTTATTTCCAGACCCTGGCGCGCCTGCTGCGCGGCGGCGGCCGGGCCTGCATCCAGAGCATCGTCATCGACGACGCGCTGTTTGAGCGCTACATCCGCTCCACCGATTTCATCCAGCAGTACATCTTTCCCGGCGGCTGCCTGCCCAGCCCGGCGCAGTTTCGCCGGCACGCGGCCGAAGCCGGTCTGCGCGTGGTCGATGAACTGGCCTTCGGCGCGGACTATGCCGAGACGCTGCGGCGCTGGCGCAGCCGCTTCCTGGCCGAGCGCAGCCGCGTGCTGCAACTGGGTTTCGACGAAAGGTTCATCCGCCTATGGGAGTTCTATCTGGCCTATTGCGAGGCGGCGTTCGACGCCGGCAGCATCGACGTGGTGCAGTACACGCTACAAAAAGAGTAGCTATCTTTTCAGTGCTGGCATCGGCTTTCGGCCTTTTTCATGGGGTTGCGGCGCAGGCGGCCGGCGCCGTGGTCGCCCCGGTGCCGGCGCCATCTGCGCCATCCATTCCAGCCGGCTGGCGCCTGGCCGGCAACGGCACCTTCCGTTGGTGGGGGCTGGCGGTGTACGACGCTGCGCTGTGGGTTGCGCCGGGCTTTGCCGCCGACGCCCCCGAGCGCTCGGCCTTCGTGCTGGAACTGCATTACCGGCGCGCGCTGGCCGGCGCTGACATCGCCCAGCGCTCGCTGCAGGAAATGCGCCGGCTCGACCCCCTGACGCCCGAGCAGGCGCAGCGCTGGCTCGCAGCCATGCAGACGGCCTTTCCGGACGTGCGCGCCGGCGACCGGCTGGCCGGCTGGTACCGGCCCGGCCAGGGCGCGGTTTTCTATGCCAACGGCCGGCTGACGGCGGAGGTGGCCGATGCCGAGTTCGCCCGGCGCTTCTTCGCCATCTGGCTGTCCGCGCGCAGCGCAGCGCCCGAGCTGCGCGCGGCTCTGCTGGGGCTGGCGTCGCCGTCGCCGCTGGCCGCAGGCGAGGGCGGATGAGCGCGTCTGCGCTGAATGCGGCCCGGGCCGCGCTGTACGGCCTGCCGGGGCTGCCGCTGGCCTTCGTGGCGCTGCCGCTGTACGTGCTGTTGCCCAACCACTACGCCCGCGCCTTCGGCGTGCCGCTGGCCACGCTGGGGGTCCTGCTGCTGGCCACGCGGCTGCTGGATGCGCTGATCGATCCGTTGCTGGGCTGGCTGATCGACCGGCTGTACCGCCGCTCGGCTCAGGCCGTGCTGGCCGCCGCCGCCGGGGCCTGCGTGGTGCTGGCAGTCAGCTTCGGCCTGCTATTCCATCCCCCCTGGCCGCAGGGCGGCGGGCTGCTGGCGCTGGCGGCGGCGCTGTTGGTGCTCACCTACGCCTGCTACAGCGCCCTGAGCCTGGCCCACCAGGCCTGGGGAGCGTTGCTGGGCGCGGATGCGTCGCGCCAGAGCCGGTTGGTGGCCTGGCGGGAGGGGCTGGGCCTGGTGGGGGTGCTGTTGGCGTCCACGCTGCCGGCGCTGGCCGGCTTGGGCGTGATGACGGCGGTGTTCGCGGCCTTGCTGGCGCTGGGCTGGCTGGCCTGGCGGGCTGCGCCCCGGCCCCCGCGGCCTGCGGCGGCGGCCGCGCCGCCGGCCGATCCGTGGCAGCCCTGGCGCAGCGGGGCGTTTCGCCGCCTGCTGGCGGTGTTCGTGCTCAACGGCCTGGCCAGCGCCATGCCGGCCACGCTGGTGCTGTTTTTCGTGCAGGACCGTCTGCAGGCCAGCGCCGCGATGGAGCCGCTGTTCCTGGCGGCGTACTTCGCCGCGGCGGCGGCCTCGATGCCGCTGTGGCTGGCCGTGGTGCGGCGGCTGGGCCTGGTGCGCGGCTGGCTGCTGGGCATGGGGCTGGCCGTGCTGGTGTTCGTATGGGCCGCCACGCTGGGGCCGGGCGATGGCGCGGTGTTTGCCGTGATCTGCGTGCTCTCGGGTCTGGCGCTGGGGGCGGATCTGGTCATGCCTGCGGCCCTGCTGGCCGGGCTGATCGAGCGCGCCGGCGATCTGGGGCGCGCGCAGGGGGCTTACTACGGCTGGTGGAACTTTGCGGCCAAGCTCAACCTGGCGCTGGCCGCCGGCCTGGCGCTGCCGGTGCTGTCGTGGTTCGGCTACACGCCAGGCGCTGCCGGCGCGCAAGGCGCCTGGGCGTTAACTATTGCCTACTGCCTGCTGCCCTGTGCGCTTAAGCTGGCGGCAGCGGGTCTGCTGGCCGTGTTTTTCCTGCATCGCCCGTTGGGAGGATCGTCATGAAACGTCGTTCGCTGCTGGCCGCTACCGCGGCCCTGGGGAGCGTGGCGCTGGCCGGCTGTGCCGCGCCCACGTTGGCCGATTTCGAGGGGCAGCAGCCGCTGCTGGATCTGCGCCGCTATTTCAACGGCGTGGTCGATGCCTATGGGGTGTTCACCGACCGTGGCGGCAAGGTCGTCAAGCGCTTCACCGTGGTCATGCGCTGCAGCTGGAGCGGGCAGGCCGGCCACGAGGTGGGCGTGCTGGACGAGGATTTCATCTATTCGGACGGCAGCACCCAGAAGCGTGTCTGGACGCTGCGGCGCACGCCGGGCGTGGGCGTGCAAGGCCGCTACAGTGGCACCGCGGCCGACGTGGTGGGGCAGGCCCTGGGCGAGGAGCGCGGTAATGCGTTCTACTGGAACTACGATCTGCTGCTGCCGCTTGACGGGCGCACGGTCGTCGTGCATTTCGAGGACTGGATGTACCTGATGGACGAGCGGGTGATGCTCAACCGCGCCACGATGAGCAAATGGGGCGTGACGCTGGGCGAAGTCACGCTGGCCTTCCACAAGCGCTAGGCCGCCATGTCCCTCAATCCCCCCCTGCGCGACTGGGCCGGCAGGACGGTGTGGATCGTCGGTGCCTCCAGCGGCATTGGCGAGGCCTGCGCCGACCTGCTGTACGAACTGGGCGCCACTGTCTTCGTGTCGGCGCGCAATGCCATGGTGCTGCGCATCTGGGCCGGACGTCGCAGCGACTGCGACGCGCTGGGCCGCCCCCGGGCGGTGGCCCTGCCGTTGGACGTGAGCGACAGCAATGCCCTGCACGTGGCCGCGCGCCTGATCGAGGAGCGCGGCCCGCTGGATCTGGTGCTGTACTGCGCCGGGCATTACCGGCCGCTGGACGCGGCGAGCTACGACATCAACGAGATGCTGCGCCACGAGCAGGTCAACTACGTCGGCGCCCTGCACCTGCTGGAAGCGGTGCTGCCCATCCTGTTCAAGCAGGCCGAGCGCGGCCAGGGCGGGCATCTGAGCCTGGTGGCCAG
Organism: Hylemonella sp.; assembly: GCA_036846225.1. Lineage (GTDB taxonomy): Bacteria > Pseudomonadota > Gammaproteobacteria > Burkholderiales > Burkholderiaceae_C > Hylemonella. The sequence goes on from DAIUCJ010000022.1 coordinate 25,184, forward strand.
CGTGGCCGGCTACCGGGGGCTGCCGCGCAGCCTGGCCTATGGCCCGACCAAGGCGGCGCTGATCCATTTGGCCGAGGCGCTGCATCTGGAGCTGCGGCCGCGCGGCATCGCCGTCAGCGTGGTCAATCCTGGCTTCGTGGCCACGCCGCTGACGGCCGGCAACGACTTTCACATGCCGGCGCTGATCACGCCGCAGCAGGCCGCGCGCGCCATGCTCGCTGGCTGGGCGCGCGGGCGGTTCGAGCTGCACTATCCGCGCCGCTTCACGCTGTGGCTCAAGCTGCTGCGGCTGCTGCCCTATCGTCTCTACTTCCCCCTGGTGCGCAAGGTGACACGGACATGAGCCACGCGGTCGAACGCATCGTCGTGTTTTTCGAGACGCTCACACCGCAGGATCTGCAGCGCTTCGGGCAGTACTACACGCCCGATGCCACCTTCAAGGACCCGTTTCACGCGGTGCAGGGGGTGGCGGCCATTGCGGCCATCTTCGCGCGCATGTTCGAGGATCTGCTGGAGCCGCGTTTCGTCGTCACCGGCCGCATCCAGCAGGGCGAGCAGGTCGTGCTGACCTGGGACTTCCATTTCCGCTTCCGGCGTTACCGGCCCGGGCAGGCCCAGTGCATCCGCGGCGCCAGCCTGCTGCTGCTGGCGCCCGATGGGCGCATCCGCCAGCACCGCGACTACTGGGATGCGGCCGAGGAGCTCTACGAAAAACTGCCGCTGGTGGGCGCGCTGATGCGCTGGCTGCGCCGGCGCGCCGGCGGCTGAAGCCGCGCAGCCCGCGCCGGGCAGGAGCGCGCGTGCATTCGTTCACGCTCGCGCGGGCTGCCTGCGGCGGCCCGCGCGGCCGGGGGATACGGTCCCGGCTATATTGCCCCTGTCAGATTGCCCCTGGGCTGCCGCCCCTGTCCGAACGCTTCCCGTCTGCACCCCCGCCATGCCGATCGACTACCAGCTGCACTGGGTGGCCTTTTCGGTGGTCCTGGCCGTGCTGGCGTCCTACACGGCGCTGCATCTGGCCTACCGGCTGGCCTGGGTGCGCGCGGCCACCCGGCCGTGGTGGATCGCCGGCGGCGCGCTGGCGCTGGGCTTTGGCATCTGGGCCATGCATTTCGTCGGCATGTTGGCCGCGCATCTGCCGGTGCCGGTAGCTTACGACCCCTGGTGGACCGGCGCCTCGCTGCTGCCAGCCGTGCTGGCCACGGCCATTGCGCTGCGCACGCTGGCGCCGCCGCACAGCAGCGCGCGCTCGCGCCTGCTGGCGGCGGTGCTGATGGGGCTGGGCATCGTGGCCATGCACTACAGCGGCATGACGGCCATGCGCATGCAGCCCCCGATCCGCTACGACGCGATCTGGGTGACGCTGTCGGTGCTGATCGCCGTGGCCGCCAGCTGGGTGGCGGTGCGGCTGATGTTCGAGCAGCGCGCCGGCGCCGGCCCGACGCCGGCACGCCGCGCCTTGAGCGCCGTGTTCATGGGGCTGGCGATCGCCGGCATGCATTACAGCGGCATGGCGGCGGCGCGCTTCGCGCCCGATGCGGTGTGCACCGTCGCCGGCACCGGCCTCAGCGGCCAGGCCATGGGCTGGCTGGTCGGCGCCGTGGCGGTGCTCATGCTGCTGGGCTCGCTGGGGCTGACCTATCTGGACCGGGTACTGGGGGAGAACGCCTTTTACCGCGCGCTGCTGGCGGCGCAGTCCGATGCCGGCGAGGGGGTGCTGGTCGTGGCCGGCAGCCGCGTGCTGTATGCCAACGAGGCGATGGCGCGCTTGAGCGGCCGCCGTCGCGACGAGCTGCTGGCGCTGGCCGACTGGCGCGAGCTCGTGCTGGGTGCGGTGCCCGCGCTGCCGCCGTGGCGCGGCGAGGGCGGCAGGGCCGTGCAGCGGCTGCAGCTGGAGCTGCGGCAGCCGCAGGGCAGCAGGCCGTGCGAGGTGGTGCTGGCCGCGTTCGCCCATGCCGAGGGGGTGCGCCACCTGCTGCTGTTCATCGACGTGAGCGAGCGCCGCGCCGCCGAAGCCGAGCTGCGCGCGCAGCAGGAGCAGAACCGCGAGCTGGCACTGGTGGCTTCATGCACCGACAACGCGGTGCTGATTCTGGACGCGCAGGCGCGCATCACCTGGGTCAACGACGGCTTCGTGCGCATGTCCGGCTACAGCCGCGAGGAGGCGCAGGGCCACATGCCGGGCGAGCTGCTCAACGGCCCGCAGACCGACGCACAGACGCTGGCCTACATCCGCGAGCGGGTGCAGCGTGGCGAGCGCTTCGAAGTCGAGATCCTGCACTACCACAAGAGCGGTCGGCCCTATTGGGCCATCATCGACGTGCAGGCCGTGCACGATGCCCAGGGCCGGCTGCTCAAGTACATCTCGATCGAGCGCGACATCACCCAGCGCAAGCAGGCCGAGCAGGCGCTGCGCGAGCTCAATGAGACGCTGGAGCGCCGGGTGCAGGCGCGTACCCTGGAGCTGACGCAGGCCAACGAGCGGCTCAGCCGCTCCCTGGACGAGCTGCACCTGGCCCAGGAGCAGCTGGTGCAGTCCGAGAAGATGGCGGCCCTGGGCGCGCTGGTGGCCGGCATCTCGCACGAAATCAACACGCCGCTGGGCATCGCGGTGACCTCGGCCACGGCATTGCAGGAGGATCTACTGCAGCTGCGCCAGGCGTTCGACGCCGGCGAGCTGCGCCGCTCGATGCTGCAGCGCCATCTTGCCCACGGGCTCGAAGGGGCCGACATCCTGGTGCGCAACCTGCAGCGCGCGGCCGAGCTGCTGCGCAGCTTCAAGCAGGTCGCGGTGGACCAGTCCAGCGGGCAGTGGCGTACGCTCGACCTGGGGCGCTACATCGACGAGGTGATCCTGAGCCTGCAGCCGCGCTTTCGCGACGGGCGCATCCGTATCGAACACACCAGCCTGCCGGGGCTGGTCATCCACACCCATCCGGGGGCGATCGCGCAGATCCTCAGCAATCTGCTGATCAACGCGCAGCTGCATGGCTACGACGCATCCCAAAGCGGCACCATCCGCGTGCAGGCGCGCCGCCTCGGCGCGCAGGTGGAGCTGGTCTGCGCCGACGACGGCAGGGGCATCGCGCCGCAGATCCGTTCCCGCGTCTTCGAGCCCTTTTTCACCACCCGCCGCGGCAGCGGCGGCAGCGGTCTGGGGCTGCACATCGTCTACAACCTGGTGGTGGGCACGCTCAAGGGGCAGATCGAGCTGCTTGCCGATGCCGGCCCGGGGGCGACCTTCCGCATCACGTTTCCGGCCGCGGCTGCGCCGGCGGACTGACGGCGGCAGCGCGCGGGCCGCGCAGAGGGCGCGCGCGGCATGCACAGGCGCTGCGGCTTGCACAGGCGCGAGAGGGGAGCGATCGCCGCAGGCTCAGCGCTGCAGCTCGCCGGCGCGGCTGTCCAGCGGGGCGACGAAAGAGTCGTGCCGCCAGCCGGTGGACAGGTGGCTGTCGAACTCCTCGTGACCGGGCGCGTCGGTGGTCACGCCGCCTTCGAGCCGGCCGAAGTCGCTGGGGTGGGCGTGGCGCTGGCGCGACAGCGCAGCCTTCAGGTTGGCGCGGGTTTGGGCGAACTCGGCCTCGGTGCGCACCCGCTCCAGGTTTTCCTTGATGACGGCCTGCTCCCCCAGGAAGGCGGCGCGGATCGTGGTGGCGTTGGGCAGGTTTTCCGGATCGACCACCCAGTAGCGGATGTTGCATTGGGTCAGCAGCGTGTGCTTGAGCGTCTGGTTGCTCAGCGACAACCCCTGCGGGCCGGGCACATCGACGCAGCCGATCACATGGCCTTCGGGCGTGCAGACGGTGAAGGTGCAGTACACGCCGCTGAGCAGCTGGAACCAGTGCGGGCCTTCCTCGCGCACCTGCGGCATCGTGAAGCGGGTGACCGGCAGCTTGACCATCACATGGTGGTCGAGGAAGGCGCGCATCAGCCAGCGCCACACCAGCTTTTCACGGCTGTTGACCAGGGCGCGCACGGCCAGCGGCCATTTGCGCGGGATGCGCCGTTTGGCCAGCTCCTTGCTGCGCTGGTGCATGGCGTAGGCCCAGGCGCCCAGGCCGGCACCCAGCGCAAGCGCGGCCGCGCCGATGGTCCAAGCTGCCGTTGCGTCCATGGTCATGTGCTCGTCCCTCCTGTGGCCCCTTCTTCGCAGGGGTTCTGGTCCTGGCTGCATCATGGGTCCGATTGGCGCGGCGCGCACGCGGTGGACGGGCGTGTCGATGAACTATTGCACACTTGGCGCTGTTTCGTCGCGGCCCCTGCGGCCGCGGCGCCACAATCTCGCGCAGGGCGCCGGCCGGCTGGCCCTGCGCCATCTTTCCACCATCTGCATCCCTGCCCGCACCGATGACCGCCACCCTGCCGTTGCACGACATCCTGTACCGCCAGGGCTTTGGCACGCGGCGCCAGTGCGCCGAGCTGGTGCGCGGCGGCGCGGTGCAGGTCTGGCCAGGCGGGGCCGAGGCGCCGCTGCCCTGCACCGACCCCGACCATCCCTGGCCCGTGGCGGGCCTGCGCCTGCGGGTGCAGGGCCAGGACTGGCCCTGGGTGGAGCAGGCCTACCTGATGCTGCACAAGCCGGCGGGCATGGAGTGCTCGCAGCGTCCTTCGGCTTGGCCCAGCGTCTATACGCTGCTGCCGGCGCCGCTGCGCCAGCGGCCCCGCCGCGGCGGCACGCCCGGCGTGCAGGCCGTGGGCCGGCTGGACCAGGACACCACCGGCTTGCTGCTGCTGACCGACGACGGGGGGCTGCTGCACCGGCTGGCTTCGCCGCGCCACGTGGTGGCCAAGGTCTATGAGGTCACGCTCAAGCATCCGGCGACGGCCGCGCTGCTGCAGCGGCTGCGCGAGGGCGTGCCGCTGCGCGATGCGCCGCAGCCGGTGCGCGCTGCCGCGGTCGAGCAGGTGGGCGCGCAGCAGCTGCGGCTCACGCTCACCGAAGGCCGCTACCACCAGGTCAAGCGCATGGTGGCGGCTGCGGGCAACCGCGTGCAGGCGCTGCACCGCAGCCGCTTCGGGCCGATCGAGCTGCCGCCCGATCTGGCGAGCGGGCAGTGGCGCTGGCTCACCGAGGCCGAGGTGGCGGCGCTGCGCGCGCTTTGATCGGCGTCAAGCCGGCCGCCTGGCGTCAACCCGGCCGGGCGCTGGCGCGTTGCCCGCATGGCTACACTTGCGCCTGCCCTGCCTCCCGCCTTCATGCCATCCCTGTCGCGCCTCGTCCTGGTCTTTGGTCTGCTGCTGTGCGCGGCGCTGGCGCACGCGCAGCCGGCGCCGGTGTTCGTGCTCAATTCCAAGGACGCCAACGTCAGCGTCATCGACCCGCAGACCTGGCGCGAGATCAAGCGCTTTCCCACCGGCAAGGAGCCGCACCACCTGTACCTCACGCCGGACGAAAAGTCGCTGATCATCGCCAATGCCTTTGGCGACTCGCTGACCTTCGTCGATCCGCGCACGGCCGAGGTGCAGCGCACCGTGCGCCACATCCTCGACCCCTACCAGCTGCGCTTCTCGCCGGACATGCAGTGGTTCGTGACTGCGGCCAACCGGCTCAACCACGTGGACATCTACCGCTGGGACGGGCGCGACCTGACGTTGGTGCGGCGCATTCCGACCGGCAAGACGCCCAGCCACATCTGGATCGACAGCCGCAGCACCACGGCCTACGTGACGATGCAAGACAGCAACGAGCTCGTCGCCGTCGATCTGGCGCGCCAACAGATCGTCTGGCGCATCCGCACCGGGGAACTGCCGGCCGACGTGTTCGGCACGCCCGACGACCGCTTCCTGCTGGTGGCGCTGACCGGCGGCGAGGGGGTAGAGGTCTATGACCTGGCCTCTCCCGTGCCGCAGCTGGTGCGGCTCATCCGCACCGGCGCCGGCGCGCACGCCTTTCGCGCCGTGGGCGACCGCCGCCACGTGCTGGTGAGCAACCGCGTGGCCAACACCATCAGCAAGATCGACTACCAGACGATGCAGGTGGTCGATGAATACCCCGGCCCCAGCGGCCCGGACTGCATGGACCTGACGGCCGACGGCCGCTACATCCTGGTGGCCTCGCGCTGGGCCGGCAAGCTCAGCGTCATCGACACCGCGACGCGCCAGGTCGTGCGCCAGGTGCGCGTGGGCAAATCCCCGCACGGGGTCTGGACACTGGACCATGCGCCGCGTCAGTGACCGCCTCCTCGATCACCGTGCCCATGGCGGCGTGGCCGCCGGCAGCGGCCTGGGCAGGCGCCTGCGGCACGGGCTGCGCCGGGTCCTGGCGCTGGCCTGGCTGGCGGCAGCGGGAGCAGCGGGAGCAGCGGGAGCAGCGGGAGCAGCGGGAGCAGCGGGAGCAGCGGGAGCAGCGGAATCGGGCGCTGTCGGCGCGGACTGCCAGCGCCCGCTGTACCTGACTTTCGATACCGGCCACATGGGCGTGGCGCAGCACGTGGCCGAGGTGCTGCGGCGCCAGCAGGTGCAGGCGACCTTTTTCGCCGCGCACGAGCCCACCCGCGAAGGCGACGGCAGCCTGGGCGCGCACTGGGCCGCCTGGTGGCGCGAGCGCGCGACCGAAGGCCATGCCTTTGCCTCGCACACGCTGGACCACGTCTATTGGCGCGCCGACGTGCCGCAGCCCGATGGCAGCGTGCGCTTTCGCGTGCGCGCTTCGGCCGGCCCGCAGGCCGGGCGCGAGCAGGTCTGGACGGCGCGGCAGTACTGCGCCCAGATCGACGCGGCCGCGCAGCGCCTGCAGGAGCTGACCGGCCAGCCCGCGCTGTCGCTGTACCGCGCGCCCGGCGGGCGCACCTCGGCGGCGCTGCGGCAGGCCGCGCAGCAGTGCGGCTACCTGCACGTGGGTTGGTCGGACGCCGGCTTCCTGGGCGACGAGCTGCCCAGCGACCGCTACCCCAACGCGCTGCTGCTGCAGCGCGCGCTGGCCTCGATCCGGCCCGGCGACGTGCTGATGGCGCATCTGGGCATCTGGTCGCGCCAGGACCCGTGGGCGCCGGCCGTGCTGGAGCCGCTAATCGTCGGGCTGAAGGAAAAAGGCTTCTGTTTCCGCACGCTGCGCGCGCATCCCGCCTACCGCGACTGGATCGCGCGCCACGGCGCGGGTGCCCGCTAAGACCATGGACACCGTGCTCAACGCTTTCGATGCCGCGCAGCAATGGCTGTACGAGACGGTCGTGCAGCCGCTGGCCTATCTGCTGGGCCTGGGCAGCCGCCTGGACGACGCCTACGACGGCACCGGTTGGCTGCTGGTGGGCCTGCTGCAGCTGCTGGTGCTGCTGCTGGTGATCGCGCCGCTGCAGCGCTGGCGGCCGGTGGAGCCGCTGACCGACCGCGCCGCGGTGCGGGTGGATGTGCTCTACACGCTGATCCACCGCCTGGGGCTTTTCCGGCTGGCGGTCTATTTCACGCTGACGCCGCTGCTGGAGCAGGGTTGGGGGGCGCTGCGCGCAGCCGGCATGCCCACCTTCCACTTGGACGATCTGTGGCCCGGCGTGACCGACGTGCCGTGGGTGAGCTTCGTGCTGTACCTGCTGGTGCTGGATTTCTTCGACTACTGGTTGCACCGCGGGCAGCACCGCTTCGAGTGGTGGTGGCGGCTGCATGCGCTGCACCACGCGCAGCGGCAGATGACGATGTGGAGCGACAACCGCAACCACCTGCTGGACGACCTGATTCGCGACGTGCTGCTGGTGACGCTGGCGCAGCTGATCGGCGTGGCGCCCGGGCAGTTCGTGGCCATCGTCGCGCTGACCCAGCTCAGCGAAAACCTGGCGCACGCCAATGTGCGTCTGTCGTTCGGCCGCGTGGGCGAGCGGCTGTGGATCAGCCCGCGCTTTCACCGCCGCCACCACAGCGTCGGCACCGGGCATGAATCGCCGGGGCGCGCGCTGGGGGGCTGCAACTTCGGCGTGCTGCTGCCCTGGTGGGACATGCTGTTCGGCACGGCCGATTTCCAGCCGCGCTACGAGCCCACCGGGGTGCGCGACCAGGTGGAGCAGGGGCGCGACTACGGGCGCGGCTTCTGGGCCCAGCAGTGGCTGGGGCTCAAGCGCCTGGTGGGCCGGGCCTGAGCCATCGCCTGCGCTGCGGCGGTCCAGGCGTCATGCCGGCGCCGCCAACTGCGCTTATGCTTGCGGCATGAACCTGCTGCTGGACTCCTTCTGGCGCGCGCTGGCCTATTGCCTGCAGCCACGGGTGATCGCGCTGTCGCTGTTGCCCCTGGTGCTGCTGGTGGCCGGCAGCACGGCGCTGTTCTGGTTCTTCTGGGAGCCGGCGGTGGCCGCGGTGCAGGCCTGGCTGGCCGACTGGGCGCTGATGGACACGCTGGCGCGCTGGTTCGATACCGTGTCCCTGGGCCACCTGCGCGCGGTGATGGCGCCGCTGCTGCTCATCCTGCTGGTATTGCCGCTGATGATCGCGCTGGCCCTGCTGGCCGTGGCCTGGCTGGTCACGCCGGGCGTGGTGCGGCTGGTCACCGAGCGGCGTTTTCCCACGCTGGAGCGCCGCCACGGCGGCAGCTGGTGGGGCAGCGCGCTGCAGGCACTGGGCTCGACGCTGCTGGCCCTGCTGGCGCTGCTGCTGACGCTGCCGCTGTGGGTCATCCCGCCGCTGGTGCTGGTGCTGCCGCCGCTGATCTGGGGCTGGCTGGCCACCCGGGTCATGGTCTATGACACGCTGGCCGCGCACGCCAGCGCCGAGGAGCGCGCCGAGCTGATGCGCCGGCACCGCTATGCGCTGCTGTTCATCGGCGTGGTCACCGGCTACCTGGGGGCCGCGCCGGCGCTGATCTGGGCCATCGGCGTCATGGCCATCGTGCTGGCGCCGCTGCTGGTGCCGCTGGCGCTGTGGATCTACACCTTCGTCTTCATTTTCTCCGCCCTGTGGTTCTGCCATTTCGGCCTGGCCGCGCTGGCGGCGCTGCGCGCGCAGCCGGTGTCGGCGCCGGCGCAGCCTGCCGCTGACCAAGCCGGGCCGGACCTTCTGCTGTGAGCTTGCCTGCATGACTGCTGCCCCACCGGCCTTCGGCCTCATCGTCATCGGTGACGAAATCCTCTCCGGCAAACGTGCCGACAAGCATCTGGCCAAGGTCATCGAACTGCTGGCGCAGCGCGGCCTGACGCTGGCGCACGCCGACTACGTGGGCGACGAGCCGGACCGCATCACCGCCACCCTGCAGCGGGCCTTTGCCAGCGGCGAGGTGGTCTTTTCCTGCGGCGGCATCGGCGCCACGCCCGACGACCACACCCGCCAGTGCGCGGCGCGCGCGCTGGGGGTGGAGCTGGCACTGCACCCCGAGGCCGAGGCCCTGATCCGCGAGCGCATGCAGGATGTGGCGCGCGAGCAGGGCGTGCCCTATGAGCCCGACCGGCCCGACAACGTACACCGCCTGAACATGGGCCGCTTTCCGGTGGGCGCGCGCATCATCCCCAACCCCTACAACAAGATCCCCGGCTTTTCCTGCGTCGCGCCCCAGGGCGGCGGCGCGGTGCACTTCGTGCCCGGCTTCCCGGTAATGGCCTGGCCGATGATCGAGTGGGTGCTGGACACCTGGTATCCGCATCTGCACCACCGCCAGGCGCGGCTGGAACGCTCGGTCATCGTCTATGGGGCGCTGGAAGCCACGCTCACGCCGCTGATGCAGGCCATTGAAGCCGACTACCCGGGCGTGCGGATCTTCAGCCTGCCCAGCGTCGATCATCCCCAGCACGGCCGCCACATCGAGCTGGGCGTCAAGGGCGAGCCGCAGGCCGTGGCCGGCGCCTGGGAGGCCTTGCTGGCCGGCCTGCGCGCGCAAGGCCTGCAGCTAGGCACCGAAATGGTGCGAGAAATATGACGCACCACGATGGACTCATCAATCGCACCAATAAGGTGCAATCGATGAGACTCATCGGACTACAGGCGGGCATTTCAGGGCCGAAGGGCGGTCAACTCGGGGCACAATAGGGCTTTGCGCGGCGGTGCGCGCACGCACGGGTTTGGCACAGAACCTGCATGCTGGCATGACCGTCCATTTCCACAACCCATTCCCAAGCAGGAGTACCAGATGGCCAAGACCGTCGCAGACGTGATGAAGATGGTGAAGGAGAACGAGGTCAAGTTCGTTGACTTCCGCTTCACCGACACCCGGGGCAAGGAGCAGCACGTGACCGTGCCGATCTCCGCCTTCGACGAGGACAAGTTCACTTCCGGCCACGCCTTCGACGGCTCCTCCATCGCCGGCTGGAAAGGCATCGAGGCATCGGACATGCTGCTGATGCCCGATCCGAACACCGCCAACATCGACCCCTTCTTCGAAGAGACCACGCTGTTTCTGCAGTGCGACGTGATCGAGCCCAGCGATGGCAAGGCCTATGACCGCGATCCGCGCTCGATCGCCAAGCGCGCCGAGGCCTATCTGAAGGCTTCCGGCCTGGGCGACACCGCCTACTTCGGTCCCGAGCCCGAGTTCTTCATCTTCGACGGCGTGCGCTGGGACACCTCGATGGGCAAGGTCGGCTTCGAGATCGAGGAATACGAGGCTTCCTGGAACACCGGCGCCAAGCTCGAGGGCGGCAACCGTGGCCACCGTCCCAGCGTCAAGGGCGGCTACTTCCCGGTGCCGCCGGTGGACAGCACCCAGGACATGCGCGCCGAAATGTCGCTGATCCTGGAATCGCTGGGCATCCCGGTGGAAGTGTTCCACCACGAAGTGGCCGGCGCTGGCCAGAACGAAATCGGCACCAAGTTCAGCACGCTGGTGCAGCGTGCCGACTGGACGCAGACGCTGAAGTACGTGGTGTGGAACGTGGCCAATGCCTACGGCAAGACGGCCACCTTCATGCCCAAGCCCATGGCCGGCGACAACGGCTCGGGCATGCACGTGCACCAGTCGGTCTGGAAGGACGGCAAGAACCTGTTCGCCGGTGACGGCTATGCGGGCCTGTCCGATTTCGCCCTGTACTACATCGGCGGCATCATCAAGCACGCCCGCGCGCTCAACGCCATCACCAACCCCGGCACCAACAGCTACAAGCGCCTGGTGCCCGGCTTCGAGGCGCCGGTCAAGCTGGCCTACAGCTCGCGCAACCGCTCGGCTTCGATCCGCATTCCCTTCGTCGCCAACCCGAAGGGTCGCCGCATCGAGGCCCGTTTCCCGGACCCGACGGCCAACCCCTATCTGTGCTTCGCGGCCCTGCTGATGGCCGGCCTGGACGGCGTGGAGAACAAGATCCACCCGGGCGAGGCCGCCACCAAGGACCTCTACCACCTGCCGCCGGAGGAGGACAAGCTGGTGCCCACCGTCTGCCACAGCCTGGACCAGGCGCTGGAATACCTGGACAAGGACCGCGCTTTCCTGACCAAGGGCGGCGTGTTCAGCGACTCGATGATCGACGCCTACATCGAGCTGAAGATGCAGGAAGTCACGCGCTTCCGCATGATTCCGCACCCGGTCGAGTACGACATGTACTACTCGCTCTGATCGGCAGGCGCAGCGGCCTGGACCGGCAACGGTTACAGGCTGTCGCAAAAAAGGACGGCTGCGGCCGTCCTTTTTTCATGGTGCGGGCTTTGAATCGGCCGGGAAATTGTGGATACTGGCAGGCCGTCCCTGCATGGCCATGCGAGGAGTCGTCCCCATGAAACCGGTTCTCGTCATTTCTACGCTGCTGTTCGGCCTGGCTGCCGCCGTGTCCGCTGCGGCACAGCAGGCCGGCAGCAACCGCATCTACCGCTGCGGCAACGAGTACACCAACACCGTGCCGCCCGACCAGAAGGGCTGCAAGCTCATCGAAGGTGGCAACGTGACCGTGGTGCAGCGTCCGCGACCGAGCGACGGCGTGCGCCTGGCCAGCACCAGCAGCCCGCTGGCCGAGCAGCTGCGCCGCGACCAGGAGCAGGCCCAGCGCGCGCGCGATGCCGAGGCGCGGGTGATCCTGGAAGCCGAGCTGCGCAGGGCCGAGGCGCGCCGCGCCGAGCTGCTGCGCGAGTACAACAACGGCGAGCCGGAGAAAATGGGCCCGGAGACGCGCAACCACCAGAAATACCTGGACCGCGTGGCCGAGCTCAAGGCCAGCATCGAGCGCACCGAAAGCGACATCGCCAGCCTGCGCCGCGAGCTCGAGCGCCTGCCCTGAGCCTAGAAACGGCAGTTGACCGCTCCCTGTCCAGCTGCCAGCCCGGACGGATCGGGTGGGGCCGCTGGTTTCCTCGCCTCTCCTTCACCGCAAGGGTGAAGGCGCTACAAGCCCGATTGGACTGCCATGGCGCGCGCTGGCGGCGTCGCTCGTCCTTGCGGGCAGCCAGCCCGCGGCGTCCTCGCACCTGGCCAGCCCACGCCCTGACAGCCCACTCGGCCCTGTTCAACTGCCGCTTCTAGGCTGACCAACACGCTTGCGCCACAATAGGCGGCTTGGAACCCTCGACCGCTTCTTCCTGCAGCCGCTTTCAGCCTTTCGACCTGCTGGCCACGCTGGTGGCGGTGGTGCGGGCCGACGGCACCATCGTCTATGCCAACGCGGCGCTGGAGGACGCGCTGGGCCTGTCGCGGCGTAGCCTGGTCGGCACGGCGCTGGCGCCGCATTTCAGCGAGCCGCAGGTGCTGCAGTCGGCCCTGCAGGGGCTGCAGCGCAACGAATACGCCGCGCTGCGCTATGACGCCTGGCTCAGGCGCGCCGCGCGCGAGCTGCTGCCGGTGCACGTGATCCTGACGCAGACCGACCAGCCCGACGATTTCCTGCTGGAGATGCTGCCGCTGGAGCAACAGGCCCGCCAGGAGCGGGAGGAGCGGCTGCTCGACCAGGCCCAGGCCAACAAGGAGCTGATCCGCAACCTGGCGCACGAGATCAAGAACCCGCTGGGCGGCATCCGCGGCGCGGCCCAGCTGCTGGAGACCGAGATCGAGCCGCAGCTGGCCGAATACACCCGCGTCATCATCCACGAGGCCGACCGCCTGCAGACCTTGGTGGACCGGCTGCTGGCGCCGCATCGGCGCCCGCATGTCGTGGGCGACGTCAACATCCACGAGGTCTGCGAGCGGGTGCGCTCGCTCATCCTGGCGGAATTTCCCAAGGGCCTGCGGGTGGTGCGCGACTACGACACTTCCATTCCCGAGTTCCGCGGCGACCGCGAGCAGCTGATCCAGGCCGTGCTCAACATCGCGCACAACGCCTGCCAGGTGCTGGGCGAGCGCATGGCCGCCGGCGATGCCCAGCTGATCTTTCGCACCCGGGTGGCGCGCCAAGTCACCTTCGGCAAGCAGCGCTACAAGCTGGCACTGGAATTGCATGTCATCGACAACGGGCCCGGCGTGCCGGACTCGATCAAGGACCGCATCTTCTTCCCGCTGGTGTCGGGGCGCGAGGGCGGCTCCGGCTTGGGGCTGACGCTGGCGCAGACCTTCGTGCAGCAGCACCATGGCCTGATCGAGTGCGACAGCGAGCCGGGACGGACCGATTTCAAGATACTGATCCCGCTGCCCTGACACCCCGGGGCCGGCGGCACGAGCCGAGGTGAGCCACGACATGAAGCCGATTTGGATCGCAGACGATGACCAGTCCATCCGCTTCGTGCTGGAAAAGGCCCTGCAGCGCGAGCAGCTGCCCACCCGCAGCTTCACCAACCCGCGCGATGTGCTGGCTGCGCTGGACGAAGACGGCGAGGGGCCGCAGGTGCTGGTCAGCGACATCCGCATGCCCGGTGGCTCCGGCCTGCAGCTGCTGGAGCAGGTGAAGAAGCGCCTGCCGGGCCTGCCGGTCATCATCATGACGGCCTACTCCGATCTGGACAGCGCGGTCTCGGCCTTCCAGGGCGGCGCGTTCGAGTACCTGCCCAAGCCGTTCGATCTGCCCAAGGCGCTGGAGCTGATCCGCCGCGCGGTGGAGGAGAGCCAGCGCGAGGAGGTGGCGCTGGAGACGGTGGACAGCACGCCCGAGATGCTGGGCCAGGCCCCGGCGATGCAGGACGTCTTTCGCGCCATCGGCAGGCTGTCGCAGAGCAATGTGACGGTGCTGATTACCGGAGAGTCGGGCACCGGCAAGGAGCTGGTGGCGCGCGCGCTGCACCGGCACTCGCCGCGCGCGGGCGGGCCCTTCGTGGCCATCAACACCGCGGCCATCCCCAAGGACCTGCTGGAGAGCGAGCTCTTCGGCCACGAGCGCGGCGCCTTCACCGGCGCGCAGACCATGCGCCGCGGTCGCTTCGAGCAGGCCGAGGGCGGCACGCTGTTTCTGGACGAAATCGGCGACATGCCGTTCGATCTGCAGACGCGGCTGCTGCGCGTGCTCTCCGACGGCCATTTCTACCGCGTCGGCGGGCACAACGCGGTCAAGGCCAATGTGCGGGTGATCGCCGCCACCCACCAGGACCTGGAGCGGCGCGTCAAGGAAGGGGCTTTCCGCGAAGACCTGTTCCACCGCCTCAACGTCATCCGCCTGCGCCTGCCGGCGCTGCGCGAGCGGCGTGAGGACATCCCAATGCTGGCGCGGCATTTCCTGCAGGCCAGCGCGCGCCAACTCGGCGTCGAGCCCAAGCGCCTGTCGGAAGCGGCGCTGCAGCTGCTGGTGCGCTATCCCTTCCCGGGCAATGTGCGCCAGCTCGAAAACGTTTGCCACTGGCTCACGGTCATGGCGCCGGCGCAACTCATCGAGCCCAAGGACCTGCCGCCGGAAATCCTGCAGGAGCTCGATGCCACGCCGGCAGCGGCTGCGGCCCCGGCGGCCGGGCCGGCGCCGGCTGCCGCTGCCGCCAGCGCATCCCCGGCGGCTGCCGGCGCCGACTGGGAAGAAGCCCTGCAGGCCGAGGCGCTGGCGCTGCTGGCCAGCGGGCGCCACGACGTGTGGGACGAACTGAGCCGCCGCTTCGAGCGCAAGCTCATCCTCACCGCCCTGGGGGCTACCCGCGGGCGGCGCATCGAGGCCGCGCAGAAGCTGGGCATAGGCCGCAACACCATCACCCGCAAGATCCAGGAACTGGGGCTGGAATAGTTCACATCCGGCGGCGCCTGGGGCGTAACTAGTTCACACCCGCACCCGGTGGCGGGTACGCCACACCGTATCGCGTGGTAGGCTCCCGGACCAGGGAGATCCAAGTATTCACGACACGGTGCGCGATGCATCCCGAGGCCCCTGTTTCTGCCAGTGACGATCCCCTGCTGTTTGCCGACGAGACGGCAGGCGGCACGATGCCGGCCCCGCTGGGCCGCGACAGCGGCGAAGCGCAGCCGTGGACCGTGCTGGTCGTCGATGACGACCAGGGCGTGCACGAAGTCACCCGGCTGGTGCTGGGGCCGCTGCGCTTTCGTGAGCGGCCGCTGCGCCTGCTGCATGCCCGCTCGGCCGCCGAGGCGCGCGCGCTGCTGGCGCGCGAGCCCGATGTGGCCGTGCTGCTGCTGGACGTGGTGATGGAAAGCGACCAGGCCGGCCTGGAGCTGGTGCAGCATGTGCGCGGCCCCCTGGGCCGGCTGCTGACACGCATCATCCTGCGCACCGGCCAGCCCGGACAGGCGCCGGAAGCGCGCATCATCACCGAATACGACATCAACGATTACCGCGAGAAGGCCGAGCTGACCGCGCAGAAGCTGGTGACGGCGGTGACGGCCGCGCTGCGCGGCTATGACGATCTGCTGACCATCCAGTCCATGGCCCTGCGCCAGAGCCAGCTGGAAGCGCTGGTGCAGGAGCGCACCGCCGCGCTGTCGGAGATCAACCGCCGCCTGCGCCACCAGCAGGCGCTGCTGGCCGAGGCCCAGCAGATCGCCCAGACCGGCCACTTCGAATGGCACTTGGGGCGTCGCTCCATGCAGTGGTCGCTGCAGCTGTACGCGCTGCTGGGGCTGGATCCGCAGCAGGTCCAGCCCGACGCGCAGGCCCTGCTGCAGGCCGTGCCGCAGCAGGAGCGCGCGCAGCTGCGCCAGTTGCTGGAGCGGGCCTGCGCCAGCGGGCAGGGCTATGCGCTGCAGCACCGCGTGTGCCGGCCCGATGGCAGCGTGCGCATCGTGTTCCAGCGGGTCGAAGTCGGCCTCGATGGCGGCGGCCACGCGATCCGGCTGGCCGGCATCGTGCAGGACATCACGGAGCGCCACCAGGCCGAAGAGCGCATGCGCAAGCTCTCCACCGCGGTGGAGCAGACCGCCGATGCGGTGATGATCACCGATGCGGCCGGCCGCATCGAATACGTCAATGCGGCCTTTTGCCGCATGAGCGGCTACAGCGCCGAGGAGGTGCTGGGTCAGACGCCGCGGCTGCTCAAGTCCGGCCAAATGCCGGAGATCTTCTACCGGCGCATGTGGCATGCCATCGCCGACGGCCAGGTGTTCGCCGACGTGATGATCAACCGGCGCAAGGACGGCAGCCTGTTTCACTCGGCGCTGACCATCACGCCGCAGCGCAACGCGCAGGGCGCGGTGACCCACTACATCGCCACCGCGCGTGACATCAGCGAGCAGATCCGCTACCAGGAGCGCATCCAGCATCTGGCGCACCACGATGCGCTCACCGACCTGCCCAACCGCGCGCTGCTGCTGGACCGGCTGGACCAGGCGCTGGCGCGGGCCAAGTGGCGCCAGCGCTTGGTGGCCGTGCTGTTTCTGGATCTGGATCGCTTCAAGGTCATCAACGACAGCCTGGGCCATGCCAGCGGCGACGCGCTGCTCAAGGCCATGGCGCAGCGCCTGCGCGCCTGCGTGCGCGACGGCGACACGGTGGCGCGCCTGGGGGGTGACGAGTTCGCCATCGTGCTCAACGACGTGGCGGCCGAAGACGATGTGGCGCAGGTGGCGCAGGGCATCCTGCAGACCGTGGGCGAGCCTTTTCCCTACCAGGGGCGCGAGCTCTTCGTCACCACCAGCATCGGGATCAGCCTGTTCCCGCGGGACGGACAGGACAGCCACAGCCTGCTCAAGCGCGCCGATGTGGCCATGTACAACGCCAAGGACGGCGGCAAGAGCGCCTACCGCTTCTACACCGCGCAGGACGAGGCGCGCCAGCTCGCCCGGCTGTCGCTGGAGACCGATTTGCGCCGCGCCCTGCAGCGCGACGAGTTCTTCCTGGTCTTTCAGCCGCAGGTCGAAGCCGGCAGCGGACGCATTGTCTCGGTCGAGGCGCTGCTGCGCTGGCAGCGCCAGGGCGGCGAGGTGGTCTCGCCGGGCGAATTCGTCGGGTTGCTGGAGGAAACCGGCATGATCCTCGCGGTGGGCGACTGGGTGCTGCGCAAGGCCTGCGCCGAGGCCCAGGCGCTGCGTGCTTGCGGCGTCGAGCTGGGGCGGGTGGCGGTCAACGTCTCGCTGCACCAGTTCCGCCAGCGCCAGTTCGTCGCGCGCGTGCGTGAAATTCTGGCCGACACCGGCTTGCCGCCGGCGCTGCTGGAGCTGGAGATCACCGAGGGGGTGCTGGCCGATGACGTGCACGAAGCCATCGGGGTGCTGCGCGAGCTCGATGCCCTGGGGGTGCGGCTGTCCATCGACGACTTCGGCACCGGCTACGCGTCGATGAGCCATCTGCGGCAGCTGCCGTTCGACCTGATCAAGATCGACAAATCCTTCGTCGAGGGGCTGCCTGGCGACCGGGAGCACCGCGCCATCGTCACCGCCATCATCACGCTGGCGCGCTCGCTGCAGATGGAGGTGGTGGCCGAGGGGGTGGAGACGCAGCAGCAGTTCGAGTGCGTGCGCGACCTGGGCTGCCAGCTCGTGCAGGGCTACTACTTCAGCCCGCCGCTGCTGCCGCACGAGCTGCGCCGCGGCGACGGCGCCACCTCGATCCGGCTCTGAACAGCCCTTACCCTGCCGCGCGCAGGGTCAGCAGCACCGGCGCATGGTCGCTGGGCTGCTGGTTCTTGCGCGGCGCGCGGTCGATCGTGCAGGCGGCCACCTGCGCGCGCAGCGGCTCGCTGACCAGCACGTGGTCGATGCGCAGGCCGCGGTTTTTCGGGAAGGCGAGCTGGCGGTAGTCCCACCAGCTGAAGGTCTTGGGCGGCTGCTCGAACAGACGAAACGCATCGACCAGGCCCAGCGCGGTGAGCGCGGCGAGCTTGGCGCGCTCCTCGTCGGTGCAGTGGATGGTGCCGGCCAGGGCCACCGGGTCCCAGACGTCGCGGTCGTCGAAAGTGATGTTGAAGTCGCCCATCAGCACCAGACGCGGGTGGCGCTGCAGCTCCTCGCGCAGCCAGTCGCGCAGCGCATCCAGCCAGCGCAGCTTGTAGGCGAACTTTTCGCTGCCGGGCTCCTGCCCGTTGGGGAAATAGGCGCCCACCACGCGCAGCGCGCCGCCGGGCGCGTCCACCGTGGCGGTGATGACGCGCGCCATCTCGTCCGCGAAGCCGGGGATGTTGCGCACCACGTCCTGCGGCACGCGCGGCGCGCGGGTCAGCAGCGCCACGCCGTTGTAGGTCTTCTGCCCGAAGACGGCGGCTTCATAGCCGGCCTGGCGGAAGGCCTCGAGCGGAAACTTGTCGTCGGTGAGCTTGAGCTCCTGCAGCGCCAGCACGTCCACCGGCGCGCCGGCGGCGGCCTGCGCGGCCAGCCACTGCAGCACCTGCGGCAGCCGCACGGTCAGCGAATTGACGTTCCAGGTGGCGAGTTTCATCGGCATTTTCCCGGCTGGCCGTTATTGGAAATGGTCATGGCGCTATCAAAATGAAAGCATCGGATCAGATGTGCAGCGCCGCCAGCGCGCCCACCGCGATGCCGATGCCACCGCCGGCGTACATCGCGTATTCCAGCCATTTCTTGCGCGTCAGCAGCGCGATGGCCGCCAGCGCGATGGCCACCTGCAGCACCGTGGTGGCCTGGGCCCAGCGGTGGTGCTGGTGCATCTGTTCTTCGCTCTTGCGATCCCACTCGCGGGCTTCGGCTTCGAGCTGTTCGGCCACGGCCTTGATGTCGTTCTTTTCCTTCTCGTAGCGGTCGATCTTGGCCTGGTATTTGGCTTTTTCTTCAGCGCTGGCGGTCAGGTCGCGCGAGACTTCGGCCAGCGACTGCTTGGTGCTCTTGGCCTGGAAGTAGTTCCACTGGTTGGAGGCTTCGGTCTTCTTGATCGCGGCGTTGTTCTTGTACAGCCCGGCGTTGGCCTGGGTGGCGCCGCCCATGTAGGCGAAGATGGCGCCCACGGTGGCGATGATGGCCGTGAACATGGCGATGTGGTTGGTCATGCCGTTGCCGTGCTCGCCATGGCCGCCCTGGGCGGCGTGTTCGAGTTCGTGGTCGTGCGGGCCGTGGACGTGGAAACCGTGTCCGGACATGGTCAGACTCCTTGGATGCGGGTGTTCGTATAGGTGACGAAGCTGAAGGGCAGGCCGGTGCGCGAGACGTGGCGCTCGCGCGCGGTCTCCTGCCATTCGGGGCCGAAGCGGGGCGCATGGGCGTCGCCGTCGAAGGCGGCCTCGATCTCGGTGACCACCGCGGTGGCCGCCAGCGGCAGGGCCTGGGCGTAGATCTCGGCGCCGCCGATGACCCAGGCGTCGCTTACGTCGCTGCACAGCGCCATCGCCTCGGGCAGCGAATGCGCCACCTGCGCGCCGCTGGCCTGCCAGTCGCGCTGGCGGGTGACGACGATGTTGACGCGCCCGGGCAGGGGGCGGAACTGCGGCGGCAGCGATTCCCAGGTCTTGCGGCCCATGATGACGGGCGCGCCCAGCGTGGTGCGCTTGAAGTGGGCCAGGTCTTCGGGCAGGTGCCAGGGCATGACGCCGTTTTTGCCGATGACGCCGTTGGCCGCGCGGGCCAGGATGAGGTGCAGTTTCATGGGGTGGAGCGCTTGCGGGGCGGCAGCAGCACCGCGCCGATGGCCAGCATCACGGCCCCGATGGCCGCGTAGTCCTGCCAGTGCGGCCATTCGCCGACGATGAAGGTGGCGCTGAGCGTGCCGATCAGCGGAATGGCCATGATGCTCATCGCGCTGGTGGCCGGCGGCAGCTGCCGCGCCAGGCTGGCCCACAGGGTCTGGGCGAAGCCGTAGTTGATGAAAGCGCCATAGGCCAGCGAGGCCCACATCGCGGCGCTGAACTGCCAGGCTGGCCAGGGCTCGCTCGCTGCGGCGATCAGCCACAGGCAGGCGGCGGCCAGGATCATGGTCCAGACGGTCAGCGTCTCCACCGGCAGCGTCAGCGCGCTGCGGCGGATCAGCAGCGTACCCACGGCCCAGCACAGCGCAGCCAGCTCCATCCAGACGATGCCCAGCGGGCGGCCGGCCAGCGCCGTCAGCTCGCCGGCGGCCAGCAGCGCGATGGCGGCGGCCGCCGCCAGCACGGCCACGGCCACCCGGCGGGTGAGTCGCTCGCCCAGTGCCAGCACGCCCAGCAGCACGGTCCAGATCGGCATCGTGAAGCCCAGGATGGCCGCGCGCCCGGAGGCCAGCTCCTTGACGCCGAGGATGGACAGCGCATGCCAGCCCAGCATGTTGGGCGCGCCGATCACGAGCACCGAGCGCCATTCGGCGCCCTGGGGCCACATGCGCAGGCCGCGCGCCCGGTACCAGCCGTAGAGGAAGGCCGCGCCGCAGCTCATCGTGAGCGCGCGGAAGTACATCGGCGTGAGCTCGCGCAGCGAGAGCTTCATCATCGGCCAGTTGATGCCCCACATCAGGGTCAGGGCCACCAGGGCCAGCAGCTGTCGGCGGCTGATCACGCGCGCACCCGCTGCGGCCGTCACACCGCCACCGGGGCCTTGATGGCCGGGTGGCACTGGTAGTCCTGCACCTCGAAGTCTTCGTAGCGGTAGTCGAAGATCGAAGGCGGGCGCCGCTTGATGTGCAGCACGGGGTAGGGGTAGGGCGTGCGGCTGAGCTGCAGCTCCACCTGTTCCTGGTGGTTGTTGTAGATGTGGCAGTCGCCGCCGGTCCAGATGAATTCGCCCACGCCCAGCCCGCACTGCTGCGCCACCATGTGGGTGAGCAGCGCGTAGCTGGCGATGTTGAAGGGCACGCCCAGGAAGATGTCGGCGCTGCGCTGGTAGAGCTGGCAGCTCAGCCGCGCCGGGGCGTGGTCCGTCGCCGGGGCCACGTAGAACTGGAAGAACGCGTGGCACGGCGCCAGTGCCATCTTCGGCAGCTCGGCCACGTTCCAGGCGCTGACGATGATGCGGCGGCTGTCGGGGTTGGTCTTGAGCGTGTCGATGACCTGCGCGATCTGGTCGATGTGGCCGCCGTCCGGCGTGGGCCAGCTGCGCCACTGTACGCCGTAGATCGGCCCCAGCTCGCCGTCGGGGCCGGCCCATTCGTCCCAGATGGTCACGCCGTGCTCGCGCAGCCAGTTGTTGTTGCTGGAGCCGCTGAGGAACCACAGCAGCTCGTAGATGACCGATTTCAGGTGGACCTTCTTGGTGGTCACCAGCGGAAAGCCTTCGCTCAGGTCGAAGCGCATCTGGTAGCCGAACACGCTGCGCGTGCCGGTGCCGGTGCGGTCGGCCTTGGCCACGCCGTGGGTGTGGACGTGGCGCAGGAAGTCTTCGTACTGGGTGCGGACCGGCCGGTTGCTCATGGTGCGCAATTGTGCTTCATCGGGCGCGCCGGGGCCTCAGGGCTTGAGCAGCCGGCCCGGGTTCATCAGGTTGTGCGGATCCAGCGCCTGCTTGATCGCGCGCATCAGCGCCAGCGCCACCGGCGGCTTGTGCGCGGGCAGCTTGTCCACCTTGAGGCTGCCGATGCCGTGCTCGGCCGAGATCGAGCCGCGGTAGCGGTCCACCACGGCATAGACCAGCTCGTTCATCGGCGCCTCCTGTTCGTCCAGGAAACGCGCCTGGTCCTGCCCTTCGGGGGCCTGCACGTTGTAGTGCAGGTTGCCGTCGCCCAGGTGCCCGTAGGTCACCAGCCGCGCGCCGGGAAAGCGTTCGAGCAGCAGGGCATTGGTTTCGGCCACGAAGGCGGGGATGCGCGAGACCGGGATCGAGATGTCGTGCTTGATGTTCAGCCCCTCCTGCGCCTGCGCCAGCGGGATGCTCTCGCGGATGTGCCACAGCGCCTGCGCCTGCGCCATGCTCTCGGCCACCACCGCATCGGTTACGCAGCCGGCTTGCAGCGCCGCTTCGAGCAGGCGCTCGAACTGCGCGCGCGCATGGTCTTCGGATTCGTGGTCGGAGTTCTCCAGCACCACGCACCAGGGCGACTCCTGCCAGAACGGCACGCGCTGCTGCGGGAAGTGCTTGACCACCAGGCTGAGCGCGAACTGGCCCATGACCTCGAAGCCGGTCAGCCCGGCGTGCAGGTGCGCGTGCGCCAGCCCCAGCAGCTGCACCGCCGCCTCCAGCGAAGGCACGGCGGCGAAGGCGGTCAGCTGCGCCTTCGGCATCGGGTAGATCTTCATCACCGCGCCGGTGATGATGCCCAGCGTGCCTTCGGAGCCGATGTAGAGGTGGCGCAGGTCGTAGCCGGTGTTGTCCTTGCGCAGACCGGTGAGGCCGTCCCAGATCTCGCCCTGCGGCGTGACCACTTCCAGCCCCAGGCAGAGCTCGCGCGTGTTGCCGTAGCGCACGACCTGGGTGCCGCCGGCGTTGGTGCCCAGGTTGCCGCCGATGGTGCAGCTGCCTTCCGAGGCCAGGCTCAGCGGGAACAGGAAGCCGGCCTGCGCGCAGCTTTCCTGCAGGGTCTGCAGCACGCAGCCGGCGTCCACCGTGATCGTCAGGTTGGCGGCATCGAGCGCGCGCACCCTGTTCATGCGCGCCAGGCTGATGACCACCCAGCGCCCGCTGGCGTCGGGCGTGGAGCCCACCACCATGCCGGTGTTGCCCCCCTGCGGCACCATGGGCACGCGCGCCGCGGCGCAGGCGCGCACCACGGCGGCCACTTCGGCGGTGGAGCCGGGTCGCACCACGGCCAGCGCGCGGCCGCGCTCGCGCCGCCGCCAGTCCAGCTCCCAGGCGGTGAGGTCGGTGGCCGGGTCTTCGTGGGTGAGCACCTGCGCGGCGCCGACGATCTGGCGCAGCTGTTGCAGGAGTTGGCTTTGTTCGGGGGGTGCGGTCGTCATGGTTCGGCAGTCGCCATCGGTTCGTTCGGGTTGGACGCAGGCGCGCGGCGCAGGCGCGCGCGCACGTGCAGCACGCAGCCGGTGAAGGTCAGCAGGCTCAGCAGCACCTGCGCCAGCGCCAGCGCGGCGCTGGCGCCGCTTTCGCTGGTGGCGCGCACCACGCCCTCGGCGAAGTACAGCCACACCAGCAGGCTGAGCCAGCGGTAGGTGTACAGCCGCAGTTTCAGCAGGCCGGCCAGCGCCAGGGTCAGCGGCAGCACCTTCAGCGCCAGCCAGGAGCCGCCGGGGCGCAGCGGGCTGAGCCACAGCTCCCAGGCCAGGCCCAGCGCGACCAGCGCCAGCACGCCGCCGGCAGCCAGCAGGCGGCTCGCGCGCACCATCGGATGCAAGGGCGTAGGGGGAGGCAGCTGCATGGAGCTGGCATCATAGCGGCATGCACATCACGACACGGCTGCAACGGCTGCTGCAGACCCTGGCCGTCTTTCCCTGGCGCACCACCGCGGCGACGCTGCGCGAGCGCTTCCGCGAAGACCGGCTGGGCCTGTCGGCCAGCAGCCTGACCTTCACCACCACCATCGCGCTGGTGCCGCTGCTGACGGTGGTGCTGGCCGTCTTCACCGCCTTTCCGGCCTTTGCCAAGTTCCAGGAGGTGCTGCAGAAGTGGCTGGTGGAGAGCCTGGTGCCGGACAACATCGCGCGCCAGGTGCTGGGCTACCTGACCCAGTTCGCCGCGCGCGCCGGGCGGCTGGGCTGGGCCGGCCTGACGGTGCTGTTTTTCACCGCGCTGAGCCTGGTGTTCACGATCGACCGCACGCTCAACGGCATCTGGCGCGTGCGCCGCCCCCGGCCCTTCGGGCAGCGCCTGCTGCTGTACTGGGCCGCGCTCACGCTGGGGCCGCTGCTGCTGGCCGGCAGCCTGACCATCACCTCCTACATCCTGACGGCCTCGCGCGGCGTCGGCGGCGGCCTGTCGGATGCGGTGCGCTGGCTGCTGGACACGGTGGAGTTTCTGCTGATCGCCGCCGGGCTGGCCGCCACCTATCACTATGTGCCCAACGCCGTGGTCCGCTGGAGCCACGCCTGGGCCGGCGGGCTGTTCGCGGCCGCCGGCATCGAGCTGGCCAAGAAGCTGCTGACGCTCTACATCAAAGCCGTGCCCACCTATTCGGCCGTCTATGGCGCGTTTGCCACGCTGCCCATTCTGCTGGTGTGGATCTACATGGCTTGGGTCATCGTGCTGCTGGGCGCGGTGATCGCGGCCTATCTGCCCAGCCTGCTGGCCGGCGTGGGGCGGCGCGCGGTGGTGCCGGGCTGGCGCTTCGTGCTGGCGTTGGAGCTGCTGGATCGGCTGCGGCAGACCCGCCAGGGCGCCACGCTCATGCAGCTGGCCGAGCGCCTGCACGTCGATCCGCTGCAGCTGGAGCCCATCGTGGACGAGCTCGTGCGGCTGGAGTGGGTGGGCCGGCTGGCCGCCGACGGCGCCCAGGCCGAGCAGCGGCTGGTGCTGCTGGCCGATCCGGCCACGACGCCGCTGGCGCCGCTGCTCCATGCGCTGCTGCTGCCGCGCCAGCCGGCCACCGAGCCGGTATGGGAAAAAAGCTGTTTTTCGTCGCTGCTGCTTGCGGATGCGCTACCAAAAAGGTAGCGTGCAGAACGGGCGGCAGGCGGGGTGTCGGCGGTAGGGCGGGTCGCTCAGAACGGGATCTTGCCGGTCCAGATGTCCTTGTACATGACCCAGTCGCCGATGAAGCTGTACAGCGGCCGCCGGAAGCTGGCCGGCCGGTTTTTCTCGAAGCCGAAGTGCCCGACCCAGGCCAAGCCATAGCCGCTGAGCAGGCCGTACAGCAGGTACTGCGGCTCGCCGGTGGCCAGCAGCAGCCCCAGAAAGACCAGCGCCAGCGTGCTGCCGGCAAAGTGCAGGCGGCGGCAGGTGCGGTTGCGGTGCTCGCTCAGGTAGTAGGGGTAGAAGTCGGCAAAGCGGGTGAACTGGCGCGGATCGACCGGCGTGTCGGCCGCAGGCGGCAGCGTGGAAGGTGGCATGGCGGGCTCCCGAGGGTAGGGCAGTGACCGCAGTGTAGGCAGCGGCAGGGGCGCGGGCAAGTCCGTGTATGAGTCCACCACCTTTGGCACTCTGGGTGGTGTTGGAGCAGGCATGATAGG
>DAIUCJ010000023.1:0-49349 GCA_036846225.1 Hylemonella sp.
GGTGGGGGTGGGCGTGGAGGGGCTGGCGCGTAGCGCGCCCAGCGCCCCCGGCGAGGTGGCCGTCAGGGTCAGCTGCAGATCGGCGTCGGCCAGCCAGAAGTCGCGTTGCGCCTCGATGGCCTGGTTGACCGCCAGGCTCTGGTTGCGCACTTCGGCCAGCAGATCCCACACGCTCAGCAGCATGCCGTTGTAGCGCAGCAGGGTCTCCTCGCTGATGAAGCGGCGCAGCGGCACCACTTCGTCGCGGTAGTGGCGCGCCAGGTCCCAGGCCGTGCGCCAGGCGTGCCAGGCTTCGCGCGCCTCGCTGCGTGCCTGCACCGCCACATTGCGCACGCGCACGACGGACTGCATGTACAGCGTTTCGGCCCGCGCGTTGCGCGCCTGGCCCCAGTCGAACACGGGCAGCGGCAGTTCCAGCTCCCAGCCGTGCTTTTGCGTGCGCTCGCCCGCGCCATCGACGGCGCTGCTGTGCTTGTAGGCCAGCGTCAGCCCGTCCAGGTAGCCGCTGGCCTTCACCAGCCCCAGCGACTGCGCGGTCCAGCTCGCTTCGGCCACGGCGGCGCGCACGTCCAGCCGCTGGCGCAGCGCGTGCGCTTCGGCGTCGTCCTGCGAGGCCAGCGTCGCCGGCAGCTCGGGCAGGCGCTCGGCCAGGGTGTACTGCGTCTGCGTACCCCACAGGCCCAGCAGGCGGGTGAGGCGCTCGCGCTCGGCCAGCGCGCGCTGGCGCGCGCGTGCCAGTTGGGCGGCGGCGTCGGCCAGCACGGTCTGCTCGCGGGCCTGCTGCAGCTTGCTGAAGTTGCCCACGCGCGTCATGCGCCGCGCCAGCTCGGCGCTGGCCTCGGCAGCCTCGACCACGTCCTCGAAGTAGCGCAGGCTCTGCTGCGCGGCCACGGCGCCGATCCAGGCCTTGCGCACCTCGGTGGCCAGCCGCGCCAGCTCCTGCGCGGCCTGCAGCTTGGCCAGCTCGTGCTGGCGGTTCTGCCATTCGCTCCTCCAGGGCAGCAGCAACAGCCCCACCAGGTCGAAGCGCAGCACCCGTTCGATCTCGCGGGCCTCGCCATCGGCGTATTCGGCAATCGAAAAGTGCGGGTTGCGCAGCCGGCCAGCCTGCACCCGCAGCGCATCGCTGAGGTCCAGCGTCAGCAGCGCCTGCTGCGCCGCCGGGCTGTTGAGCAGGGCGATGCGCACGGCGCGGTCGGCCGTCAGCGGCTCGCGCAGCAGCTCGGCCACGACGGCCTGGTGTTCGGGGTGGGGGCGTTGCAGCTCCACCGCCACGCCGGCGGTGCGGCCTTCGGTAAGGCGCTGCACGTCGGCCAGGTTTTGCTCGGGCTGCAGCGTGGCGCAGCCAGCCAGCACCGCGGCCAGCGCCAGCGGCAGCAGGGCGCGCCGGCTCATCGGGCGTGCTCCGGGTGGGCGGCCGTGGAAGCCGGGGCGGGGGCGGGCTGTAGCGCCCCGCCCAGTCCGTGGGCGCGTTCCCAGCGCACCAGATCCTGGTGGCCGCGCGGAAACTGGCCGACGGTGGCGTTGGCTTCGCGCCAGTCCTGCCGCTCGCGCACCAGCGCACTGGCGCCGGCTGCCGGCAGGGGCTGGTAGGCGGGCAGGGGGGAGGTGAAGGCGCTGTTGGCCGCGCGCAGCACCTCGGCGGGCACGCTCTGGGCCCAGCTGGGGCTGCCCAGGGCCAGGCCCAGGGCGGGTAAGAGCAGTCTCATCGCGTTTCTCCAGGATGACCGAGGAAGAGCGGCCTGCGCACAGGCCGCAGCACGGCGCCGGCCACGGGGGCGGTGCCGCATCAGACAGACGGGGAGAGGCTCAGGCGATGGGCGGGCGGGTGTCGCGCCGGGGCTCGGCGCTGACAAAGCGCACTGGCACGCGCGGCGGCGCGGGCAACGCCCGTTCGACGGCGGGCAGCGCGGGCACGGCAATGGCCAGCGCCACCGTGTGGCAGATCTGGCAGGCTGCGCAGTCGGCGCAGCCGGCGCCATCGTGCACGTGCAGCCCCAGCGCCGGCGCGGACTCGCCGGCGTGGGCCGGCAGCGCAGCGTGGTGGCAGGGGGGCTCCTCGGCGTCGGCCACGGCGGCGGGTACCGCCATGGCGGGCGCCAGCCCCAGGGCCATGGCATCACCTACCCAGCCACGCAAGGGCAGCAGGGCGATCAGCAGGGCGATCCAGACGGCACGCATGGCCCGCATCATACGCCGTGGCCACCCGTGGTGGTGGCATGGCGCTGCCGCCCGGCCGAACGCCGCTGCCGTGCGAAAAGCACGCTTGGGGTGGGGAGTTGCTGGCCGGCGCTGGGCCCCGCGGTACCGGCGGGGCTATGCTTGGCACCCAAGTATCCGGGTCGTCCCGGACGTCAGGGAGGGGCGCGCAGCTACAGGCCAGGCCGGCTGCGCGGCATGCCGATACCGCTACGGCGCTGAACCGATCTTCTTTTCCCTGACGCCATGACTTCCTCTTCTCTTCCCACGCAGCGCGCCGGCGCCTCGGCAGCCGGCGACGCGGCCCAGGCTTTGCTGGGCGACAGACTCCTGCTCGCGGCCATCGTCATCAGCGCGGTTGCCGCGGTCGTGCTAGGGGCCGCTTTCGTCGAATCCACGCTGGCCTGGACGGTCACGCTCGTGCTGCTGGGCGCAGCACTGGCGGTGTATGCGCTTTCGCGTGGCACCCTGGCCTCGCGGTTGCTGCTGACGGTGCTGCAGACCGGCTTCGTCATCCTGCACATCCAGCTCTCGCGCGGCATGATCGAATTCCATTTCGGCGTCTTCGTCACGCTGGCGCTGCTGATGGTCTATCTGGACTGGCGGCCCATCGTGCTGTCGGCCGCGCTGTTTGCCGTGCACCACGTGCTGTTCGACCGGCTGCAGGCTGCCGGATTCGGGTTTTACTGCCTGGGTGAGCCCAACTTCGGCGTCATCCTGATCCACGCGGTCTATGTCGTCATCCAGACCGCGCTGCAGCTGGTGTTCGTGCTGAACATGGAGCAAAAAGCCCGTGCCGGGCTGGAGCTGGCCCAGCTGGTGGCGGCGGTGGACCGGCCCGATGGCATGGAGCTGTCGGCCGCGCAGACCGTGGCCGTGCGCACGCCGACGGCCCAGGCCCTGCGCAACATGCTGCAGCGCATGCAGACGGTAGTCGCCACCGTCCGCCAAGGCGCCGAAAGCGTCTCCACCGCCAGCGCCGAAATCGCCCAAGGCAACCAGGATCTGTCCGCGCGCACCGAAAGCCAGGCCAGCGCCCTGGAAGAAACCGCCGCCAGCATGGAAGAGCTGGGATCGACCGTCAAACAAAACGCCGACAACGCCCGCCAGGCCAACCAGCTCGCCCAAAGCGCAAGCACGGTGGCCGTCAAGGGCGGCGAAGTCGTCGCCCAGGTCGTTGACACCATGAAAGGCATCAACGACGCGAGCAAGAAGATCGCCGACATCATCAACGTCATCGACGGCATCGCCTTTCAGACCAACATCCTGGCGCTCAACGCCGCGGTCGAAGCCGCCCGCGCCGGCGAGCAGGGCCGTGGCTTTGCGGTGGTCGCCGGCGAAGTGCGCAACCTGGCGCAGCGCAGCGCCGAAGCCGCCAAGGAAATCAAGGCGCTGATCACCGACAGCGTCGGCCGCGTCGAGCAGGGCACGGCGCTGGTGGACCAGGCCGGCGCCACGATGCAGGAAGTGGTGGCCAGCATCCGGCGCGTCACCGACATCATGGGCGAGATCAGCGCCGCCAGCGCCGAGCAAAGCGCCGGTGTGGCCCAGGTGGGCGAAGCCATCACCCAGATGGACCAAACCACGCAGCAAAACGCCGCGCTGGTGGAGGAGATGGCAGCAGCGGCTGCCAGCTTGAACACCCAGGCGCAGGAGCTGGTGCAGGCGGTGGCGGTGTTCAGGCTGGCTGGGCACGAGGCCCAGCGGCCGGCTGTGGCGCGGGCGGTGGCGCCGGTTGCCGCGCCCAAGGCGGCTGCGCCCCGGCAGACCCCGGCTGTGGCCAAGACTGCCGTCGCCAGGCCCGCTGCGGCCCCGGCTGCCGCGGCCAGGCCGGCCGCTACCCCGCCCACAGCCGGCACACCGGCGGCTGTGAAGCCGGCAGCCAGTGCCGACGACGGGGAGTGGGAGACGTTCTGACGGGGTTCTGGCGTCTGCCGGCAAGCAGCAAGCCGTTCAGCTCAGCTGCTGCGCCGCCTTGTCCAGCCACAGCTGCAGGCTGTCGAGCAGGTCGCGCTGGCTGAAGGAGCAGCTTTCCTCGTCGAACAGGGCGCTGGCTTCCAGCCGGTCCAGCAGGCCGTGCAGCACCTCGCCATAGCGCGGCGGCAGTGTGGCCAACAGTTCGCCTTGCGCGCGGGCCGTGGCGCTGAAGTCGGCCGCCGTACAGGTGCCGCGGCGCAACGCCTCGAACTGGCCGCGCAGCGGCTGCAGCAGGGCCGGGCCCATCTCAGTCGATCCGGGCGCCGGACTTTTGCACCGCGGCGGCCCAGCGCGGCATTTCGGCGGCCAGGAATTTGGCGAAGTCGTCCGCGCCCAGGAAGGCCGGGTCCGCGCCCTGGCTGATCATGCGCTGGCGCAGATCGGGCTGGGCCAGCACCTGGCCGAAGGCGGCGCTGAGCTTGTCCACCACGTCCTTGGGCGTGCCCGCCGGAGCCAGAAAGCCGTAAAAGCCCACGACCTCGAAGTCCTTGATGCCGCTTTCGATGACGGTGGGGATGTCGGGCAGCGCCGGGTTGCGGCTGCGGCTGGTGACGGCCAGCGCGCGCACCTTGCCCTGCTTGTGATAGGCCGCGGCCTGCGGGATGCTCTCGGCCATGAACTGAACCTGTCCGGCCATCAGGTCGGTGAAGGCCGGGGCGCTGCCGCGGTAGGGGATATGCACCATGTAGATGCCGGTGGCGCTCTTGAACATTTCGGGCACCAGGTGGCTGATGCCGCCATTGCCGGCCGAGCCGTAGTTGATCTGGCCCGGACGGGCCCG
Source organism: Hylemonella sp. (assembly GCA_036846225.1). Taxonomy (GTDB): domain Bacteria; phylum Pseudomonadota; class Gammaproteobacteria; order Burkholderiales; family Burkholderiaceae_C; genus Hylemonella. The sequence goes on from DAIUCJ010000023.1 coordinate 4,958, forward strand.
CGCGTAGGCAATGAATTCCGGCAGCGTCTGCACCGGTACCTGCGGATTGACCAGCAGGGCCAGCGGCTGCATGGCCGTGCGCGCCACCGGGACGAAGTCGCGCAGCGTGGCGTAAGGCAGCTTGCCGTACAGCGCCGGATTGATGACCATGACGCCGGTGTTGGCCAGCATCAGCGTGTGGCCGTCGGCCGGGGCTTTCATGACTTCCTGCGCGCCTACGGTGCCGCCTGCGCCGGCCTTGTAGTCGATGAGCACGGGCTGTCCCAGCACGGCCTGCAGCCGGTCGGCCAGCAGCCGGGCATGCTGGTCCAGCGGGCCGCCGGCGGGAAAGCCGATGACGATGCGCACCGGTTTGCTGGGAAAGGTCTGGGCCAGGGCGGCGCTGGTCAGCAGCAGGCCGCCAAGCAGCAGGGTGAGGGCTTTACGCATGGTGGGGCAGGAGTCGTGGAGTGAGGCAGGCCGCCATTGTGCGTGATTCTGCGAAAGCGGCGGCAGCCGGCCTCAGCGCCGCGGGCCCAGGTACTGGCCCGAGGTCACGCCCATCGACACGTAGATGCTGGTCAGCCCCTCGATGCCGATGTCGGCGCGCTGCACCCAGGTGGCCGGCACGTACAGCAGGCCGCCGCCGAAAGGCACCGGCGCCGTGGGCACGAGCACGGCCAGATAGGGCTGTCCGCCCAGCAGCACCGGTTCGGGCGTGGCCAGCAGGCCCAGCACGGCAGCGCCCTGCTGCTGCGCCTGCGGCGGCCCGCCGAAGTGTAGCCATACCGGCTGCATCGAGCGCAGCTCGCTGTCTTGCGGGCGCGCCAGCAGCCCCACCAGCTTCTGGACCACGTCGTGCACCGTACGCACCACCGGGATGCGCTGCAGCAGCGCGTGCAGCGCGCGCGCCAGCCCCAGCTGCAGCCCGGCTTCGACCAGCAGGCCCAGCAGATAGACCCCGGCCAGCAGCACCAGCACGCCCAGCAGGTAGCTCAGGATTTCCGAGCCGGTGCCCCCCAGGCCGAGCCGCACCAGCAGCTGGCCGAAGCGGCTCTCCGGTCCCAGCCAGGCCATCAGCAGGGCCAGGGCCCAGCCCACCAGCAGCAGCGTGGCGCCCAGCGGCAGCAGGGCCAGCAGGCCGGTGAGCAGGGTGCGCAAGGGGTGGCGGAACCGGGGCTTCATGGATGCGCACTGTAGCGCCTGCGGCTGGCCGCGCCAGCAGGGCCCGCGGCTTGCGGTGGATTTGATGCAAAAGCCACGGTGGAGCGGAAATTTTTGCTATCGATTTTGATAGTCCGGGCGGTGTTGCAGGACAATGGGGGTCGGTTTCCTGTACCTGTTTGCTGTACCCTTTTCCACGGACTGCCCACCATGAAGACATCGGCACGCGGCTTCACCCTGATCGAGCTGGTCATCGTCATCACCATCATCGCCATCCTGGCGGCCATTGCGCTGCCGCGCTACATCGCCGTGCAGCGCGACGCCCGCGTGGCCAAGATGCAGGGCGTCTATGGCTCGATCCGCACTGCCGCGGCCCTGGCCAAGGCGCGCTGCGAGCTGGATCTGGCGCAGGGCGCCACCGGCGCCGGCACCTGCGGCAATGCCACACCGCAGGTCACGATGGATGGCGCTGTGGTGGACATGGCCTTCCGCTACCCTGCGGCCACGGCCACCGGCATCCAGCGCGCCGCCAGCATCGACCCGGCCGCCGACGGCGTGACCATCAGCACCTCCGGCACGACGATGACCTTCACCGGCAATGGCGCCAGCGACGCGGCCACCTGCAAGATCGACTACACCGCGGCCACCTCGGCCACGACGGCGCCGACGATCACCATCGACACCAACGGCTGCTGAGCCCGGCCTGCCGGCCCCAGGCATGGGCCCGGCGCACGCGCCGGGTACCATCGGCGCTCATGAGTGCTGCTTTGCTGCATCCGCCCATCACGCCCGCATCCGCGCTGGACGCAACCCTGCGCCGCCAGGGCTACGCGGTGCTGGACGCCGCCGGCGTGCGGCAGTTGAGCGGCTGCGACGCCATCGAGCTGCAGGCCCTGCTGCCCTACTGGGACGACCTGCCGCCTGATGCTTACCTGCGCGACGGCGGGCGCTACCGCCGTCGCCGCCACGGCTGCTTCGTGCTCGACGGCGCGCAGCTGGTGCCGGTGCCGCACCGCGCGCACTGGCAGCCGCTGGCCTACAACGCGCTGCACGGCGGCATGCACCGGCTGTTCGCGCCCTTGGATGCCGCGATGCGGGCGCAGCCGGCCTTCGGCCGGCTGCTGCGCTGGCTCGGCCGGGTGGCTGATGCACTCAAGGGTCCGCAGCGCTGGCACATCGAGGTGCATCCGTTTCGCATCGAGGCGCATGAGGGCATAGGCCGGCCTACGCCGGAAGGGGCGCACCGCGACGGGGTCGATCTGGTGGCAGTCTTTCTGCTGGCGCGTCAGGGCATCAAGGGCGGGGAGACGCGCGTCTTCGAGGCCGACGGTCCCAACGGCCAGCGCTTCACGCTGGGCGAGCCCTGGTCGGTGCTGCTGCTGGACGACGCGCGCGTGATCCACGAGACGACGCCCATCCAGCCCCTGCAGCAGGCTGGCTTGCAGCCGGCCTACCGTGATACGCTGGTCGTGACGCTGCGCGCTGGCGCCTTTCTGGGCGAGGACGCCGCCGCAGCTCCTGCGGCGACTGGAGGTTGACCATGTTCAAGCACATCCTGGTGCCGGTGGACGGCTCGGCCACCGCGCAGCGCGCGGTGCAGACGGCCGCCGGCCTGGCGCGGGCTTTCGGCAGCGCGGTGACGGTGATTTACGTCATCGACCCCTATCCCTACACCGGCCTGGGCAGCGATTTCGCCTACGGCCAGGCCGAGTACCTGGCCGCGGCCCAGGCCGAGGCGCAGGAGGCTACGCAGGCCGCGCGGCAGACGCTGGAAGCGGCCGCCGTGGCGCCGGTGACCACGGCAGTCGTAGAGGCGCATGCGGTCTGGCGCGGCATTCTCGATGCGGCGGCCGAGCGCGGCGCCGACCTCATCGTCATGGGCTCGCATGGCCGCCGGGGCCTGGAAAAGATGGTGCTGGGCAGCGTGGCGCAGCGGGTGCTGACCCACGCGCACCTGCCCGTCTTCATCGTGCGCGACGGCGCCGAGGACCAGGCCGCCTGAGCGGCTCAGCCGCGCCGGCGCGCCTGCATGTCCGATCCCATGCGCTGCAGGGCGGCTGCGTCCATGCGGGCCTGCGCGGCGGGAAAGACCACTTCTTCTTCGCGCCGGATGTGCTGCGCGTACAGCGCGATCCACTGCGCCACGGCTTCCCGCAGGGCCTGATCCGGCTGCGGCAACGCAGGAGCGCCGTCGCGCCAGCGCAGCAGCGGCTGGCGGATCTGGCGCCACTGCGCGGCCATGACGGCATGCTCGGCCTGCAGCTGCCGCACGGCCTGCTGAACGGCGGCAGCGCCCTGGGCCAGCAGCAGCGGAAAAACGTGCCGCTCCTCGTCCTCGTGGTGCAGCGGCGCGGCCTGGTCGAAGTAGCGCAGCACGTCGGCCGCGGCGGCGCGGCTGTGCGCGTCGTGGTCGTGGGTTTGCAGGTAGTCGAGCAGGCGCTGCAGCAGATCCAGCGTGCGCTGCACACGCTCGTGACAGGCGTGCAGCATCGCATAGGGCTGCTCGAAGCCGACGGCCGGGGCTTCGAAGCCGGGCAGGGGCTGGCCCATCGTGGCGCAATCAGCTTTTGGCCGCCATCAGCTCGGCGAGCTGTTTGCGCAGGGCTTTTTCCTCGGTGTAGCGCTGGGTGGCGTCGCGCGCGACGGCCACCGAGCCGAGCAGTTGCCCCTGCGCGTCGCGCACCATCTCGAAGCTCATGTCCACGTAGATGGATTCCCGGGTCTTGTGCAGGGCGCGGGTGATCATGGCCGCGCGGCCGGGCTTGACGCCGCCGCGTGCCACCGCGGCATCGAAGCCTTCCCAGTGCGCCTTGCGCATGCGCTCGGGGATGATCAGGTCCAGGCTCTGGCCCAGCGCCTCGGCTGCGCTCCAGCCGAAGACTTTTTCACAGCCGGGGTTCCAGACGCGGATGATGCCCTGCAGGTCGCAGCAGACCACGGCTTCGGGCACGCTGCGCAGAATGGGCGCGGCCAGGGATTCGAGGGTGAGGGGCGTGTCGCTCATCGGGATGGTCACAGGCAATGTGGCAGACAGTCGCCAGCGTAGCGCAGGGGCGCGCCGCTGACCATCCTCCGGCAGAAGGCGCGCTGGCGGCAGGGTTATCGGCGCTGCCTCAGCCGCACTGTCCCACATAGCCGCAGGCGGTGCAGAAGTCGCAGCCGTCCTTGCGGATCACGGTGGGGTTGCCGCACTCCGGGCAGGGCCGGCCGGCCAGCGCGTTGCCTTCAGCGTCGCTGCCCGGTGCCTCCAGCACGCCCATCTCTCGCAGCGGGTAGCCGTCTTCGTCCAGCACGCCCAGCATCGCGTAGCGGTGGATGATGAGCCGCGCCATGTAGGCCACGGTGGAAGGCCAGGTCTGTTGGCGGCGCTCGCCGTGCGGCAGCCCGGGCACGAAGGCCATGAAGTGGCCCAGCGGCTCGGCGTAGTTGAGCAGCTTGCGCAGCTTCATGCCGATCCAGGCCGGGTCGATCACGCGCATGTCCAGCGAGAGGATGCGCGCCAGCCCGTCCAGTGCGCGCGGGTAGTTGCCCGACAGGCCCATCGCGCAGGGGCGGTGCACCGGCACACCGTCCGGCCCCGGCAGGCTGACTTCCTTGAGCGTCAGCGTGAAGGCTTCGCCGGTGGCCGGGTTGTCGATGTCCACGGCCCAGGCCAGCGTGCCGTTGGGGCCGGTCAGCGGCTCCTCGCGTGCGAACATCGCGTCCAGCACCGGCGTGGCCGCCGCGGGGCTGCGCGCGCGCCAGACGCCCAGCTGCTCGCAGCGCCAGCGGATCACGGCCGCGGTGGCCGCCACCACGCCGGGGAAGAGCCGGCGCTCGCCGTGGGGGGGAAACGGCATCTCGAACGAGCGCTCCTCGGCCACCGTGGTCAGCGCGTCGAGCTTCAGGCGCAGCCAGGCCGGGTCGTTGGCGCGCAGGTCCATCGACAGCGTTTTGGCCAGCGCGCCCAGTCCGCGCGGCTGCTCGGCGCCGTTGACCCAGACCTCGAAGGGCTGCGGCGCACCGCCTTCGGCACCCGGCAGCTCGCCGACGAAGAGCGCGAATTCGCCATGCGGGTGGCGGATCATGTAGCTCCAGGCCATGTTGCCGCCAGGCAGCTCGGGCCGGCCGGGCCAGCGCAGCGAGGCCAGCACCGGCGCGGGCAGGCGCTCCAGTGCCAGCCGCTGGTCGGCCGTGTCGATTTGCAGCGGGGCGGCCGTGGGCGTGGTGCTGAGCACCGCCCCCAGCACCGCGTTGGGCCGGTAGGTGGCCAGGCCCTTGAGGCCGGCTTTCCAGGCCTGCAGGTACAGGTCCTGGAAGTCGGCATAGGGGTAGTCGGCCGGTACGTTGACCGTCTTGGAGATGGCCGTGTCGATCATCGGCGCCACCGCGGCCACCATCGCGGCGTGGTCCTGCGCGCGCATCTCCAGCGCGGTGACGAATGCGTCGGTCAGCGGCGCGTCCGGCCCTTTCAGATGCCGGTACAGCCGCCAGGCGTGGTCTTCCACGCCGTATTCCTGCACGCTGCCATCGGCCATGCGCTTCTTGCGCGTGTAGTGCCAGCTGAAGGCCGGTTCGATGCCGTTGCTGGCATTGTCGGCAAAGGCCAGGCTGATCGTGCCGGTGGGTGCGATGGCCAGCAGGTGGGAGTTGCGCACGCCGTACTGCCGGATCTTCTCCTTCAGCGGCTGGGGCAGGCGCGAGGCAAAGCGCGGGCTGCTCAGGTACAGATCGGCGTTGAACAGCGGAAAAGCCCCGCGCTCGCGCGCCAGCTCGCAGGAGGCGTCGTAGGCGGCGTCGCGCATGGCCTCGGCGATGCGGCGCGCCATCTCGCGCGCGGGCTGGGTGTCGTAGCGCAGGTTGAGCATCACCAGCGCATCGCCCAGGCCGGTGAATCCCAGGCCCACGCGGCGCTTGTTGCGCGCTTCCTGCTGCTGTTGCGGCAGGGGCCAGACGGTCACCTCCAGCACATTGTCCAGCATGCGCACGGCGATGCGGCTGAGCTCGGTCAGGGCGGCGAAGTCGAAGGCGGCGTCCGCCTCGAAGGGGCGGCGCACCAGCCGCGTCAGGTCGATCGAGCCCAGGCAGCAGCAGCCGTAGGGCGGCAGCGGCTCTTCGGCGCAGGGGTTGGTGGCGGCGATGGTCTCGCAGTAGGAGAGGTTGTTCTCGCGGTTGATGGTGTCCAGAAACAGCACGCCGGGTTCGGCATGGTCGTAGGTGCTGCGCATGATCTGCTCCCACAGGTCGCGCGCGCGCACCTTGCGGTAAACCCACAGCCCCGAGTCCTTGCGCTGGTAGGCGCCGGCGGCCTTCTGCGCGGCGCCGGGCTCGGCGCGGTGCACCAGCTCGAAGTCGGTGTCGTCGAGCACGGCGCGCATGAAGGCGTCCGTCACGCCCACCGAGAGGTTGAAGTTGCTCAGCGCCCCGTGGTCCTTGGCGTGGATGAACTCCTCGATGTCCGGGTGGTCGCAGCGCAGCACGCCCATCTGCGCGCCGCGGCGACTGCCGGCGGATTCCACCGTCTCGCAGGAGCGGTCATACACGTGCATGTAGCTCACCGGTCCGGAGGCGCTGCTGCGCGTGCTGCCCACCCAGGCGCCGCGCGGGCGGATGCGCGAGAAGTCATAGCCCACGCCGCCGCCGCGGCGCATGGTCTCGGCCGCTTCCATCAGCGCCACGTAGATGCCGGGGTGGCCTTCGTCGTCGTGGGCGATGGAGTCGCCCACCGGCTGCACGAAGCAGTTGATCAGCGTGGCCGTCAAGTCCGTGCCGGCGGCCGACTGGATGCGGCCGGCCGGCAGGAAGCCGGCCTGCAGCGCGTGCAGGAAGCGCTGCTCCCAGTGGCTGCGCTGCTCGGGTTTTTCGGCGGCGGCCAGCGCCCGCGCCACGCGCTGGTTCACGTCGAGGATGTTGCGTTCCTCGCCCTTGGCGTATTTCTCCAGCAGCACCTCGACGCTGATGGATTGCGGCGGCAGCAGCGTGGTTGCCGGGCTCACATGGCTCATGGCGCCAACCTCCGTCATGGATTGCGAATCGGATGCTAGGGTGGGGGCCGCCCGATCGGCTTTGACCTGCCGCAAACATCACAGCCCTGTCGCCTGCGGGTCAGGTCGCCGGCGGCATGCCCAGCGGCAGTGTGGCATGCTTGCGCCGAAAGTCAAACGCCATGGACACCCCCAGGTTGCGCGTCGGCCGCCCCATCACGCCCGAGGAGTTCGAGCTGCTCGACGACGCGCAGCTGCTGCGCCTCATCCCCAAGGCCTACCGCGAGTTCTTTCCCGGCAAGGACTTCTGCGCCGATGGCTACTTTTACCTGCACGACGGCACGGCCTGGAGTTTCTACAAGGGGGGCTTTCTCGATGAGTGAGCCGCCCAAGACCCGGCCGGGCAAGGAGCATCCGCCATGCTGACCGCCCACGATTTCAACCAGCGCGCCGCCGCCATGCTGCCGGGCCATCTGGGCATCGTCGTCACCCGCGTGGGCCAAGGAGAGGTCCATGCCGAAATGCCGGTGCGGCGCGAACTGATGGCGCCCAACGGCTATCTGCATGCCGGCAGCATCGTTACGCTGGCCGACAGCAGCGCCGGCGCCGGCTGCATGGCCCACCTGCCCGAAGGCGCCAGCGGCTTCACAACCATCGAGCTCAAGTCCAACCACCTGGGCACGGTGCGCGACGGCGTGGTGCTGTGCGTGGCGCGCCTGGTGCATGGCGGGCGCGCCACGCAGGTGTGGGACGCCACGGTGAGCGAGCGCGGCAGCGGCAGGACGCTGGCGCTGTTTCGCTGCACCCAGCTGCTGCTGTATCCGCCGCGCTAACAGGCCGTTGCATACTCAGGATTCAGCGCCTTCGGCGAGTATTTTTCGATAGCCTCCCGATTGGTTATGAAACAGATTCTCCTAATCCTGTTTTGTGTATTCACATGGTCCCTAGCTGAGGCGCAGTCCACTAATCCTTACACGGCCGGCAATGCCGCCGCGCCAGATGAATGGATGCTGATCGAAAAAGGCAGACCGTGGTGGTATGAAACCAAGCCAAGTCCTACACCATCACAACTTCAAAAACGGGCACCAACAGCGGCAGAGCAATCCATCATTGATCGCGCACGAACATTGGTGGCTAATCGACCTGCCAAGGCGTTTGTTTTGATGGACGGTGACATGGTGGTGTACTCGGAAATCAAGGCGCCAGCCAATGAGGATTCGGTGTTTTTTGGTTTTTCCATGGGCAAGACTGTCACGGCTATGGCGGTGGGCCAGGCTATCTGCGCGGGAAAACTCAAGCTTGAAACCCGTGCCGATGAAGTCGTGCCTGAACTGCAGGGCAAAGCGTTGGGCAATGCCACAGTGCGTGATCTGCTGCGCATGGCATCCGGTGCGGCTGACCCGAATCCAGATAGCACCATCTGGACACATGAGCAGTTCAAGGAGTGGATACTCGGCAACTTGAATCTGGTGAATCTGGTGACTGAAGACCGGGTTGCCAAAGCTGCACGTGGCCTGTTTTCTGAATACAAACCCGGCGAAGCGATTTCATATAAAAGCACTGATCCGATTTTGCTAGGGATCATGGTCAGCCGCACAACAGGGATGCCATGGAATCAGTGGATTCAAGAGCAGATTTTGAATCCAATGGGTGCGGCCAGGCCGGGTCTGTATATGCAAGACCAGCAACAGAATGGACTGGCAGACAGCGGCTTGCGCTTGCGGTTGGAAGACTGGATGCGGTTTGCCGTCTGGGTCAAGCGCAGCTCACGCGAACAGGGCTGTTTTGGCGATTATGTGCGTGCGGCATTGAGCACACAAATCAGCAACGGCAGCAACCCCGCCTCTCGCAAGATGGGCAAGCTCTTCGCTGGATATGGCTACTTTACGTGGACAGAAAACAGCATCGCACCGAACACCGCATGGGCTTCTGGCTGGGGTGGTCAGCGCATTGGTTGGAGTACCGATACAGCCAACAACCGCATGGTCATCACCTTCAGCAACGTGGAAAACTGGATGTCCGATCTATACGAAGTGACGCGTGATTGGATGCAGGTGAAATAAGAGAGCCAACAGATAAAAGTTTTGCAAGGCGCGGCCAACCGGGCCGAGGCGGCCCCGGGCGTCGCCGCAGCAGCGGGCGCATCGCAGGGGGGGCGGTAGAATCCGGCCCCGGTTTCCAGCCCTGCATGCATGCAACGGCGCCGGCCTGGGCGCCGTTGTTCATTTTTCCCCGTCTGCACCATGACCGACACCGTCGCGCAACCGGGCCTGGCCAGCCTGGCCAAGGCTTTCGAACCGGCCGCCATCGAAGCCCGCTGGGGCCCGGAGTGGGAGCGGCGCGGCTACGGCCGGGCCGGCTACCGTGGCACGGGCCAGCCCAAGGCCGGCGCCCCCTCGTTTGCCATCCAGCTGCCGCCGCCCAACGTGACCGGCACGCTGCACATGGGCCATGCCTTCAACCAGACCATCATGGACGCGCTGACGCGCTACCACCGCATGCGTGGCTACAACACGGTCTGGGTGCCGGGCACCGACCACGCGGGCATTGCCACCCAGATCGTGGTGGAGCGCCAGCTGCAGGAAGAGGGACTGAGCCGCCACGACCTGGGACGGCAGGCCTTCGTGGCGCGCGTGTGGCAGTGGAAGGACAAGAGCGGCAACACCATCACCACCCAGATGCGCCGGCTCGGCGACAGCGTGGACTGGAGCCGCGAGTACTTCACGATGGACGACAGGCTCTCGCGTGTGGTGACCGAGACTTTCGTGCGTCTGTACGAACAGGGCCTGATCTACCGCGGCAAGCGCCTGGTCAACTGGGACCCGGTGCTGCAGTCGGCCGTCTCCGACCTGGAGGTCGAAAGCGAGGAGCGGGAGGGCTCGCTGTGGCTCATCCGCTATCCGCTGGCCAGCGGCAGCGGGCACCTGACCGTGGCCACGACGCGCCCGGAGACCATGCTGGGCGACGTGGCGGTGATGGTGCATCCCGAGGACGAGCGCTACCGCCACCTCATCGGCCAGGACGTGATCCTGCCGCTGGTGGGGCGCCGCATCCCGGTGATTGCCGACGAGTATGTGGACAAAGAGTTCGGCACCGGGGTCGTCAAGGTCACGCCGGCGCATGACGTCAACGACTACGCCGTGGGCCAGCGTCACCGGCTGCCGATGATCTGCGTGCTGACGCTGCAGGCCACGATCAACGACAACGCGCCCGAAACTTACCGCGGCCTGGATCGCTTCGAGGCGCGCCGGCAGATCGTCAAGGACCTGGAAGCACAGGGTCTGCTGGCCGAGACCCGCAAGCACAGGCTGATGGTGCCGGTGTGCACGCGCACCGGCCAGATCGTCGAGCCCATGCTGACCGACCAGTGGTTCGTCGCGATGAGCAAGGTCAGCGACCAGGATCCGACGGGCAAGAGCATCGCGCAGAAAGCCATTGACGCCGTGGCATCGGGGCAGGTGAAGTTCGTGCCGGAGAACTGGGTCAACACCTACAACCAGTGGATGCACAACATCCAGGACTGGTGCATCAGCCGCCAGCTCTGGTGGGGCCACCAGATCCCGGCCTGGTACGACGAGGAAGGCCGTGTGTACGTGGCCCGCAGCGAGGCCGAGGCCCAGGCCCAGGCCGGTGCGGGCAAGCGGCTCACGCGCGACCCGGACGTGCTGGACACCTGGTATTCCTCGGCGCTGGTGCCTTTTTCCACGATGGGCTGGCCCGGGCAGACCGATGCGGCCACCGACGACTACAACCTCTACCTGCCCAGCAGCGTGCTGGTCACCGGCTACGACATCATCTTCTTCTGGGTCGCGCGCATGATCATGATGACGACCCACTTCACCGGCCGGGTGCCATTCCGCCACGTGTACATCCATGGCCTGGTGCGCGACGCGCAGGGCCACAAGATGAGCAAGTCCGAGGGCAATGTGCTGGACCCGGTGGACCTGATCGACGGCATTGCGCTGGAGCCGCTGCTGGCCAAGCGCACCACCGGCCTGCGCCGGCCCGAGACCGCGCCGCAGGTGCGCCGCAACACCGAGAAGGAGTTTCCCCAGGGTATTCCGGCCTTCGGGGCCGATGCGCTGCGCTTTACCTTTGCGGCGCTGGCCACGCTGGGGCGCAACATCAATTTCGACTCCAAGCGCTGCGAGGGCTACCGCAACTTCTGCAACAAGCTGTGGAACGCCACCCGCTTCGTGCTGATGAACTGCGAAGGCTACGACTGTGGCCTGAAGGAGCACGGCGCCGGCGAGTGCGTGCCCGGCGGCTATCTGGAGTTCAGCGCGGCCGACCGCTGGATCGTCTCGCTGCTGCAGCAGGCCGAGGCCGAAGTGGCGCAGGGCTTTGCCGACTACCGGCTGGACGTGGTGGCCAACACGATCTACGACTTTGTCTGGAACGAGTTCTGCGACTGGTATCTGGAAATCGCCAAGGTGCAGCTGCAGGGCGGCAACGCCGCGCAGCAGCGCGGCACGCGCCGCACGCTGATCCGCACGCTGGAGACCATCTTGCGGCTGGCCCACCCGATCATCCCCTTCATCACCGAAGAGCTGTGGCAGAAGGTCGCGCCGGTGGCCGGCCGCGCGGGCGAGTCGGTCAGCATCGCGGCCTATCCCGAGAGCCAGCCCGAGCGCATCGATGCAGCGGCGTTGGCCGAGCTGGCGCGGCTCAAGCAGTTCGTCGATGCCTGCCGCAACCTGCGCGGGGAGATGAACGTCTCGCCCTCGACCCGGCTGCCGCTGTACGCGCTGGCCGAGGAGGGAGGCGATGCCGCTTTCCTGCAGCGCTGGACGCCCGTGCTGCAGGCGCTGGCCAAGCTGAGCGAGGTCAAGGTCTTCCAGGCCGAGGCCGACTGGGTGGCCGCCGCGCAGGCCGCGCCGGTGGCCGTGGTGGGCACGGCACGGCTGTGCCTGCACATCGAGGTGGACGTGGCGGCCGAGCGCGCCCGCCTGGGCAAGGAGGTGGCGCGGCTGCAGGCCGAGATCGCCAAGGCCCAGGGCAAGCTGGCCAACGAAGCCTTCGTGGCCAAGGCGCCACCGGCGGTGATCGAGCAGGAGAAAAAGCGCCTGGCCGATTTCACCGCCACGCTGGCCAAGGTGCAGGAGCAGCTGGCGCGGCTGCACTGAACCCCTTGCAGGGAGACGACGATGCCCAACCCGAACATGATCAAGACCGCGGTCTTTCCCGTCGCCGGGCTGGGCACGCGCTTTCTGCCGGCCACCAAGGCTGCCCCGAAGGAAATGCTGCCGGTGGTGGACAAGCCGCTGATCCAGTACGCGGTCGAGGAGGCCTATGCCGCCGGCATCCGCCACATGGTGTTCGTGACCGGGCGCAACAAGCGCGCCATCGAGGACCATTTCGACACCGCCTACGAGCTGGAAAACGAGCTGGAGCAGGCCGGCAAGCAGGCGCTGCTGTCCATCGTGCGCTCGGTGCAGCCCGAGGACATGCTGTGCTCCTACGTGCGCCAGCCGCGCGCGCTGGGGCTGGGCCACGCGGTGCTGTGCGCCGAGCATCTGACCGAAGGCGCTCCCTTTGCCGTGCTGCTGGCCGACGATCTGATGATGGGCCCGCCGGGCGGCCAGCCGGTGCTGGCGCAGATGGCCGAGGTGTTCCGCCGGCTGGGCCGTTCGGTGCTGGCGGTACAGGAAGTGCCGCCGGCGCACGTGCGCCGCTACGGCATCGTGGCCGGCACGCCGGCTGGCGAGCGGCTGCTGCAGATCGGGCGCATCGTCGAAAAGCCCGCGCCCGAAGCGGCCCCGTCGCGCCTGGCGGTGGCCGGGCGCTACATCCTGACGCCGGCGGTGTTCGAGCAGATCCGCCAGCAGCCGCGCGGTGCCGGCGGCGAGATCCAGCTCACCGACGGCATCGCCGGGCTGCTCGCGCACGAAGCGGTCTATGCCTACGCCTATGCCGGCAAGCGCTACGACTGCGGTAGCAAGGAAGGCTTTCTGGAAGCGACGGTGGAGTTGGCGCTGGCACACCCCGAGGTGGGGGCGCAGTTTCGCGACTATCTGAAGTCGCTGGCGATCTGAGCGGGGCCGCCGGGGCGCGGCGCCCGGGCGGGGACTGTGCCGGCGCGCAGCCCTTCAGCGCCGGCGCAGGATGTGGATGTAGTCCTTGCCCTCGGTCTTTTGCTCCAGCAGCTCGTTGCCGGTCTGCTTGGCAAAGGCCACGAAGTCGCGTACCGAGCCGGCGTCCGTGGCGATCACTTTGAGAATCTGGCCGCTGCTCATCTCCGACAGGGCTTTCTTGGCCTTGAGGATGGGCAGCGGGCAGTTCAGGCCGCGGGTGTCGATTTCACGGTCGGGATTCATCGCTCGGCAACGGGCTTCAAGGTCAACGCAAAGCCCGGATTTTAGGCGCTGGCTGGGGCCGCAGGGTCGGCAGGGGATTTCCAGTGCTCGAAAAACCGCGGGGTATATCCACGCGCGCGCAGCCAATCGGCCAGTGCGTAGCCGGTGCCTGCCGGCCAGCATTTCACGTCTTCAGGGGCAAAGAGCCGGTAGTCGGCCAGCTCGGGCGAGAGGCGGATTTCGCCTTCGCACACCGCGTGGTAGGCGACGATGAGCTGGTTCATGCGCTGGAAGTCATAGACGCCGATCAGCGCCAGCGACTGCGTGCGCAGGCTGGTTTCCTCGCGGATTTCGCGGGCCATGCCTTCCTGGGGCGATTCGCCGGCTTCCAGAAAGCCGGTGATCAGCGCGTACATTTTCTGGCTCCACGCGGCATTGCGCGCCAGCAGGATGCGGCCCTGGTATTCGACGACCGCGGCCAGCACCGGCACCGGGTTGTTCCAGTGCGTCCAGGCGCAGGCCGGACAGCGCAGCCGTTCGCGCTCGCCGCTGTCCTCGCGCAGCGTGATGCGCGCCAGCGCGCTGGCGCAGACCGGGCAGTAGCGATAGGCGTGCTCCATTCAGGCCGGGAAGACGCCGGTGGACAGATAGCGGTCGCCGCGGTCGCAGACCACGAAGACGATGGTGGCGTTTTCCACCTGGGCGGCGATCTGCTGCGCCACCCAGCACGCTCCGGCGGCCGAGATGCCGGCGAAGATGCCTTCCTCGCGCGCCAGACGCCGGCACATCTCCTCGGCGTCCCGCTGGCTCACATAGACCAGCTCGTCCACCTGGCTGGGGTCGTAGATTTTCGGCAGGTATTCGGGCGGCCATTTGCGGATGCCCGGAATGCGCGAGCCCTCGCTGGGCTGCGCGCCGATGACGCGGATGGCCGGGTTCTTTTCCTTGAGGAAGCGCGACACGCCGGTGATGGTGCCAGTCGTGCCCATGGCGCTGACGAAGTGGGTGATGCGTCCGCCGGTCTGCTCCCACAGCTCCGGGCCGGTGGTTTCGTAGTGGATGCGCGGGTTGTCGGGGTTGGCGAACTGGTCCAGCACCTTGCCCTGGCCGTTCTTTTCCATCTGCGTGGCCAGGTCGCGGGCGTACTCCATGCCGCCGCTCTTGGGCGTGAGGATCAGCTCGGCGCCAAAGGCCTTCATCGTCTGGGCGCGCTCGACCGACAGATCCTCCGGCATGATCAGCACCATGCGGTAGCCCTTGATGGCCGCGGCCATCGCCAGCGCGATGCCGGTGTTGCCCGAGGTGGCCTCGATCAGCGTGTCGCCGGGCTTGATCTCGCCTCGTTCCTCGGCGCGCTTGATCATCGACAGGGCCGGCCGGTCCTTCACCGAGCCGGCCGGATTGTTGCCTTCCAGCTTGCCCAAGATCACATTGCCGCGCGCCGCGTTGTCTGCGGCGCCGATGCGCTGCAGCGCCACCAGCGGCGTGCGGCCGATGGCGTCTTCGATGGTCGGATACGTCATGCTCATGACCCCCACTGTGCCATAATTTCGCGCTTGCGCGCGCAAAGGCATCGGCATCATGCGCTGCGTCTGCGCGCATGCGGCCCGGGTGGTGAAATGGGTAGACGCAGGGGACTCAAAATCCCCCGCCGCAAGGCGTGCCGGTTCGAGTCCGGCCCCGGGCACCATCTCTTCTTTCTTCCACGTCATTTACCTGCGCGAACCGGCACGCCCGGCGGCGGCATAGGGAACGCACACCCAGGGTGTGCGGGGTTCGAGTTCGGCCCCGGGGGCCACAGCCTTTTGTCTCCTTGCGGAATCATCAGACGTGAACCCGCACGGCCCGGCGGCGTGCACAGGGGCTCAGCTGGCCAGGCCTTCGCGCACCGTGGGATAGCGCAGCTTTAGCCGGAGTTCTTTTTTCAGGCGGCCGTTGTCCAGCCGGCGCGATTCGCGCAGGAAGCTCAGCAGCGTTTCGGGCAGCTCGCGCTCGGCCTGGGCCCGGCTGATGCGGCGCGGCGCCGGTAGGCCATAGAGGCGGGCGGCCAGGTCGAAGTAGTCGCCCATCTTCAGCTGCGTGTCGTCGCTTGCGTGATAGACGCGCTGCGCGCGGCCTCGCCACAGCGCGGCGATGCAGGCGCGGGCCAGATCGTCGGCATGGATGTGGTTGGTGTACACGTCGTCTTCGGGCGCGAGCACGGGGGTGCCGCGCAGCAGCCGCTCGCGCGGGGTGCCGCCGGGGCGATCGGGCGCGTAGATGCCGGGGATGCGCAAGATGCTGCTGCGTGCGCGCCGGCCATGGAGGCGGACCTCGCTTTCGGCGGCAGCGCGGCGCCGCGCCCGCGCGGTTTGCGGCTGCAGCGGCGTCGTTTCGTGCACCCAGCGGCCCGCGCAGTCGCCATAGACCCCGCTGGTGGATCCATAGACCAGGGCCAGCGGCGGCGTGCGCCGGCGCAGCGCGCGCAGCAGCGCGCGGGTGCGGGGGTCGTCGCTGCCCTCGCCTGGGGGCGGTGCCAGGTGCAGCACGCGCGCGGCCAGGCCGGCCAGACGCGCCAGCGTGGCCGGTTGGTCCAGATCGCCCAGCAGCGGGGTGAGGCCCTGCGCGCGCAAGGCGCTCACGCGCGCCGGGCTGGACGTCAGCGCCAGCACGCGCACCCGCGGCGGCAGCTGCCGGGCCACGCGCAGGCCCACGTCACCGCAGCCGACGATGAGCAGGCGGCTGCGGCGAAAGCGCGCAGGCAGCGCGCCCAGGGGGCTTGTGTTTGCGGGCACAATTCCTTCCTTTGCACAGGCGGGCGCCGGCTGCGTGGCACGCGCGGCGCCCGTCGTTTCAACCGTACAAGGATAGCGAAACCATGTCGAGCAGCGAGCAGACCTTTCAGGTCACCGTGCAACCCAGCGGCCGCAGCTACACGGCCGGCGCCGGCGAAACCCTGCTGGCCGCGGCCATCCGCGCCGGCATCGGCCTGCCCTATGGCTGCAAGGACGGAGCCTGCGGTTCCTGCAAGTGCAAAAAGATTTCCGGCGTGGTGGTGCATGGGCCTCACCAGGACAAGGCGCTGAGCGCGGCCGAGGAAGCCGCCGGCTACGTGCTGACCTGCTGCGGCGTGCCGCAGTCGGATGTGGTGCTGGAGTCGCGCCAGGTGGCGCAGGAAGGGGCCTACCCGATCAAGAAGATGCCGGTGCGCGTCAGCGAGATGCATCGCCTGTCGCCGGACGTGATGCAGCTCATCCTGCAGCTGCCGGCCAATGACACCTTCCAGTTTCACGCCGGGCAGTACGTGGAGTTTCTGCTGCGCGACGGCGCGCGCCGCAGCTACTCGATGGCCAATGCCCCGCACACGCGCGCGGCCCGGCCCGATGCCACGCCGCCGGTGGGCGCGACGATGGAGCTGCACATCCGCCACATGCCCGGGGGCAAGTTCACCGACCACGTCTTTGGCGCGATGAAGGAAAAGGAAATCCTGCGCATCGAAGGCCCCTATGGCAGCTTTTACCTGCGCGAAGACAGTGACAAGCCCATGGTGCTGCTGGCTTCGGGCACGGGCTTCGCGCCAATCAAGGCGCTGATCGAGCACATGCAGCACAAGGGGATCACGCGGCCGGCCACGCTGTACTGGGGCGGGCGCCGCCCGCAGGATCTGTACATGCACGACTGGGTGGTGCAGAAGACCCGCGAGATGCCCAATCTGCAGTACGTGCCGGTGGTTTCGGACGCGCTGCCCGAAGACCACTGGCATGGCCGCACGGGCTTCGTGCACCGGGCCGTGCTGCAGGACATTGCGGACTTGTCGGGCTACCAGGTCTATGCCTGCGGCGCGCCGGTGGTGGTGGAATCGGCCCGGCGCGACTATGCGCAGGCCGGCCTGCCGCCAGAAGAGTTCTACGCCGACGCCTTCACCAGCGAAGCGGACAAGCACGGCGCGTAGCGCCGGCCGTAGCCACAACGGTCAGGCATGAACCGCGCGTAGCGCCGTGCTTGCGGCGTAGGCTCACCTGGCGCAGCCAGGTGAAGGCGCTTTCAGCGCCGCCCGCCGCCGTGGTGGCGGTCCATGCGGCCGTCGTGGTCGCGGTCGCGCTGGCGGTCGTGCTTTTCGCGGGCGATGTCGCGGCTGGCATGGTCCTGCATGCGGTGCAGCCGCTCGCGTTCGCGGGCCGTGACCTGGCCATCGGCCTGGGCTTTCTGCTCGGCGCGTTCGATGCGGTGCTGCTCACGCTCCAGGCGCATGGCCTCGCGCTGGGTCAGCTGCCCGGATTGCACGCCTTGCTGGATGCGCTGTTCCTGTCGTTCCTGGCGCTGCTCCACCCGTGGCATGGCCGTGGGGTTGCCGGGGGCAGCCGGCTGCGCCGGCGTCGCGGGCTGGGCCTGGGCCTGGGTCAGCAGCGGGCCGAGTGTCAGGGCCAGGGCAGTCAGCACAGTAGCGGATTTCTTCATGGTGAGACTCCTTTTTCGGTGGTCATGGAAACGGTTTCCATGCTCCTGCAACGCGCACGCCGGCTGCCGGCCGACGGCCGGATTGCAAATTCTTGTAAAGGCGTAAGCGAAGGCACAATCGGCGGTTATGAAACGCCGTGCTTTTTCTTCGCTGTTGCTGGGTGCGGCCACGCTGGCTGCCGTGCCAGTGCGGGCGCAGATTGCCTCCCGCCCGATCCGCCTCATCGTGCCGTATGCCGCTGGCGGGCCGATCGACATCACCGCGCGGGCGCTGGCCGAGCAGGTCAAAGACACGCTGGGGCCGGTGATCGTGGACAACCGGCCCGGCGCGGGCGGCAACATCGGTGCCGATCTGGTGGCCAAGGCGGCCCCTGATGGCCTGACCATCGGCATCGCCGCCACCGCCACGCACGCCGTCAATCCCTGGCTGTATGCGCGCATGCCCTATGACGCCGTGCGCGATTTCGCGCCCATCACGCAGATGGTGCGCGTGCCCAATGTGCTGGTGATGAACGCCGAGACGGCGCAGCGTCTGGGCATCCACACGCTGCAGGACTTCATGGCCTATGCCCGCGCCAACCCGGGCAGGCTCAACTATGGCAGTGGAGGCAATGGCAGCGCGGGGCATCTGGCCGGCGAGCTGTTCAAGGCCCGCGCCGGCATCTATGCGGTGCACATTCCCTACAACGGCGGCAACCCGGCGCAGCTGGCGCTGCTGGGCGGGCAGGTGGACTTCAATTTCGACAATCTGGCCACCGCCGCGGCCAACATCCGCTCCGGCAGGCTCAAGGCGCTGGCCGTGACCACGCTGCAGCGCGCGCCGGCGCTGCCGGAGGTGCCGGCGCTGGCCGAAGTGCTGCCGGGTTTCGCCGTCGATACCTGGTGGGGGCTGGTGGCGCCGGCCGCCACGCCGCCGCAGCTGGTGCAACGGCTGAACCAGGCCTTCACGCAGGCGCTGCAGACGCCACAGACGCGCACGCGCTTTGCCGCGCTGATGGCCGAGCCGGTGCCCACGACGCCGCAGGCCTTCGCGGCGCTGATCCAGTCCGAGCTGGCCAAGTACGAGCGGGTGGTCAAGGCTTCCGGCGCGCGCGTCGATTGATCGCGCCCGAGCAGGCGGCTCACAGCCGGTTGGCCACCTCGATCAGGTTGAGGTCGGGGTCGCGGAAATAGACGGAGAGGATGGGCCCCTGTGCGCCGGTGCGCTGCACCGGCCCCTCGATGACGGCCACGCCGCAGGCGGCCAGATGGTTCTGCACCTGTGTCAGCGGCACCGAGGTGAGCAGGCACAGATCGGCCGAGCCCGGGGTGGGGCGGTGGGCCTTGGGTTCGAACTCACGCCCGGCCTGGTGCAGGTTGATCTTCTGCACACCGAAGGCCAGGGCCTTGCGGCCCTGGCCGAACGTGATCACTTCCATGCCCAGCACCTGCCGGTAGAAGGCGCAGCTGGCCTCGATGTCGGCCACCGTCAGCACCAGATGGTCCAGGCTGTCGATGCGCACGGGGCTTACAGTTCCAGCGCGTCGGCGATGGCCTGGATGCCGGCCTTGGCGCAGGATTCGTCGGCTTCTCCGCCCGGCGCGCCCGAGACGCCGATCGCTCCGACCAGCGCGCCGCCCGCTTCGATCGGCAGGCCGCCGCCGGCGGCGACGACGCGCGGGTGGTGGCGGATGCCGCTCATCGGCTTGCCGGCCTGGGTTTCGCGGCCGAACTCCAGCGTGGACTGCTTGAAGCTGGCGGCGGTCCAGGCCTTGCCGATCGCGATATCCGGCGTGTGGGCGCCGGCAAAG
The DNA here is from genome assembly GCA_036846225.1 of Hylemonella sp. Lineage (GTDB taxonomy): Bacteria > Pseudomonadota > Gammaproteobacteria > Burkholderiales > Burkholderiaceae_C > Hylemonella. The sequence continues at coordinate 24,587 of DAIUCJ010000023.1, forward strand.
CGGTCGCGCAGCAGCACCTGCACCAGCCCCGTGCGGTCGGTCACGGCCACGGCGGTCTGGTAGCCCTGCTTGCGGCAGGATTCGAGCGCGGCCTGCGCGGCCTTGAGCGCGGCCTCGGGGGTCAGGGTCTTGGTCTGGAAGACGGCTTCCTGCGCCAGTGCCGAGCCGGCCAGGGCCAGCGCGGCCACAGAGAGGGCAATGCGTTTCATCGTGTGCTCCATCGTCAGCATGCGGGAGCGCGCATCGTAAACCGGCGGCAGCGCCTGCGGGGCACAAAGCCGTACGCGGCGCAGGCGCTCTGCCGAAGGCAAGGCCTTATTCGCCCAGGTAGGCGGCGCGCACCGCCGGGTCGTGCAGCAGATCTTGCGCCGGGCCGCTGAGCGTGATCAGGCCCGATTCCATCACGTAGCCGCGATCGGCCAGCGCCAGCGCGCGCGCGGCGTTCTGCTCCACCAGCAGGATGGTGGTGCCCTGCTGGCGGATGTCGCGCACGACCTCGAAAATCTTGTCCACCATGATCGGGCTCAGGCCCATCGACGGCTCGTCCAGCAGCAGGCGCGGGCGGCTCATCAGCGCACGGCCCATGGCCAGCATCTGCTGTTCGCCGCCGGACAGCGTGCCCGCGAGCTGGCTGCGGCGCTCCTTCAGCCGGGGAAAGAGCTGGTAGATGCGGTCCAGGTCGTCGGCCACGCCGGCTGCGTCGCGGCGCACGAAGGCGCCCATCAGCAGGTTTTCGTGGATGCTCATGCGGGTGAAGACGCCCCGGCCTTCGGGCACCATGGCCAGGCCCTGGCGCACCAGATCCCACGGCCCCTGGCCGCGCAGGCTCTTGCCGCGGTAGTGCACCGTGCCGGCATGCGGCAGGCTGCCGGTGACGGCCTTCATTGTGCTGGTCTTGCCCGCGCCGTTGGAGCCGATCAGGCAGACCAGTTCGCCGGCGCGCACTTCCAGATCCACGCCCTTGACGGCCTGGATGCCGCCATAGTGGACCTGCAGGCCCTGCACGCGCAGCAGCAGTTCGTCGGTCGGGGCGGGCTTGCTCATGATGCGGTGGCCTGGGCGGCCAGGCGGGCGCCGGCGTGGCCCAGATAGGCTTCGATGACTTGCGGGTTGCGCTGCACCTCGGCGGGTGTGCCTTCGGCGATGCGCCGGCCATGGTCCAGCACGGTGACGCGGTCGCACAGACCCATGACCAGCTTGACGTCGTGCTCGATCAGCAGCACGGTGATGCCGTCGGCGCGGATGCGCTCGATCAGCGTGCGCAGCGCCACTTTTTCGGTGGCGTTCATGCCGGCGGCCGGCTCGTCCAGCGCCAGCAGCTGCGGCTCGGTGGCCAGGGCCCGCGCGATTTCCAGCCGGCGCTGGTCGCCATAGCTGAGGGTGCGCGCGCGGTAGCCGGCCAGCTGGGCGATGCCCACGTACTCCAGCCAGTGCCGGGCGCGGCGCTCGATGTCGGCTTCTTCCTGCTGCCAGCGCCGCGTGCGCAGCACCGCTGCCCAGACGCCGCCGTGCGAGCGGATGTGGCGCCCGACCATGACGTTTTCCAGCGCGGTCATGTCGGCGAACAGGCGGATGTTCTGGAAGGTGCGGGCGATGCCCGCGCGCGCGACCTCATGCACGGCCGTGGGCCGGTATGGGCGGCCATCGAGTTCGAAGGTGCCGCTGTCGGGCGCGTACAGGCCGGTGATGACGTTGAAGAAGGTGGTCTTGCCCGCGCCGTTGGGCCCGATCAGGCCATACACCGTGCCGCGCTCGATGCGCAGGTGCACGTCGCTGAGCGCCTGCAGGCCACCGAAGCGCTTGGATACGCCGCTGACGTGCAGCAGGGGCCGGTGCCCGCTCATGCGCTGCCTCCGCGTGCGCGCCGCTGCCTGCCATGCTCCGGCGCTGGCCACAGCCCACGCGGGCGCAGCAGCATGATGCTGATCATGGCCAGCGCGATCAGCAGCTGGCGCAGGATGGAGGCGTCCAGCCGTCCGCCGGTGAGGCTTTGCAGCGGGCCGGCCACGTAGCGCAGCACCTCGGGCAGCGCCGCCAGCAGCACCGCGCCCAGGATGACGCCCGGCAGGTGGCCCAGTCCGCCCAGCACCACCATGGCGACGATCATCACCGACTCCATCAGGCTGAAGGACTCGGGCGAGATGAAGCCCTGGAAGGCCGCGAACATGGCTCCGGAGACGCCGCCGAAAGTCGCACCCAGACCAAAGGCCAGCAGCTTCATGTTGCGCGTGTCGATGCCCATGGCCTTGGCGGCGGTTTCGTCCTCGCGGATGGCCATCCAGGCGCGGCCGATGCGCGAGTGCTCCAGCCGGTGGCAGATGACGACGCTGGCCACCACCAACGCGAGAAACAGGTAGTAGTACAGCGTCACCGGCGCCAGCTCGAAGCCAAAGAGGTTGAGTTTTCTGCCGAGGTCGAAGCCAAAGAACTTGATCGAGTCGATCTGGCCTATGCCTTTGGGGCCGTTGGTCAGGTTGACCGGGTGGTCCAGGTTGTTCAGGAAGACGCGGATGATCTCGCCAAAGCCCAGCGTCACGATGGCCAGGTAGTCGCCGCGCAGCCGCAGTGTGGGCGCGCCCAGCAGGATGCCCAGGATGCCGGCCAGCAGCGCGGCCAGCGGAATCACCAGCCACAACGGCGTGTGCAGCCCGTTGGGAAACAGTGCGGCAAACGTCGGGAAATGGTCGCTCAGGTGGGGCGAGGCCATCAGCCCGAACATGTACGCGCCGATGGCGAAGAAGGCGACATAGCCCAGGTCCAGCAGGCCGGCGTAGCCCACCACGATGTTCAGGCCCAGCGCCAGCAGCACGAAGAGCAGTGCCATGTCGGCGATGCGCACCCAGGCGTTGCCGAAGCTCTGCAGCACCAGCGGCAGCACCAGCAGGCCGATGGCGGCCAGCACGATGGCGATCAAGCGGTGGCGGCGGTCCATGGTCGTCTCAGGCCCTGTCCGCCACCCGTTCGCCCAGCAGCCCGGAAGGCCGCAGCGTCAGCACGGCGATGAGCACGATGAAGGCGAAGATGTCCGCATAGTGGCTGCCCAGCACGCCGCCGGTGAGCTGGCCGATGTAGCCGGCGCCGATGGACTCGATCAGCCCCAGCAGCACCCCGCCGACCACGGCCCCGGCCAGGTTGCCGATGCCACCGAACACCGCGGCCGTGAAGGCCTTGAGGCCGGGCAGAAAGCCCATGCTGTGCTGCACGGTGCCGTAGTTGCTGGCCCACATGACGCCGGCAATGGCCGCCAGCACCGCGCCGATGATGAAGGTGGCCGAGATGACGCGGTCCGGCTGCACGCCCATCAGGGCGGCCACGCGCGGGTTTTCGGCGGTGGCGCGCATCGCGCGGCCCAGCCGGGTGCCATGCACCAGCCACATGAGCACGACCAGCGTCAGCGCCGTGACCACCAGGATGGCGATCTGCGTGGGCGTGATGCTGGCGCCGGCGATGGGCACCGGCGTGCTGGGCAGCAGCGTCGGATAGGACTTGTAGTTGGGCTTCCAGATGATCATGGCCAGCGTCTGCAGCAGGATGGACATGCCGATGGCCGTGATCAGCGGCGCCAGCCGCGGGCTGTTGCGCAGCGGCCGGTAGGCCACCTTTTCGATGCTGTAGTTCAGCGCGGCGGCGGCCACGCAGGCCACCAGCAGCGCCACGAGCAGCACCAGCCAGGGCGGCAGCAGCGGCTGGATCAGGCCGATGACCGTCCAGCTCACCAGCGCGCCGACCATCAGCACCTCGCCATGGGCGAAGTTGATCAGGCCGATGATGCCGTAGACCATGGTGTAGCCCAGCGCCACCAGCGCGTACATGCTGCCCAGCACCAGGCCGTTGATGATCTGTTGAAGGAAGATGTCCATGCGACGCCCGCTGCAAGGTTCATGCCTGCGCCAGCGGTGGAATGCGGTTCAGGATCGGTTTCGGGCCTCTTCGTTGAGCGCGCGCAGTGTACGCAACTTTTCGGCGATTTTGATTTCCAGGCCGCGCTCCACCGGTCGGTAGAAACCCGGCTCGGCCATGCCCGCGGGCAGGTAGGTCTCGCCGGCGGCAAAGCCGCCTTCCTCGTCGTGGGCATAGCGGTAGCCCTTGCCGTAGTCCAGCTCCTTCATCAGCCGGGTCGGGGCGTTGCGCAGGTGCATGGGCACCGGTCGCGTGCCGTCCTTCTTCACGAAGGCGCGCGCCGCGTTGTAGGCCTGGTACACCGCGTTGCTCTTGGGCGCGACGGCCAGATACACCACGCACTCGGCCAGCGCCAGTTCGCCTTCCGGCGAACCCAGCCGCTCATAGACCTCGGCGGCGTCCAGCGCCAATCTCAATGCGCGCGGATCGGCCAGGCCGATGTCCTCGCTGGCCATGCGGATCAAGCGGCGCGCCACGTAGCGCGGATCGGCCCCGCCGTCGAGCATGCGCACGAACCAGTACAGCGCGGCGTCCGGATCGCTGCCGCGCACCGACTTGTGCAGCGCGCTGATGGTGTCGTAGAACTGCTCGCCGCCCTTGTCGTAGCGGCGCAGTTTCTCACCCAGCACCTTGAGCAGCCAGGCGTCGGTGATTTCGGCCTGCCGCTGCTGCGCCGCCGCCACGGCCAGCGTCTCCAGCGTGTTGAGCAGGCGGCGCGCGTCGCCGTCGGCGTAGGCGATCAGGCGTTCGAGCGCATCGTCGGCGATCGGCGGCACCGCCTCGATGGCGCGGGCGCGCTGCACGATCTGCCGCAGCTCGGCTTCGGCCAGCGGCTGCAGCACATAGACGGCTGCGCGGGACAGCAGCGCGGAGTTGACCTCGAACGACGGGTTCTCGGTGGTCGCGCCGATGAAGGTGAACAGGCCCGACTCCACGTGCGGCAGGAAGGCGTCCTGCTGGCTTTTGTTGAAGCGGTGCACCTCATCGACGAAGACGATGGTGCGCCGGCCCTGCGCCTGCGCGATCTGCGCCCGCTCCACCGCCTCGCGGATGTCCTTGACGCCGCCCAGCACCGCGCTGATGCTGATGAACTGCGCGCCGAAGGCGTCGGCCATCAGCCGCGCGATCGTGGTCTTGCCGGTGCCCGGCGGACCCCAGAGGATGCAGCTGTGCGGCTGGCCCGATTCGAAAGCGATGCGCAGCGGCATGCCCTCGCCCAGCAGGTGCTGCTGGCCGATCACCTCGCCCAGATGGCGTGGGCGCAGGCGCTCGGCCAGCGGGGCTTGGGTGGGGGCGGTGGCGCGGGACATGGGGCGGGATTCTAGGAGCCCGCCGGCACCGGCCGAATCCGGGTTCAGAACACGTCCACCGAGCCGGTGCGCGCCACGGTGCCGAACAGGCCGCGGCGCACCAGCTCCAGGTGGCTGCAGACCTTGTTGCCGCCGTTTTTCTGTGCGTAGTCCACGGCCTGGGCGGTGCGCTCCAGCGCGGTGCTGGGCGAATCGTCGGCCAGCACCCGCGTGAAGCCGGCGCTGACCGTGACCCGCCCGACCTGCGGGAAGTTGTAGCGCTCCACGTTGGCGCGCAGCCGCTCGAAGGCGGCCAGCGCCTGTTCCTCCTCCGGGCAGTGGAACAGCACGGCAAAGGTGTCGCCGCCGAAGCGGTAGAGCCGGTCATGGGTGCGGAAGGTGCTGGCCATGATGCGCGCCAGCAGCAGCGTGACTTCCTCCATGATCAGGTGGCCGTGCTTGTCGCTCAGCAGCGGGAAGCGGTCGATGACGATGGTGCCTAGCCAGTAATTCGGAGGCACCCGGTGGCGCCGCTCCCTGCCGGCGGCGGCCGGCTCGCTGGCGGGCGACTCCATGATGCCGTCCATTTCCTCCAGCACCGCGCGGTAGAAGGTGTCGTCCAGCGACTTGCGGTTGAGCAGGCCGGTGAGCGCATCGCGGTCGCTGTAGGCCAGCAGCGCGTACATGTTGCGGTAGATGTGGTGCAGCTGCGCGATGGTTTGCCGGTCTTCGGGAGCCAGCACGCCGGCGGTGTGGATCTCGATCACGCCTTCTTCGTCGTCGGCGCGCGCATCGGCGAACAGCGGGAAATAGTAGATGCGCGGGCCGTCCTCGCCGGCCCAGGCCACTTCGATTTCCTGGCGGCCGCGCAGGCAGCGCAGCCGGTCATAGGCGTCTTCGAGCCGGGGCAGGGACTGGAAATCGACGCGCAGCGCATCGGTGACCTTGCCGCCGCCGCGCGCATCCAGCGCCACCAGATCCAGCCAGCGCTTTTCGTGGTCCTCGGCGGCCACCCGCGCGATGACGACGCGCTGGATCGGCACCAGATCGACCAGCGCCTTGGCCAGCGTCAGCTCCAGCAGCTCGCGGTCGCGGTGGTCGGTCAGCCGGATCAGGTGTTCGGTCAGCGTCGCCATGGTGCGGACCATGATAGCCGGGAAGCCGCGACGCGTCACCTGCGGCCGACCCCGGGGTGGCCGGCCGTGACGCAGGGCGGTCAGTCCTGCGCGGCGGCGCGCCAGCAGCGCAGGGCTTCGTCGGCTTCGCCGCGCTGTTCGGCCAGCTGGGCCAGCGCGCGCCAGGCGCGGCGGCGCAGCGCGGCCGCATCGAGCTGGCCGACCGCCTGGCGCAGCAGTTGCTGCGCCTTGCCCCAGAGCTGCAGGTGCATGCAGGCCACGCCGGCCAGGTACTGCAGCAGCGGATCGCGCGGATTGGCCAGCTGGGCCGCCTCGATGCGCGCCAGCCAGGGCCCGTCGGGCTGGCCCGGGCTCTGGCGGAAGCCCTGCTCCAGCAGCAGCACCAGCCGGGTGCGCAGCTCCGGTGCGAGGGCCTCGCCCTTGCCGGTGAAGGGGTCCCACAGCGGCAGCAGCCACTGTTGCACCGTGGCGAAATCGCCATCGAGGCCCAGCAGACGCTCGCCGGCCAGCAGCACCACTTCGGGCATCTGCCGCTCGGCCGCATCGAGCTGGTTCCAGGCGCGGCGCAGCTGGGCCGCGTCGTGGGTGTGGCGCACCAGTTCCTGGGCCAGACCGCGCAGCAGCGTCGAGGCGGCCGTGGGCGAGAAGGCGCGGTGCTTGGCCAGCAGCCGCGCGGTCTCCAGCGCCTGCAGGTGCTGGCCGGCCTGCCGCGCCACCTTCAGCCGCAGCCGCAGCGCCAGCGTGCGCCGGGCCAGGCCCTGCGGCAGCTCCTGCAGCCGCTGCTGCGCGGCCGGCAGGTCGCGGTCGTCGAAGGCCCAGCGCGTCATGCGCAGCAGCAGGCCTTCGCGGACTTCCTGTTCGTCGCGGCGGGCTGGCTGCAGCGCCGCCTCGGCGGCGCGCGCGTGCTCGTCGCGGGCGGCGCGGTCCTGCAAGGCGTGCGCGGCCTCGGCGGCCAGCAGATGGGCCAGCGCCGTCAGCCGGCCGCTGCGTGCCGCAGCCGGCTCGGTGCGCTGCAGCGCGGCGCTTTGCGCGGCAACCTGCTCGGCGGCCTTGCGCGCGCGCAGGAAGCGGCCCGCGCCCAGATGCGACAGCGTATCCAGCAGCCCCTGCTGCAGCTGGCGTTCGCGGTGGCGCAGGCGCCAGCGGCGCGCCTGCTCGGGCAGATCGAGCAGGACCGCCATCCCGCGCAGGGCTGCGTAGAGCAGCGCGAAGGCCGCCAGCAGCAGCAACAGCACCAGGTTGAGCGAGAGGTCGATGCGGTACGGCGGCCAGAACAGCGTGACCGTGCCCTGGTTGTTGCCGGCGAAGATGGCCACGGCCGCGGCCACCGCGAACAGCACGAGGAACCAGAGCACGTGCCGCATGGCCGGTGTCAGCGGGCGGCCGCGGCGCTGGCCAGCGCCGCCAGGGTTTCTTCCGCGCGCGGCAGCTCCAGCGTGCGGCTTTGCTCCAGCGACTGCTGCAGCAGCTGCAGCGCGCTGCGGTGGCGGGCGGCGGCCGGGTCGAAGTATTTGCGCAGCGCCTGTTCGGCCTTGCGCAGGTCGGCGCGCGCGGCTTCGTGCTGGCGTGCCAGCAGGCCCAGCCGGGCGTTGAGCAGCAGCAGCTTGAGATTCTCGCGCAGGAAAAAGGATTGCTCGGGGCTGAGCAGCACCGCTTCGGGCTGGTCGATGCGGCTGACCCGCACCAGCTGCCGCAGCTCGGCGGCCACCTCCTGCAGCAGCCGCTGCCACAGCGGGGCCTGCGGCGCCTGCGCTGCCGCGTCGGGGGCAGCGGCGGCGGCTGTCCGCGCCGCTGGCGTTACGGCATTGGCCAGCGGCAGCTCATCGACCAGGCGGATGAGTTCGTCCATGCGGGCCAGCAGGGTGGGCAGGTCCGGCACGGGGGTGGACTTGATGCGGGCCAGGTCGCGCGCCAGCGCGCGCTGCACCGGTGCCAGCCGGGCCTGCGGGGTGCGCTGCAGGCGGGCTTCGGCCGTGCGCAGCGCCATCAGCAGCGGCTCGATGCTGCCCGTCAGCTGCGCCTGCTGCTGCGCCAGCGCAATGGCCGATTCAATGTCCACCACGAGGTTCTCGTCGCGCGAGCGCGACAGGCTCTGCATCAGCTCGTCCAGCTGCGCGCGCTGCACGGCCAGTTCGGCCAGCCGCGCTTCCAGCACGGCCACGCGCGCGGCCAGCTCGCGTTCCTGCTCCTGGGCATGGCGCACCAGGGTACGGGCTTCGGCGGCGGTGGCGGCCGTATCGGCTCCCTGGCGCCCCAGCTGTTCCTGCAGGCCGGACAGGCGGATCCACAGCGCCACGGCCAGCGCCAGGGCCAGCACGGCCAGGCCGACGGCCAGCAGCGGGGGGCGTGGGGGGCTTGCTGCCGCAGGCGGCGCGCCGGCCGCTGCGGCCACCGCGTCACTGCCCGCCGCTGCGGCAGCGGCCGCTTCGGCAGGGGCTGCCGCAGGCTCGGGAGACGGGGTGCTCATCCCAAGGATTCTAGCGAGGCCACCACCGCTTCCAGCGTGGGCTGCGTGGTCTGGACCTGGCCAAAGCCGGCCTCACGGGCCGCTGCGGCGATGCGCGGGTGGGTGGCCAGGCCCCGGGCGTTTTGCCAGCTCTGCTGCGGCAGCGCGGCGCACAGATGGCGCACGGCCTCGCTGCTGCTGAACAGCCAGACCGAGCCGTCGCTCGCGGCCGCGCGGGCCAGCTGCAGCGCGGCGGCATCGAGCGCGGGCGGCAGGCGCTGGTAGCTGGCGACGAAGTCCACCGTCAGGCCGGCAGCCTGCAGCTGCCGGGCCAGCCAGTCGCGGCCGGCGCCGCTGGGGGCCGTGGCGGCGGTGCCGTCGGCGCCGCGCACGATCAGCACCCGCTGGCCGGCCTGCAGGGTGGGGGCCACCAGCGGCCACAGGCTTTCCGAATCGAAGCGGGCGGCGTCGGCCGCGGGGCTGACGATCTGCGCGGCTGCCACGCCGGCCGCCTGCAGCGCGCGCGCCGTGCCCGGGCCGGTGGCCCAGGCCTCGCAGGGCCAGGGCGGCTGCGGCGCCTGCGCCGGCCGGTGCGCGAAGAAGCCCCGCACCGCCTGGGCGCTGACGAACATGACGCCGCGGTAGCGCGGCAGGGCCCGCCAGGCCGCCGCCACCGCGGCCGCATCGGGAGCGGGGCCGATGGCGATCAGCGGCAGCGCCAGGGCTTCATGGCCGGCGGCCTCCAGCGCCTGCACCCAGGGCTGCGCTTCATGGGCCGGCCGCGTGACGAGGACGCGCATGGGCGCAGCTCAGGCGGCCGCCTCGTCCAGCGTGCCGCCGGCGCGCAGCACCTCGGCACGCAGGCGCCGGGCCACTTCGACGCCCAGCGCCTCGGCGGCGTCCAGCCCGGCCACGGCGGCGGCGCCTTCGGCGCGCAGCAGTGGCAGCCGGCCCTGCGGGTCGCCCCAGGCCGCGTGCAGCGTGAGCCGGCCGTCGTGCAGCGTGGCGTGGGCGGCCAGCGGCATCGAGCAGCTGCCGCCCATCGTGCGGCTGACGGCGCGCTCGGCGGCCACGCACAGCCAGGTGTCGTGGTGCACCAGCGGCGCCAGCGCGGCCTGCACGTCGGCGCGGGCGCTGCGGATTTCGATGCCCAGCGCGCCCTGGCCGGCGGCCGGCAGCATTTGCTGCGGCTCGAAGACGGCGCGGATGCGCGTCTGCAGCCCCAGGCGCTTCAGACCCGCGGCGGCCAGCACGATGGCGTCGTACTGGCCTTCGTCGAGCTTGCGCAGCCGCGTGTCCAGGTTGCCGCGCAGCGGCTCGATGCGCAGATCCGGCCGCAACGCCTGCAGCAGCACCACGCGCCGCAGGCTGGAGGTGCCCACCACCGCGCCCGGCGGCAGTTCGGCCAGGCTGGCGTAGCGGCTGGAGACGAAGGCGTCGCGCGGGTCTTCGCGCTGCATCACGCAGGCCAGCGCAAAGCCCGCGGGCAGCTCCATCGGCACGTCCTTGAGCGAGTGCACCGCCAGGTCGGCGCGGCCTTCTTCCAGCGCCACTTCCAGTTCCTTGACGAACAGGCCCTTGCCGCCGACCTTGCTGAGGCTGCGGTCCAGGATCTGGTCGCCGCGCGTGGTCATGCCCAGCAGCGTGACGCTGTGTCCGTGCTGCGTCAGCAGCTTGCGCACGTGCTCGGCCTGCCAGAGGGCGAGGCGGCTCTCGCGGGTGGCGATGGTCAGTTGCATGGAAGGGGAGCTGGCGGGTACGGAACCCGCTCGTAATCGTTCAGGGAACTGAAGATGCTAGCATGGGGCGCGCGCTGCGCCCTGCCCGTGTGTGCCCGTGCCACCGTGGCCGTGCGCGTGTCCTGGTCCTGTCTCTGTGTCCCGTCTTGTTTTCTTCGACCCCTGCGAATGACCTCCGACGCCCTGCCCGCCGGCGCTGCCGGCGCCCGTAAGTCTCGTGACAACGAACGCCCGCTGGTGGAGGACATCCGCCTGCTCGGGCGCATCCTGGGCGACGTGATCCGCGAGCAGGAAGGCCAGCAGGCCTATGAGCTGATCGAGCAGATCCGCAAGCTGTCGGTGGCGTTTCGCCGGCACGACGACGCCGAGGCCGACCGGGCGCTGAAAAAGCTGCTCAAGGGCCTGAGCGACGACCAGACGGTCAGCGTGATCCGCGCCTTCACCTACTTCAGCCATCTGGCCAACCTGGCCGAGGACCGCCACCACATCCGCCGCCGCGCCGTGCACGAGCGCGCCGGCCATGCGCAGGAAGGCAGCATCGAGGTGGCCCTGTCGCGGCTGCGCTGGGCTGGCATCACGCCACGCGCGGTGGCGCAGACGCTGGCGCACAGCTTTCTGTCGCCGGTGCTCACGGCCCACCCCACCGAGGTGCAGCGCAAGAGCATCCTGGATGCGGAGCGGGCGATCGCGCGACTGCTGGCCGAGCGCGACGCCATCCGGGCCCGCGCGGTGGGCGTCGATCCGCGCAAGGACATGCTGACGCCGCGCGAGCTGGCCGCCAACGAGGCGCAGCTGCGCGCGCGCGTGCTGCAGCTGTGGCAGACCCGGCTGGTGCGCAGCAGCCGGCTGACCGTGGCCGACGAGATCGAGAACGCGCTGAGCTACTACGAGCTGACCTTTCTGCGCGAGATCCCGGCCATCTATGCCGAGCTGGAGCGCGAGCTCGGCCAGCCGCAGCTGCCCAGCTTTCTGCGCATGGGCCACTGGATCGGCGGCGACCGCGACGGCAATCCGAACGTCACCGCCGACACCATGCGCCTGGCGCTGGCGCGCCAGGCCGAGGTGGCGCTGCGCCACTACCTGACCGAGGTGCATCTGCTGGGCGCGGAGCTGTCGGTGTCGGACCTGCTGGTCGGCTGCAGCCCGGCGCTGCGCGCGCTGGCCGACGCCTCGCCCGACACCAGCGAGCACCGCAAGGACGAACCTTACCGGCGCGCGCTCATCGGCATCTACGCCCGGCTGGCGGCCACGCTGCGCGAGCTCACCGGCACCGAGGCGGCCCGTCATGCGGTGGCGCCGCAAAACCCCTATGGCAGCGCGGCGGAGTTTCTGGCCGATCTGCGCACGATCGAGGCTTCGCTGAACGAGCGCCACGGCGCGGCGCTGGCCGAGCCACGGCTGCGGCCGCTGCTGCGCGCGGTGGAGGTGTTCGGCTTTCATCTGGCGACGCTGGATCTGCGCCAGAGCTCGGACAAGCATGAGGAAGTGGTGGCCGAGCTGCTGGCGGTGGCGCGCATCGAGTCGCACTACGCCGCCTTGGACGAGGCCGCCAAGCGCAGCCTGCTGCTGCGCCTGCTCAACGACGCGCGGCCGCTGCGCGTGGTGGGGGCCAGCTACAGCGAATGGACACGGCGCGAGCTGGCCGTGTTCGAGACGGCGCGCCAGATGCGCCAGCGCTACGGGGCCGAGGCCATCCGCCACTACATCATCAGCCATACCGAGACCGTCAGCGACTTGCTGGAGGTGCTGCTGCTGCAGAAAGAGGTGGGGCTGATGCACGGCACGCTCGATGACGAGGCCTGTACCGCCGACCTCATCGTGGTGCCGCTGTTCGAAACCATCGAGGACCTGCGCCACGCCGCCCCCATCATGCGCGAGTACTACGCACTGCCGGGCATCCGCGCGATGGTGCAGCGCGGCGCGCGCGAGCAGTACTTCGAGCAGGACATCATGCTCGGCTACTCCGACAGCAACAAGGACGGCGGCATCTTCACCAGCAACTGGGAGCTGTACCAGGCCGAGATCGCGCTGGTGGAGCTGTTCGACACCCTGCAGCCGATCCGGTTGCGCCTCTTCCATGGCCGCGGCGGCACGGTGGGCCGTGGCGGCGGGCCCAGCTACCAGGCCATCCTGGCGCAGCCGCCGGGCACGGTGCGCGGCCAGATCCGCCTGACCGAGCAGGGTGAGGTCATCGCCTCCAAGTACGCCAACCCGGAAATCGGCCGGCGCAACCTGGAAACCCTGGTGGCCGCCACGCTGGAGGCCACGCTGCTGCAGCCCACCAAGCCGGCGGCGCGCGCCTATTTGCAGGCGGCCGAGGAGCTCTCGCGCGCCAGCATGGCCGCCTACCGCAAGCTGGTTTATGAGACCGAAGGCTTTGCCGAATACTTCTTCAGCGCCACGCCGATTCGCGAGATCGCCGAGCTCAACATCGGCTCCCGCCCGGCTTCGCGCAAGGCCACGCAGCGCATCGAGGACCTGCGCGCCATTCCCTGGGGCTTTTCCTGGGGACAGTGCCGCGTCACGCTGCCGGGCTGGTACGGCTTCGGCTCGGCGGTGGAGCAGTACCTGAACGCCGGGGGATCCAAGGCCTACCGGGAGCGGCTGGCCCTGCTGCAGAAGATGGCCCGCCAGTGGCCTTTCTTCAAGACCCTGCTGTCGAACATGGACATGGTGCTGGCCAAGAGCGATCTGGCGCTGGGCTCACGCTACGCCGAGCTGGTGGCCGACGGCAGGCTGCGCCGCAAGGTCTATGCCCAGATCGAGGCCGAGTGGCAGCGCACCGTGCAGGCGCTGACGCTGCTGACCGGCGAGAAGCAGCGCCTGGCCGGCAATCCGGCGCTGCAGCGCTCGATCCGGCACCGCTTCCCCTATATCGATCCGCTGCACCACCTGCAGGTGGAGCTGATGCGGCGCTACCGCGCCGGCCAGGCCGACGAGCGCGTGCGCCGCGGCATCCACATCTCGATCAACGGCATCGCCGCGGGCCTGCGCAACACCGGTTAAGCGGCGCGCAGCGCGCAGGCGCTGCCACGACGGGACTTTCAGGGCCGATAAACGCAGCGGTCGCCGATGCCGTGGCGCTCCACCGTCACCGCGCACAGGCCCGGCACGCGGGGCTGCAGCGCGTCCCAGATGTAGCGGCAGAGGTTTTCCAGCGTGGGCGCGCCCAGGCCCGGCACTTCGTCGAGGAAGTGGTGGTCCAGCCGCTCGCGCAAGGCGGCGATCTCGCGCCGCAGGTGGCCCAGGTCCCAGACCATGCCGGTCTGCGGATCCGGGGTGCCGCGCAGCGTGACCTCGGCGTGGTAGGTGTGGCCGTGCACGCGCCGGCTGCCTTCGGCCTCGATCTCGCGGCGCAGGGTGTGGGCGGCGTCGAAGAAAAAGCGCTGGCTGATTTCCATCGTCATGGGATGCCGATCCATTTGTGGGTTTGCAGGCTCAGCCGCCAGAGCGGGTGGGCCAGACAGTAGGACACCGCCTGCGCCGTGTGCTGCGCGCGGGCGGGGCCGTCCATGGGCTGCAGGAAGAAGTGGCGAAAGTCCAGGGTGGCAAATCGTGCCGGATCGACGCCGGCCTGCGGATAGACGAGCTTGAGTTCGTCGCCGCTGGTCAGCGCCAGCTCGGCCGTGCCCTTGGGGCTGACGCAGATCCAATCTAAGCCGGGCGGCGCCGGCAGCGTGCCGTTGGTTTCCACCGCGATCGTGAAGCCGCGCGCGTGCAAGGCATCGGTGAGCGCGGCATCGACCTGCAGCAGCGGCTCGCCACCGGTCAGCACGACGTAGCGGTTGTGGGGGCCGCCATCCCAGGCCCGTTCGATCGCCTCGGCCAGCGCCTCGGCCGATGGGAAGCGGCCGCCGCCGCTGCCGTCGGTGCCGACGAAGTCGGTGTCGCAGAAGCTGCATGCCGCGCTGGCGCGGTCCTGCTCGCGTCCGCTCCACAGGTTGCAGCCGGCAAAGCGGCAGAACACCGCGGCGCGGCCGCTTTGCGCGCCCTCGCCCTGCAGGGTGTAGAAGATTTCCTTGACGGCGTAGCCCATGGCGGCATTGGCTGCGATCTGCCCTGAAACGGCAAGGCCCGCTTGTGGCGGGCCTTGGGGGAAATCAGCTGCGTGGCGCGGCTGGCGTCACTTCAGCTTGGTTTCCTTGTATTCCACATGCTTGCGAGCCTTGGGGTCGAACTTGATGATCGACATCTTCTCGGGCATGGTCTTCTTGTTCTTGGTGGTCGTGTAGAAGTGACCGGTGCCGGCCGTGGATTCCAGCTTGATTTTTTCGCGTCCGCCTTTGGTGGCCATGGTGGTTCTCCTTCAGTGGGGTTCAGGCCTGGCCACGTGCGCGCATGTCGGCGAGCACGGCGTCGATGCCATTCTTGTCGATCAGGCGCAGGGCGGCGCTGGAGACGCGCAGGCGCACCCAGCGGTTTTCGGACTCGACCCAGAAGCGGCGGTACTGCAGGTTGGGCAGGAACCGGCGCTTGGTTTTGTTGTTGGCGTGGGAAACGTTGTTTCCGACCATGGGCTTCTTGCCCGTGACTTCACATACGCGTGCCATGAGGACACTTCGCTTTCTTGCAAAACGGCCGCCACCTGGGCAGTGGGGGCCTCACCTCGCCAGTAGGGTGGCGGTAACCCATGCAAAGCCGGCAAAGGCCGGCAAAGCCGCAAATTATAGCCTATAGCCCAAGGTAGCCGGAGCGGGGCAGCCCGGATCCCGGCGCCGGCCCGGCGGCGGTCAGCCCTGCTGTTCCAGGAAGCGCTGGGCGTCCAGCGCGGCCATGCAGCCGGTCCCGGCGCTGGTGATGGCCTGGCGATAGACGTGGTCCTGCACGTCGCCGGCGGCGAAGATGCCCGGCACCGAGGTCTGGGTGGCAAAGCCCTGGCGGCCGGCCCGGGTGACGATGTAGCCGTTTTCCATTTCGAGCTGGCCCTGGAAGATTTCGGTATTGGGCGCGTGGCCGATGGCGATGAAGCAGCCTTTGAGGGCCAGCTCCTCGGTGCTGCCGTCCAGCGTGCTCTTGATGCGCACGCCGGTGACCCCGCTGGCGTCGCCCAGCACTTCGTCGAGCACGCGATGGGTCTTGAGCTCGATCTTGCCGGCCTGCACCTTTTCCATCAGCTTGTCCACCATGATGGGTTCGGCCTTGAACTTGTCGCGCCGGTGGATCAGATAGACCTTGCTGGCGATGTTGGACAGGTACAGCGCTTCTTCCACCGCGGTGTTGCCACCGCCGACGACGCAGCAGACCTCGCCACGGTAGAAAAACCCGTCGCAGGTGGCGCAGCCGGAGACGCCGCGGCCCATGTAGGCCTGCTCCGAGGGCAGGCCCAGGTATTTGGCCGAGGCACCGGTGGCGATGATGAGCGCGTCACAGGTGTAGGTGGCGCTGTCGCCAAACAGCGTGAACGGGCGCCGGCTGAAATCGACCTTGTGGATGTGGTCGAACACGATCTCGGTCTTGAAGCGCTCGGCGTGCTGCTGGAAGCGCTGCATCAGGTCCGGGCCCATGACGCCGTTGACGTCGGCCGGCCAGTTGTCCACCTCGGTGGTGGTCATCAGCTGGCCACCCTGGGCCATGCCGGTGATGAGCACCGGGTTGAGGTTGGCGCGGGCGGCGTAGATGGCGGCGGTGTAGCCGGCAGGGCCGGAGCCCAGGATCAGGACTTGGGCGTGTTTGTTCTGCGACATGGGGTTACCTTGATAGGCCGGGACAGTGGGCTTTTTGGTCAATAATCGTTGCAGCCGCCCGTGGCGGCCGTCGCCGGCCGCGCGGGGTGCGCCGCAGCGGCCTGGAATACCCCCGATTGTAGGGAGGGATGGCCCGTAGGGAGAATGGACGAGTCATGTCAATGCTGACCAATCAGGATTTGCTGCGCCGGGTCCACCTGTTTTCGATGCTGTCGGACGACCAGCTGCGCTTTCTGGCGGCCTCGGTCGTCAAGCGCCGCATCAAGCGCGGCGAGCGCGTGGTCACGCAGGGGCATAAATCCGATGCGCTGTCCATCATCCTGTCCGGCCGCGCGCGGGTGGTGATGACCGACGGCTCCACCGGGCGCGAGGTGATTCTGGCCACGCTGCAGCCCGGCGACTATTTCGGCGAGATGAGCCTGATCGACAACGACGTGCATTCGGCCTCGGTGGAGGCCGAAGTGCAGACCGACGTGCTGGAGCTGGGGCGCGCCGAGTTCCTGCGCAGCCTGGCCGAAAGCGCTCCGATGGCCTACGCCATCATGCGCGGTCTGGTGCAGCGGCTGCGCCACGCCGACCGCAAGATCGGCTCGCTGGCGCTGATGAGCGTCTATGGCCGGGTGGCCAATGTGCTGCTGGATACGGCCAAGGCCGCGCCGGCGGGCGACATGGTCATCCGCGAGAAGCTCTCGCGGCAGGACATTGCCAAGATGGTGGGCGCCTCGCGTGAAATGGTCAGCCGCGTGATGAAGGACTTCGAGGAACAGGGCTTCGTCACCCCCCTGCCTGGCGGCGGCATGCTGGTCAAGGAGCGCCGCGCCAAGCCGCGCTGAAGCGCGCCGTCGCTGGCCACAGCCCGCAGTTGCGCGCAGCCGGCATCCGATCGTTTGCGTTTTCATGACCTTTCGTCTGCATACCCTGACTGCTTCCGAGGCGCCGGCCGCAGCCGGCGCGCGCAGCCGCCGCCGTGGCGGCGAACTGCTTCTGTTCGTGGCGCTGGTGCTGCTGGTCTATTGGGTGCTGGCGCTGCTCAGCCACGACCTGCGCGACGCGGCCTGGTCCACCTCGGGCGACGGTGGCGCGGTGCGCAACCGCGGTGGCGAGCTGGGTGCGCGCATCGCCGACGCCAGCTACTACCTGCTGGGCTTTTCGGTCTGGTGGGTGGTGCTGGCTGCGGCGCGCGCCTGGCTGGCGGCGCTGGCGCGCGGCCTGCGCGGCCCTGAGTTGCCCGATGCGCAGGCCCAGGAGCCGGCCTCCTGGCTGGGGCGGCTGGCCGACAGCCGCGCCGGCTTCTGGCTGGGTCTGGTGCTGCTGCTGCTGGCCAGCGCCGTGATCGAATGGTCGCGCCTGTACAGCCTGGAGACCCGCCTGCCCGGGCACGCGGGCGGCGTGCTGGGCTACTGGGTGGGGCCGCTGGCGCTGCGCTGGCTGGGTGCCACCGGCTCGGCGCTGCTGGCCATCATGGTCTGGGTGCTGGCCGTGGCGCTGGTGTTCCGCTTTTCCTGGGGGCGACTGGCCGAGCGCATCGGCGCGGGCGTGCAGGCGCTGATCGACGCCTGGCGGGTGCGCCGCGAGCGTGCCCAGGATCTGGCGCTGGGCCAGCAGGCCGCGCGCGAGCGCGAGGAGGTCGTGCTGGAGGAGCGCGAGGAGATCATCGAGCACCATCCGGAGCCGGTGCTGATCGAGCCGGTGCGGGTGGAGGTGCCGCAGAGCGCGCGCGTGGCCAGGGAGCGGCAAAAGCCGCTGTTTGCCGAGCTGCCCGATTCGCGCCTGCCGCAGGTCGATCTGCTGGACGCTGCCGGCGGCCGGCAGGAGACGGTGGCGCCCGAGACGCTGGAGATGACCAGCCGGCTCATCGAGAAAAAGCTCAAGGACTTCGGCGTGGAGGTGCGCGTGGTGCTGGCCCAGCCGGGGCCGGTGATCACCCGCTACGAGATCGAGCCGGCCACCGGCGTGAAGGGCTCGCAGATCGTCAACCTGGCCAAGGACCTGGCGCGGTCCCTGAGCCTGGTGTCCATCCGCGTGGTCGAGACCATCCCGGGCAAGAACTACATGGCGCTGGAGCTGCCCAATGCCAAGCGCCAGTCCATCCGCCTGTCGGAGATCCTGGGCTCGCAGGTGTATCACGAGTCCAAATCGCTGCTCACGCTGGGGCTGGGCAAGGACATCGTGGGCAACCCGGTGGTGGCCGATCTGGCCAGGATGCCGCACGTGCTGGTAGCCGGCACCACCGGCTCGGGCAAGTCGGTCGGCATCAACGCGATGATCCTGTCCCTGCTCTACAAGGCCGAGCCGCGCGACGTGCGCCTGCTGATGATCGACCCCAAGATGCTGGAAATGTCGGTCTATGAGGGCATTCCGCACCTGCTGGCCCCGGTGGTCACCGACATGAAGCAGGCCGCCCACGGGCTGAACTGGTGCGTGGCCGAAATGGAGCGCCGCTACCGTCTGATGAGCAAGCTGGGCGTGCGCAACCTGGCCGGCTTCAACCACAAGATCGACGAGGCCAGCGCGCGCGGCGAATTCATCTACAACCCCTTCAGCCTCACGCCCGAAAGCCCCGAGCCGCTGCAGCGGCTGCCCTACATCGTCGTCATCATCGACGAACTGGCCGATCTGATGATGGTCGTGGGCAAGAAGATCGAGGAGCTGATCGCCCGCCTGGCGCAGAAAGCCCGTGCTGCCGGCATCCACCTCATCCTGGCCACCCAGCGGCCCAGTGTGGATGTGATCACCGGGCTGATCAAGGCCAACATCCCTACGCGCATCGCCTTTCAGGTCTCCAGCAAGATCGACAGCCGCACCATACTGGACCAGATGGGCGCCGAAGCGCTGCTGGGCATGGGCGACATGCTCTATCTCGCGCCGGGCACCGGGCTGCCGGTGCGCGTGCACGGCGCCTTCGTCAGCGACGAGGAGGTGCACCGCGTCGTCGAATACCTCAAGAGCCAGGGCGAGCCGGATTACATCGAAGGCGTGCTCGAAGGCGGCACCGTCGAGGGCGACGGCGCGGGCGCGGGGGGGGAGGCCGGTGGCAGCGGCGAGAAAGACCCGATGTACGACCAGGCGGTGGAAATCGTGCTCAAGCACCGCAAGCCCAGCATCTCGCTGGTGCAGCGGCACCTGAAGATCGGCTACAACCGCGCCGCGCGGCTGGTCGAGGACATGGAAAAGGCCGGCCTGGTCAGCCCGATGGGCAGCAACGGCCAGCGCGAGATCCTGGTGCCGCCGCGTTCGGAGTGAGTGTTCGTGAAAAAACTGATTGCTACTCTTTTGATAGCTGCTTGTGCAGGCGCGGCGGCGGCCGATGGCCTGGAAAGCCTGGAAAAATTCATCCGTGCCACCGCCAGCGGACGCGCCGAGTTCACCCAGACGGTGACTGCGCCCGCGCGCGAGGGGCAGGCCGCACGGGTGCGCACTTCCAGCGGCACCTTCGAGTTCGTGCGGCCCAACCGCTTTCGCTTTCACTACCGCAAGCCCTTCGAGCAGTTCATCGTGGCCGATGGGCAGACCCTGTGGCTTTATGACGTCGATCTGAACCAGGTCACCGCGCGCGCTCAGGCGCAGGCCCTGGGCAGCACGCCGGCGGCGCTGATCGCGGCAGCCCCTTCGCTGCAGGCGCTGCAGGCCGAGTTCATGCTGGCCAACGCGCCGGCGCGTGACGGCCTGCAGTGGGTGCAGGCCACCCCGCGCAGCAAGGACAGCGCGCTGCAGTCCATCCGCGTCGGCTTGCGCGAGGGCGAGCAGGGGGTGGAACTGGCGGCGCTGGAGATCACCGACAGCTTCGGCCAGCGCTCGGTGCTGGCGTTTAGCCGGGTCCAGCTCAACCCCGCCATCCCGGCCGAGACTTTCCGCTTCCGGCCGCCGGCCGGCGCGGACGTGATCCGCCAGTAGCGGCGTAGCCCGCGACGGCCTGTTAGCCGCTGGCGAGCGCCTCGCGCACACTGGCCAGCTGCCGGCGCGAGACGGCCACGGGCTCGTCGATGCCGGTCAACCGCACGGCCCAGCCTTCGCCTTCCTCGGGGTCGTCGAATTTCTCCAGCGCGCGCAGCGCGCGCCGCGCCACCAGCGCGTTGCGGTGCACGCGCAGGAAATGCCGCGGGTATTTCTGCTCCAGTTCGCTGAGCGAGCCGTCCAGGATGTAGCTGCGCTGCGCGGTGCGCACCGTCACGTATTTCAGCTCGGCTTTCAGGTACAGCACTTCGTCCAGCGGCACCCGCTCGGTGCGGCCGCGGTCCTGGATCAGCAGCACCTCCTGCGCCGGGGTGTCGCCGGCCGGGCGCTGGCGCAGGCGCTGCACTTTCTGTAGCGCCTGTTGCAGGCGCTGCAGCCGCACCGGCTTGGTCAGGTAGTCGGTGGCTTCCAGGTCGAAGGCCTGCACCGCGTGCTCGGGATGGGCGGTCACGAATACCAGCGCCGGCGGCTGCGGCAGCGCGCGCAGCGTCTGCGCCAGCGCGAGCCCGCTGGCGCCGGGCATGTTGATGTCCAGCAGCACCACGTCGCAGTGCTGGCGCTGCAGCTGCTCGACCGCCTGCGCGGCGTTGGCCGCCTCGCCCAGCACCTGCACCGCGGGGTCCGTGCAGTCCTGCAGCAGCGTGCGCAGGCGGCTGCGCGCCAGCGCCTCGTCATCGACGATGAGCGCGCGCAGCGTCATCGCGACGGCCCCCCCGGCCGTGCGGGCGCGGGCAGGCGGCATGGGGCCTGCCCGCGGTTCATGCCGGCA
Source organism: Hylemonella sp. (assembly GCA_036846225.1). GTDB lineage: Bacteria > Pseudomonadota > Gammaproteobacteria > Burkholderiales > Burkholderiaceae_C > Hylemonella. The sequence continues at coordinate 45,504 of DAIUCJ010000023.1, forward strand.
CCTCGATGCGCACCTGATAGACCCCGTCCTTGCGCGCGGCCTGGAAGCTGCACTGCACGTCGTGCAGCAGGCGCAGGCGGTCGCGCACATTGTCCAGCGCCACGCCGTGGCCCTGCGCGCCCGGTCCGGCCGGCACGGTGTTGGTGACCTTGATGACCACGATGGAGCCGCGCCGCTGGGTGGAGATGCGGATCTGCGCGCCGCTGGCGCTGGGCTCCACGCCATGGCGCACCGCGTTTTCCAGCAGGGGCTGCAGCAGCAGCGGCGGCAGCCGGGCGGTGTCGGCCTTGGGGTCCAGCGCCCACTCCAGCTGCAGCCGCTCGCCGAAGCGCACCTGCTCGATGGCCAGGTAGCGCCGCGCCAGCGCGATTTCGGCCGCCAGCGAGGTCGATGGCCCCTGGTCGGCCAGCGCGTGGCGGAACAGGTCGCTGAGGTCTTCCAGCAGCGCCTCGGCGCGGGCCGGTTCGGCGCGCACCAACGCAATCGCGCTGTTGAGCGTGTTGAACAGGAAGTGCGGGCGGATGCGCGACTGCAGCTCGGTCAGGCGCGCGGCGGTGTCGGCCGGCAGCCGCCCGCGCGCGCGCAGCACCAGCGCGCCCACCAGCACGCCGGCGGCCAGCGCGCCGCTGGCCGCGCCGGCCAGCCAGGGCACGGGCTCGATGACTTCGCTCAGCGCCAGCAGGCCGCAGCCGTACAGCCCCGCCACCGCGCCCAGCGCCACGCCGGCGGCCACCTGGGCCCGCTCGCTCCAGCGCGCCAGCACTTTCTTGAGCCCGCAGGCGGCCAGCAGCCAGAAGATCGTCGCCGGCAGCGCCGCGCCGGTCAGCAGCGCCAGCCGCAGCCCCCATTCGCGCAGCGAGCCCGGGCCATAGAGCGCGGCCACCGCCAGCGCCAGTTCCACGAACAGCAGCGCGCGCAGCGCCACGCCCACGTGGCAGGCGTCGTACAGCGCCGTGGCCGCGCGCGGCTGCGGGCGCGGCGGCGATGCCCCGGTGGCCTCCTGGAAGGTCGATAGAATCTGGGAATCCTGCATCGATGCGGGCGGCAAGGGCCTGGCGCCAGGCGGCGCCAGAGCGGTTTCCGATTATTGGGGAATTGCCGCCGGCTGCACAGACATTCATCCGCTGCCGCGGGCCGTCCGTCGTTTCCCCGCCCACACTCACCATGTCCCACAACCAACTCGACAACAAAGCCCAGGCCTGGTCGGCGCTGTTTTCCGAGCCCATGAGCGAGCTGGTCAAGCGCTACACCGCCAGCGTCTCCTTCGACCAACGCCTGTGGGACGCCGACATCACCGGCAGCCTGGCCCATGCCGAGATGCTGGCCGCGCAGGGCATCATCAGCGCGGCCGACCATGCGGCCATCCGCGACGGCATGGCGCAGATCCGCGCCGAAATCGAAAGCGGCCGCTTCGAGTGGAAGCTCGACCTGGAGGACGTGCACCTGAACATCGAGGCGCGCCTGACCCAGCTGGTGGGCGACGCCGGCAAGCGGCTGCACACCGGGCGCAGCCGCAACGACCAGGTGGCCACCGACGTGCGGCTGTGGCTGCGCGGCGAAATCGACCGCATCGGCGAGCTGCTGGCCGAGCTGCAGCGCGCGCTGCTGCGCGTGGCCGAACGGCACGTGGACGTGATCCTGCCCGGCTTCACGCATTTGCAGGTCGCGCAACCGGTGAGCTTTGCCCACCACATGCTGGCCTATGTGGAGATGTTCGCGCGCGACGCCGAGCGCATGCAGGACGTGCGCCGCCGCGTCAACCGCCTGCCGCTGGGCGCGGCGGCGCTGGCCGGCACCAGCTATCCGCTGGACCGCGAGCGGGTGGCGCGCACGCTGGGCATGGTCGATGAGCAAGGCCGGCCCCAGCTGTGCCTCAACAGCCTGGACGCCGTCAGCGACCGCGACTTCGCCATCGAGTTCACCGCCGCGGCCTCGCTCGTGATGGTGCACATCAGCCGCCTGTCGGAAGAGCTGATCCTGTGGATGAGCCAGAACTTCGGCTTTATCCGCATTGCCGACCGCTACACCACCGGCAGCTCCATCATGCCGCAGAAGAAGAACCCCGACGTGCCCGAACTGGCTCGCGGCAAGACCGGCCGCGTGGTCGGCCACCTGATGGGGCTGCTGACGCTGATGAAGGGCCAGCCACTGGCCTACAACAAGGACAACCAGGAAGACAAGGAGCCGCTGTTCGACACCGTGGACACGCTCAAGGACACGCTGCGCATCTTCGCCGAGATGGTGGGCGGCCAGCGCGATGCCGCCACGGGCCGCTACGAAGGCGGCATCGAAGTCAACGCCCAGGCGATGGAAGAGGCCGCGCGCAAGGGCTATGCCACCGCCACCGACCTGGCCGACTACCTGGTCAAGAAAGGCGTGCCGTTTCGCGACGCGCACGAAACCGTGGCCCATGCCGTCAAGGCCGCCGTCGGCCACGCCTGCGACCTCTCTGAGCTGCCGCTGGCCGTGCTGCAGCAGTTCCACCCCCGCATCGACAAGGACGTCTATGACGTGCTGTCGCTGCGCGGCTCGCTCGCGGCCCGCCAGACCCTGGGCGGCACCGCGCCCGCGCAGGTGCGCGCGCAGATCGAACGCCACCGCGCCCGCCTGGGCTGATACCCGCATCCGAAAGGCCCCCTCATGCAAGCCGCCGACACCCTGAGCTGGAGCGAGGAGCTCGCGCTGGGCGACGCCCGCACCGACCAGACCCATCTGGAATTCGTCGAGCTCGTCAACGCCACCACCGCCGCCGCGCCCGAGCGTAAGCTCGACGTGTACCGCGAGCTGGTGCGCCACACCGAGGAACACTTCGCCCAGGAAGAGCGCTGGATGCGCGCCTGCGGCGTGCCCGAGGATTTCTGCCACTTCGGCCAGCACGCCAGCGTGCTGCAGGTCATGCGCGAGGTCGAACGCCGTGCGCTGCAGGGCGAGCTGCAATACATCCCCAGCATGATCGAGGCGCTGGTGGAGTGGTTCCCGATGCACGCCCACAGCATGGACGCCGCGCTGGTGGGCTTTCTGCAGCAAAAAGGCTACGACACCGCCACCGAAACCTTCCGCGCCGGACCACCGCAGACCGCGCAGGCCCTGCCTTCCTGCGGCCACGAGCCGGGGCAGGGGTGCGGGTGATGCGGCGGGTGCTTACGCGGCGGTGCGGGAGAATGGATCGAGCAGCTTGACGCCAAAAGGCTTGAAATCTGCCACATTGCGGGTGACCACGGCCACGCCGTGGATCTGTGCAGTGTGTGCGGTGGCAGCGATCATGGCGTCTTCGTAAAGGGTGTCTGAGCGCCGGTGCATCAGGCGGGCCCACTGCCGGAAGGCTGCGGCGTCCATAGGCAGCACGTTGTAAGCGCTGGCCACCTGATCCAGCCAGGCCTGCAGTTCCGTGGCTTTGGCTGGATCCTGTTCCCTTGTCCACTCGATGCCAGCCTGGATTTCGCCGATGGTGACGGCGGACAGAAACAGGTGGGCCTCATCGACATTCCGCAACCACGCCACCACCCCGCCATGCGGGCGGGGCTTGCGCAGTTCCGAGACGACGTTGGTGTCCAGCAGATACATGCGGATGCGGGTCAGCGCAGCGGTTCGATCCGGCGGCGCCTGGCGCGACCGCGTGCAGGCAGGGGGAGATCGGCGCGTGCTTCTTCGCAAAGCAGCAGGGCTTTGAGCGACGGACGCGCTGCCGCCTGCAAGCGGCGCCACTGCTCGACCGGCACCAGCACGGCTGCTTCCGAGCCCCGCTTGGTCACCAGTTGCGGGCCTTCGGACAAACAGGCCTTCAGCAGTTCGCTAAGGAAACGCTGATCAAGTCCCCGCGCTGCGGCGAGATCGTCCTGCGTGGGG
>DAIUCJ010000024.1:0-48973 GCA_036846225.1 Hylemonella sp.
TAGGCGAGGAAGCGAGCACCGCGCAACGCCGCAGATGGCCTACCGCAGCAGTTTTTCAACAGCCTGTTAGGGCTTAGAACGTCTCCCACTCCCCGTTGTCGGCACCGGCTGCCGGCTTCACAGCCGCCGGCGTGCCGGCTGCGGACGGGGTAGCGGCCGGCCTGGCCGCGGCAGCCGGGGCCGCAGCGGGCCTGGCGACGGCAGTCTTGGCCACAGCCGGAGCCTGCCGGGGCGCAGCCGCCTTGGGCGCGGCAACCGGCGCCACCGCCCGCGCCACAGCCGGCCGCTGGGCCTCGTGCCCAGCCAGCCTGAACACCGCCACCGCCTGCACCAGCTCCTGCGCCTGGGTGTTCAAGCTGGCAGCCGCTGCTGCCATCTCCTCCACCAGCGCGGCGTTTTGCTGCGTGGTTTGGTCCATCTGGGTGATGGCTTCGCCCACCTGGGCCACACCGGCGCTTTGCTCGGCGCTGGCGGCGCTGATCTCGCCCATGATGTCGGTGACGCGCCGGATGCTGGCCACCACTTCCTGCATCGTGGCGCCGGCCTGGTCCACCAGCGCCGTGCCCTGCTCGACGCGGCCGACGCTGTCGGTGATCAGCGCCTTGATTTCCTTGGCGGCTTCGGCGCTGCGCTGCGCCAGGTTGCGCACTTCGCCGGCGACCACCGCAAAGCCACGGCCCTGCTCGCCGGCGCGGGCGGCTTCGACTGCGGCGTTGAGCGCCAGGATGTTGGTCTGAAACGCGATGCCGTCGATGACGTTGATGATGTCGGCGATCTTCTTGCTCGCGTCGTTGATGCCTTTCATGGTGTCAACGACCTGGGCGACGACTTCGCCGCCCTTGACGGCCACCGTGCTTGCGCTTTGGGCGAGCTGGTTGGCCTGGCGGGCGTTGTCGGCGTTTTGTTTGACGGTCGATCCCAGCTCTTCCATGCTGGCGGCGGTTTCTTCCAGGGCGCTGGCCTGTTCTTCGGTTCGGCCCGACAGATCGCTATTGCCCTGGGCGATCTGGGTGCTGGCCGAGGCCACCGATTCGGCACCCTGACGCACGGTGGCGACCACCTTGCCCAGCCCCTCGGCCACCTGGTTCATGGCCGCCATCACCTGGCCGATTTCGTCGCCCGAACGGACCTGCAGCCGCGCCGTGAGGTCGCCCCGCGCCAGGGCCTGCGCCTCCTGCTGCACCAGCGCCAGCGGCGCGCTGATGCTGCGACGGATCAGCACGTACAACACGGCCGAAATGCCCAGCACCAGCAGCAGCCCCAGACCGGCAAAAATGTTGCGCAGCCGGGTCACTTCGGACGTGAACTCGTCCTCATAGGTGCCGGCGGCCACCAGCCAGTTCCAGCCCTTGAAGTGGGCAAAGGCCACAATCTTGTCGCGCGGACTGGTTTCACCTAACTCCTTGTTCACCCAGGGGTAGCGGATCAGGCCGTTTTTCTTTTCGAGCATCTCCTTGAGGAACTCGCGGCCGCTGGCGTCCTTGCTGTCCAGCAGAATCTTGCCCTCTGCAGCCGGATGAATGATCAGCTGGCCATAGCTGGGGCCCGGCCGCGCATCCATCACGTAGAAGTAGCCGGTTTCCCCGATCTTGAGCGAACGGATCGCGTCCTTGATCTGCTTGAGGTACTCCTCGAAACCCATGCCGATGAAGGTCAGGCCGATGACCTGACCCTGGGCGTCGCGGATCGGGTCGTACTGGGTCATGTAGGGCCTGCCAAACAGCACGGCATAGCCGATGTAAGACTGGCCGGCGCGCACCGCCTGGTAGCCCGGATGGGCGCGATCCAGCAGGGTGCCGATGGCACGTTCGCCTTTCTCGTTCTTGACCGAGGTGGTCACCCGGATGAAGTCGTCGCCGGTCTTGGCGAAGATGGTGGCCACGGCTCCGGTCATCTGGGTGAACCGGTCCACCACACTGAAATCCATGTTGATCAGTCGGCCGTCCAACTTGAGGCTGGGTGCCGGTTTGCCGTTGACCGGGGCATCGGCCGGATCCAACTCGAAGCGGCCGGCCAGCTGCTGCAGGAAGGCCTGCGCCAGCGCCGGCGTGCGGGCGCGGAAATCGCGATCGGCCGCTTCCAGCAGGCTAACGACGATGTGCAGCTTGTCCGCGATCTCCCGCTCGGCCCTGGCCTCGACCGACCGCGCCAGCAGATGGCTGACCACCAGCACGAAAGCGGCAAAGACCAGACTCACGATGATGAAGATGCTCAGCGGCAGTTTGAGGCTCAGGCGCATGTCGCGCCAGGTTCCGCTGCGAATGGGGTCCATGGAAACTCCTGCAAGGCCAAGGGGCCGGTACTCTATTTATAACCGCGAAGCGGGCAGGGGTATAGAGAAAAAAGACCGGCTGTCCGGGTTGATTCGGGGCGGGTGGCGGCGGTTGACGGCATCTGTGCAGCGCAGTACCGTTCGTCGGCAGCAGCCTGCGCCGCTCTTGTGCCGCGGCCTGGCGTCCCCACGTCGGCCCCAGGAGCATCGTCACCCGGGAGTCCCCATGCACACCGTTCGCCAGCCGGCCGTCGCCGGCGCTTTCTACCCCGGCCTAAGCGGCCCGCTGGCCAGCACCGTGGCCAGCCTGCTGGCGGCGGCGCGCGCCGAGCTGCCCAGCGCCGAACCGGCGGCTGCGCCCAAGGCGCTGATCGTGCCGCATGCAGGCTATGTCTATTCCGGCCTGATGGCCGCGCGCGGCTATGCGCGGCTGGCCGGCGCGCGCGAGACGGTGCGCCGCGTGCTGCTGCTGGGCCCGACGCACCGCGTGCCGGTGCGGGGGCTGGCGCTGCCGGGCTGCGACGCCTTTGCCACGCCGCTGGGCGAAGTCGCCATCGATGCCGCCGCCGTGCAGCAGCTGCGCGGCCTGCCCCAGGTGGTGGTGAGTCCGGCCGCGCACGCGCTGGAACATGCGCTGGAAGTGCAGCTGCCCTTTCTGCAGACGGTGCTGGCCGATTTCGAGCTGCTGCCGCTGGCCGTGGGCGATGCCGAGCCCTGGGAAGTGGCCGAGGTGCTGGAGCGGCTCTGGGGCGGACCAGAGACGCTGATCGTGGTCAGCTCGGACCTCTCCCACTACCTGCCCTACCGCGCCGCGCAGTCCATCGACAGCGAGACGGTGGAGCGCATCGTGGCGCTGCAGCCGCCGCTGACGCACGAGCAGGCCTGCGGCGCCACGCCCATCGGCGGCCTGCTGCTGGCCGCGCGCCACCACCACCTGCAGCCGCAGCTGCTGGGGCTGTGCAACTCGGGCGACACGGCCGGCGATCGCCAGCGCGTCGTGGGTTACGCCGCCATCGCCTTCATGGAGCCGCGCCATGTCACCCATTGACTGGCCGGCCATCGAGCGGTCGCAGGCCGGGCGGACAGGGCTTCAGGCGCCCGAGGCCGCCGCGGTGCTGCTGCCGCTGGCACGCGCCGCCATCGCCCATGCGCTGGGGCTGCGCCACCCCGGCGCGCCCGACGCGCCCTGGCTGGACGAGCCGGGCGCCAGCTTCGTGACGCTGACGCAGCAGGGCCTGCTGCGCGGCTGCATCGGCAGCCTGCAGGCCCGGCGCAGCCTGCGCGTGGATGTGCAGTCCAACGCGGTGGCCGCGGCCTTGCATGACCCGCGCTTCTCTCCGCTACGCCCACAGGAGCTGGCGCACACCGCCATCGAGGTGTCGCTGCTGTCGCCGCTGGAGGATCTGCCGGCAGCCGACGAAGCCGAGGCGCTGACGCGCCTGCGCGCGGGCATCGACGGCGTGGTGCTGAGCTGGGGCGCCTGCCGCGGCACGTTTTTGCCGCAGGTGTGGGAGCAACTGCCCGAGCCGGCGCAATTCCTGGCCCAGCTCAAGCGCAAGGCCGGCCTGCCGGCGGACTTCTGGCACCCGCAGCTGAAGCTGCAGCGCTACACCGTGGTCAAGTACCGGGAGGGCGAGCCCGCGCTCGCGGCCTGAGATGGGCGCGCGCGAACCGATCGACGCCTGGCCGGCACGCTGGTGGCACGCGCTGGACGACGGCCGCATCCAGTGCGATCTGTGCCCGCGCGACTGCAGGCTGCACGAGGGCCAGCGCGGCGCCTGCTTCGTGCGCATGCGCGCGCACGACCGCATGGTGCTGACGACCTACGGCCGCTCCTCGGGCTTTTGCATCGACCCGATCGAGAAAAAGCCGCTGAACCACTTCTACCCCGGCTCCAGCGTGCTGTCGTTCGGCACGGCGGGCTGCAACCTGGCTTGCAAGTTCTGCCAGAACTGGGACATCAGCAAGTCACGCGACATGGACCGGCTGATGGACACGGCCGCGCCGGAGATGATCGCGCAGGCCGCCGCCGAGGCCGGTTGCACCAGCGTGGCCTACACCTACAACGACCCGGTGATCTTTGCCGAATACGCGATGGACGTGGCCGACGCCTGCCGCGCGCGCGGCGTGCGCAGCGTGGCCGTGACCGCCGGCTACATGCACGACGCGGCCCGACGCGACTTTTACGCCCGGATGGACGCAGCCAATGTCGATCTGAAGGCCTTCAGCGAGGATTTCTACTTCAAGCTCACCGGCTCGCACCTGCAACCGGTGCTCGACACCCTGGCCTACCTGAAGCACGAAACCGACGTGTGGCTGGAAATCACCACGCTGCTGATACCTGGCCACAACGACAGCGATGCGGAGCTCACCGCGCTGAGCCGGTGGATCCGGCGCGAGCTCGGGCCCGAGGTGCCGTTGCACTTCACCGCCTTCCACCCCGACCACAAGATGCCGGACGTGCCACCGACGCCGGCCGCCACCCTGATACGCGCCCGCCGCCTGGCGATGGACGAGGGCCTGCACTACGTCTATACCGGCAATGTGCGCCACGCCGAGGGCGACACGACCTACTGCCCCGGCTGCCGCCGCCCACTGATCGAACGCGACTGGCACCGCATCGTGCACTACCGCCTCACGCCGCAGGGACGCTGCCCGCACTGCGGCCATGCGATCGCCGGGCGCTTTGCCGAGCGGGCCGGCCACTTCGGGCGGCGGCGCATCCCTGTCATTCTGGGCTCCTGAGGCCTGCGATGCGATCCGAGCTGTTGCGCATCCCGGCCGACCACACGCACATCGAAGGCCTGCTGGAGCTGCCGGCGAATGCGCGCGGCATCGTGCTCTTTGCCCACGGCAGCGGCTCCAGCCGCCACAGCCCGCGCAACGCCTATGTAGCCCGCGCCCTGCAGGCGCAGGGCACGGGCACGCTGCTGCTGGACCTGCTGACGCTGGGCGAAGACCTGGACTACCACACCCGCTTCGACATCGATCTGCTGACGCACCGGCTGCTGGTGGCCACGCGCTACGTGCTGCAGCACACCCCGCCCAGCCGGCATCTGCCGATCGGCTACTTCGGCGCCAGCACCGGCGCGGCCGCGGCGCTGCAGGCTGCGGCCGCGCTGGACGGCACGATCCAGGCCGTGGTCTGCCGCGGCGGCCGGCCCGATCTGGCCGGCGCGCGGGCGCTGGCCAGCGTGGGCGCGCCCACCCTGCTTCTGGTCGGCGGCGCCGACACCGAGGTGCTGGCGCTCAACCGCGCGGCCTATAAGCACCTGCGCTGCGAGAAGGAGCTGGTCGTCGTGCCCGGGGCGACGCACCTGTTCGAAGAGCCGGGCGCGCTGGAGGAAGTGGCCCGCCAGGCGGCCGGCTGGTTCGCGCGGCACTGGCATTGACACCCCACCGGGGCCCGCCGCAGCAGGCAGCTCGCGGCGCATCAGCGCGGCTGCGCCCCGTCCTGCCTGAGCAGGGCCATGACTTCCTCATCCTCGACCTGTTCGAAGTCGCGGTAGAACTGGCCCACGGCCTGGAAACCGGGCGGAGCCTGCAGGCACACCACTTCGTCGGCCAGCGGGCGGATCTGCTCCAGCGTGTCCGGCGGCGCCACCGGCACGGCGCACACCAGGTGGGCAGGCCGGCGCTGGCGCAGCGCGTGCAGGGCGGCCATCATCGTCGAGCCGGTGGCCAGGCCGTCATCGACGACGATCACGACCCGCCCGGCCGGATCGATGGGCGCACGCAGCGGCGTGTACTGGGCGCGGCGGGAGCGGATCACCTGCAGCTGGCGGCGTTTCTCCTCCTCGATGTAGCGGGTGTCGGCCCCGGTGCGGGCCGCATGCGGGGCCAGATAGGCCCAGCCGGTTTCATCGATGGCGCCGATGGCCAGCTCCGGCTGATAGGGAGCGCGCAGTTTGCGCACCAGCACCACGTCGAATTCGCCGTCCAGCGCCTGGGCGATGATGCGCGCCATCGGCACGGCCCCGCGCGGGATGGCCAGCACCAGCGGATGCCGGCCCCGGTGGTGCTGCAACTGCGCCGCCAGCTCGCGGGCGGCCTGTTCGCGGTTGGCAAAGAGAGTCATGGTTGCAGGCCTTGCCAAGCCAAAAGCCCATTCAAGCACGAAGCCGCCGCGCGGCCAAGAAGCGGCGCGGCGCGGATCCGATCCTTTTGCGCCATGCGCTCACAGCACCTCGGCCGGGCGCGAGGGAGTGAGCAGCTGCTCCAGCTCGGCGGCGCTGAGCACGCGGCTGTAGTAACTGCCGTCGGCCAGCTCGCAGCCCCAGGCCTGCAGCAGTTCGGCCTGCTCAGCCGTCTCCACCCCTTCGGCCAGGACCGTCTTGCCCAAGGCGCGCGCCAGCGTGGCGATGGCGTAGCTGATGCTGGTGGCGGCGCTGTCGCGTCCCAGCCCGCGCACGAAGGCCGCGCTGATCTTGATCGTGTCGATGGGCACGTGCTGCAGATACAGCAGCGAGGCCCGTCCGGTGCTGAACTCATCGAGCATCAGCGCCACGCCCATACGCCTGAGCTCGCGCAAGGGTTCGGCCACGGCGTCGATGCGCTCGGCCAGCGCGCCTTCCGGAATCTCCAGCGCCAGCGCATGGGCTGGCAGTTCGGCGCTGTGCAGCGCCGCACGCACCTGCTGAACCAACGTGCCGGCCTGCAGCTGGCAGGGCGTCAGGCCCACGGTCACGGTTTCGATGGCCAGGCCGGCGTTGAGCCACAGGGCCTGCTGGGTGCACACCTCTTCGAACAGCCAGCGCGTGAGCTCCGCCACCAGGCCGATCTCCTCGGCCAGCGGCAGAAAGCGCTCGGGCTCCACCCAACCCAGTTCCGGATGCCGCCAGCGCAGCAGGGCCTGCGCGCCGCTGAGCCGCCCATCGTCCAGGCGAAAGCGCGGGCGGTAGTGCAGTTCGAACTGCCGGCGCGCCAGGGCCTGGCGCAGCTCGCGCTCCATCCGCATGCGCTGTTGCTGGGCGATGTTCATCGCCTCCTCGAAAAAGACGATGCGGTTGCGCCCGCTGGCCTTGGCGCGGTACATGGCCATGTCGGCTTTCTTCAGCAGCTCGGTGGCCAGCGTGCCGTCATCGGGAAACACCGCCACACCCACCGAAACGCCCACGTGGTTTTCGCTGCGCTCCAGCATGTAGGGCTCGCGCAGCAGGGTCATCATCTCGGTGGCCAGCCGCACGGCCTGCTGGGCCGTGCCCAGGCCCGGCAGCAGCACGACGAACTCATCACCGCCGAGCCGGGCGACGGTATCGCCCTCGCGGGTGCAGGCGCTCAGCCGCTCGGCCACCTGGCACAGCAGCTGGTCGCCCAGATCGTGCCCCAGGCTGTCGTTGATGTCCTTGAACCGGTCCAGATCCAGAAACAGCACCGCCACGCGTTGAGCCGCCCGGCGAGCATGGGCGATTTCCTGCCCCAGTCGCTCGATCAGCAAGGCGCGGTTGGGCAAACCGGTCAGCGCGTCATGGTAGGCGCGGTATTTCAGCTCCTCGTCGCGCGCATGGGCAGCCAGCGCCACGCCGATGCGGTTGCCCAGCTCGCGCGCACGCTGCACCTCCTGCGGACCGAAACCGCCATGCTCTTTCAAGCCGAGAGCCAGCAGACCATGGACACGCTCCTGCCAGTAAATGGGCAGCACCAGGATGCGCTGCGCGCCGGAGTGAACCATCATGTTCAGGAAATCCGGCAGATCCGGCGTGGCGCTGTCCAGCCACACGCCGTCATAGACCCGGGCGACGCGCTCCAGCAGCCATGGCTGCAGTTGGGTGGGCAGGCGGGCCGTCACGCCCTCGGCGCCCGAATACAGGTGCACGATGCCGAAATCGGCCGCCTGCGGATCGAACACCACGACGGCGCTGACCGCATCGCGCCAGAGCTCCTGCAGGCGCTGCTGGACCCGCTCGATGACTTCGCCCAGCTCGACGCGCGCGAGGATGTGCTGGTCGATTTCCGAAAGCGCCTGCAGGGTCTGGATCTGCTGGCCCAGGCGGGTCGCCATGGCGTTCATCGCCTGGGCCAGTTCGGCGAATTCGTCATTGCCGTTGACCGGCAGCGTGGCCTGGAAGTCCTGTTGCGCATAGCGGCGCGCGCCCTCGGTCAGCTGCAGCAAGGGCACGAGGGTGCGGCGGACCTGCACCAGACTAAGCAGAAGCACCAGCAGCAAGGCCAGCAGCACCACGGTCAGGTAGCTGTGCACAATCTGGCTCCAGCCCACCGGGCCACCAGGCTGCAGGCGCAGCGCCGCCACCGTCCAGTCGGGCACGGCAAAGCGTGCCTGCAGCGACAGCGGACGCAGATCGAGCAACCACGGCTCGACGCCGGCCTCGGCCTGCAGCGCCTGCCGGGCCTCAAGAGTGGAGCAGAACAGGACATGCCGCTGCCCGTCGAGCACGCAGACCTCACCCGGGTCGGAGACATCGTCCCCCCCGGCCCACAGATAGGCCTCAGCCAGCTCGGCCACCAGGACGCCACGCTGCAGCTGGGCGGGATCGAGCGCCCGCACGAGCCGCATGCCGCTGGCAGGATCGGCCGGATCGGGCATCCACAGCGCGCTGGCACCGCTGCGCAAATGCTCCCGCAGCGCATCTGATGCCGGCAGCACATCGGCTGCGCCACGGCCGGCCTCGCCACCCTCGCCCTGCAGGCGCCACAGCGCCAGCTGGCGCCAGGCCACGGCGCCGTCCTGCCCGGCCGGCTTCAAGCCTTGGCGCAGCGCCGCGGCCTGCACGCCGAGCTGCAGGTGCGCAGCCATCAGCCGCTCCCACAGGCCACGGGCATAGGCCGCGCCTTCCTGCGCCAACTGGGCGCGCACCTGCTCACGCTCGAGCACGCGGATGTGCGCCGCTGTCAGCAACGTCAGCACAGCCACCGGCAGCAGGGCCGAGAGGATGAACAGCAGCAGGATGCGCCTGCCCACCCGACTGCGCAGAATGGGGCCGTAGCGCGGCCACGGCCACCCTCCTCTTTGTCCGCTGAACGAACCTGCACGCACCCGGCCCTCCCTTGTCCATGGCTGCCTCTTGCGCTGCGCGCGACCCGGTTTTTCTTGGTTCTTGGGGCCGATGTGCTGCCACCATAGGCAGACTTCGGCAGGTTTGGCTACACCCCGGCACGCAGCAAACCGGCATTTTGTCACACTTTTTTACAATTTAGGCGGAGGAAGCGGCAGGGTGACAACCCCGCCTGAAGCGTCGAAGCGCAGGCCAGCGCGCCCGCGAAGCCGGGAAAAGGCCGGAAAAGTCAGGCAGCGGCCGCTCGGGAGGCGGGAGGGCGCCCGCCGAAGATGGCCGTGCCCACGCGCACCAGGGTGCTGCCGGCCGCGATCGCCGCTTCCAGATCCCCACTCATCCCCATGGACAGGGTGTCCAGCGGCAGGCCCTGGGCACGCAACTGGTCGAACAGGCGGCGCGCACGCGCGAACACGGCCTGCATGGCCGCGACATCGGGCAGTGGATCGGGGATGCACATGAGGCCGCGCAGGCACAGGCGCGGCAGGGCCGCCACCGCCTGCGCCAGCGCCGGCAGATCGGCCGGGCTGACGCCGGACTTGGTGAGGCCGCCATCGACGTTGACCTGGATGCAGACCTGCAGCGGCGGCAGCGCGGCCGGGCGCTGGTCGCTCAGACGCTGCGCGATCTTGATCCGGTCGATGGTCTGCACCCACTGGAAATGCTCGGCCACCAGCCGTGTCTTGTTGCTCTGGATCGGACCGATGCAGTGCCACTGCAGCGGCAGGTCGGCCAGCAGGGCCATTTTTTCAACGGCTTCCTGGACGTAGTTTTCGCCGAAGGCCAGCTGGCCGGCCGCATGGGCCTGGCGCACGACCTCGGGACCGAAGGTCTTGGAGACGGCCAGCAGGCCCACTTCGGACGGGTCGCGCCCGGCCGCATGACACGCGGCGGCGATGCGGGCACGAACGGCATGGAGCTGGTCGGCGATCACGGTCATAATTGTCTCGCAAGCTTTCGTGGACCGAGGACGAAGTGGACATCACCCAGCTGCTGGCCTTCAGCGTCAAGAACAAAGCCTCCGACCTGCACCTGTCGGCCGGGCTGCCGCCCATGATCCGCGTGCACGGCGATGTGCGCCGCATCAACGTCGATGCGCTGACGCACAAGGAAGTGCACGCCATGGTGTACGACATCATGAACGATGCGCAGCGCAAGGCCTACGAAGAATTCCTGGAAGTGGATTTCTCGTTCGAGATCGATGGCCTGGCGCGCTTTCGCGTCAACGCCTTCAACCAGCAGCGCGGCGCCGGCGCGGTGTTTCGCACGATCCCGAGCAAGATCCTGACGCTGGAGCAGCTCAACGCGCCCAAGATTTTCGCCGACCTGGCGCTCAAGCCGCGTGGGCTGGTGCTGGTGACCGGCCCCACCGGCTCGGGCAAGTCCACCACGCTGGCGGCCATGATCAACCACCTGAACGAAACCGAATACGGCCACATCCTGACGGTGGAAGACCCGATCGAATTCGTGCACGAGTCCAAGAAGTGTTTGGTCAACCAGCGCGAGGTAGGACCGCACACGCTGTCGTTCGCCAACGCCCTGCGCTCGGCGCTGCGCGAGGACCCGGACGCCATCCTGGTCGGCGAGATGCGCGACCTGGAAACCATCCGCCTGGCGATGACGGCCGCCGAAACCGGCCACCTGGTGTTTGGCACGCTGCACACCTCCAGCGCGGCCAAGACCATCGACCGCGTCATCGACGTCTTTCCGGCCGAGGAAAAGGAAATGGTGCGCGCGATGCTGTCCGAATCGCTGCAGGCCGTGATCTCGCAGACCCTGCTCAAGACCAAAGACGGCAGCGGCCGCGTGGCCGCGCACGAGATCATGATCGGCACGCCGGCCATCCGCAACCTGATCCGCGAGAACAAGGTGGCGCAGATGTATTCGGCCATCCAGACCGGAGGCGCTGCCGGCATGCAGACGCTGGACCAGAACCTGGCCGATCTGGTGCGGCGCAACGTCATCAGCGCGGCCACCGCGCGCGCGGCAGCCAAGATCCCCGAGAACTTCCCCGGCTGAAAGCCGCCACCCCGCACAGCAAGGAGGTGCCCTGATGGAGCGCGATCAAGCCACCAAGTTCATCAACGACCTGCTGCGTCTGCTGGTCAGCCGCAACGGCAGCGATCTCTTCATCACGGCCGAGTTCCCGCCGGCCATCAAGGTGGACGGCAAGATCACCAAGGTCTCGCCCCAGCCGCTGACGCCGGCGCACACGCTGGCGCTGGCGCGCTCGATCATGAACGACAAGCAGGTCGCCGAGTTCGAGCGCACCAAGGAGTGCAATTTCGCGATCTCGCCGCCGGGCATCGGGCGCTTCCGCGCCAACGCCTTCATCCAGCAGGGCAAGGTGGGCCTGGTGCTGCGGGTGATTCCGCAGACCCTGCCGACCATCGACGGCCTGGGCATGCCGCAGGTGCTCAAGGAAGTGGCGATGACCAAACGCGGCCTGTGCATCCTGGTGGGGGCCACCGGCTCGGGCAAGTCCACCACGCTGGCGGCCATGGTGGACTGGCGCAACGAGAACTCCTATGGCCACATCATCACCATCGAGGACCCGGTGGAGTTCGTTCATCCGCACAAGAACTGCGTGGTCACCCAGCGCGAGGTCGGGCTGGACACCGACAGCTGGGAAGTGGCGCTGAAAAACACCTTGCGCCAGGCGCCCGACGTGATCCTGATGGGCGAGATCCGCGACCGCGAGACCATGGAGCACGCGGTGGCCTTTGCCGAAACCGGCCACCTGTGCTTGGCCACACTGCACGCCAACAGCGCCAACCAGGCGCTGGATCGCATCATCAACTTCTTCCCGGAAGAAAGGCGCCCCCAGCTGCTGATGGACCTGTCGCTGAACCTGCGCGCGCTGATCTCGCAGCGCCTGATCCCGCGCCAGGATGGCAAGGGCCGCGCGGCCGCGGTCGAGATCATGCTGAATTCCCCGCTGATCTCGGACCTGATCTTCAAGGGCGAGATCACCGAGATCAAGGAGATCATGAAGAAAAGCCGCAACATCGGCATGCAGACCTTCGACCAGGCGCTGTTCGACCTGTACGAGAACAACGTCATCAGCTACGAAGACGCCCTGCGCAACGCCGACTCGCTCAACGACCTGCGGCTGCAGATCAAGCTCAACAGCCAGCGCGGCAAGACGCAGGATCTGGCCGCCGGCACCGAGAACCTCGCGATCGTTTGAGGGCGGGCGCGCGCCACCAAGCGCGCCACCGGGCCGCCGCCCGCATCCATTCGTTCTTCCAGGCGCTGCCGCCGCAGGCGGCGCCTGCCGCTTTCAGGAGTCCGCATGTCCAGCATCCATCCCCGCAGCTACGAAGCCACCCCGCCGCGCACGGTCGCTTTCCTGGGCCTGGGCGTGATGGGCTACCCGATGGCCGGGCACCTCGCCCGCGCCGGCCACCGCGTCACCGTGTACAACCGCAGCCCGGCCAAGGCCCAGGCCTGGGCGGCCGAGTTCGGTGGCCGCGCCGCCGCCACGCCGCGTGAGGCGGCGCAGGACGCCGACGTGGTCTATGCCTGCGTCGGCAACGACGACGACCTGCGCAGCGTCACGCTGGGGCGCGACCTAGGTGGCGGCCAGCGCGCCGACGACGGCGCCTTCGCCGGCATGAAGCCCGGCGCCGTCTTCGCCGACCACACCACCGCCTCGGCCGAGGTGGCGCGTGAGCTGGCTGCGCTGGCGCGCCAGCGTGGCCTGCAGTTCGTCGATGCGCCGGTCTCCGGCGGCCAGGCCGGCGCGCAGAACGGCCAGCTCACCCTGATGTGCGGCGGCGACGAAGCCGCGTTCGACGCGATGCGCGCGCCGGCCATGGCCTATGCCCGGGCCTGCACCCGCGTGGGCGGCAGCGGCGCCGGCCAGCTGGCCAAGATGGTCAACCAGATCGCCGTGGCCGGCGTGATCCAGGGCCTGAGCGAAGCCATCGCCTTCGGCCAGCGCGCCGACCTGGACATGAATCTGGTGCTGGACGTCATCGGCAAGGGCGCGGCCCAGAGCTGGCAGATGGACCACCGCGGCAAGACCATGGTGGCCGACCAGTTCGACTTCGGCTTCGCGGTGGACTGGATGCGCAAGGATCTGGGGCTGGTCTTGCAGGAGGCGCGCCGCAACGGCGCGCGGCTGCCTGTCACGGCGTTGATCGACCAGTTCTACGCCGACATCCAGGCCGCCGGCGGCGGGCGCTGGGACACGTCCAGCCTGGTGCGGCGGCTGCGCTGACGCCGCCGTGTGGGCCTGTGGGCCCATCCCATCAGTAGGTCGTGCGCGGGCCAGCCTGCGAGGTCCGCCTGGAATCGGCCGGCGGCGTGACCATCTCCAGCAGCTCTTCCTCGGTGATGACCTCGAACAGGCGCACGACCTTCTGCACGCCGTTGGTGCGGCGGGCGATGTCGGTGGCCCGGTCGGCCTCGCGCGCGGTCACGCGGCCCATCAGATAGACCACGCCGCGCTCGGTCACGACCTTGAAGGCATTGGCATTGAGGTCGCGCGCGTCGATCAGGTTGGCCTTGACGCGCCCGGTCACCAGCGCATCGGACGAACGCTGCCCCAGCGTCGAAGGCCCCATGACGGCCAGCTCGTTGGTGACCGAACGCACGTTCTCCACGCGGGCGAGGATCTGCTCGGCCAGCTGCTTGTCCTGTTCGTTGGGCACCTCGCCGGTCAGCAGCACCTGCCGGTTGTAGCTGGTGATGTTGATGTGCACGCGCTCGCCCAGCTGCTCGCGCAGCCGGCCCGCCCCGCGGATTTCGATGCGCTCGTCCTCGATCTGCGCGCCGGTGGTGCGCCGGTCCGACGCCGACATGCCGGTGACGACCGCGCCGCCGACCAGCACCGGCGCGCAGCCGCTGAGCAGCGCAGCCGCGAGCAGGGTGGCCGCGAGCAGGGAGTGAGAGACCCGACGATGACTCATGTGTCGCTTTCCTGTTCACCCAGCAACTGATGATCGACCGCATCGCAGATGCAATGCAGCGCCAGAATGTGCACCTCCTGGATGCGGGCGGTGCGCTCGTGCGGCACGCAGATGTGCACATCGGTTTCGCGCAACGCGCCAGCCATCTTGCCGCCGTTGCGTCCGCTCAGGCCGATGACCACCATTTCCCGTTCGTGCGCGGCTTCGATGGCGGCCAGCACATTGGGCGAGTTGCCGCTGGTGGAGATGGCGATCAGCACGTCGCCCGGCTGGCCCAGACCGCGCACCTGACGGGCGAACACCGCGTTGAAGTGATAGTCGTTGGCGATCGCCGTCAGGATGGAACTGTCGGTGGTCAGCGCGATGGCCGCCAGCTCCGGGCGCTCGCGCTCGAAGCGCCCGATGAATTCGGCGGCGAAGTGCTGCGCATCGGCCGCCGAGCCGCCATTGCCGCAGATCAGCACCTTGCCGCCATTGGTCACGCAGGTCAGCACCGCCTGCACCGCTTCGGCGATCGGTTTGCTCAGAACCTGCGCGGCCTGGTACTTCAGATCCGCGCTGTCGATGAAATGTTGCTCGATGCGTTGCTGCAGCATGGCGCCTATGATAACCGGCGCCCCCGTCCACAGCCGCCGCCCTGCGCACCCAGGGGAAATGCCTGCGGCAACGGGGCTCAGGACGCGTCGAAAGCCGCCGGCAGCCAGTGCAGCGCATCGGCCTCGATGGCCACGACGTCGAAGCGGCACGGCGGCGGCACCGGCCAGCGCAGCAGGTAATGCCGGGCTGCATACACGATGCGCTGGCGCTTGGTCGCCCCCACGCTGGCCGCGGCGCCCCCGTGACCCACGGCCGCGCGCCGGCGCACTTCCACGAACACCACCGTCCCGTCGGCCGCCTGCATGACGAGATCGATCTCGCCGCCGCCACGCCCCGGCGTCCGATAATTGCGTGCCAGCAGCCGCAGCCCGGCGGCCTGCAGATGGCGCAGGGCCCGCTCTTCGGCCTGCAAGCCGGCTGCACGGGTGCTGAGCGTGCCGGCCGCTGCCGGTTTGTGAAAGCTTTTCATTTGAACGCGAACTTTGCCCTCGCCCTCACGGCCGCGCACGCCGCGGCGGCCCCGCAGCATTATCCGCAGGGCACGCTGTACGTGCTGGCCACGCCCATCGGCAATCTGGCCGACATCACGCTGCGCGCGCTGCACGTGCTGCAGCTCGTCGATGCGCTGGCCTGTGAGGACACCCGCCACACCCAGGCGCTGCTGCGCGCCTACGGCCTGGCACGCGACGGCCTGGCCCTGCTGGCCGTGCACCAGCACAACGAAGCCGAAGCGGCCCAGCAGGTGATTGCCCGGCTGCGCCGCGGCGAGCGGGTGGCCTGCGTCAGCGATGCCGGCACCCCGGCTGTCAGCGACCCCGGTGCCCGCCTGGTGGCAGCGGTGCACGCAGCCGGTCTGCCGGTCAGCCCCGTCCCCGGCGCCAGCAGCATCACGGCTGCGCTCAGCGTGGCCGGCGCGGCTGCCGCGGATGCCCCGGGGTTTGTGTTCGCCGGCTTTCTGCCCACCCGCAGCGGGGAGCGCAGCGCCGCGGTGCAGGCCCTGGCGCAGGAGACACGCGCCGTCGTGCTGCTGGAAGCGCCCCACCGCATCCTGGAGCTGGCCGACAGCCTGGCCCTGCTGGGCCAGCGGACCGTGACCGTGGCCCGTGAGCTGACCAAGCAGTTCGAGCAGGTGCACAACCTGCCGGCGGCCGAGTTGTCGCAGTGGCTGCGGGCCGATGCCGCGCGCTGCCGCGGCGAATTCGTGCTGGTGCTGCACCCCCGCGCACGCGAGGAGACGCCGCACGCGGCCGGTCTGCGCGCGCTGCGCCTGCTGCTGGCCGAGCTGCCCCTGAAACGGGCCGTGCAGCTGGCCGCCGAGTTGAGCGGCGCGCCGCGCAATGCGCTATACGAAGCCGCGCTGCAGCTGAAAAAGGAAGACGATCGATGAAGTCCTATGCGGTGCTGATGGTCTGCACCGGCAACATCTGCCGCAGCCCCACGGCCCACGCCGTGCTGCAGGCGCGGCTACAGGCCGCCGGCCTGTCGCAGCAGGTGCGCGTCGATTCCGCCGGCACCCATGGCTACCACAGCGGCAGCCCGCCGGATGAGCGCAGCCAGCGACATGCCGCGCGGCGCGGCTACGACCTGTCGGCGCTGCGGGCGCGGCG
This sequence comes from Hylemonella sp., assembly GCA_036846225.1. Taxonomy (GTDB): domain Bacteria; phylum Pseudomonadota; class Gammaproteobacteria; order Burkholderiales; family Burkholderiaceae_C; genus Hylemonella. Next base: position 16,403 of record DAIUCJ010000024.1, read on the forward strand.
CGTCACCGCGGCCGACTTCACCCGCCACGACCTCATCCTGGCGATGGACCGCGGCCATCTGGAGCTGCTGCGCGAGCGCTGTCCGCCGCTGCTGCACGACCGCCTGCAACTTTTTACCCGCTGGTGCAGCCGTCACGACGTGCAGGACGTGCCCGACCCGTACTACGGTGGCGCCGACGGCTTCGAATACGTGCTCGATCTGGTGGAAGACGCCTGCGACGGCCTGCTGCGGCACCTGCGGCAGCAGCTGCAGGCTTGAACCGTGTGGGCGGGAACAGGGGGAAAGGTTGGCGCGGCTGGCGGGGATCGAACCCACGACCCTCGGCTTCGGAGGCCGATACTCTATCCACTGAGCTACAGCCGCTTCGGTGGCAAGGCCCCCGATTGTAGGCGTTTTCGGGCAGGGGGCGTGGCTATAATCGCCCGCTGATTTAAATCAATCACACCATCCACCCCGAGGACACAAGACCATGAGCGAGCAGCACGAGCAAGCCCATACCGGCCCGATCAAGACCCCTAGGCAGCTGATGTGGGCGGCCATTGCCGCTTTTGTCGTGCCGGTCTTCATCATCATCGGCCTGGTGTTTTTCGTCACCTCCGACAAGAAGCCGGCTGCCGGCGCCACCAATCTGGAAAAAGCCGTGGCCGAGCGGGTGCAGAAAGTCGGCACCGTGGAAGTCCGCAGCGGCAACCGCGAGCTCAAGACCGGCGAAGCGGTTTACAAGGCCCAGTGCGCGGCCTGCCACGACTCCGGCGCCGCCGGCGCGCCCAAGTTCGGCGACAAGGCCGCCTGGGCCGCGCGCATCAAGAGCGGTTTCGATGCGCTGGTCACCTCTGCCCTCAAGGGCAAGGGCGCGATGTCCCCGCAGGGCGGCGGCGACCATTCGGATCTGGAAATCGCCCGGGCGGTGGCCTACCTGGCCAATGCCGGCGGTGCCAATTTCAGCGAGCCCAAGGCGCCGGAAGCGGCCAAGTAAGCCTGCACCTGATCCTGTCACACCCCAAGCCGCTGCCTGCAGCGGCTTTTTTCATGCCTGCGGCGTGGTAGCGGCGTACAGCTGCCGCAGCTCGCGCTTGAGCACCTTGCCGATGGCGCTGCGCGGCAGCTCCGGCAGATAGCGCAGGTCGGCCAGCCGCTGGGTCTTGCCCAGCCGCTCGTTGGCCCATTGCTGCAGCGCTGCGGCTTCGATGGCCTGCCCCGGCTGCCGCACGACGAAAGCCACCGGCGTCTCGCCCCAGCGCTCGGAGGGCACGCCCACGACGGCCACGTCGGCCACCGCCGGGTGCGTGCGCAGCACGGCTTCCAGGTCGCTGGGGTAGATGTTGAAGCCGCCGGAAATGATCAGGTCCTTGCGCCGGTCCAGCAGCGTGAGAAAACCATCGGCATCGAAGCGGCCGATGTCGCCGGTGCGGATGAAGCGCTTGCCCTGGGGATCGAACCACTCGGCCTCGCGGGTGCGATCAGGCCGCTTGTGATAGCCGCTCATCATCGCCGGAGAATGGCCGACCACCTCGCCGGTGGCGCCTGGCGGCAGCTCGCGCCCGTCTTCGTCGATCAGCCGGATGTCGTGGCCGGCCGCAGGACGCCCCACCGTATGCAACTTGTCCGGGTGGCGATGCGCCTCCAGGATGCAGGTGCCGCCGCCTTCGGTCATGCCGTAGAACTCGACCAGGCCGCCGGGCCAGCGGCGCAGCACCTCGGCCTTGAGCGCCGCATCGAAGGGCGCGCTGGTGCAGAACTTCATCTGGAAACGCCGCAGGTCGTAGCGGTCGAAATCGGGCAGCGCCATGATGCGCCGGTACTGCACCGGCACCAGCATGGTGTGCGTCACCCCTTCGCGCTCGGCCAGCGCCAGATAGGCCGCCGCATCGAACTTGCCCATCAGCACCACGGTGCCGCCATAGGCCAGCGTGGGGACGAACACCACCAGCGTGGTGTTGGAATACAGCGGGGTGGACAGCAGCGTCACCGTCTGCGGCCCGTAGCCATAGGCGGCCGCGCGCTGCACATGGGCCCAGCGCATGCCGTGCGACTGCACGATGCCCTTGGGCTCGCCGGTGGTGCCCGACGAGTAAATGATGTTGAAGGGCCAGCCGGCATCGACGGGGGCTTCCCCTGGCGGCGCCCCCTCCGCCGCCAGCCATGACGCCCAGGACTGGCCGGCTGCGCTGCCGTCCAGCGCGATGCGCGGCACGGCCGCGGCCCGCGCGCCCATGGTGGCTGCGCTGGCGCTGTCGCAAAACAGCAGGCTGGCCTCGGCGTCCTGCACCATGGCCGCGAGGCTCTCGGCCGCCGAGCCCGGCGCCAGCGGCGCCACCACCACGCCGGCGCGCAGCGCGCCCAGAAAAGTGATGGCATAGGGCAGCGAGGTGGCCGCGCAGACCGCGATGGTCTGGCCCGGGGTGATGCCGTCGCGCCGCAGGGCCGCGGCCACCCGGTCCATGGCCGCATCCAGCTCGCCATAGCTGAGGGCCTGCCCGTCCTGCACCAGCGCACGCCGAGCGGGCTCTACGCGGGCGTGCTGACGGATCAGCTCGGCCAGGGTGGCAAACGGCGCCTGCAGCAGCGCTGCCACGGGGCTCACGCCGGCTGCCGCGTCCATTCCCGCTCCTGCAGCTCGCGCCAGAGGATTTTGCCGGTGCCCGACTTGGGCAGCGCCGGCACGAATTCGACGATGCGCGGCACCTTGTAGGCCGCCATGTGCGAGCGGCACCAGTCGATCAGCGCCTGCTCGCTCAATGGTTCGCGCGCTCCCTCGCGCAGCACCACCAGCGCCTTGACGGTCTCGCCGCGGTGCGCGTCGCGCGCGGCGATCACGCAGGCCTCATGGATGGCCGGATGCTGGTACATCAGCGCCTCGACCTCGGCCGGCCAGACCTTGTAGCCCGAGGCATTGATCATGCGCTTGAGCCGATCCACCATGAAAAAGTAGCCCTCCTGGTCCACATAGGCCAGGTCGCCGGTGCGCAGAAAGCGCTTGCCATCGATGTCGATGAACGCCTCGCGCGTGGCCTGCTCCTGCCGCCAGTAGCCCTGCATGACCTGCGGCGCATGCACGACGATTTCGCCCGTTTCGCCTGGGGGCAGCTCGCGCAGGGTCTGCGGGTCGATGATGCGCGCATCGACGTCGAACACCGGAATGCCCAAACACTGCGGCTTGGGACGATGCGGCGGATTGATGTGGGTGGCGGCCATGGTTTCGGACATGCCATAGCCTTCGACGTAGTCCAACCCGGTCAGATCGCGCAGCTTCTGCGCCACCGCCGCCGGCATCGCCGCGCCGCCGCCGCGGATGCCGGCCAGGCTGGACAGGTCATAGTCGCCCAGCCGGGGGTGGGCCAGAAAGTCCACCACCATGGTCGAGATCGCCTGCCAGACGCTGACGCGGTGGCGCTGGATGCAGCGCGCGGCCACATCGCGGTCCCAGCGGGTCAGCACGACGATGGTGGCGCCGGCGTACAGCGGCCCGTTCATGCTGCCAGCCATGCCGGTCACATGGAAGAACGGCAGGGCCGACAGATACACCGCGTCCTGCGTGCGGCCGAACCACTGCACGCCGCCCACCAGCGTGCTCATCGCGCTGCGGTGGGTGTGCATGCAGCCTTTGGGCTGGCCGGTGGTGCCCGAGGTGTAGGGCATGACGCACAGATCGTCCGGCCCTGCGGTATGCGCTGGCGGCGCGCAGCGCAGCGCCTGCATGTCGCACCACAGCGTCACGCCCGGGGCCTGCAGGGGCTGGCGCGGCGCGGCCACCGCATCCGGCAGAGTCAGGTCGGTGGGCTCGCGCAGATAGTCGCTGTAGGCCGCCAGCAGCAGATGCTGCAGCCCTTCGGGGCCGCTGCGCAGCAGCGGGCCGATCTCGGCATACAGATCCTGCGCGGCAATGGCCACCCGCGCGCCGCTGTCGCGCACGTAGTGCTGCAGCTCCTCGCGGCGGTTCATCGGGTTGACCGGCACGACGACGGCATTGGCCCGCAGGATGCCGTAGTAGGCGATGACCCATTGCGGGCTGTTCTGCAGGTACAGCAGCACGCGGTCGCCGGCGCGCACGCCGGCCACATCGTGCAGCCAGCCGGCCAGCTGCTCGCAGGCACGCCGGAATTCGCTGTACGCAATGGGCGTGTCGTAGTAGATCAGCGCCGGCTTGTCCGGGTAGCGGGTGGCCGAGACTTCGACATTGAACCACAGCGAAGTCTGCGGCAGCGTCAGATGCCGGGGCAGCCCCGGCGGCCAGAAATCGTGGTGGCGCGGTTCGGACATGGCGGCGAGCGTTTCCTCGGTCCCGCAGCGGGACGGCGCTGGCCCCGGCATGGGGCTGCTGGCGCCGGATTATGGGCGGGGCGGCGCGCCCGCCCTGTCACGCTGCGGACTGCGCACATAGCGGTGGCGCTGCGGCAGCTGCGCGGCGCACACCGGCTCGGGCACCCAGCGCCCCTGCTCGATCCAGTCCGCTGCCAGCGCCATGTCCTGGCTGTGCACCAGGCCAAAACCCAGATCGGTGCGCAGGTACAGCCGCCCGGCTTCGTCCACTTCCGCGCCCAGCACCTGCGCCGGCTGCCCGGTGTGGCTGTGCACGCGCCCATCGGGCTGCAGGCGCCAGATCCAGGGAGTGGCCTCCAGCTCGACGAAGACGCGCTGCGGCCCGTTCTGGAAATACCAGCATCCGGCTTCGTCGCAGCCGTAGTTGCGGCCGACGAATTCCAGCAGCTTGTCGTGCCGCAGCAGGCTGCCCTTGGCCTGCGGCACGCCGCTGTCGAAGGCGCCGGCTGCCTGCGCGCGCTCGTCGCGCATGTACCAGTTGCCGCGCGCATCCAGCGCCAGCCAACCGTAGCAGGCCGGCACATGGGGCCACTTGGCCATGGCCTGGCGCACGATCTCATCCATGCGCCCCCCTTTCCGGTGCGCCGGCGGCGCGCAGCAGCCAGTCCGTCACGGCCTGCGGCATGGCCAGCACATGCCCGGGCCAGCGCCCGGCCGCAAAGCCCACATGCCCCCCTTGCTCGGGCTGCCAGAGCGTGACGCAAGGCCCCACCTCCTGCTGCCGCGGCAGGCTCCAGGCCGGCACGAACGGGTCGTTGCGGGCATTGAGCGCCAGCGCCGGAATGCGGATGCGGTGCAGATGCGGCTTGGCCGAGGCCCGCGCCCAGTAGTCGTTGGCATCGCGAAAGCCGTGCAGCGGCGCAGTGAACACGTCGTCGAAGCTGTAGAGGTCGCGCGCGCGGCGCAGCGCCGCGCGGTCGAACAGCCCTGGATACTGCCGCCACTTGGCCAGCGCCTTGGGCTTCATGGTCCGCAGAAACATGCGCGTATAGAGCTGCCGGTTCAGCCCCCGGCCGATCGCGTGTCCGCCGGCGGCCAGATCCAGCGGCGCCGACACGGCCGCCACTGCCTGCACAGCCGAGGCCGCAGCCTCACCCTGCTCGCCCGCCCAGCGCAGCAGGGCATTGCCGCCCAGCGACACGCCCGCGGCCACGATGGGCCCGGCGTGGCTGGCGCGCAGCCGGCGCAGGATCCAGTCGATTTCCTCGTGGTCGCCGCTGTGATAGGCGCGCGGCGCCCGGTTGGGCTCGCCGCTGCAGCCGCGGAAATGCGGCAGGGCTAGACGCAGGCCGCGCGCCTGGGCATGGCTGGCAAAGGCCTGGGCGTAATGGCTGTGGCGCGAACCCTCCAGACCGTGGAACAGCACCAGCAGCACGGCGGCGCCGGGAGGCCCCGACCAGTCCACGTCGATGAAGTCCCCATCGGGCGTGTCCCAGCGCTGGCGCTGGAACGACGCGGGCGCACCGTCGCTGCGGCGCGCGTACAGCGCCGGCCAGATGGTCTGCAGATGGCCGCCGGGCAGCCAGCGGGGAGCAGCGTAGTTCATCATCAGCAAGCGGGATTGTGCGGCAAGCGCGGCGCCGCACAGCGGCTTTGGCGCCAGCCCAAAACAAAGGCCCCGCGCATGGCTGCCGGGGCCTGGAGGCGGGGGAATCGCCTGGGTGCTGGGGTGCGGCTGCCGCTTAGCGCTTCTTCATGTACTTGCGCGCTGCCGCCAGCTCGGCCGCGGCAATGGCCAGCTCTTTCTGGGCGGTGGCGAAGTCGATGTCGCTCTTGGCGTTCTTGATGGCTTCCTCGGCGGCGCGCTTGGCTTCGTTGGCCTTTTCCTCGTCCAGGTCACGGCCGCGCACGGCGGTGTCGGACAGGACGGTCACGCAGTCGGGCTGCACTTCCAGGATGCCGCCGGCGACGAAGACGAACTCCTCCTTGCCGTCGGCGGTCTGGATGCGCACCGACCCCGGCTTGATGCGGGTGATCAGCGGGGTGTGGCGCGGGTAGATGCCCAGCTCGCCGGCCTCGCCAGGCAAGGCGACGAAGCGCGCCTCGCCGGAGAAGATGGACTCCTCGGCGCTGACCACATCGACGTGGATCGTGTTCATGGGAACTTCCTTGGGTAGGGCATCCGGCGCCGGGCCCGGGGTTTCCCCTGCGCCCGGCGCTCAGGCGGCCATCAGAGCTTCTTGGCTTTCTCGAAGGCGTCGTCGATGGTGCCGACCATGTAGAAGGCCTGCTCGGGCAGGTGGTCGCACTCGCCGTTGACGATCATCTTGAAGCCGCGGATGGTCTCGGCCAGCGGCACGTACTTGCCGGGCGAGCCGGTGAACACTTCGGCCACGTGGAAGGGCTGCGACAGGAAGCGCTGGATCTTGCGCGCGCGCGCCACGGTCAGCTTGTCTTCCGGCGCCAGTTCGTCCATGCCCAGGATGGCGATGATGTCGCGCAGCTCCTTGTAGCGCTGCAGCGTGCCCTGCACGGCGCGCGCCACGGTGTAGTGCTCCTGCCCCACCACCTGCGGGTCGAGCTGGCGGCTGGTGGAGTCCAGCGGATCGACGGCGGGGTAGATACCCAGCGCGGCGATGTCACGCGACAGCACCACGGTGGAGTCCAGGTGGGCGAAGGTGGTGGCGGGCGACGGGTCGGTCAGGTCGTCGGCCGGGACGTACACGGCCTGGATGGACGTGATCGAGCCGACCTTGGTGGAGGTGATGCGCTCCTGCAGGCGGCCCATTTCCTCGGCCAGCGTGGGCTGGTAGCCCACGGCGGAGGGCATGCGGCCCAGCAGCGCGGACACTTCGGTACCGGCCAGCGTGTAGCGGTAGATGTTGTCCACGAAGAACAGCACGTCACGGCCTTCGTCGCGGAAGGACTCGGCGATGGTCAGGCCGGTCAGGGCCACGCGCAGACGGTTGCCCGGGGGCTCGTTCATCTGGCCGTACACCATGGCCACTTTCGATTCGGCCAGGTTGTCCAGCTTCACGACGCCGGATTCGGCCATCTCGTGATAGAAGTCGTTGCCCTCGCGGGTGCGCTCACCGACGCCGGCGAACACCGACAGACCGGAGTGCGCCTTGGCGATGTTGTTGATGAGCTCCATCATGTTGACGGTCTTGCCCACGCCGGCGCCGCCGAACAGGCCCACCTTGCCGCCCTTGGCGAACGGGCAGACCAGGTCGATCACCTTGATGCCGGTTTCCAGCAGCTCGGTCGAGGGCGAGAGGTCTTCGTAGCTCGGGGCCTTCTGGTGGATCGACGCCTTGAGCGACTGGTCCACCGGACCGCGCTCGTCGATCGGGTTGCCCAGCACGTCCATGATGCGGCCCAGCGTGGCCTTGCCCACCGGCACGGTGATGGGCTCGCCGGTGTTGGTGACCACCATGCCGCGGCGCAGGCCGTCGGAAGAACCCAGGGCGATGGTGCGCACCACGCCGTCGCCGAGCTGCTGCTGCACCTCCAGCGTCAGGGCCGAGCCTTCCATCTTCAGGGCGTCATAGACCTTGGGCATCTGGTCGCGCGGGAACTCCACGTCCACCACGGCGCCGATGCACTGCACGATCTTGCCCTGCGCTTGCGTTTGAGTTTGAGCCATGTTTTGCTCCAATGATTTGAATCTGTAACCTGTTTGCGCAGCGTCGCTCACACCGCAGCCGCGCCCGCGACGATTTCCGACAGCTCTTTGGTGATGCCGGCCTGGCGGGTCTTGTTGTAGACCAGCTTGAGCTCGTTGATCACGTTGCCGGCGTTGTCGGTGGCGGCCTTCATGGCCACCATGCGGGCCGACTGCTCGGAGGCCATGTTCTCGGCCACGGCCTGATAGACCAGCGCCTCGACATAGCGCACCAGCAGCTCGTCGATGACGGTCTGCGCATCGGGCTCGTAGATGTAGTCCCAGTCGTGCTGCGGGCCGCTGGCCAGCGCTTCGTCCTGGATCTTCTGCGCCGACAGCGGCAGCAGCTGCTCGACCACCGGCTCCTGTTTCATCGTGTTGATGAAGCGGGTGTAGCACAGATAGACGGCGCTGAGCTCGCCCTGGGCGTAGGCATCGAGCAGGACCTTGACCGGGCCGATCAGCTTGTCCAGATGCGGGGTGTCCCCCAGCTGCACGCACTGCGACACGACCTTGGCACCGATGCGGTTGAGAAAGCCCAGGCCTTTGTTGCCTATGGCCACGGCCCGCGTCTCGATGCCGGCGGCCTGCAGCTCGCGCAGCTTGTTGGTCACGTTGCGCAGCACGTTGGTGTTCAGACCGCCGCACAGGCCCTTGTCTGTGGTCACCACGATCATGCCGGCCGCCTTGGCGTCGTGCACCTGCATGAACGGGTGCACGTACTCCGGGTTGGCCCGGCCAAGGTTGGCGGCGATGTTGCGCACCTTCTCGGCGTAGGGACGGGCGGCGTGCATGCGCTGCTGCGCCTTGCGCATCTTGGACGCGGCCACCATTTCCATGGCCTTGGTGATCTTCTTGGTGTTTTCCACCGATTTGATCTTGCCGCGTATTTCCTTGCCTGCTGCCATGCGTGGCTCCTTGCGTCGTCAGGCCGGGATCAGGCGAAAGTCTTCTTGAACGCGGCAATCGCGGCGTTCAGCTCGGCTTCGGCGTCCTTGTCCATGGCTTTGTCGGCTTCCAGCTTGGCCAGCAGGGCGGCGTGCTTGTCCTTGAGCCAGGCGTGCAGCCCGCTTTCGAAGGCCAGCACCTTCTTGACGTCCACGTCGTCCAGGAAGCCCTTGTTGACGGCATACAGCGACGCGGCCATCAGGCTGATGGGCAGCGGGCTGTACTGCGGCTGCTTGAGCAGCTCGGTCACGCGCGCGCCACGGTCGAGCTGGCGGCGGGTGGCCTCGTCCAGGTCGGAGGCGAACTGCGCGAAGGCGGCCAGCTCGCGGTACTGGGCCAGGTCGGTACGGATACCGCCGGAGAGCGACTTGATCAGCTTGGTCTGGGCAGCGCCACCGACGCGCGACACCGAGATACCCGCGTTGATGGCGGGGCGGATGCCGGCGTTGAAGAGGTTGGTCTCCAGGAAGATCTGGCCGTCGGTGATGGAGATCACGTTGGTCGGCACGAAGGCGGAGACGTCACCGGCCTGCGTCTCGATGATGGGCAGCGCGGTCAGCGAGCCGGTCTTGCCCTTGACGGCGCCGTTGGTGAACTTCTCGACGTAGTCGGCGTTCACGCGCGCGGCGCGCTCCAGCAGGCGCGAGTGCAGGTAGAAGATGTCGCCGGGGAAGGCTTCGCGGCCCGGCGGGCGGCGCAGCAGCAGCGAAACCTGGCGATAGGCCACGGCCTGCTTGGACAGGTCGTCGTAGATGATCAGCGCGTCCTGGCCGCGGTCGCGGAAGTATTCGCCCATCGTGCAGCCGGAATAGGCCGAGATGTACTGCATCGCCGCCGATTCGGAGGCGGTGGCGGCCACGACGATGGTGTACTCCATCGCACCGGCCTGCTCCAGGGCGCGCACGACGTTTTTGATCGACGAGGCCTTCTGACCGATGGCCACGTAGATACAGGTCATGTTCTGACCCTTCTGGTTGATGATCGTGTCGATCGCCACCGCGGTCTTGCCGGTCTGGCGGTCGCCGATGATCAGCTCGCGCTGGCCGCGGCCGATCGGCACCATCGAGTCGATGGCCTTCAGACCCGTCTGCATCGGCTGGTCCACCGATTTGCGCGCGATCACGCCCGGAGCGACCTTCTCGATCACGTCGGTCATCTTGGCATTGATCGGGCCCTTGCCGTCGATGGGCTGGCCCAGCGCGTTGACCACGCGGCCGATCAGCTCGGGGCCGACCGGCACTTCCAGAATGCGGCCCGTGCACTTGACGGTGTCGCCTTCGGAGATGTGCTCGTATTCACCCAGAATCACGGCGCCGACGGAGTCGCGCTCCAGGTTCAGCGCCAGGCCGTAGGTGGGCTTGCCGTCCTTGCCGGCGGGGAACTCGAGCATTTCGCCCTGCATGGCCTCGGACAGGCCATGGATGCGGCAGATGCCGTCGGTCACCGACACCACCGTGCCCTGGTTGCGGATGTCGGCGCTGACGGACAGGCCTTGGATCCGGCTTTTGATCAGTTCAGAAATTTCTGCGGGATTGAGCTGCATGACTCTTTCCTTCTTTCCTTGGTTGGGCTGACAGCCAGGCGCAGCGCCTTCAGGCCGTGAGCGCCGCTTTCATTTGTTCCAGACGCGCCTTGACCGAGGTGTCCAGCACCTCGTCGCCCACCACGACACGCACACCGCCGATGAGCGACGGATCCAGCTCCACCTTGACGTTGAGCTTGCGGCCGAAGCGCTTCTCCAGCGTGGCCGTCAGGTCCGCCAGCGCGCCGCCCTCAATGGGGAAGGCGCTGTACACCAGCGCATCGGAGGTGCCGCCCTGCGCGTTCTTGAGCGCGCGGAACTGCGCGGCCATTTCCGGCAGCGCGGCCAGGCGACCGTTGTCGATGACGGTGCGCAGAAAGTTCTGGGCCTGCGGCGGCAGGGCGGTCTTGGCCACGCCGGCGATCAGGTCATAGACCTGCTGGGCGGTGACACGCGGGTCCTGGGCAAACTGCTGCAGCGCCGGGTCGGCCGCGATGGCGGCCAGCTCCTGGACCCAGGCCTCGGTGGCGGCCAGATCGGCGCGCGAGGCCTGGAACAGCGCTTCGGCGTAAGGGCGGGCAATGGTGGCGAGTTCAGCCATGGTTCACCCTTACAGCTCGGTCTTGAGCCGGTTCAGCAAGTCCGCATGGACGCTGGCGTTGACTTCCTTGCGCAGAATCTGCTCGGCGCCCTTGACCGCCAGCACGGCGACCTGCTCGCGCAGGGCCTCGCGCGCCTTGACGGCCTGCTGCTCGGCCTCGGCCTTGGCGGCGGCGATGATCTTGTTGGCCTCTTCGGTGGCACGCGCCTTGGCCTCCTCGATCAGGGCCTGGGCACGCCGCTCCGCATCGGCCAGACGGGCCGCCGCCTCGTTGCGCGAGGCCGCCAGCTCGGACTCCACCCGCTTGTTGGTGGCCGCCAGCTCGGCCTTGGCCTTGTCGGCCGCCGCCAGCCCGTCGGCGATTTTCTGAGCCCGCTCGTCCAGCGCCTTGGCGATCGGCGGCCACACGAACTTCATCGTGAACCAGACCAGGATCGCAAAGACAACCGCCTGCAGGAACAGGGTTGCATTGATGTTCACGGCTTGTCCTTTCGGTCGTGAAAGGCGAGCGGAATCAGCGCAGCACGAAGGGGTTGGCGAAAGCGAACAGCAGAGCGATGGCCACACCGATCAGGAAGGCGGCGTCGATCAGACCAGCCAGAATGAACATCTTGGTCTGCAGCTCGTTCATCAGCTCGGGCTGGCGGGCGGAGGATTCCAGGAACTTGCCACCCATCAGGGCGATGCCGATGGAGGCACCGATGGCGCCCAGACCAACGATGATGCCGCAAGCCAGAGCGACGAGACCGAGAATGTTTTCCATGAAAAGCTCCTAAAGGTTAAGTGGAAAGGGAAAAGGGGGAAAGCGGGACGGAACTCAGTGGGCTTCGTGGGCCTGACCGGTGTAGATCAGCGTCAGCATCATGAAGATGAAGGCCTGCAGCGTGATGATCAGGATGTGGAAGATCGCCCACACCGAGCCGGCGATGATGTGCCCGATGGCCAGGCCGATGCCGGTGCCCGACAGCGCCCAGGCGCCGCCCATCAGCGCGATCAGCATGAACACCAGCTCGCCGGCGAACATGTTGCCGAACAGCCGCATGCCGTGCGAGACGGTCTTGGCCACGTATTCGATGATCTGCATCAGCAGGTTGACCGGATACAGCGCCCAGTGGTTGCCAAACGGCGCGGCGATCAGCTCGTGCGCCCAGCCGCCCAGCCCCTTGATCTTGATGTTGTAGAACAGGCAGACCAGCAGCACCGAGGTGGACAGGCCCAGCGTGGTGGACAGGTCGGCCGTGGGCACGACGCGCATGTAGTCGTTCAGGCCGATGGCCGGGCCGGCGCTGTGCCAGATGGCCGGCAGGAAATCGACCGGCAGCAGGTCCATCGCGTTCATCAGGAAGATCCAGACGAACACCGTCAGCGCCAGCGGCGAGACGAGCTTGCGGCTCTGGGCGTTGTGGATCACGCCCTTGGCCTGGTTTTCGACCATTTCGACCAGGATTTCCACCGCCGCCTGAAAGCGCCCGGGCACGCCGGCCGTGGCCTTGCGCGCGGCCCGCCACAGCACGAAGCATCCCAGGAAGCCCAGCACCACGGAATAGAACACCGAGTCGAGGTTGAACACCCCGAAGTCGATCAGGCTGGTCTGCTTGGCGCTGTTGAAGGAGAAATCCACCTGCAGGTGCTGCAGGTGATGGACGATGTACTCGCTGGCCGTCGGCCCGTGTGCTTCAGCAGACATAGATCACCAAATTTTCCAAATCAAAGCCTGTTGGCGGCGGCATTCCGCCGCCTGCCAGCCCAGCCCACGGCCAGCCAGTGCGCCTTCAGGGCAAGCACCAGTCCGGCCAGCAGAGCCGGCCAGCTCAGTCCCGGAACCAGCCTGGGCGCCAACAGCAGCAGCCCGACCGTCAAGCCGATCTTGACCAGTTCCCAGACCATCATCCGCGCCACCATGGCCGCCGGCGAAGCCGCCGGCCGCGCCACCCGGTAGGCCATCAGGGCCGTTGGCAGCAGCACCGCCAACACCCCATAGCCCACCGACAGCGTCCACGCGATGCGGCCACCGAACACGGCCACCAGCAAGGTGGCCACGCCCCCGGCCGCCGCCTGCCAGCCCAGCAGCCGCCAGGGCGACCACTGGGGCTGCCGCGCGCGCCACTGCTGCGCCTCTTCGGCGCTCAGGGGCTTGAAATCCGGCTCGGCCGCCGCATCTGCGTCATCTGCAGCCTCCGGTGGGCGGCTCGGGCGGGAGAGATCGGACATACTCTGTGGCACCGGGCCTGCTGCCCCGAACGACTGCAAAGCCGCTCATTATAGGTTTAAAGTAAGTAGTTTCCCGCGATATCCGACTGGCTTCGCAGGACAAGTGGGCGGGCCGCCCCGCAGCGGCCACCCCTTGCAACCACCCGGGCAAGGCGCATCCGCATGTACACCACACTCCAATTCTTCCACCTGGCCGCGGCCATCGTCTGGCTGGGCGGCATGGCCTTCACGCTGCTGGCGCTGCGGCCCAGCCTGGCGCAGATCGAGGTGCCGGCGCAGCGCCTGAACCTGCTGGCGCAGGCGCTGGGGCGTTTCTTCACCCTGGTGTGGGTCTGCATCGCCGTGCTGCTGGGCAGCGGGCTGTACATGCTGGCGCACGCCGGCGCGCAGGCCGCGCCGCTGGGCTGGCACCTGATGAGCGGCATTGGCGTGCTGATGATGCTGATCTTCGGCCACCTGTATTTCGCCCCGTTTCGCCGCCTGCGCCGCGCGGCAGCCGCCGCCCAGTGGCCCGAGGCGGCTGCCCAGGCCGGCCTGATCGCGCGGCTGGTCGGCGTCAACTTCGTGCTGGGCTGGCTGGCCGTGGCGGCCGTGACGCTGCTGTGAACGAAAGGCTGCCATGACCCCGGCCGAGCTGCCACCGCTGCCCTGCTACCTCAACGGCCACTACACCGTGCTCGGCGAGGCGCGCGTGAGCGTGATGGACCGCGGCTTCATCTTCGGCGACGGCGTCTATGAGGTGATCCCGGCCTATGGCAGCTGCCTGTTCCGCTTCGAGCAGCACATGGCGCGGCTGGAACGCAGCCTGGCAGAACTGCGCATCCCCAACCCGCACACCCGCGCGCAGTGGCGCGCGATCGCGCAGCGGCTCACGCAGACCTACGCGCAGCAAAGCGGCGCGGCCGACCCCGAGCAACTGGACCAGATGGTCTACCTGCAGGTCACGCGCGGCGTGGCGCTGCGCGAGCACGCCATGCCGCCGGGGCTGACGCCCACGGTCTTTGCAATGACCAACGTGATGAAGCAGCCCAGCGCGGCGCAGCGCGCCCAGGGCGTGCGCTGCGTCACGGCCGAGGACTTCCGCTGGCAGAAAGCCCATATCAAGAGCACCAGCCTGCTGGGCAGCGTGCTGGCGCGGCAGATCAGCGTGGACGCGGGCGCCGACGAAACCATCCTGTTTCGCGACGGCTGGCTCAGCGAGGCCGCGGCCAGCAATGTGTGGATCGTGCAGGGCGGCGTGCTGCTGGGCCCGCCGCGCGATCATCTGGTGCTCGAAGGCATCCGCTACGCGCTGCTGGAGGAAATCTGCGCGGCCGCCGGCATCCCGATGCAGCTGCGCCGCATCGCGCGCGCCGAAGTGCTGGCCGCCGACGAGGTGCTGCTGACCTCGGCCACCAAGGAGGTGCTGCCCGTCACCCGCATCGATGAGCAGCTGGTGGGCGCAGGCCGCCCCGGCCCCGTCTATGCCCAACTCTACGCCGGCTACCAGGCCGCCAAGCTGCAGGCGCGGCTGCGCCGCCAGGACTGACGCCATGACCGACCCGACCCGCAACAACCCACGCCAGCCGCCCAGCCCCATCGAGTACCCCTGCCGCTTCCCGATCAAGGTGATGGGCGCCAAGGTCGATGGCTTCGTGCATGCGGTCACCACGGTGGCGCGCGCCTTCGACCCGGGCTTTGACGCGGCCACGATCGAGCTGCGCGAAAGCCGCGGCGGCAACTACCTGGGCGTGACCATCACCATCACCGCCACCAGCCGCGAGCAGCTCGACGAGCTGTACCGCACGCTCTCGACCCATCCGATGGTCAAGGTCGTGCTCTGATGGAGCGGCAGCTGCTCGGACGCGTGGAGTACGCGCCCACCTACGCGGCCATGCAGGCCTACACCGCGGCGCGCACCGCCGACACCGCCGATGCGCTGTGGCTGTGCGAGCACCCGCCGGTGTTCACGCTGGGCCTGGCCGCCGAAGCCGCCCATCTGCTGGCGCCCGGCGACATTCCGGTCGTGGCCACCGACCGCGGCGGCCAGGTCACCTACCACGGCCCCGGCCAGGTCGTGGCCTATCCGCTGCTGGACCTGCGGCGCGCCGGTTACTTCGTCAAGGAATACGTGTACCGGCTCGAAGAAGCCGTGATCCGCACGCTGGCGCGCTATGGCGTCACCGGCCACCGCGTGGCCGGCGCGCCCGGCATTTACGTGCGGCTGGACGATCCGCGCAGCCATGCGCCGCTGCCGCAGCGCCCCCAGCGGGCAGCAGCGGCTGCCGCGCCCGACTTCAGCGGCGTGGGCAAGATCGCCGCGCTGGGCATCAAGGTGAGCCGCCACTGCACCTACCACGGCCTGGCGCTGAACGTGGCGATGGATCTGGAACCCTACACGCGTATCAACCCCTGCGGCTATGCGGGGCTGGCTTCGGTGGACCTTTCTACAATCGGGGTCGATGCCGACTGGGCCGACGTGGCCTGCACGCTCGGCGACCAGCTCCTTGCCCTCCTGCCGCCCTGAAGGCCCACGCCATGAGCACATCCCCCACCGTGCGCGACGCAACCGGCGTCGACAGCTACGACCCCCACGCCAAGCAGAAGGCCGCGGCCAAGCTGGAGCGCATCCCGGTCAAGGTCGAAGCGGGCGAGGTGCTGAAAAAGCCCGAATGGATCCGGGTCAAGGCCGGCTCGCCCAGCACGCGCTTTTACGAGATCAAGAACATCCTGCGCGCGCACCAGCTGCACACCGTCTGCGAGGAAGCCAGCTGCCCCAACATCGGCGAATGCTTCGGCAAGGGCACGGCCACCTTCATGATCATGGGCGACAAGTGCACGCGCCGCTGCCCGTTCTGCGACGTGGGGCATGGTCGCCCCGACCCGCTGGACCCGAACGAGCCGGACAACCTAGCGCGCACGATCGCGGCGCTGAAGCTGCGCTACGTGGTCATCACCAGCGTGGACCGCGACGACCTGCGCGACGGCGGCGCCAGCCACTTCGTCGCATGCATCCGCAAGACGCGCGAGCTCTCGCCCGGCACGCAGATCGAGGTGCTGGTGCCGGACTTCCGGGGCCGCGACGACCGCGCGCTCGAAATCCTGAAAGCCGCGCCGCCCGATGTGATGAACCACAACCTGGAGACGGTGCCGCGCCTGTACCGGCAGGCCCGCCCGGGCAGCGACTATGCGTTCTCGCTGAACCTGCTGAAAAAATTCAAGGCCCTGTTTCCCCACATCCCGACCAAGAGCGGCCTGATGGTGGGCCTGGGCGAGACGGACGAGGAAATCCTGCAGGTGATGCGCGACATGCGCGCGCACGGCATCGACATGCTCACGATCGGCCAGTACCTGGCGCCTTCGACCGCGCACCTGCCGGTCAAGCGCTACGTACACCCCGACACCTTCAAGATGTTCGAAGCCGAAGCCTACAAGATGGGCTTCACCCATGCCGCGGTCGGCGCGCTGGTGCGCTCCAGCTACCACGCCGACCAGCAGGCGCACGCCGCCGGAGTGATGCGATGAACGCCCCTGAGCGCAACCACCCCGTCGTCACCGACGAGCTGGACTTGCTGGCCAGCCTGGTCGATCTGCCCGCGCACCCGCGCATCATCGAGCTGGGCTGCGGCGCGGCCCATCTGTCGCGCAAGCTGCTGCAGCGCCACCCGCACAGCCAGGTGGTGGGGCTGGAAGTGGACGAGCGCCAGCTCGCCAAGAACGCCCGGCAGCCACAGGAGCGGCTGCAGTTCGTCAACGCCGGCGCGCAGGCCATCCCGTTTGCCGATGGCGCGTTCGACCTGGCGCTGATGCTCAAGTCCCTGCACCACGTGCCGCTGGACCTGATGGACCAGGCCCTGGCCGAGGTGCACCGCGTGCTGCGCCCCGGCGGGCTGCTGTACGTGTCCGAGCCGGTGTTTGCCGGCGCGCTCAACGAGGTGATGCGCCTGTTCCACGACGAGGAAGTGGTGCGCGCCGCCGCCGTGGCCGCGCTGCGGCGCGCGCTGGCCTCGGGCGCCTGGGAAGAAGTGGCCGAGCTGTACTTCGACGTGCCCGTGCACTACCGCGACTTCGCCGAATTCGAGCAGCGCATGATGGCCGTGACCTTCGTCGAGCACCGGCTCGACGCGGCCACGCATGCCGCCGTGCGCGAGCGCTTCGAGCGGCACATGACGCCCGAGGGCGCGCACTTCGTGCGGCCCATGCGCGTGAACCTGCTGCGCCGGCGCGCGGCCTAAAAACCACTTGCTATCTTTTAGATAGCTGACAACCGTTGCGAGGCAACGGCAAACCGGCTTTTTTCTGGATCAGGCGGGAGCCATCGCGTCCCAGGCCTTCAGCGCCTCGGCGGCGTACATCAGCGCCGGGCCACCGCCCATGTACACGCACACGGCCAGCATCTCCTCCAGCTCCTGGCGGGTGCAGTCGAGCTTGCGCAGCGCCTTGACGTGAAAGCCGATGCAGCCGGAGCAGCGCTGCGTCACGCCGATGGCCAGCGCGATCAGCTCCTTGTGCTTGGTGCTGAGGGTGCCTTCGGCCATGGCCGCGCGCGCCAGCTGGCCGAAGCCGGCCATGGCCTCGGGCTGGCCCTTGCGAAACGGCGCCAGGCTCTCGTTGATGTCGCGGATCAGGGAGGGGTGGTCGAACGTGCTCATCGGTGCAGGACTCCTGAAATACAGGTCGGAGTATCCGCCACCGCCCGGCCGCCGGTTTTGCGCTCGATCAAGCTATCCCTGCTGCGTGCCGAAGCTACCGGCGCCGCGGCCGTGCCGGTGCAGCCGGCGAGCGCAGCCTCAACCGGCCAGCGCCGCGGCCGGGTCCTCGGCCTGCAGCACCGCCTGGGCCCAGGGCTGCAGGCGGGCGGTGTCGGCGCGCAGCACTTCCTGCTTGACGGCCAGGATCTGGGTCGGGTGCATCGAGAAGCTGCGCAGCCCCAGCCCCAGCAGCAGGCGGGTCATGCGCACGTCGCCGGCCATCTCGCCGCAGACGCTGACTTCCTTGCCCTGGGCGCGGCCGGCGGCAATGGTGTCGGCCACCAGGCGCAGCACGGCCGGGTGCAGCGGGTCGTACAGATGGGCCACCGATTCGTCGGCGCGGTCGATGGCCAGGGTGTACTGGATCAGGTCGTTGGTGCCCAGCGAGAGAAAGTCGAAATGGCGCAGAAAGGTCTGCACCATCAGGGCCGCGGCGGGAATCTCGATCATCGCGCCCACGGCCACCGCGCCGTGCGGCACGCCCTCGCGCTGCAGCTGCGCACGCGCCTGCTCCAGCAGCGCGCGGGTCTGCCGGATCTCGCTCAGGTGCGCCAGCATCGGAATGAGCAGCTTGACCGGCCCGTGCGCGGCCGCGCGCAGGATGGCGCGCAGCTGGGTCAGGAACATCGCCGGATCGGCCAGGCTCCAGCGGATGGCGCGCAGGCCCAGAGCGGGGTTGAGGTGATGGGCCTCGGTCAGACCGCCGTCCATGGGCTTGTCGGCGCCGACATCGACGGTGCGGATGGTCACCGGCAGCCCGCCCATGCCCTCGACGGCGCGGCGGTAGGCCTGGTACTGCTCCTCCTCATCGGGCAGCCGGCCCTGGCGGCCCATGAACAGGAACTCGCTGCGAAACAGGCCGACGCCGACGGCCCCGGCCTTGAGCGCGGCCGGCGCGTCCTCGGGCAGCTCGATGTTGGCCAGCAGCTCGACGCGCTCGCCGTCGAGCGTGACCGCCGGCGTGCTGCGCAGCCGCACCAGCCGCGAGCGCTCCAGCTCCAGCTGGCGCTGCTTGTACTGGTACTCGGCCAGGATGATCGGCGACGGATCGACGATGACCACGCCGGCGTCGCCGTCGATGATGACCCAGTCGTCCTGCCGCACCAGCTGGCTGGCCGTGCGCGCGCCCACCACCGCCGGAATGTCCATGCTGCGCGCCACGATGGCGGTGTGCGAGGTCGTGCCGCCCACGTCGGTCACGAAACCGGCGAACACCCCCTGCTTGAACTGCAGCATGTCCGCTGGCGAGATCTCGTGCGCCACCAGCACCAGCGGCACGTCGGTGTCGTCCAGCTGCAGCTCATCGGGCATCTGGCGCCGCGCGGGCATGCCCGCCGGTTGCTGCGCCGGCGTGCCCTGCATGGCGCGCAGCACCTTCTCGGCGATCTGCTCCAGGTCGCTCTTGCGCTCGCGCAGGTAGGCGTCTTCCATCTCGTCGAACTGGCGCGCGATCACTTCCAGCTGCGTGGTCAGCGCCCATTCGGCGTTGTAGTGGCGGTCGCGGATCCAGTGCTTGACGCCCTCGACCATCTCCTCGTCCTGCAGCAGCATCAGGTGCACGTCCAGCAGGGCCTTGAGCTCCTGTGAGGTTTCCTTCGGACCGAGCTGGGCCACGGTCTGCTGCAGGCGCTGGATTTCCTCGACCACGGCATCGCGGCCGCGCCGCACCCGGTCGATCTCGGCGGCCACCTGCTGCGGCTCGATGAAGTAGTGCGCCACGTCCACGCGGCTGGACGCCACCAGCACGGCGCGCCCGATCGCGATGCCGCGCGCCACCGCCAGACCGTGGATGGAAAAGGTCATTCGCCCTCTCCAAATTTGTCGTTGATCAGCGCCAGCAGGGCATCCAGCGCCTCCTGCTCGCGCTCGCCGTGGACTTCGATCTCGACAGTGGCGCCCAGGCCGGCGGCCAGCATCATCACCCCCATGATGCTTTTGGCATTGACGCGCCGCTCGCCGCGGCTGAGCCAGACCTCGCAGGGAAAGCTGCCGGCCAGCTTGGTCAGTTTGGCCGAGGCGCGCGCGTGCAGGCCCAGCTTGTTGCTGATGGTGGCGGTGGCCTTGAGCATGGCGATGGAGGTCCTTTCCCTTGATGTCTGTCGGTTCGTCAGGCGGGCGGCAGCGGCACCGGCACCACGCCCTGCGTGCCGCCGCTGCGCGCGCGCTCGGCCAGCTCGGCCAGCGACTCGTGCTGGTAGGTCACCGCGCGCAGCAGCATGGGCAGGTTGACCCCGGCCAGCACGCAGGCCGCGCGGCCCTGCGCCAGCTCGCGCGCGACGTTGCAGGGCGTGGCCCCCAGGATGTCGGTCAGCAGCAGCAGCGGCCGGCCGTCCCAGGCGGCCAGCGCCTGCCGCGCCTGCGCCGCGCTGTGCGCCGGCGCGTCAGCGGCGGCCACGTCCACGGCCAGCACGCCATCGACGCGCTCGGGAAACACATGCGCCACGCACTGGCGCAGCGCGCTGGCCAGCGGCGCATGGGCGACGATGACGATGCCGTTGTTCATGGCTGCTGCGGATTATGGCCGCCCCGCAGGTAGTACAGGTACGCGCCGACGTTGCACAGCAGCAGCACCGCCAGCGCGCCGCGGAAAGCCTGCGCCATGTCCGCCCCCAGCGCGCGCAGCGCGTCGATGCCCAGCCCGATGCCCCACTGCACGGCAAACACCCCGGCGAAGATGACCAGGTTGTAGGCCGACAGCGCCCGGCCGGCCTGCTCCGCGGGGAAAGCCAGGCCCACGGCCGGCTGCGCCAGCGACAGGAAGGTGGAGCTCACGCAGAACAGCCCCCACAGCCAGGCCGCGCCCGCGCCGGCCTGCGGGCCCACGGCCACGATGACGGCCAGCGCCAGCAGGCTCAGCGGCGTGCCCCAGGTCATCAGACGGTCGGCATGGATGCCACGGCGTGCCAGCCTGGGCGTCAGCAGCCCCCAGGACCAGAAGGTCAGCAGCATGGCCAGGTTGATGCCAAACAGCGCCGCGGCCGCCGCGGTGGCGTCGGTGCCGGCCACGCGTGTCATCCACGGCACCACCCACAGGGTCTGGATGGCCACCATGCCGCCGTAGTTGAAAAAGCCCAGCGGCGTCAGGCGCCGGAAATACGGGTGCCGCCACACGTCGCGGTAGCGCACCGGCTGCGCGCTGTCCGCTGGCGCGACCTCCCAGCGCGGCACCCGCCAGACCAGCACCGCCATGGCCAACAGCAGCAAAGCCGCCAGCAGCCAGAACAGCGTGCGCCAGCCGATCAGCGGCAGCAGCCACTGCACCGGCAGCGTGGCCGCCACCATGCCCATGGAGCCGGTCATCAGCATCCACGAATTGGCCCGCAGCTGCGTGGGTGCGTCCAGCCAGCGGCGAAAGCCGGTCAGCGGCGCCATCAGGCAGGCCGCCAGCCCCACGCCGCTGAGCACCCGCGCGATGAACAGCCCGCTGAAGCTGCGCGCCAGCGCGAACGCGGCGCAGGCCACGACCGCCACACCCAGAAAAGCCAGGATCACCCGCCGGGGGCCATGGCGGTCCAGCCAGGCGCCCAGCGGCAGCTGCATGGCCGCAAAGCCCATGAAGTAGCCGCCGGCCAGCAGCCCCAGATCGGCCGCCTGCAACTGGAATTCCTGCGACAGCAGCGGCGACAGCGTGGCCGTGATGGCCCGCACCAGCGCCGAGAAGAAATAGGCCAGCGCAAAGGCCAGGAAGACCCAGGCCACCGCCGGGCCGCGCAGCCGGCTCATCGCAGCTCCAGCGCGCCGAAGAAGGGATCGCGCATGGCCGTGCCCAGCTGCGGCGCATAGATCGCGGCGTGGTACAGGTGCGCGCCGCGCGTGAACCACACCGCCTCCATGGCCAGCGCCCGGCCGCGGGCATCGACGCCCTGCGCCCGCCGCCGCAGCGGCGCCGGCTCCTGGGCCGCTCCCTTGATGCGGGCGGCCTCATCGCTCCAGCTGGAAGCCTGCAGTTTCTGCACGGCGTCGTGCTGCCAGTGCGCCAGCAGCGGCTGCGCCGGCACGCCCGGCGGCAGCTGCAGATGCGCCACCACGAACAGCGCCCCGCCCGCTTCGCAACCGGCCATGTGCAGCGTCACCTCGTGTCCGCCCAGCGTCTGCGTGCGCTGGGCGCGATCGGGCTTGCAGGGAAACGTCGTTTGCAGCCGGCCTTCGTCCAGCGCCAACTCGCGCCAGTTCAGCGTGGGGCTGCAGGCCAGCAGCGGCACAGCCGCGCAGCCGGCGGCCAGGATACGCAGGAGCAGGTGCATCCGGCCGATTATCGACGCTGCCGTCCCCTCCCCCTCTATGGGCGCAGCGCGCCGTACACCCGCTGCAGCAGCGCGCTGCCGGCTGCCAGCGGATCGCGGCGCAGGCGGCGCTCGAAATCGGCCATGACCTCGAACAGCGCATCCAGCGCCTTGCGCGTGACGTGCACGTGCAGCCGGGCCTGCTCCTGCGGCACCAGGCCATGGCTGGCCAGCGGCGCCATCAGCTCGTCGTGCGCCCGGCCCAGCTGCACCCGCTCGGTGGCCGCCTGCACGATGGGCTCGAAACGGCGCTGCAGACCGGGACGGGTCTTCTCGCTGAAGTAGGCCGTCCCAGCGGTTTCGCCGCCGGTGAGGATGCGCCGCGCATCCTCCAGGCTGAGCGCGCGCACCGCCGCCAGCAGCAGGGTTTGCGCCTCGGGCACGGCCTGCTCGGCCGCGCGGTTCATCGCCTGCAACAGCTCGTCCACCCGGCCGCCCTGCCCCAGGCGGCGCAGCAGCGGCTCGGCGTCGCGCAGGCCCGGCGGCAGCCCAATGCGGTAGCGCGCATCCGCCCAGAAGCCGTCGGGCCGCCCCAGCTGCCGCACCGCGTCGCGCGCGGCCTGCTCCAGCGCCTGGCGCAGCGCGGCGGCCGCGTCCTGGCGGCTCACGCCGGCCAGCGCCGCAATCCCAGGCTGCGTCTGGGCCCACACCGCCGCGCCCAGCGGCAGCAGACACAGGGCGGCAGTAAACTCTCGCTTCCTCATACGGTGACCTCTGCGATGAAACGCGCCCTCTATCTTGCCGCAGCCGCGGTGGCGGTCGCCGCCCTGTGGCTGCTGCTGCGCGGCGGCGGACTCGGGCCGGCGCCGGCATCGAACTTCGTGCTGATGGACGGCTCCACCCTCACCACGGCCGATCTGCGCGGCCGCGTGGTGCTGGTGAACTTCTGGGCGACGACCTGCACCTCCTGCGTGGCCGAGATGCCCCAGCTGGTGGCCACTCATGAAAAGTTCCATGCGCGCGGCTACGAAACGCTGGCGGTGGCGATGAGCTACGACCCGCCGAGCTACGTCGTCAACTTCGCACAGACGCGCAAGCTGCCGTTCAAGATCGCGTTCGACAACACCGGCGCCATTGCCTCGGCCTGGGGCGATGTGCGCCTGACCCCGACCACCTACCTGGTGGACAAGCGCGGCCAGATCGTCAAGCGCTATGTCGGCGAACCCGATTTCGCCGAACTGCACCAGCTCATCGACACCCTGCTGCAGCAGCCCGGCTGAAGCCACCGTGCGGCCACCGTGCGCGGGGCCGCGCGCAGCCCCGGCAAAGAAGCAAAAGGGCGGCCCAAGCCGCCCTTTCTGTTTGCGCTCCAGGCGAGCGCTCGAACCGGCGCTTACTTGGCGCGGTAGTCGTCGTGGCAGGCCTTGCAGCTGGCCGAGGTGGCCTGCACCGCGGCCTTGATGGCATCCAGGCTGCCGGTCTTGGCGGCGGCGGCCAGCTTGCCCATTTCGGCCTGCGACTTGTCGGCCAGCTCCTTGAAGCGGGCCTGCTCCTTCCAGATCTCCGGCTTGGCCTTGGTGTCGCCCATGTCGGTGTCGGGCCCGAATGCGGCCCACGGCAGACGCAGCATGCTCTCGGCGATGGCCGCATTGTCGGCCGCGGCCTTGGCGTCGAACGGGGCGCGGCCGGCGGCCATCGCCGCGACGCGGCCAAAGTGCTGCTGCATCACGAAGAACGCGCTCTTGCGGTACTTGATCGCGTCTTCGGCCTTGGCGAACTGGGCGCTGGCCGAGGCGCTGAAGCCCAGGGTGGCCGCAGCGGCCAGCAGGGTCGTGAAGGCTTTGAGTTTCATCGGAGTTCCTTTGCGGGTTGCAGGAAAAGTAACCGGGGAACGGACGCCGCGCGGGGCCGGACTGCACGCGGCTTCGGATCTGGGACAATCCGGCACCGCGCGCCGCAGCCGGGGAACCGGCCGCGGCCGACGTCCACCACCCGGAGGCTGCATGGTATATCGAATTCGTGTCTGGGATCTGCCGACCCGCCTGTTCCACTGGCTGCTGGCGCTGGCCGTGGTGGCGTTGGTGGCCAGCGCCCAGCTCGGGCGCATGGAGCTGCACATGCGCCTGGGCTACGCGGTGGCGGCCCTGCTGCTGTTTCGTCTGCTCTGGGGCCTGTTCGGCGGCTACTGGTCGCGCTTCGTGCGCTTTCTCTACACGCCGGCGGCGCTGTGGCGCTACCTGCGCGGCCGCGGCGAAGCCGCCGATGAAGTGGGTCACAGCCCGCTGGGCGCGCTGTCGGTGTGGGCGCTGCTGCTGGTGCTGCTGGTGCAGGTAGGCACGGGTCTCATCAGCGACGACGAAATCGCCGTCGCCGGCCCGCTGGCCGCGCGGGTCTCCAGCGCCCTGTCCAGCGCCGCCACCAGCTACCACCGAGGGCTGGGCAAGTGGCTGCTGATCGCGCTGGTGAGCCTGCACGTGCTGGCCGTCCTGTACTACCTGGTCGTGAAACGGCGCAACCTGATCCGCCCGATGATCGCCGGCGACAAGCTGCTGGCCGTACCCGCGCCGGCCAGCGCCGACGGCTGGCCCCAGCGCCTGCTGGCCGTGGGGCTGGCGCTGCTGGCCGCAGGCGCCGTCACGCTGCTGGTCCAGCTGGCCTAACAGGCCGTTGCCAAGCTGCTGCGGCAGGCCATCTGCGGCGTTGCGCGGCGCTCGCTCCTTCGCCTATGCGCTCGACAGGTCCCGGTCGCCGTGCGCCGTGCACCTGGCCATTCTCGTGACGTTTTTCAGCGGCCTGCCAAGCCTGGAAACGGCGGTTGTGAGCCCGTCTGCCGCGCCGCGCGGCCCGCTCAGCGGGCCGTCTTGCGGGCCTGCTCGTACAGCGGCAGCACCTGCTCGGCCATGCGCGCCAGCTCCTGCTGCCGCGATGCCGGGCTGGGGTGGGTGCTGAGGAATTCCGGCGGGCGTGCGCCGCCTGCGCGCTCCATCTTCTCCCACAGGCTGATCGCGGCCCGCGGATCGAAGCCGGCCCGCGCAGCCAGCTCCACGCCGATCACGTCGGCCTCGCGCTCGGCCTCGCGGCTCTTGGGCAAGGTCAGGGTGACGTCGGTCACCATGTCGGTGAGGTCGGCGATCGCCCGGTTGCCAGTGACCACGGCAATCACCACGCCGGGTATGCGGGCCGCCTGCTGGGCCGAGACCTGCTCGCGCACATGCTCGCGCAGCGCATGGGCGATTTCGTGCCCGATCACCGCGGCCAACTCGTCGTCGGTGGGGCGCAGGCGCTCGATCAGGCCGCTATAGACCCCGATCTTGCCGCCGGCCATGCAGAAGGCGTTGATCTCGTCATTGCGGAATACATGGGTTTCCCACTTCCAGCCCGGCGCATCGGCGCGGAAATGCACGGTCTGCGGAATCAGCCGCGCGGCGATGCCCCGCACCCGCTGCACCATCGCGGCATCCACGTCCAGCTGGTTCTTGCGCTGCGCCTCCAGCACCATCTTGCGATAGGACTGCTCGGACGCGCGGTTGATCTCCTCGGCGCTGACGGCCATCAACTGGGTACGGGTCACACCCACCTGCCCGGCCTGGGTGGTCTGCACGGTCTGGCAGCCGCTCAGCGCCAAGGCAGCGCCCAGCAGCGCCGCCGCCAACAGGCGGCGCAGGATTTCCCTGCGCCGGGCGGGGTGGGCATACACGCTAAACTTTTCCATCACTGACATGCCTACGCAACGACGTTCGGACATCCGGATTGTGGCACCGCGCGCGGCGCACGAGCTGGACGCGGCGCGAACCCTGCTGCGCGAGTACGCGGCCAGCCTGGGCATCGACCTGTCCTTCCAGCACTTCGAGCAGGAATTGGCCGATCTGGCCCAGACCTATGCCCCGCCGCACGCGGCGCTGCTGCTGGCCTGGGTCGGCGATGCGCTGGCCGGCTGCTGCGCGCTGCGCCCGCTGGCCAACGCCGATTATCCGAACGCCTGCGAGATGAAACGGCTGTACGTGCGGCCGGTTTACCGCGGCATGGGGCTGGGGCGCCGGCTGGCCGAGGCCACGCTGGATGCAGCCCGGGTAGCCGGCTACGAGCACGTGCTGCTGGACACGCTGGACGACATGGAAGCCGCCCGCTCGCTGTACGAAGACCTGGGCTTTACCGAGATTCCGCCCTACTACCACAGCCCCATCGCCGGCGCGCACTACCTGATGGCGCGGCTGTCCGACAGCCGGCTCTGAATGCGACCGCATCGCCCCGGATCGCCGGGGCCTGCGCTGTGCTGAAGCCGGGCGCAGCCCCGTCCAGACCTTCCGGTGGCGCCTTTCAGCGCAGCAGGCTGCGGGCCTGCGCCAGCAGGGTGCCGGCGTCGCTGACCTCGAACTTGCCCGGCGCCTCGACGTTGAGGCTGAGCACCGTGCCGTCCTTGACCAGCATCGAATAGCGGTTGCTGCGCAGGCCCATGCCGCGCGCGGTCAGATCCAGCGTCAGGCCGGTGGCCTTGGCGAAATCGGCGTTGCCGTCGGCCAGCATGCGCACCTTGCCGGCGGTTTTCTGCTCGCGCGCCCAGGCCCCCATGACGAATGCGTCGTTGACGCTGACGCACCAGATTTCATCGACACCCGCGGCCTTGAGCGCATCGTGCTGCTCGACATAGCCCGGCACATGCTTGGCCGAGCAGGTGGGGGTGTAGGCGCCGGGCAGGGCAAACAGGGCGATGGTCTTGCCGGCCACGGACTTGGCCACATCGACGGGGTTGGGGCCGATGCTGCAGCCGTTGCCCTCGACTTCGCAGTATTCCATCAGTGTGGCGTTGGGCAGCTTGTCTCCGACTTTGATCATGGTGGGCTCCTTGCGTAAAAAAAATGGCCCACGCATTGTGGGCCGTTTTCGCAGGGCTTGCCGCCCGCCGGGCAATGGGCTTAAACCGTTGCCGCCTTTTCGACCAGGCGGGTCGCCACCCAGTTCTTGGTCTTGGAGATCGGGCGGCTCTCGGTGATTTCGATGATGTCGCCCTGCTTGTACTCGCCCTTTTCGTCGTGGGCGTGGTACTTGCTGGACTTGATCACGATCTTGCCGTAGAGCGGGTGCATCACGCGGCGCTCGACCAGCACGGTCACGGTCTTGGCGCGCTTGTCGCTGACCACTTTGCCAATCAGGGTGCGCTTGAGGGATTTCTTGGCTTCCGTCATGTCGGCTCCTTACTTGGCGGCTTGCTTTTCAGCCAGAATGGTCTTGGCGCGGGCAATGGCGCGACGGGTCGTGCGCAGGGCAGCGGTGTTGCCCAACTGTTGCGTGGCCTTTTGCATGCGCAGGCCGAAGTGGGCCTTTTGCAGCTCCTTGACCTCGGCCTGCAGCGCGGCCACGTCCTTCTGGCGCAGTTCAGCAGCTTTCATTTCATTCTCCTGATCACTGGCCGATCATGCGGGTGACGAACGTGGTGCGCAGCGGCAGCTTGGCCGCGGCGAGCTGGAAAGCCTCGCGCGCGAGCTGCTCGGGCACGCCGACGATCTCGAACACGATCTTGCCCGGCTGCACTTCGGCCACGTAGTACTCCGGGTTGCCCTTGCCGTTACCCATGCGCACCTCGGCGGGCTTCTGGGAAATCGGTTTGTCGGGGAAGACGCGGATCCAGATCCGGCCACCGCGCTTGACGTGACGCGAGATGGCGCGGCGTGCCGCCTCGATCTGACGCGCGGTCAGACGGCCGCGGTCGGTGCACTTCAGGCCGTAGTCACCGAAGGCCACGGTGTTGCCACGCGTGGCCACACCCGTGTTGCGGCCTTTCTGCTCCTTGCGATATTTTCTGCGTGCGGGTTGCAGCATGTTTTACTCTCCGGATGAGCCGTCGGCTGCTGCAGCCGGCGCGGCGACTTTGCGAACGCGCTTAACGGCGGTTTTCGGGGCCTCGGCGCTGGTGGCCTCGGCGGGCTTGTCACTGCCATCGGCCGGGGCGCCGCTGCGGCGGGCGCCGCGGGCAGCGGTGCGCTCGCCAGCGGGGCGGCCTTCGCGGCGGGGGCCGCGCGGACGGCGCTCTTCCTCGGCGCGGGCCGGCTCGGCGGCGGGCTGCTCGTTGCGACCCAGCGTGTCACCCTTGTACACCCAGACCTTGACGCCGATGACGCCATAGGTGGTCTTGGCCTCGGACGTGCCGTAGTCGATGTCGGCGCGCAGCGTGTGCAGCGGCACGCGGCCTTCACGGTACCACTCGGTACGGGCGATCTCGATGCCGTTCAGGCGGCCCGAGGACATGATCTTGATGCCCTGGGCGCCCAGGCGCATGGCGTTTTGCATCGCGCGCTTCATCGCGCGGCGGAACATGATGCGCTTTTCCAGTTGCTGGGTGATGCTGTCGGCGATCAGCTTGGCATCGAGCTCGGGCTTGCGCACTTCCTCGATGTTGACGGCCACCGGCACGCCGAGCTGCTTGCTCAGGTCGCGCTTGAGGTTTTCGATGTCCTCGCCCTTCTTGCCGATCACCACGCCCGGACGCGCCGAGAAAATGGTGATGCGGGCATTCTTGGCGGGGCGCTCGATCAGCACGCGCGAGACGGAGGCGTTCTTGAGCTTCTGCTTGAGGTAGTCGCGCACCTTGATGTCTTCGGCCAGCATGCCGGCGAAGTCACGGTTGCTCGCATACCAACGCGACGCCCAGTTGCGGGTGACGGCGAGGCGGAAGCCGGTCGGGTTGATTTTCTGTCCCATATCCTCTAGACCTCTTTAGTTGCCGACCGTCACGTACACGTGGCACGTGGGCTTGCTGATGCGGTTGCCGCGGCCCTTGGCGCGCGCGGTGAAGCGCTTGAGCGTGGTGCCCTGCTCGACGTAGATGGACTTGACCTTCAGCTCGTCGATGTCGGCGCCGTCGTTGTGCTCGGCATTGGCGATAGCCGACTCCAGCACCTTCTTGATGATCACGGCGGCCTTTTTCTGCGTGAACTGCAGGATGTTGAGAGCCTGGTCCACCTTCTTGCCGCGGATCAGGTCCGCGACGAGACGGCCCTTGTCCACGGACAGGCGCACACCTCGGAGGCTTGCACGGGTTTCCATGATGACTCCTTACTTCTTCTGGACTTTCTTGTCCGCGGGGTGGCCCTTGAAGGTGCGGGTGAGCGCGAACTCGCCCAGCTTGTGGCCCACCATCTGGTCGGTGATATAGACCGGCACGTGCTGCTTGCCGTTGTGCACGGCAATGGTCAGGCCGATGAACTCGGGCAGGATCATGGAGCGGCGCGACCAGGTCTTGATCGGCTTCTTGTCCTTGGTGGCCACGGCTTTCTCGACCTTGGCCATCAGGTGATGGTCCACAAACGGACCCTTTTTCAGAGAGCGGCTCATTTGTGTACCTCTTTACTTCTTGCGACGCGACACGATCATGACCTGGGTGCGCTTGTTCTTGCGCGTGCGGTAGCCCTTGGTCAGGTTGCCCCACGGATCCACCGGCGGCTGGCCGGTACCGGTGCGGCCCTCGCCACCGCCGTGCGGGTGGTCGATCGGGTTCATCGCCACGCCGCGCACGGTCGGGCGGATGCCCATGTGGCGCTTGACACCGGCCTTGCCGAGCTGGCGCAGGCTGTGCTCTTCGTTGGCGACCTGACCGATGGTGGCGCGGCAGTCGATGTGGATCTTGCGCACCTCGCCCGAGCGCATGCGCACCTGGGCGTAAGTGCCTTCACGCGCCAGCAGCGTGGCCGAGCTGCCGGCCGAGCGCATCAGCTGCGCGCCCTTGCCCGGCTGCAGCTCCACGCAGTGGATGATCGAACCCACGGGGATGTTGCGGATCGGCAGGGTGTTGCCCACGCGGATCGGCGCTTCCGAGCCGTTGACGATGGTCGCGCCCACCTCCAGCCCACGCGGGGCGATGATGTAGCGGCGCTCGCCGTCGGCATAGCACACCAGCGCGATGTGGGCCGAGCGGTTCGGGTCGTACTCGATGCGCTCGACCTTGGCCGGAATGCCGTCCTTGTTGCGCTTGAAGTCCACCACGCGGTAGTGATGGCGGTGACCACCGCCCTTGTGCCGGGTGGTGATGTGGCCGTTGTTGTTGCGGCCGGCCTTCTGGAACTGCGGCTCCAGCAGCGGCGCGTACGGCTCACCCTTGTAGAGGTGGTCACGCGAGATCTTCACCACGGCGCGCTGGCCGGGGGAAGTCGGTTTCATCTTGATCACAGCCATGATTACGCAGCCTCCCCGGACAGGTTCAGCTCTTGACCCGGCTTGAGGGTCACATAGGCCTTGCGCACGTTGTCACGGCGGCCCACGGACTTGCCATAGCGCTTGGTCTTGCCCTTGGTATTGACGACGGACACGCCCTTGACCTCGACCTTGAACAGCAGTTCGACGGCGGCCTTGATTTCGGGCTTGGTCGCGTTTTGCAGCACTTTGAAGGTGACGGTGTTGTTCTTCTCGGAGACCATCGTGGCCTTCTCGGACACGATCGGCGCCACGAGCACCTGCATCAGGCGACCTTCATCAAACTTGGCGACGGTGCTCATGCGAACATCTCCTTGAGTTGGTCCACGGCAGCCTTGGTCACCAGCACCTTGCGGTAATGCACCAGCGACAGCGGATCGGCGTAGCGCGGCTCCACCACCAGCACATTGGGCAAGTTGCGCGAGGCCAGGTACAGGTTCTCATCGACCTGGTCGGCGATCACCAGCACCGAGTCCAGGTTCATGGCCTTGAACTTGGCCGCCAACTGCTTGGTCTTGGGCGTATCGACCTTCAGCGACTCGACCACCGCCAGGCGGCCTTCGCGCGCCAGCTGCGAGAGGATGGACGCCATGCCGGCGCGGTACATCTTCTTGTTGATCTTCTGGCTGAAGTTCTCGTTCGGGCTGTTCGGGAAGATCCGGCCACCGCCGCGCCACAGCGGCGAAGACGTCATACCGGCGCGCGCGCGGCCAGTGCCCTTCTGCTTGAAAGGCTTCTTGGTCGAATGCTTGACCGTGGCGCGGTCTTTCTGCGCCCGGGTGCCCTGGCGGGCGTTGGCCTGGTAAGCCACCACGATCTGGTGCACCAGCGCTTCGTTGTATTCACGACCGAACACGGTGTCCGGCGCCTCCACCTTGGCGGCAGGCTGACCCTGGTCGTTCAGGAGTTCGAGCTGCATCAGTTCGCTCCCTTCTTGGCTTGGGCCTTGACGGCCGGACGGACGGTGACGAAACCGCCGGCGGAGCCGGGCACGGCGCCCTTGATCAGCAGCAGCTGACGCGCTTCGTCGATGCGGATGACATCCAGGTTCTGGGTGGTCACGGTCTCGTCACCCATGTGGCCGGTCATGCGCTTGCCCGGGAACACACGCCCCGGATCCTGCGCCATCGAGATCGAGCCCGGCACGTTGTGCGAGCGGCTGTTACCGTGCGAGGCGCGCTGCGAACCGAAGTTGTGGCGCTTGATGGTGCCGGCAAAGCCCTTACCAATGGAAGTGCCCTGCACATCCACCTTCTGGCCGACGGCAAAGATCTCGGTCAGCGGCAGCGTGCTGCCAGCCGGATATTTGGCGGCGGTTTCAGGAGCGACGCGGAATTCGCGGACGATTTCGCCGGCTTCGACGCCGGCCTTGGCCAGATGGCCAGCCTCGGGCTTGGTCACGCGCGAAGCCTTGCGCGAGCCATACGTCACCTGCAGGGCGACATAGCCGTCGGTGTCCTGGGTCTTGACCTGGGTGACGCGGTTGTTCGACACATCGACCACCGTGACGGGCACTGCGTCGCCGTCATCGGTGAACAGACGCATCATGCCCACCTTGCGCCCCAGCAATCCCAAACGATTGCTCAGACTCATTTATGACTCCTTTGCTTTCACCGCCGCAACTGCAATTGGCCGCGACGTTTGGTGTGTGAAAGAGGGTTGATGAAAATTCCGCCCTCTTCAGGCGGAAGCTGCAAAGTATATCCGGATTTGCCCTGACGGGCAAATCCGGATCTGCTTCGCGCCGCCAGACCCGCCGCGCCCGAGGGGCTGCGGCAGCACTCTGGCAAGTGGCTGCTTACTGCAGCTTGATCTCGACGTCCACGCCAGCCGGCAGGTCCAGCTTCATCAGGGCATCGACCGTCTTGTCGGTCGGATCGACGATGTCCATCAGGCGCTGGTGGGTGCGGATTTCGAACTGGTCGCGGCTGGTCTTGTTGACGTGCGGCGAACGCAAGATGTCGAAACGCTTCATGCGGGTGGGCAGCGGAACCGGGCCCTTGACGATGGCGCCGGTACGCTTGGCGGTGTCCACGATCTCGGCAGCCGACTGGTCGATCAGCTTGTAGTCGAAGGCCTTGAGGCGGATGCGGATCTTTTGCTTGGTAGCCATGATGCTTCCTTTCAATCAGGATCGGGGCGGGGCAGCGGCCGCGCTGCCCCGGGTCCTGATCAGTCGATGATCTTGGCCACGACGCCGGCGCCGACGGTCTTGCCGCCTTCGCGG
>DAIUCJ010000025.1:0-18828 GCA_036846225.1 Hylemonella sp.
CGCCGGCGCGGGCGGCTTCGACTGCGGCGTTGAGCGCCAGGATGTTGGTCTGAAAGGCGATGCCGTCGATGACGTTGATGATGTCGGCGATCTTCTTGCTCGCGTCGTTGATGCCTTTCATGGTGTCAACGACCTGGGCGACGACTTCGCCGCCCTTGACGGCCACCGTGCTTGCGCTTTGGGCGAGCTGGTTGGCCTGGCGGGCGTTGTCGGCGTTTTGTTTGACGGTCGATCCCAGCTCTTCCATGCTGGCGGCGGTTTCTTCCAGGGCGCTGGCCTGTTCTTCGGTCCGGCCCGACAGATCGCTATTACCCTGAGCGATCTGGGTGCTGGCCGAGGCCACCGATTCGGCACCCTGACGCACGGTGGCCACGACCCGCCCCAGGCTGTCGCGCATGGCCTTCATATTGGCCAGCAGGCTGTTGCGGTCGCCTTCCCGCACGGCCACATCGACCATCAGGTTGCCGGCGGCGATTTCGCGCGCGATCTGCGAGGCGTACTCCGGCTCGCCGCCCAGGGCGCGCGTGATCGAGCGCGTCAGTGCCCAGGCGATGGCCGCGGCCAGCAGCGCGGTGACCACGGCGACGGCAAGCATCAGCACGCCGGTGCTGACGGCGATGGCGCGCACGCCCTGGGCGGTTTCGTTCATCGCCCGGCTCTGCAGCGCGGTGATTTCGTCCAGCAGCTGGAAATACCGGGCCTGCGGCGGACGGGCCTCCTTCATCAGCACGGCGCGCGCGTCATCGAGCCGGTTGGCCAGGCCCAGCGCGACCGATTTGTCGATGGCCTGGCTGTAGGCTGCGCGCACCTCCTGGATCTGCTGCAGCAGGGCGCGCCCTTGTTCGCTGCGGATCGTGCGCTCCAGCGCGGCCAGCAGTTCGGTATTGCGGGCGCGCGCCTGCTCGATGCGCTTTTTCTCGGCCTGCATTTCCTGCTCGTCGCTCAGCAGCGCGATGTTGCGCGCGGCCCGGGCGATGAGGTTGAGGTTGTCCTTGATCTGGTGGATCTGCTCGACCTTGACCATGCGGTCTTCGACCAGGATCTGCACTTCGTCGTTGACGCGGCCCAGTTGCCAGCGGCCGAACAGCGCGACGGCCAGGCCGGCCAGGATGACCAGGGCGAAGCCCAGGCCCAGACGGGTGCCTACTTTCATCGCAGCGAGGTTCATGGAAGCTCCTTGAAGGGGTGTGACAGCGGGGAGTGCGCGGATATTTATTGCAGGGTGGGGGCGGCAACGCCCAGGCCCATGTCGGCGCCGGACATGAGCTTTTCGATGTCCAGCAGGATCAGCATGCGCTGATCGACCGAGCCGATGGCCAGCACGTGCCGGCTGTCCAGGCCGGAGGAAAACTCCGGCACCGGGCGCATCTGCTCAGGCGTCAGGGTGATCACGTCGGAGACGGCATCGACCACCATGCCGACGACCTGCTGGCCGATGTTGAGCACGATGACCACGGTGAAGGCGTCGTAGTCGGCCCGCTCCAGCCGGAATTTGAGCCGCATGTCGATGATGGGCACGATGACGCCGCGCAGGTTGATGACGCCCTTGATGAAGTCGGGGGCGTTGGCCATGCGGGTTGGCGGTTCGTAGGAGCGGATTTCCTGCACACGCAGGATGTCGATGCCGTATTCCTCGCGCCCCAGCTTGAAGGCGAGGAACTCACGCACCGACAGAGGGCGGGCATCGCGGCTGGTTTCGGCAGCGGGTGCAAGAGCGGGGCTGGTGGACATGGGAAGGCGCTCCAGAGTGGGAATGGCTGCAGCGTAAGAAATCGTTTGCATCGTGTCAATCGTTTTAATCGAAATTATCGCTAGTTTCGGATGAGCGGTCGATTCTTTCTCAC
This sequence comes from Hylemonella sp., assembly GCA_036846225.1. Classification (GTDB taxonomy): domain Bacteria; phylum Pseudomonadota; class Gammaproteobacteria; order Burkholderiales; family Burkholderiaceae_C; genus Hylemonella. The sequence continues at coordinate 1,845 of DAIUCJ010000025.1, forward strand.
ATGGTGAATTTCAGGGGGCGGTTGATGGGTGGAGTGCCCGCCCCGGGCCGCAGCAGACCAGGATGACCGGCGCGTGGCGGCGGGCTGGCTGCGGAGCGGTTGTTGCAGCGCAGCAGCGGATGCTGCGGCGCGCTGCCGATCGCTTCTATGATGCGCAGCAGCCGCCGCCTGCCTGGCGGCCGGGAGTGTGCGCACCGTGGCAGCCAGTTCGTCCGCATCCGATCCGTCAGCCGGACCGCCGGGGGGCCGCGGGCGCGGCTGGCTGGCGCGCTGGCTGCCCGCGCCCGGCGCCGCGCCCCGCCGCCTGAACCTGGCGCTGCAGGGCGGCGGCGCCCACGGCGCTTTCACCTGGGGCGTGCTGGATGCGCTGCTGCAGGAGTCGGATCTGGCGTTCGAGGGGCTGAGCGGCAGCAGCGCGGGCGCGGTCAATGCGGTGGTGCTGGCCCATGGCTGGCTGCAGGGCGGGCGCGAGGGCGCCCGCGCAGCCTTGCAGCGTTTCTGGACGGCGCTGGGCGAGCAGATGCCTTGGGCGCTGCTGGCGCGGCGCAGAAGCGATGTGTTCGGCTTCGACCCGGCCGCGCCGCTGCTGGCGGGCTGGGCGCGCCAGCTCTCGCCGGCGCAGCTCAACCCGCTGGACCTCAATCCCCTGCGCGATCTGCTGCAGCAGCAGATCGATTTCGATGCGCTGCGCCGCGGTAGCCCCTTCAAGCTGTTCATCGGCACCACCCAGGTGCGCACCGGCAAGCTGCGGGTGTTCCGCGAGCACGAGCTCAGCGTGGACGTGCTGCTGGCCTCGGCCTGTTTGCCCCGCATCCACCGCACCGTCGTGCTCGACGGCGAGCCTTATTGGGACGGCGGCTATGCGGCCAATCCGGCGGTGTTTCCGCTGTTTTACGAATGCGAGGCGCTCGACGTGCTGCTGGTGCTGCTCAACCCGCTGGTGCGCGAGACATGGCCGCAGACCATGGCCGAGATCGACGTGCGCATCGCCGAGCTGGGCTTCAGCGCCAACTTTCTGCGCGAGATGCGCATGTATGCGATGGCCACGGCCTATGCGGCGGCCGGCTCCGCGCGGGGGCGGCTGGAGCAGCGGCTGCTGGCGCTGCGCTTTCACATGATCGACCCCAGCGGCGTGCCGGCGCTGCAGCGCAGCGACACCAAGCTGCTGCCGCACCCCACTCTGCTGCAGCAGCTGCACGCGCAGGGGCGCGAGCAGGCGCAGCACTGGCTGCGCACGGCCGCCGCCGGGGTGGGGCAGCGCTCCACGATCGACGTGCAGGCACTGTTTGGTTGAGCAGGAGGTGGGCATGATGCGACGACGGGCATGGCTGCAGGCGGGGGCCGCATGGGCGCTGGGGCCGGCATGGGCCGGCGGGCACAGTGCGCCGGCGGACGGGGCCGTCGTGCTGCAGGCAGCACCTGCGGTGCTGCCGCTGGCCGGGCAGCAGGAGCTGGCCGTCTGGGCCTACGGGGGGCGCGTGCCCGGGCCGACGCTGCGGCTGCGCCGCGGCCAGACGCTGGATGCGCTGCTGCGCAACCGGCTGCCCGAAGCCACCACCATCCACTGGCATGGCGTGCGCGTGCCCAATGCCATGGACGGGGTGCCGGGGCTGACGCAGGAGCCGGTGGCGCCGGGCGCCGATTTCCGCTACCGCTACGTCGTGCCCGATCCCGGCACCTACTGGTACCACCCGCATCTGGGCACGCCGGAGCAGGTCGAGCGGGGGCTGGCCGGCGCGCTCATCGTCGAAGACGACGAGCCCCCGCCGGTGCAGCGCGAGCTGGTCTGGCTGCTGGACGACTGGCGGCTCGATGCGCAAGGCCGCATCGCCGAGGATTTCTACAGCTTTCATGACATCGCCCATGCCGGCCGGCTGGGGCAGCAGCTCACGGTCAATGGGATGGTGGCGCCGACCGAGTCGCTGCGCAGCGGCGAACGGGTGCGCCTGCGGCTGATCAACGCGGCCAATGCGCGCATCTTCGCGCTGACGCTGCAGGGCCTGCCGGCCTGGCTGATCGCGCGCGATGGCATGCCGGCGGCCCAGGCCGTGCCCTGGGAGGGTGAGCTGCTGCTAGGCCCCGGAATGCGCGCCGATTTCATCGTCGATGCGCACGCCGCTGGCCGCTACGCGCTGCGCGACCACGGGCGCGCCGGCGCGCGCGAGCTGGCGGTGCTGCAGGTGCGCGGCGGCACGGTGGCCGCGCAGGCCGAGCCACGGCCGGCCCAGGCCGTGCCGCTGCCCGAGCCGGATCTGGCCGATGCGTTGCGGCACACCCTGGTGCTGGGCGGCGGGGCGATGAGCGCCAGTGGCTGGCCGCAGGAAAGCGAGGCCGAGCGCGCGGCGCGCCGCCAGCGCCAGCAGCAGGGCCTGCGCGAGCCTGCGCCGGCATGGACCATCAACGGCCAGGCGCATCTGACGCACAGCCGCGAGCACGCCGCGCACGCAGCCGAATTCCGCGTGCCGCGAGGTCGCACCGTGCACCTGACGCTGGACAACCGCACCCGCTGGTGGCATCCGATGCATGTGCACGGCCACCATTTCCGGGTGCTGGCGCGCAATGGCCAGGCGCTGCCCGAGCGGCCCTGGCGCGACACGGTGCTGCTGGCGCCGGGGGATCGGGTGGAACTGGCCTTCGTGGCCGACAACCCGGGCTGGTGGCTGATCCACTGCCACGTGCTGGAGCACCATGCCGGCGGCATGGGCACGGTGTTCGAGGTGCTGGGCTGAACGCTGCCGCAGCGCCCGCGGCGCCGCTTGCTACGATGGCGGTTATGAAAACGAGCTATCTTTTCGGCGCCATCCTGCTGTGCGGCATTGTCGGCGCCATGGTGCCCACCCGCAGCGTCAAAACCCTGTTGCTGGTCGTCAGCGGCGTGATCGCCGCCTACGGTCTGCTGCGCGCGCTGGGTCTGGTCTGACATGGGCGGCTGCGGGGCTTCCTCCTGCGGCTGCGGCGTGCCGCAACCGGCCGGGGGCGAACCCCCGGGCAGCGCCGGCGGCCCCACGGTCGAGGGCGCCACGGTCGAAAGCCATTACGCGGTGCCGGGCATGGACTGCCCGGCCGAGGAACGGCTGGTCCGCATGGCGCTGCAGGGCGTGACGGGTCTGGGGGCGCTGCGCTTCGACCTGCGCCGGCGTGAGCTGCGGGTGCAGCACGCCGCGCCGGTGCAGGAGGTCACGCAGCGGCTGGCGGGGCTGAACCTGGGCGCGCGGCTGCTGGCTTCGCAGCCCCTGCAGGCACCCGCGCCTGCTCCGGCGGCCAGCGATGCCGCAGAGGCGCGGGTGCTGCGCTGGCTGCTGGGCATCAACGCGGCGATGTTCGTCGTGGAGCTGGTCGCCGGCTGGCTGGCGCAGTCCACCGGCCTGATGGCCGACGCGCTGGACATGCTGGCCGATGCGGCGGTCTATGGCCTGGCCCTGCTGGCCGTGGGGCAGGCAGCCGCCGGCAAGCGGCAGGCGGCGCGCGCGGCGGGCTGGCTGCAGCTGCTGCTGGCCGCAGCCGCGCTGGCCGAGGTGCTGCGCCGTCTGTGGCTGGGCAGCGAGCCTGAGCCGCCGCTGATGATGGGCATTTCGGCGCTGGCGCTGCTGGCCAATGTGAGCTGCATGGCGCTGCTGGCGCGCCACCGCGACGGCGGCGTGCACATGCGCGCGAGCTGGATCTTTTCCACCAACGACGTGCTGGCCAATCTGGGGGTCATCGCTGCCGGCGCGCTGGTGGCGTGGACCGGCTCCAACCTGCCGGATCTGCTGATCGGCACGGCCATCGTCGCGCTGGTGGCGCTGGGGGCGTGGCGCATCCTGCGGCTGCCGGGCTGATCGGTTGGGCATGCGTGCCGCCGTTGCCCTCATCGTCGTTGCCCAGCTGCTGGGGACTTCGCTGTGGTTCTCGGTCAACAGCGCGGCCGACGATCTGGTGCGGCAATGGGGCATTGCGGCGGCCGACATCGGCACGCTGACCAATGCCGTGCAGCTGGGCTTCATCACCGGCACGCTGCTGTTCGCGCTGACCGGGCTGGCCGACCGCTACCCGGCCAGCCGCATCTTCGCGCTGTGCGCGGTGCTGGGGGCGCTGGCACAGGGGGCTTTCGCGCTGCTGGCGCAGGGGCTGGCCAGCGGCGTGCCGCTGCGCTTTGCCGTGGGGCTGTGCCTGGCCGGGGTCTATCCGCTGGGCATGAAGCTCATCGTCAGTTGGGTGCCCGAGCGCGCCGGCCATGCGCTGGCCTGGCTGGTGGGTATGCTGACGCTGGGCACGGCGCTGCCGCACGGCCTGCGCTGGCTGGGCACGGGGCTGCCATGGCAGGCCACGATGGGGCTGGCCTCGGCGCTGGCGGTGGTGGCCGCCGGGCTGATGCTGTACCTGGGAGACGGCCCGCACCTGCGCCGCAACCCGCAGGCGGCGCGCCTGCGGCCGCAGCGGCTGCTGCAGGCGTTTGCGATTCCGGCGTTTCGCGCCTCGGCGCTGGGCTACTTCGGCCACATGTGGGAGCTGTATGCCTTCTGGACCCTGGTGCCGGCGCTGCTGGTGGCCGCCGGTCTGGCTACTGCCGGCAGCGCGGCGGCCTCGGCCCTGGCATTCGCGGTGATCGGCATCGGCGCGCTGGGCTGCCTGGTGGGCGGTTGGTGGAGCCGGCGGGTGGGCAGCGCGCGGGTGGCGGCGTTGGCGCTGGCCGGCTCGGCGCTGTGCTGCGCGCTCTATCCGCTGCTGGCTGAGGGCGGCGCGCCAGCCCTGGCGCTGCTGGCCGTGCTGCTGCTGTGGGGGCTGAGCGTGGTGGCCGACTCGCCGCATTTTTCGGCCCTGTCGGCCCGGGCTTGTCCGCCCGAGGCCGTGGGCAGCGCGCTGGCCCTGCAAAACGCGATCGGCTTTGCCATCAGCATGGTGTCGATCCAGCTGGGCACGGCCTGGTTGCACGAGTGGGGGCCGGCGATCGCCTGGCTGCTGCTGCCCGGGCCGCTGCTGGGCTTGCTGGGCCTGTGGCCGCTGTGGCGCCGCGGCGCTGCGGCCTGAGCCGGCGCCTGGCCGTTACCAGCGGATGCCCAGCCGGGCAAAGAGGTGGCTGAGCACGAACAGCGGGCCGACCCAGAGGTACTGGATGTCTTCGAAGAACGAGGGCTTCTTGCCCTCGATCTTGTGGCCGATGAACTGGAAGATCCAGGCCACGACGAACAGGGCGGTGCAGAGGGCCAGACGCTGCTCGCCCATCTGGTGCACCAGCGCCAGCCCCAGCGCCGACAGCGCCAGCATGCTGAGGGTGAACACCCAGGACAGGCGGATGTAATAGACCAGGCTGGCGGCCACGAAGGCATAGGCGGCCCAGGGGTGGGCGGCGTAGATCAGCCCCAGCAGGCTGAGCATGATGACGGGAATGGCGGTGTAGTGGATGCGCTCGTTCACCGGGTGGCGGTGGCTTTCGGCGTAGTGGGCCAGCAGCTGGTCCACGCGGCGCTGCGCGCCGTGATCCGGGTTCTGGGCCAGGGTGGTCATGGCAGTCTCCTTCTTCGTGCGGGAATCGGGTGCGTGCCATTGTGCGCCGCTGCGCGCGCGCTGGCCAGCGGTGTCAACCCGGGGATGGGGCCGTGGCCACACCCCCGGGGGGTTATAGTCGCCGCAGCATGACTCCCGCACGGCCTCTCGTCCTCATCGTCAGCCCGGCGCTGGCGGCCGCCAACAACGGCAACTGGCAGACGGCCTGGCGCTGGAGCCGGCTGCTGGCCGGGCCCGTGCGCGTGCGCATCGTGCCGCACTGGCAGCCGGGCGACCATCCGCAGGCGCAGGCCATGCTGGCGCTGCACGCGCGCCGCTCGGCGCCGGCTATCGCGGCCTGGGCCCAGGCGCACCCCGGGCGGGGACTGGCGGTGGTGCTGACCGGCACCGATCTGTACCGCGACATCCACACCGATGCGGCCGCGCAGCGCTCGCTGGCGCTGGCGCAGCAGCTGGTGGTGCTGCAGGACCAGGGCCTGCACGACGTGCCTGCGCCGTACCGGGCCAAAAGCCGGGTGATCTATCCCTCCACCAGCGTGCGCGTGCCCGTGGCCCGCAGCGGGCGGCGTCTGCGCGTGGTGATGGTGGGGCATCTGCGCGAGGAGAAGATGCCGCAGACGCTGTGGGAGGCCGCGCGCCTGCTGCGCGGGCGAACGGACATCCGCATCGACCACATCGGCGCGGCGCTGGATCCGGCTCTGGGCGAGGCGGCGCGCGCGACGATGGCGCAGTGCCCGCAGTACCGCTGGCTGGGCCCGCTGCCGCACGAGGCCACGCGCCGGCGCATCCAGCGCGCCCATGTGCTGGCGCACACCAGCCGCATGGAAGGCGGCGCGCACGTGCTGATGGAGGCGGTGTGCAGTGGCACGCCGGTGCTGGCCTCGCGCATACCCGGCAACGTCGGCATGCTGGGGGCGGACTATGGCGGGTATTTCCCGCTGGGCGATGCGGCCGCGCTGGCGCAGGGCATCCTGAGCTGCCGCCAGGGGCAAAACCGCCCCGACGGCATGCTGGCGGCCCTGCAGGCACAATGCGCATCCCGCGTACCGCTCTTTGCGCCCGCCGCCGAGCAGGCGGCGCTGCGCGGCCTGTTGCAGGACCTGCTTGCTCCATGAATGCTGTGATTCCCACCGCCGCCGAGCCGCGGCTGACTTCGCTTTCCCACGGCGGCGGCTGCGGCTGCAAGATCGCCCCCGGCGTGCTGTCGGACATCCTGCGCGGCGGCAGCGGCCTGCCCGTGCCGCCGGAGCTGCTGGTGGGCATCGAGACGGCCGACGACGCGGCGGTCTATCGCCTCAACGACGATCAGGCGCTGATCGCCACGACCGACTTCTTCATGCCCATCGTCGATGACCCCTACGACTTCGGGCGCATCGCCGCCACCAATGCGATTTCCGACGTCTATGCGATGGGCGGGCGGCCCATCCTGGCGCTGGCCATCGTGGGCATGCCGATCAACGTGCTGTCGGTGCAGACGATCGGCCGCATCCTGGACGGCGGGCGCGCGGTCTGCCAGGCCGCTGGCATTCCGATTGCTGGTGGGCACACCATCGATTCGGTCGAGCCCATCTACGGCCTGGTGGCGCTGGGGCTGGTGCATCCGCAGCGCGTCAAGCGCAACGCCGACGCGCGCCTGGGCGACCGCCTCGTCCTTGGCAAGCCGCTGGGCGTGGGCGTGCTGTCGGCGGCGCTGAAGAAAGAGCAGCTCGACGCCGCCGGCTACGCGCAGATGATCGCCACCACCACCCAGCTCAACACGCCTGGCCCCGATCTGGCCGCCCTCGAGGGCGTGCATGCGCTGACCGACGTCACCGGCTTCGGCCTGGCCGGCCATGCGCTGGAGCTGGCGCGCGGCGCGCGCTGCACGGTGCGGCTGGACTGGGCGCGCGTGCCGCTGCTGCCGGGGGTGCGCGCGCTGGCCGCGCAGGGTCTGGTCACGGGCGCTTCCGGGCGCAACTGGGCCAGCTACGGCGCCGATGTCGAGCTGCCGGGCGGCTTTGCCGCCGAGGACCGCGCCCTGCTGACCGACCCGCAGACCAGCGGCGGCCTGCTGGTGAGCTGCGCGCCCGAAGTGGTGCCGCAGGTGCTGGAGATCTTCCACCGCCATGGCTTTGCCCAGGCGGCCGAGATCGGCGCGGTCAGCGGCGAGGCGCCGGGGCGGCTGGTGGTGCGCTGAAGGCCGGGAGCCGTCAGCCTAGAAACGGCCACCTACACCCGGTTCGCCACCAGCCGACAAGGTTGCAGGCGGAAAGGGCGCGGTCAACTGCCGTTTCTAGGGTCAGTCCAGCAGCGCCTGCGCGAACTCGCGGGCGCGGAAGGTTTCCAGTTCGTCGAGCTTTTCGCCCACGCCGATGAAATAGACCGGCACAGGCCGCTCGCGCGCGATGGCCGCCAGCACGCCGCCCTTGGCCGTGCCGTCGAGCTTGGTGACGATCAGGCCCGTCAGGCCCAGCGCCTCGTCGAAGGCTTTGACCTGCGCCAGCGCGTTCTGGCCGGTGTTGCCGTCGATGACCAGCAGCACTTCGTGGGGCGCGCCGGGCTCGGCCTTGTCCACCACGCGCTTGATCTTCTTGAGCTCTTCCATCAGGTGCAGCTGCGTGGGCAGCCGCCCGGCGGTGTCCACCAGCACCACGTCCTTGCCGCGCGCCTTGCCGGCGCTGACCGCGTCAAAGCACACCGAGGCCGGGTCGCCGCCCATCTGGTGCACGATGTCCACGCGGCCGCCCTGGCCGCTGTTGCGCTCGGCCCAGACCATGAGCTGCTCGCGCGCGGCGGCGCGGAAGGTGTCGGCCGCCGCCAGCAGCACGCTGGCGCCCTGCTGGCTCAGGTGATGGGTGAGCTTGCCGATGCTGGTGGTCTTGCCCGCGCCGTTGACGCCGGCGACCATGATCACCGTGGGCTGCTGCGCGCCGATGGTCAGCGGCTTTTCCAGCGGCGCCAGCAGCTCGGCCAGCGCATCGACCAGCAGGGCTTTGACGGCGGCCGGCTCGGTGGCCCTGGTTTCCCTGACGCGGCGCTTGAGGTCGGCCAGCAGGTGCTGGGTGGCGGCTACGCCGGCATCGGCCATCAGCAGGGCTTCTTCCAACTGCTCGTACAGCGCCTCGTCGATGCGCGTGCCGGTGAAGACCGCGGCCAGTCCGGCGCCGGTCTTGCGCAGGCCCGTGCGCAGCTTGTCCAGCCAGCCGGCGCGCGGCGCGCTGTCTGGCGCGCCGCCCTGCGCGCCGGCGCTGGCCTGGGCGTCGGACGGGGATTTCTTCTTGAACAGGTTGAACATCGGCGGGGGTTCTTAGAATGGCTGCGGCGCGCCGGCGTGGTGACCGGCGCAATCCGTACAGCCCAAACGCCCATTCTATGAAACGCTGGCTATCGACCCTGTTGTCCCTGCTGCTGCTGGCCGGCTGGGCCCAGGCCCAGGAAGCGCCGCGCGCGCAGCGCTACACCCTGTCCAACGGCATGACGCTGATCGTGCAGCCCGACCGCCGCGCGCCCACGGCCGTGCACATGGTGTGGCTGCGCGTGGGCAGCATGGACGAGGTCGATGGCAGCAGCGGCGTGGCCCATGTGCTGGAGCACATGATGTTCAAGGGCACGAAGACGCTCAAGCCCGGTGAGTTCTCACGCCGCGTCGCCGCGCTGGGCGGGCGCGACAACGCCTTCACCAGCCTGGACTACACGGCCTACTTCCAGCAGATTCCGGCGCAGCAGCTGGAGCAGGTGATGCGGCTGGAGGCCGACCGCTTCGCCCACAACCAGTGGCCCGATGCGGAATTCCGCAAGGAAATCGAGGTCGTGCAGGAAGAGCGGCGCCTGCGCACCGAGGACAACCCCCGCGCGCTGCTGTACGAGGCGCTCAACGCCACGGCCTTCGCGGCCTCGCCCTACCGGCGCCCCATCATCGGCTGGATGGGCGATCTGCAGGCGATGACGCCCGCGGACGTGCGCGACTTCTACCGGCGCTGGTACGTGCCGGCCAATGCCGCCGTGGTGGTCGTGGGCGATGTGGAGCCCGAGCAGGTGCGCCGCCTGGCCGAGCGCCACTACGGCCGCATCGCCCCGCGCCCCGTGCCCGCACGCAAGCCGGACGCGGAGCCGCCGCAGCGCGGCATCAAGCGCGTGCAGGTGCAGGCCCCGGCCGAGCAGGCCTATGTGGCGCTGGCTTTCAAGGTGCCGGGCCTGCAGCGGCTCGACGGCGCGGACGAGGCGGGCGATGACGCGCTGGCGCTGACCGTGCTGGCTGCCGTGCTCGACGGCTACAGCGGCGCGCGGCTGGACCGCGCGCTCACCCAGGGGGCCGACCGCGTGGCCGACAGCGCCGGCGCCTCCAACGGGCTGCTCGGGCGCGGGCCGCAGCTCTTCGTGCTCGACGGCGTGCCGGCGCCGGGCAAGACCGTGGCCCAGGTGGAGGCGGCGCTGCGCGAGCAGGTGGCGCGCATCGCGCGCGAGGGCATCAGCGCCGCCGAGCTGGAGCGCGTCAAGACCCAGTGGGTGGCGGCCCAGGTGTACCAGCGCGATTCGCTGTTCTTCCAGGCGCGCGAGCTGGGCATGCACTGGGTGCTGGGCCTGCCGCTGGACGCCAGCGAGCGCCTGCTGCAGCGCCTGCGCGGCGTCAGCGCCGAGCAGGTGCAGCGCGTGGCCGCGCGTTACTTCACCGACGAGCAGCTCACCGTGGCCGAGCTGCGGCCGCTGCCGCCCGACCCGCAGCGGCCACGCCGCGCCGCGCAGCCGGGCCGCCATGGAGGCATGCAGCCATGAACCGACTGGCCAATGCTATCAAAAAACTAGCGCACTTGCTATTCCTGGCAACGGCTGCAGCCGCAAATGCCGGGATTCCGATCGAGCACTGGCGCCACGAGGGCGGCGCCCAGGTCTGGCTGGTGCGCAGCCCGGCCGTGCCGATGGTGGACGTGCGCATCGATTTCGACGCCGGCGGCCGGCGCGACCCGGCCGGGCAGGCCGGCCTGGCGGCTGCGGCCGCGGCCATGATGGGCAAGGGCCTGCGCGCCGGCGCCGACGGCGCGCCCGCGCTGGACGAAAACGCGCTGGGCGAGGCCTGGGCCGATCTGGGCGCGAGCTTCGGCGGCAGCGACGCCACCGACCGGGTGAGCTTCAGCCTGCGCACGCTCACCTATCCCGATCTGCTGGCGCGCGCCACCGCGCTGGCCGCGCGCCAGCTGGCCGAGCCGGCGTTCGCGCCCGAGGTGTGGGCGCGCGAGCGCGAGCGCCTGGGCGCGGCGCTGCGCGAGGCCCTCACCCGCCCCGGCACGGTGGCCGCGCGCGCCTTCAATGCCGCCGTCTTTGGCAGCCATCCTTACGGACAGGATGTCACCGAGCAGACGCTGGCGCGCATCGAGGTGGCCGACCTGCAGCGCTGGCATGCGCAGTACCTGCGCGCCTGCGGCGCCAAGGTCAGCATCGTGGGCGCGGTCACGCGCGCGCAGGCCGACGCGCTGGTGGCGCAGCTGCTGGCGCGCCTGCCCGCCGACGGCTGCGCGGCGCTGCCGCCGGTGCCCGAAGTCGCGCCCTTGCAGCAGGCGCTGCAGCGGCGCATCCCCTTCGATTCGGCGCAGGCTCATGTGCTGATCGGCCAGCCCGGTTTCCGGCGCGACGACCCGGACTACTTCGCGCTGATCGTGGGCAACTACATCCTGGGCGGCGGCGGCTTCGTCTCGCGCCTGAGCACCGAGGTGCGCGAAAAGCGGGGCTTGAGCTACAGCGTGTACAGCTATTTCAGCCCCGGGCTGCACGCCGGCGCCTTCACGGTCGCCCTGCAGACGCGGCCCGACCAGGCCGAGCAGGCCGTGCAGGTGGCGCACGAGGTGCTGCGCCGCTTCGTGGCCGAAGGGCCCACGGCCGCCGAGCTGAAAGCCGCCAAGGACAACCTGATCGGCGGCTTTGCGCTGCGCATCGACAACAACCGCAAGCTGCTGGACAACGTGGCCCAGATCGCCGCATACGGCCTGCCGCTGGACTACCTGGACACCTGGACGCAACAGGTGGCCAAGGTGACGCTGGCCGACATCCGCGCCGCGTTCGCGCGCAAGCTGCAGCCCGAGCGCATGGTGACCATCGTCGTCGGAGGGCGTGATGGCCGCTGACGGCGGCCCGCTGCGTCCCGCGCCTGCTGCAGCGCCGGCGCGCCCCAGGCCCGCGGCCCGGCGCACCAGCAGCGGCCGGCCGCCGGGTGAGGTGCGCATCATCGGCGGGCAGTGGAAGCGCCGCCGGCTGCCGGTGGCCGACAGGCCCGGCCTGCGGCCCACGCCCGACCGTGTGCGCGAGACGCTGTTCAACTGGCTGGGGCAGGACCTGACGGGCTGGCGCTGCGTCGATGCCTTTGCCGGCAGCGGCGCGCTCGGCTTCGAGGCCGCCTCGCGCGGCGCCACGGAGGTGACGCTGATCGAGCAGGACGCCGCGCTGGCGGCGCAATTGAACCGGCTCAAGGAGCAGCTGCAGGCCCAGGCCGTGCAGGTGCGGCGCGGCGACGGCATCGCCGCCTTGCAGGCGCTGCCGCCGGCCAGCGTGGACCTCATCCTGCTCGATCCGCCGTTCGACGCCGGCCTGTTCGATGCGGCGCTGCAGGCCGCCGCGCGCGCGGTCGGCAGCGGCGGTTTCATCTATCTGGAAGCGCCCGAGGCCTGGGACGCGGCCCGGCTGGCGCCGCTGGGCCTGGTCGTGCACCGGCACCTGAAAGCCGGCGCGGTGCACGCGCATCTGCTGCGGCGCGCCGGCGCGTCGCAGCCCGGGGCTGCCGCGCTATAGTCGCAGCGCCGGGCTGGCGCTGCCTGCCCCGCGCCCGTCGAGCAACCCGAGGAACCCCGTCATGGCCGTCGTTCAGCCCACCCTGCACCAGATCACGGACTTTCTGCGCACCGAATTTCCCCAGACCAAATGCACGGTGCTGGCGCTGGGCAACCGGGGCTGCACCGTGCGCCATGAAGTCGGAGCGGCCGAGCTGCGGCCCGGCGGCACCGTCTCCGGACCGGTGATGATGGAAGTGGCCGATCTGGCGCTGTACGTGGCCATCCTGGGCGAGATCGGCATCGTGCCGCTGGCGGTGACCACCAGCCTGAGCTTCAACTTCCTGCGCAAGCCTGCGGGCGACCGCGCCATCATCGGCGAGTGCACGCTGCTCAAGCTGGGTCGCACGCTGGCCGTGGGCGAGGTCTTCATCTATTCCGAGGGGCTGGACGAGCCGGTGGCCCACGCGGTGGGCACGTACTCGATACCGCCGGCCGCGCGCGCCGCGGCATGAAGCGGGCCCTGCGTCTGCTGGCCGCAGCCGGCGCGGGGCTGCTCGTGCTGGTGGCGGGCTTCATCGCCTGGGCTTGGGCGCCCGATCTGCCGCTGGAGGAGCTCAAGGCGCGCTGGGCGCCGCCGCCTTCGCAGTTCATCGACGTGCAGGGCCTGCTGGTGCACGTGCGCGACGAAGGTCCGCGCGATGATCCGCTGCCCATCGTGCTGGTGCACGGCACGGCCTCCAGCCTGCACACCTGGGCCGGCTGGGCTGGCGAGCTGGCGCGCACGCGCCGCGTGATCCGCTTCGATCTGCCGGGCTTCGGCCTGACCGGCCCCAGCCCCAGCGGCGACTACACGATGGACGCCTATGTCCGCTTCATGGCGGCCCTGCTGGACCGCCTGGGCGTGGCGCGCTGCGTGCTGGGCGGCAACTCGCTGGGCGGCGAGGTGGCCTGGGCCACGGCGCTGGCCCATCCGCAGCGGGTGGCGCGGCTCATTCTGGTCGATGCGGCGGGCTACCGCTTCACCCCGCGCGGGCTGCCCATCGGCTTTGCGCTGGCGGCCACGCCGGGCCTGCGCACGCTGATGCGCCAGCTGCTGCCGCCGGGCCTGGTGGAGCGCTCGGTGCGCAGCGTCTATGGCGACCCCTCCCGCGTGACGGCGCAGCAGGTGGCGCTGTACACCGACATGGCGCGCCGCCCCGGCAACCGCGAGGCGCTGGGCCGGCGGCTGGCGGTGCATTTCACCGGGCGTGAGGCCGACATCGCGCGGCTGCGGCTGCCCACGCTCATCCTCTGGGGCGGCAAGGACCGGCTGATTCCGCCGGAATACGGCGAGCGTTTCGCGCGCGATATCGCCGGCTCCCGCCTGGTGGTGTTCGACGCGCTGGGGCATGTGCCGCACGAGGAAGACCCGGCGGCCACGCTGCCGGTGGTGCAGGCTTTCCTGGCCGAGCCGGAGCCGGCGCGATGAAGCTGGTGGACTGCACGCTGCCGCGGCATGGAGCGGCCATCCTGGCCATCCTCAACGACGCCATCGTGCACAGCACGGCGCTGTACGACTACCAGCCGCGCACGATGGCGCAGATGACCGCCTGGTTCGAGGCCCGGCAGGCGGGGCATTACCCGGTGATCGGGCTGGAAGATGAGGCTGGCGAGCTGCTGGGCTTTGCCAGCTACGGGCCGTTTCGCGCGTTCGCCGCCTACCAGTACACCGTGGAGCACTCGGTCTACGTGCGGCGCGATGCCCGGGGCCGCGGCCTGGGGCGGCAGCTGCTGCAGGCCGTGATCGGGCGCGCCCGCGCCCAGCAGCTGCACGTGCTGGTGGGCGCGATCGACGCGGACAACACCGCCAGCATCGCGCTGCACCGCCAGCTGGGCTTCGTGCACGCGGGCACGCTGCGGCAGGTGGGCTATAAGTTCGGGCGCTGGCTGGATCTGGCGCTGTACCAGCTCGTGCTGGAGACGCCGGCGCAGCCACGGGAGGGCTGACAGGCGCAGACCCTGCGGCCACGCGATGGCGGCCTGCCACGCAGCCGCTGCATGGCAGGACGCTATGATGGGGCGGTCCGCGTCCGGGACGCCGAGGTTCGAGAGCCGCGCATGGGGCAGCAGTGGTGGCAGCAGTGGTTTGCCTGGCCGCAGGAGGCCGGGGTGGTCGCGCCGGTGGTGTACGACCCCTGGCTGGTCGTCCTGTCGGTGCTGGTGGCTTGCGCCGGGGGGGTGGCGGCGATGCAGCTCATCAGCCTGGCGCGCCGCGCCGACCGCTTCGGACCCCTGGTCGCGCGCGGGGCTTATGGGCTGGCCGCGCTGACGCTGGGTGTCAGCGTCTGGGCCATGCACTTCATCGGCATGCTCGCGGCCGACATCTGCCAGCCGGTGCGCTACGACCCCTGGATCACCGCGCTGTCGATGCTGCCCAGCGTGCTGGCTTCGGCCATCGGCCTGCGCCTGTATGTGCGCGCCGCCGAGCCGTCGGACATGGACCGGCGGGCCATTCTTTGGGGCGGCGTCTGGGTGGGGGCCGGCATCGGCGCGATGCACTACAGCGGCATGCAGGCCATGCGTATGGTCAGCCTGCTGCGCTACGACCCGTGGGGGTTCGCGCTGTCGATCGGGGTGGCGGTGGCGCTGGCCATCGTCGGCCTGGGCGCGCGGGTATGGTTGCGCCGCCACACCCGCTGGCCGGGCATCGTGCGCGTCATCGTCTCCGGCTGCATCCTGGGGCTGGCCATGGCCGGCATGCATTACACGGCGATGCAGGCGTCGCTGTTCATCGGTCCGTTCGATGCGGATTTTCCGCGTTGGTCCAGCCGCCAGTTCGAGCTGGCCGTGGCCGTGGTCGCCGTGGCGACTCTGGGTTTTGCGTGGAGCATGCTGGGGATTGCGTCCTACCGGGCCGTGGCGCAGCGTCTGGGCGAGCGCGAGGCGCTGCTGAGCGACATCCTGAACCACCTGCCCGGGGCCATCGTGCGCGTGCGCGCGGGCAGCGGCTTCGAGCGGCTGCTGGTGTCGCCGTCGCTGGCCGGGCTGACCGGCCAGTCGCTCGAAAGCTACCGGCGCGGCGAGTGGTCGCTGCTGGACCTGGTGCATCCGGACGATCGTGCCGTCGTCGAGCGCGTCATCCCCGCGCAGCGCCCGGCCTTCTACCAGACCGAGCTGCAGGTGCGTGTGCGCCACGCCACCCAGGGCTGGCGCCACGTGCGCGTGCGCGCCGTCGCGCACGACTTCCAGCCGGATCCGAGCGGGCGCGCCGCGCCCATTCCCGTGCTGGACTTGTACCTGACCGACGTCACCGACGAGCACGAGGCGCGCGCGAGAGAGCAGGCGCTGCTGCAGGCCATCGACCAGGTCGTCGGACGTGCGGTGCTCACGCCCGATGGCGTGTTCCGCGAAGTCAATGCCAAGCTGGCCGGCCTGCTGGGCTATGCGCCCGAGGAGCTGGCGGGGCGTCCCCACCGCGATGTTTGGACCGACGAGGCCCAGGACGCCGACATGGACGCCTTCTGGCAGGCGCTGCGCCGGGGCCAGGCCCAGCCGGGTGAATTCGCCCGGCGCGCCAGGGACGGGCGCACCGTGTATCTGTCGGGCTGGTACCAGCCCATGCTGGACGAGGACGGGCGGGTGCAGTCGGTGCTCAAGCTCGCCTTCGACGTCACCGAGCGCGTGCAGATGGTGCGGGCGCTGCAGCACACCCAGCGCGAGCTGGAAAACGCGCTGGCCAGCCGCAGCGCCTTTTTCGCCAACGTCAGCCACGAGATCCGCACGCCGATGAACGCCATCGTCGGCTTTGCCGAGCTGCTGCGCGAGCGGCTGCCGGCAGGCAGCGTCGAGCGCGAGCAGGCGCGCACCATCCTGGAAGCGGCCCGCGCGCTGCTGCGCATCCTCAACGACGTGCTGGACGCTGCCAAGCTCGAAAGCGGGGAGTTCCAGATCGTGTCCGCGCCGTTTCGCCTCGACCGGCTGCTGCATGACCTGGTTTCGCAGTTCGGCGTGCTGGCCGCGCGCAAGGGGCTGGATCTGCGGCTCGATCTCGCTGCGGAGGTGCCGCTGTGCTGGCAGGGCGATGGCGACCGGGTGCGGCAGATCCTGACCAATCTGCTGGGCAATGCGATCAAATTCACCGAGCGCGGCACGGTCACGCTGGGGGCGCGGCAGGCCGATTCCGGCTTGCTGCTGTGGGTGCAGGACACCGGCATCGGCATCGCGCCCGAGCGGCAGCAGGCGATTTTCGATCCCTTCGTGCAGGCCGACGCCGGCACGACCCGCCGCTACGGCGGCACCGGTCTGGGCATGAGCATCGTCAAGCGCCTGGCCGAGCGCATGGGTGGGCAGGTGGCGCTGTCCAGCACGCCGGGGGTCGGCACGCGCGTGGAGGTTCGCTTGCCGCTGGCCGTGCAGCCGCCGCAGCTGTGCGCCGAGCCGGCCGGCCAGGTCCTGCCGGCCGACGTGCAGCAGCCCCTGCGGGTGCTGGCCGCCGATGACGTGGCGCAGAACCGCGAGCTGCTGGAGCTGCTGCTGCGACGGCAGGGCCATCAGCCGCTGGTGCTCGACAGCGGCCAGGCCCTGCTGCAGCAGTACCAGGCCCAACCGTCCGACTGGGACGCCGTGCTGCTGGACCTGCACATGCCCGGGCTGGACGGGCTGGCCACCTGCGAGCGTCTGCGCGCGCTGGAGCGCGCGCAGGGCTGGCCACCGGTGCCGGTGTATGCGCTGACGGCCAGCGTGCTCGAAGCCGACCGCGCCGCGGCCCAGCGTGCCGGCATGGA
>DAIUCJ010000025.1:18928-48005 GCA_036846225.1 Hylemonella sp.
AGGCGCTGGCGCCGCAGTGGGCCAACGCGCAAAACTGGGAGACTGAGCAATGGCACCGCATCGCGGGCACGGCGGCCAACCTGGCCCTGCCTGCGCTGGCGCAGGCCGCGCGCGAGCAGGAGCGGCGCTGCGCCAGTGGTGCGCAGGCTGACGTGGAGACCGCGCGCGCCTGCTGGCAGGCTTTCGAGAACTGGCTGGGCACGCAGCACCAGGCTGCTGCGGCGCCTGCACCTGCGCCGGCCGCCCCGGCCGCGCAGGCTGCGGTGGCAGAGCCGGGCGGGCATGAGCTGCTGGATCGCCTGCAGCGCGCCTGCCAGCGCGGGGAGATCGACGCGCAAAGCCTGGCCGCGCTGGCCCGGCAGGATCCGGCCCTGGCCCATGCCCTGCAGGCCGCGCTGCAGGTGTTCGATTTCGACGCCGCGCAGCGGCTGCTGCGCGGCCGGCTGGCCGGCGAGCCGCTGGCCGATACTGCCGCAGGAGGTGAAACCCGATGAACACGTTGCCGCCGGCTGTGCCGGCTTTCGCGGCCTGGGACGAGCTGGATGCGCCACCGCGCCTGCTGCTGGTCGATGACGAACCCACCAACCTGCAGTTGCTGCGCAACGTCCTGGAGGGCGAGTACCGCCTGTCGTTCGCGCGCAGCGGCGTGGAAGCGCTGGCGCGCGTGCGCGAGGTCTGGCCGCGCCTGATCGTGCTGGACGTGATGATGCCCGGCATGAGCGGGCACGAAGTCATCCGGGCCCTCAAGGCCGATGCGGCCACGGCCGGCATTCCGGTGCTGTTTTGCACGGCACTGGGGGCTGACGAGGACGAGGCCGCCGGCCTGGCCCTGGGGGCGGTGGACTACATCACCAAGCCGATATCACCGCCGGTGCTGCGCGCGCGCATCCGCACCCATTTGGCGCTGGTGCAGCGCGGGGAAGTCGAGCGCACGCGGCTGGAGGTGATCCGCCGGCTGGGGCGGGCGGCCGAATTCAAGGACAACGAAACCGGCCGCCACGTCATCCGCATGAGCCACTACAGCCGCCTCATCGCCGAGGCGCTGGGAGCCTCGGCCACGTACTGCGACACGCTGCTGGCTGCCGCGCCCATGCATGACATCGGCAAGATCGGCGTGCCCGACGCCATCCTGCTCAAGCCGGGCAAGCTCGACGAGGCCGAATGGGCCGTGATGCGCCAGCACCCGCAGATGGGGGCGGACATCATCGGCGAAGACCCCAGCCCGCTGCTGCGCATGGCCCGCACCATCGCGCTGCAGCATCACGAGAAATGGGATGGCAGCGGCTATCCGCAGGGGCTGCGCGGCGAAGCCATCAGCGCCGAGGCGCGGATCGTGGCCGTGGCCGACGTCTTCGACGCGCTGACCAGCGAGCGGCCCTACAAGCCGGCCTGGCCGCGCGAGCAGGCCCTGCAATGGCTGCGCGAGCAAAGCGGCCGGCATTTCTGGCCTGAGGCGGTGCAGGCCCTGCAGAACCGGCTGAACGAGGTCTGGGCCGTGCACCTGGCCTGGCGGGACGAAGACGCTTCTGCTGCCTGACGGCTTGCCACAGCCGCTGCGTCGGCTGTGGCCCTGTCCGGGGTGCACGAGGCGGGCCGCGCTGTCAGGTCCTCAGCAGGCCCCGTGTTTCGATGAACCGTACCACGGCGTCCACGCCCTCCTGCGTCTTGAGGTTGGTCATCACGAAAGGCTTGCTGCCACGCATGCGCTCGGTGTCGGCCTTCATCACGTCCAGGTTGGCGCCCACATGGGGCGCGAGGTCGGTCTTGTTGATGACGAACAGATCGCTCTTGGTGATGCCGGGCCCGCCCTTGCGCGGAATCTTTTCACCGCCGGCGACGTCGATGACGTAGATCGTCAGGTCGCTCAGTTCGGGGCTGAAAGTGGCGGCCAGGTTGTCCCCGCCGCTTTCGACGAAGACGATGTCGGCGTCCGGAAAGTCCTTGAGCATGCGGTCGATGGCTTCGAGGTTGATCGAGGCGTCCTCGCGGATCGCGGTATGCGGGCAGCCGCCGGTCTCTACCCCCATGATGCGTTCGGCCGGCAGCGCGCCGCTGATGGTGAGCAGGCGCTGGTCTTCCTTGGTGTAGATGTCATTGGTGATGGCCACCAGGTCGTACCTGTCGCGCATGGCCTTGCACAGCATTTCGAGCAAGGTGGTCTTGCCCGAGCCGACCGGACCGCCAATGCCCACGCGCAGCGGCGGCAGCGGTTTGGTGCGGTGCGCGATCTGGTGCAGGGCGGCAGCGGTCATGGGTCTATCCTCGGTGGTACACGGCAAGGCGGAACGGGGGCAAAGACGGTTCAGGAGCGGAACAGGCGCGAATACTGCGTTTCGTGCCGGCTGCTCAGGATGGCCAGCATCGGGCTGAAGGCCTGACGGTCCTGGTCATCGCGGACCAGGGCGCCATCGACGGCAGCGGGAATTTCGCAGACCAGCCGCGCCAGGATGCGCTGGCCCGCGGATTGGCCCAGCGGCACGGCCTTCAGGGTGGCCTGGACCATGTTTTCGGCCCAGCCGAAGGCATAGGCCAGCAGCACTTCGCGCTCGCCCGCGCCGCTGCCGGCAGCGGCCAGTGCAAAGAGCACGGGGTAGCTCGGTTCGAGCGCCGAGGCCAGCTCCAGCGTGCCGGCCTCCACCCCGGGCAGCTGACGCAGCCACTCGCGCAGCGAACGGCCCATCTGCTCGGTTTGTAGGCGCAGCTCGGCGCTTTCGCGCGTCTGCAGCACCCAGGCATTGAGCGCGTGCACCCGCGCAGTGTCGCCGGCCCGGCAGGCACGCAGGGCCTGCGCCAGCACGGGCAGATCGGCGCGCGCCAGCGTCAGGTGCAGCTGCTGGACCAGCCAGGTGCCGGCCTGTGGCTCGTTGGTGACCAGGCCGGCGTCCACCGCGGCCTCCAGCCCTTCGGAATAGGAAAACCCCCCCACCGGCAGCGCCGGCGAGGCCAGCCAGATCAGCCGCAGCAAGGCGGCAGACCCGGGCAGCAGCGCCTCAGTGCGGGTGGTGCTGTCCATGGGGGTGCGGATGCTCGTGGCCGTGGTCATGGGGGTGTCCATGCCCCGACGGACCGTGGCCATGGCTGTGGCCGTGCCCACCCGTGCCGGCATGTCCATAGGCGCCGCTTTCCGGTTCGAAGGGGGCTTGCACGGCCAGGACCGTCAGGTGCATGGCGCGCAGCATGTCGGCCAGCACGTGGTCCGTCTCGATCTGCAAATGGTCCGGCTGCAGCTCGATGGGGACGTGGCGGTTGCCCAGGTGGTAGGCGGCGCGCAGCAGGGCCAGGCGGGCTTCACGGTCCGTATGGCCGTGTTCGGTGCAGGCGGTGATGCGCAGCACCGGCTGGGGTGCGGCGATCACCCGCACCAGCGAGCCGTCTTCGGCCACCAGCACGTCGCCGCCGCGCACCACCGTCCCGCGCGGGAGAAAGACGGTGAGTGTGCGGCCCAGGCTGTCGGTGGCGGCAAAGCGGCTCTTTTGCCGTATGTCCCAGTCCAGCTCTACCCAGGTAGCCCGCCGGATCAGTGCCGGCGCCAGACCCTGGCCCTGCGGCAGCAGCCGCGAGACGGTCAGGTGCGTGCCGCTGGCGGCTTCGGGGCTTGGGGTGGTGGGCATTTCAGAACAGGAAATAGCGTTGGGCCATGGGCAGGCGCGTGGCCGGTTCGCAGGTGAGCAGCAGGCCATCGGCGCGCACTTCGTAGGTTTGCGCGTCCACTTCCATGCGGGGGACGTAGCTGTTGTGCACCATATGGCGCTTGCCGACCTGGCGGATGTTCTTCACGGCCACCAGCCGCTTGCCCAAGCCATAACGCCGACCCACATCGGCGGCGAGGGCCGACTGCGAGACGAAGGTCAGCGAAGTCTGCGCGACGGCGCCGCCGTAGGAGCCGAACATGGGGCGGTAATGCACCGGCTGGGGCGTGGGGATGCTGGCGTTGGGGTCGCCCATCGCGGCCAGCGCGATGAATCCCCCCTTGAGGACGAGCGCGGGCTTGACGCCGAAGAAGGCCGGCTTCCACACCACCAGATCGGCCCACTTGCCCACGGCGATGCTGCCCACTTCGTGGCTGATGCCGTGGGCGATGGCCGGGTTGATGGTGTACTTGGCGATGTAGCGCTTGACGCGGAAGTTGTCGTTGCGCAGGCCGTCACCGTCGAGCCGGCCGCGCTGCAGCTTCATCTTGTGCGCGGTCTGCCAGGTGCGCAGGATGACCTCGCCCACGCGGCCCATGGCCTGGCTGTCGCTGCTCATCATGCTGATGGCGCCCAGGTCGTGCAGGATGTCCTCGGCTGCGATGGTTTCCCTGCGGATGCGGCTCTCGGCAAAGGCCAGGTCTTCGGCGATGGCTGGATCCAGATGGTGGCAGACCATCAGCATGTCCACATGCTCGTCCAGCGTGTTGACGGTGTAGGGGCGCGTGGGGTTGGTGGAGGAAGGCAGCACGTTGGCTTCGCCCACCACCTTCAGGATGTCGGGCGCATGGCCGCCGCCTGCACCTTCGGTGTGGAAGGTGTGGATGGTGCGGCCCTTGAAGGCGGCGATGGTGTCCTCCACGAAGCCGGATTCGTTGAGCGTGTCGGTGTGGATGGCCACCTGCGTGTCGGTTTCCTCGGCCACGGACAGGCAGTTGTCGATGGCTGCCGGCGTGGTGCCCCAGTCCTCGTGCAGCTTCAGCCCGATGGCGCCGGCGCGGATCTGTTCGCGCAAGGATGCCGGCAGGCTCGCGTTGCCCTTGCCCAGAAAGCCCAGGTTCATCGGAAAGGCCTCGGCCGCCTGCAGCATGCGCTCGATGTTCCAGGGGCCGGGCGTGCAGGTGGTAGCAAAGGTGCCGGTGGCCGGCCCGGTGCCGCCACCGAGCATGGTGGTGATGCCGCTGGCCAGCGCCTCCTCGATCTGCTGCGGCGCGATGAAGTGGATGTGGCTGTCGATGCCGCCGGCGGTGACGATGCTGCCTTCGCAGCTGATGATTTCGGTGCCCGCTCCGATGACGATGTCCACGCCGCTTTGCGTGTCCGGGTTGCCCGCCTTGCCGATGGCGGCGATGCGGCCGTCTTTCAGGCCGATGTCGGCCTTGACGATGCCCCAGTGGTCGATGATCAGGGCGTTGGTCAGCACCGTGTCCATGGCGCCGGCGGCTTCGGGGCCGCTGCCGGATCCATCGCGGGTGCGCTGGCTTTGCGCCATGCCATCGCGGATGGTCTTGCCGCCGCCGAACTTCACCTCCTCGCCATAGCCGCCGGCGCGCAGGGTGTAGTCCTGCTCCACCTCGACGATCAGGTCGGTGTCGGCCAGGCGGATGCGATCGCCCACCGTGGGGCCGAACATTTCGGCGTAGGCGCGTTTGGTGATGTGGGCCATGGCGTTGGCGGAGTTGGATCAGAGCGGGCCTTGCACCTGCGCGCGAAAGCCGTACACGATGCGCGCGCCGCCGTAGTCCACCAGCTCCACCGTGCGCTGCTGGCCAGGTTCGAAGCGCACGGCAGTGCCGCTGGCGATGTTCAGCCGCATGCCGCGCGCGGCGCTGCGGTCGAATGCGAGGGCGGCGTTGGTCTCGGCGAAGTGGTAGTGCGAGCCGACCTGGATGGGCCGGTCGCCGGTGTTGCGCACCACCACAGTCAGCGTGCGCCGGCCCGGGTTGAGTTCGTGCGCGCCGTCGTCGATCAGCAGCTCGCCGGGGATAAGGGGCTGAGGCATGGCGCGCACCCCTACTTGCGCAGGTTCCAGATCGCGATGGCGGCGATCACCGCCACCAGCAGATAGCCCAGCACATCGGTGGCATGCCAGTGCATGCCGTGCAGGCCATGGCCTTCATGGGCGCGGGCCAGAGGCGGCAGCAGCGCGGCCAGGGCGATGGGGCGTGACAGCAGCTTGTTCATGGGGCGGCTCCGGGGTTAGGGGGTTGTCGGGGTTTACTTGCGCAGGTGCCACACCAGCATGCCGCCGAGCGCGCCGAAGGAAATCCAGCCGATCAGCTCGCGCAGGCGCAGGGGGGTGGAGGCGGCTTCGGCGGGACCGGCCAGCGCCACGCTGGCAGTGGCCAGCAGCAGCGCGCACAGCACGAGGGTACGCAGCAAATCGGGCGAGTGTTTCGGGCTCATGGCGGTTCAGGCGATCGGTTGATGAACGGTGACGAGCTTGGTGCCGTCGGGGAAAGTGGCCTCGACCTGGATGTCGGGAATCATTTCGGGCACGCCCTCCATCACGTCGTCGCGCGTCAGCAGCGTGCGCCCTTCGCTCATCAGCTGGGCCACGGTCTTGCCGTCGCGGGCGCCTTCCATCACGGCTGCGCTCAGATAGGCCACGGCTTCCGGGTAATTGAGCTTCAGGCCGCGGGCGCGGCGCCGCTCGGCCAACAAGGCAGCGGTGAAGATCAGCAGCTTGTCCTTTTCGCGCGGGGTCAGTTCCATGGTCGTGCCCGGTGTTGCAGGGTGCTATGCAAGGGCCGTGCCGTCCCTGGGCCATGCACGGCATGGCTGGCCGGGGCTGCGATCGGCCCTGTGTGCCTCACGCTGGTGCACCGGGTGCCAGATCTGCACCAGGCTGGCCCCGCAGCTGTCTTCAGGCGCTTGCCAGCCGTGCATAAAGGACTTGCAGCTGGCGCGGCAGCTGCTCGGGATGGGCCAGCACCTGATGCCGCCGCAGTCCGAAGATGCGCCGCGCATAGCGCGCCCCTGCGGCATCGACGGCCAGGCCGTAGACGGCCACCTGCCGGCGTGCGGCGGACTGCACGGCATGACGGGCATCTTCCACCAGATAACGCGCATCGTGCACATCGATGTCGGCGGGCAGGCTGTCGGTCAGCACCAGCAGCACCCGCTGTGCGGCGTTTTCCTGCGCCAGCAGCGCCACGGCATGACGCACGGCAGTTCCCAGGCGGGTGGAGTAGCGTGGCTGCACCGCGGCCAGGCGGCTGCGCGCTGCCGCATCCAGCGGGGTGTGGAAATCGAGCAGGCGGTGGTAGTGCACCCGTGCCCGTGTGTCCGAGCAAAAGCCGTGCACCGCCACGCGGTCGCCGGCCGCGCGCGCAGCCGCTGCCAGCAGCCACGCGGCCTGCTGCTCCAGTGCCAGCAGGCTGCGCCCGCTGCCCGGGGCTGAATCGGCGGTGGACTGCGACAGATCCAGCAGCAGCAACAGGGACAGGCGCTCGCCACCTGGTCCGCGCCGGCGGTAGACGTGGCCATCGTGGGGGGCGCGTAGGCGCTGCGCCAGCCGTGCATCGAGCGCTGCGTCCAGGTCCAACTCCTCGCCGTCGGGCTGGGCGCGCAGCGGCCGGCCCCTGGTGCCGCGCGGCCGCAGGGGTGGCAGGCGCATGGCGCTGGCCGGTGGCGGAGTCTGCGGGCCCGGTGTAGGCGCTGATTCGTGCAGCAGGCACCAGTCCTGCCGCAGCACGCCGCTGCGGTAGTTCCATTCGGGGTAAGGCAGCGGTGGCAGGGCGGTTGCATCGGGGGCGTGCGCTGGCGCAGGGCCTGTGCGGGCCGGCTGTGCCGGCGCTTGCACCGAGGTGGGGCTGTCGGCATTGCGCCGGTGCTGCCACAGGTAGCTGTGGTCATCGCGGTAAGCCCCTGGCACGCTGTGCTGCCGGGCATCGAAGCGTACCCGCATCTGGCCGAGGTCATAGGCCAGCACGGCCGCGGCGCGGCGAAACGGCGCCGGGTCGGCCAGCCCATGCGCAGCCCGCACCTGCCCGAACAGCGCGCGTGCCTTCTGGACCCAGTGGTTGCCGTCGGCGTAGCCGGTATCGAGCAGCGCCAGATCCAACCGCGACAGCAGAGCGGCCGCATCCAGTGCATCGGGCCGCAGGCTGGCGCGTAGGCCGGCAAGAAACCAGTGGCGCACGCCGGGCCAGCGTTGCAGCAGCAGCGCCTCCACCCGCGCGTCCTCGAAGGCCGAAATCACGGCCAGGCTCAGCGGCTTGAGCGTGTCGGCCGGCTGGGCCACCGGGCTGTGGAGCAGGTGGGCCGCCGCGTGAGCCACCGCCGCGGCGCGCAGCACCTGCGCGTCGCGGCCCAGCAGGGACGCAGGCAGCAGCAGCTGGGTAGCTTCCACAACCGGTCGTGGCGCAGGCTGATCCGGCGGCGGCGCGGGCAGCGCGCGCACCGGCAGTGTAACCCCCGTCAGCCCCTGCAGCAGCAGGGCGGCGGCTGTCAGACCGGCTTCAGGCAAAGCTGGCATCGACCAGGGCGCGCAGCGCTTCGGTCAGTTCCGGGTCGTCGGTGAGCGCCTGCGTCATCGTCATGTGGCAGCTGGTGCGGGCGTCCAGCCCGTCGTGGATGAGCCGGCCGGCATAGACCAGCATGCGGGTCGATACGCCCTCGGCCAGTCCCTGTTCGCACAGGGCGCGGGTGCGCTGCGCCAGCGCCACCAGCTGCGCTGCCAGGTCCGGGGCGATACCGGATTCATGGGCCACGATCTCGGTTTCGACCTCGGCTGCGGGGTAATGAAAGGCCAGCGCCGCGAAACGCTGGCGCGTGGAGGTTTTCAGATCCTTGGCGCCGCTCTGATAGCCCGGGTTGTAGGAAACGACGAGCTGGAAATCGGGGTGGGCCTGCACCAGTTCGCCGCGTTTGTCCAGCGGCAGCACGCGGCGGTCGTCGGTCAGCGGGTGGATGATGACCGTGGTGTCCTGCCGGGCTTCCACCACTTCGTCGAGGTAGCAGATGGCACCGTGCCGTGCGGCCAGTGTGAGTGGGCCGTCATGCCAGCGCGTGCCCTCGGCGTCGAGCAGCCAGCGGCCGACCAAGTCGGCCGCGCTGGTGTCCTCGTTGCAGGCCACGGTGATGAGCGGGCGGCCCAGGCGCCAGGCCATGTATTCGACGAAGCGGGTCTTGCCGCTGCCGGTAGGGCCCTTGAGCAGCAGCGGCAGGCGGTGCCGCCAAGCATGCTCGAACAGAGCGACCTCTGCGCCACTGGGGCGGTAATAGGGTTCGCGGGGCACGCGCCAGGCTGCCAGCGGGTCGGCTGCCTGGGCGTGCACGGGATCGGAGAGGTTCATCGGAGCAGGGGGATGCCGGCGCGCACCGCCGTGACGGTGCGCGCCGCAGGGTCAGCGGTGGCTGGCCGGCGCGTGCGGGATGCCCTCGATTGGGCACTCGGGGGTGCCGACCGTGGTGCGCGTGAACGACTCGACCTGCTGGCGGGCGCCTTCGGGGTCGCTGATCCACTTGCCATAGAACTCGTAGGGACAGGTGGCCACGCCGGTGGCACCTTCACCGGAGTTGATCTTGCCGGTATAGCCGCGATGCAGCAACTTGAACAGGTGGTTCTCGGACTGCGCGTTGCGGCGGAAGTCGCGGATCAGGCTCTTGGACAGTGCCGCATATTGCACGCCATATTCCTCCTCGCCGCACTCGCCCAGCGTGCGGCCGTCAAAGCCGATGATGGCGCTGTGGCCGAAATAGCTGTACACGCCGTCGAAGCCGGTCGCGTTGGCCACGGCCACATAGCAGTTGTTGGCCCAGGCCATGGCTTTGGCCATCAGGACCTGCTGGTCCTTGGCCGGGTACATGTAGCCCTGGCAGCGCACGATGAGCTCCGCGCCCTTCATCGCGCAATCGCGCCAGATCTCGGGGTAGTTGCCGTCGTCGCAGATGATCAGGCTGATTTTCAGCCCCTTGGGTCCTTCGGATACATAGGTGCAGTTGCCAGGGTACCAGCCCTCGATCGGCACCCAGGGCATGATCTTGCGGTACTTCTGCACGATCTCGCCCTGGTCGTTCATCAGGATGAGGGTGTTGTACGGCGCCTTGTTCGGGTGCTCCTCATGGCGCTCGCCGGTGAGCGAGAACACACCCCACACTTTCGCCTTGCGGCAGGCCTCGGCGAAGATGGCCGTTTCCTCGCCGGGTATGGCGGCGGCGGTTTCGTACATCTCTTTCGCGTCGTACATGATGCCGTGCGTGCTGTACTCCGGAAAGATCACCAAGTCCATGCCGGGCAGGCCCTGCTTCATGCCGACCACCATGTCGGCAATCTTGCGCGCGTTGGCCAGCACCTCGGCCTTGGTGTGCAGGCGGGGCATCTTGTAGTTGACGACCGCCACGCCGACGGTGTCGTTGCTGCTGGAAATATCGCCGTGGATCATCTGTTTCTTCCTTCGGGCAGGTTGTAGGTACGCGGGTGTGCGATGGATTTCTGGATCACGGCTGCCTGCCATCCCCGTTCTCCTGTTGGCCCGATGGGGTCAAAAGAGGACAGGGTACGCAGGAGCCGGCTGGGCAGGGCCTTCGATGTGGCCGATTCAGTGGCTGATCATCCAGGGCCGCTTTCCGACGAAAGTCTTGGATCCGTCCGGTGAGCGCACCGTCGCGCTGCGCTTGGACGAGGCCCCCGAACAGCATCCGCACCCGGCCGGATGTCGCAGCCGCCCATAGTCCGAGTCACGCGTAGAGCGCGGCGCATGCCGGGCCCGTTCGTTGGTCTCGTGCGCGTAACGGGCCTCGCTGCTCAGGCAGGTCAGCCGTGGGGCGCTGACGAAGACCCGCGGCGAGGCGGTCCCGCAGTCCGGACAGCTGCACGGCTCGTTGCGCTCGTCCAGGGTGCGCAGCGCCTCGAAGCCGCCGCAGGCCGGACAGGCATAGTCATAGGTCGGCATGGGGGCTCCTGGGCTTTACTTCACGTCGGGCGAAATCGGCATCTGGACACTGTCGGTGATGACCTTCACCGGACCGGCAGCCGTAGGGTTGATGTCGAAATCGAAGATCTCGGTCGGCAGCCAGAGCGTGGCGCAGGCGTTGGGCATGTCCACGACGCCGCTGACATGGCCCTGCACCGGTGCCGTGCCCAGGATGGAGTAAGCCTGCGCGCCGCTGTAGCCGAACTTCTTCAGGTACTCGATGGCGTTCAGGCAGGCCTGGCGGTAAGCCACCGTGACGTCCAGGTAATGCTGCTTGCCCTGTTCGTCCACCGAGATGCCCTCGAAGATCAGATAGTCGCGGTAGTTCGGCGTGATGGGGCTGGGCTTGAAGATCGGGTTCTTGATGCCGTACTTGGCCATGCCACCCTTGATCAGGTTCACGCGCATATGCACCCAGCCCGCCATCTCGATGGCGCCGCAGAAGCTGATCTCGCCGTCGCCCTGGCTGAAGTGCAGGTCGCCCACCGACAGGCCGGCTCCATTGACGTAAACCGGGAAGAAGATGCGCGAGCCGCGCGACAGGTCCTTGATGTCGCAGTTGCCGCCATGCTCGCGCGGCGGCACGGTGCGCGCGCCCTCGGCGGCGATCTTGGCCTTGACGTCACCCTGCGCCTTGCCGCAGTGCGCGGTGGCGGCGAAAGGCGGGTTGGCCAGCGCCGGCACCCGGTGGGGGTCGGTGTCGATCAGGGTCTGCTCGCGCCGGTTCCACTCGTCCAGCATCTTCTTGTCGGGCAGGCAGCCAATCAGACCGGGGTGGATCAGGCCGGCAAACTCGACGCCGGGCACGTGGCGGCTCTTGGTGAACATGCCGTTGATGTCCCAGATCGATTTCTGCGCCAGCGGGAAGTGGTCGGTCAGGAAGCCGCCACCGTTCTTCTTGCTGAAAATCCCGTTGAAGCCCCACAGGCTGTCGGGCTTGGCGCCGATGTCCAGCAGATCGACCACCAGCAGGTCGCCGGGCTCGGCCCCCTGGACGCCGACCGGCCCCGACAGATAGTGCACCGTGGACAGGTCGATGTCGCGCACGTCATCGGCACTGTCGTTGTTCTTGATGTAGCCGCCGGTCCAGTCGTAGGTTTCCAGGACGAAGTCGTCACCCGGCTTGACCCAGACGGCGATCGGGATATCCGGGTGCCAGCGGTTGTGCACCATCGGGTTGCTGGTGGCGGGTTGGTTCAGATCGACTTTGATCAGGGTGTCAGCCATGGTGATGCTCCTTGTGGTCGCGGGAAGGGATGGGGAAAAGGACGGGTCATACCGAGAGGTAAGACTTGATCCGGTTGACGTCGGTCTGCTCGCGCGGGGTTTCGTGCACCAGGCGGCCGCCTTCGATGACGAACAGCCGGTCGGCCACGTCCAGCGCGAACGACAGCACCTGCTCGGACACGACGATGGTGATCTCGCGCAGCTTGCGGATTTCGTTGAGCGCCCTGGCGATGTCCTTGATGATCGACGGCTGGATGCCCTCGGTCGGCTCATCCAGCAGCAGCACCTTGGGGTTGGTCACCAGCGCACGGGCAATCGCCAGCTGCTGCTGCTGGCCGCCTGATAGGTTGCCGCCCTTGCGCCGGCGCATGTCCCACAGGACCGGAAAGAGCGCATAGATTTCGTCGGGGATGCGTTTGATGCGGGCGTTTTCCAGCCCGGTCTGGATGTTTTCCTCCACCGTCAGGGTGGGGAAAATCATGCGACCCTGCGGCACGTAGGCGATGCCCTTGGCCACGCGTCGGTAGCTTTCATCCCGGGAAATGTCCTGGTCATCGACCTCGATGCGGCCGGCCTTCAGCGGCAGCACGCCCATCAGCCCCTTGAACAGCGTGGTCTTGCCCATGCCGTTGCGCCCCATGATGGCGACCGTTTCGTTCCTGCGGCCTTCGAAGGAGATGCCGTGCAGCGCCTCGCTTTGGCCGTAGGCTACGTATATGTCTGTGACTTTGAGCATGGTCCTACTCCTCAATGGCCGAGATAGACATCGATCACCTTGGGGTCGGCCTGCACGGCTTCCATCGAGCCTTCGGCCAGGATCTTTCCCTGGTGCATGACGGTGACCTTGTGCGCGATCTGCTTGACGAAGTCCATGTCGTGCTCGATCACGATCACGCAGCGGCCCTTGCAGATGCGCTTGAGCAGATCGGCCGTGAGTTCGCGTTCGCGCGCGCTCATGCCGGCAATCGGCTCGTCCAGCATCAGCAGCTCGGGCTCCTGCATCAGCAGCATCCCGATTTCCAGCCACTGCTTCTGGCCGTGCGACAGCACGCCGGCTTCCATGTCCAGCGCATCGGCCAGGCCGATTTCTTCGGCCACTTTCTGCACGCGCGCCCGGACTTCCGGCGTGCACTTGAAGCCCAACGCCCCAAAGACCGAGCGTCCGGCCGGATAGGAAACTTCCAGGTTCTGGAAAACGGTGAGGTTTTCGTAGATCGAAGGGGTCTGGAACTTGCGCCCGATGCCGCGGCGCACGCGGATGTGCTCGTCCAGGCTGGTCAGTTCCTCGTTCTTGAACTTGATGCTGCCGCTGCTGGCCTTGGTTTTGCCGCAAATCAGGTCCAGCAGCGTGGTCTTGCCGGCGCCGTTGGGGCCGATGATCACGCGCAGCTCGTTTTTGTCCACGTACAGGGTCAGGTTGTCGATGGCCTTGAAGCCGTCGAAAGAGACCGTGAGGTCTTCCACGGCCAGGGCGAAATCGGTGTTGCTCATGGCGGGGCTCCAGTCGTTGGCATCAGGCGTGCTGGCCGCTCATCACGGCGGGCGCGGCGGGCGCCGGCCGGGCCGGCTCACCGATCACCGTGACCGCCTCCTGTGCCGGCGTGGCCTGGTCGTGCGCCACGGCGGCGCGCACGGCCCGGCGCTGGGCCTGGTTACGTTGCCACCAGGGCTTGACCTTTTTCTCCCACAAGCCGGCCAGCCCCTCGGGGAAGGCCATGGTCACGCCGATGAAGAGCGCGGCCATCAGGAACAGCCAGAGGTCGGGAAAGCTCTCGGAAAAGTAGGTCTTGCCGAAGTTGACCAGCAGCGTGCCGTACACGGCGCCTACCAGGCTCATGCGGCCGCCTACCGCTGCGTAGATCACCATCTCGATCGAGGGCACGATGCCCACGAAAGACGGCGACATGAAGCCCACCTGCAGCGTGAAGAGGGCCCCACCTATGCCCGACAGGGCGGCGGCCAGGCAGAAGACGAAGACCTTGAACATCGCCACGTCGTAGCCGGAGAAGCGCACCCGGTCTTCCTTGTCGCGCATGGCCAGCAGCAGCGTGCCGAGCTTGCTCTTCTGGATCCACAGGCACAGCATGATGGTGCCCAGCAGCATCAGCGCGCACAGGTAGTAGAGGATGTACTTGGCGCTGTCGGTTCGGATGTCCCAGCCATTGAGCGTCTTGAGGTCGGTCATGCCGTTGACGCCGCCGGTATAGCCCTGCTGGCCGATGATGAGCACGGTCAGAATCAGCGCCACCGCCTGGGTGATGATGGCGAAATACACCCCGCCGACGCGCCGCTTGAACATCGCGTAGCCGATCACGAAGGCCAGCAGGGTGGGGATGGTCACCACGGCGATCAGCGCCACCGGCAGGTGCTCGAAGGGCTGCCACCACCAGGGCAGGGCGGTGAGCTGGTTCCAGTCCATGAAGTCCGGAATGCCGGGGGTGGACTGGATCTTGGTGCTCTCCGGGTCAGATGCCTCCAGCTTGAGGAACATGGCCATGGCATAGCCACCCAGGCCGAAGAAGACGCCCTGGCCCAGGCTGAGCACGCCACCGTAACCCCACAGCATCACCAGCCCGAGGGCGACGAAGCCATAGGTCAGGTACTTGCCGACAAGGTTGAGCCGGAAGATATCGAAGACGAGGGGAAAGACCACCAGCAGCAGGACGGCGAGGATGGCCACGCTGCCCAGACCCCGGCTGGTGATCCACGCTTTCAATGGGTTCATGGTTGGACTCCGGTAGTGAATGGCTGATTCAGCGGCGCACCTTGCTGGCGAACAGGCCCTGCGGGCGGATCATCAGAATCACGACGATCAGCGACAGCGTCAGCACCTTGGCCATGGAGCCGGTCATGAAGAACTCGCTGATCGACTGGGTCTGCGCGATGCCGAAGGCCGAGGCCACCGTGCCCAGCAGGCTGGCGGCGCCGCCGAAGGTCACGACCAGGAAGGAATCGACGATGTAGAGCGAGCCGGAGGTCGGCCCGGTGGAGCCGATGGTGGTGAAGGCCGCGCCGGCCACACCGGCGATGCCACAGCCGATGGCAAAGGTCAGGCGGTCGGTCTTTTTCGTGTTGATGCCGATGGCGTTGGCCATCGTGCGGTTGCTCACCGTGGCGCGTACCCGCAGCCCCCAGCGGCTTTTGTAGAGTGCCAGCAGCACGCCGGCCGTGACGACGGCGGTCAGTCCCAGCACGAACAGGCCGTTGATCGGGATATCCAGGCCTTCCTGCGGCGCCCAGGAGCCCATGAGCCAGTCCGGCAGCGTGGGGCTCACTTCCTTGGGGCCGATGGCCGAGCGGAAGATCTGCTGGATCGCCAGGCTCAGGCCCCAGGTGGCCAGCAGCGTGTCCAGCGGCCTCTTGTAGAGAAAGCGGATCAGTCCCCACTCCACCAACCAGCCGGCGATGAAGGCCAGGCCAAACGCCACGGCGATGGCCACCGGGAAGTAGTAGGGCATGAAACCGGGCACCAGCTTCTCCGTCAGGGTGGAGAGCAGAAACACCGTGTAGGCGCCGATGGTCATGAACTCGCCATGCGCCATGTTGATCACGCCCATCTGGCCAAAGATGATGGCCAGCCCCAGGCCCATGAGCAGCAGGACCGAAAACAGGCTGAGACCTGCGAATCCCTGCATCAGGGCGATGTTGAGCATTTCGGAGAATTCCATTGCGTCACCTGCCTGTCTGTGTGCGTGGTGCGGGGGCGGCGGCGCTGGACCGGCTGGCGCACCGCCGCCCCCGTGCCCCCAAGGGCGCTTCAGCCGCCGATCACTGGTAGCCCTGCGGGAAGGGGTTGGGCTCGATCAGGTTGGGCGACTCGGCCACTACCTTGAAGGTGCCGTCCTTCTGGCCCATGGCGATGCGCGACTTGCTCCACAGGTGGTGGTTCTGGTGCACCTTGACGTAGCCTTCGGGCGCGGTCTTGAGCTCGATGCCGGGCGAGGCGGCCACCACCTTGTCCACGTCGAAGCTGCCAGCTTTTTCCACCGCGGCTTTCCATAGCCAGGGGCCGAGGTAGGCGGCCTGGGTCACGTCGCCGATCACGGCGTCCTTGCCGTACTTGGCCTTGAAGGCGGCGACGAACTTCTTGTTGTTCTCGTTGTCCAGGGTCTGGAAGTACTTCATCGAGCTGTAGAAGCCGGCGAAGTTCTCCCCGCCTACGCCCAGCATTTCGTCCTCCGTGACCGACAGCGTCAGCAGGAACTGCTTGTCGCCGGTGATGCCGGCGGCCTTGAGTTGCTTGTAGAAGGCCACGTTGGAGCCGCCCACCACGGCCGCGAAGATGCAGTCCGGCTTGGCGACCTTGATCTTGTTGATCAGCGAGTTGAAGTTGGTGTTGCCCAGCGGGTAGTACTCCTCGCCGACCACCTTGCCCAGCTTGCCCACCGACTCGATGTGCTTGCGCGCGATCTTCATCGAGGTGCGGGGCCAGATGTAGTCCGAGCCCACCAGGAAGAAGGTCTTGGCCTTTTTCTCCTTGCTGGCCCAGTCCAGACCGTAGAGGATCTGCTGGGTTGCTTCCTGGCCGGTGTAGATCACGTTCTTGCTCTGCTCCAGGCCCTCGTAGAAGGTCGGGTAATAGAGCAGGCCGTTTTCCTTCTCGAAGATGGGCAGCACGGCCTTGCGCGATGCGCTGGTCCAGCAGCCGAACACGCAGGCGACGCGGTCATTGATCAGCAGCTTCTTGGACTTCTCGGCGAAGGTCGGCCAGTCGGAAGCGCCGTCTTCCTTGATCACCCTGATCTTGCGGCCGAGGATGCCGCCCATGGCGTTGATCTGGTCGATGGCCAGCTGCTCGGCCTGGATGGAGCCGGTTTCGGAGATGGCCATGGTGCCGGTGGACGAATGCAGCTGGCCCACCACCACCTCGGTATCGGTCACGGCCAGCTTGGTGGTGTTGACGGCCGAGGTCGGAGGCGCGGCGGCATGGCCCAGACCGGGCAGGCCGATCATGGACATCGCGCCCATGGCCTGCAGCACGTGACGACGCTGCAGGCCGGTGGCCGGCTGAGCGGAGGTGGGGGTGGACGGTTTCTTCATGGGGCACTCCAGGAGGAAGATGGGAACCGGAAACACCTGCGAGAGGCGGGGGCGACACCTTGTCACCACGACTCCAGTGTGGGCAGCGGGCGCGCCGATGCCCATACGACGATTGACGTATCCGCATCGCGGCGGCCACGTGAGAACGCTTCTTGCATGCACCGGTGGCAGACAGGACGACGCACCAAAACGGCGCAGCCATGGGGCACGCACCACAACGCATCTTTCGCATCCGGCGCGACTACAACTCCTGGGTAGCCAACGAAACCCTGGAGGACTATGCGCTGCGCTATACGCCCCACAGTGCACGGAAATGGAGCGAATGGAGCATCGCCAACACGGCCCTGGGCGGCATTTCCTTTCTGGCGCTGGAGGCCATCGGCGGCGCGATCGCGCTGAACTACGGCTTTTCCAATGCGCTATGGGCGATCCTGGTCATGGGGCTGGTGACCTTCCTGACCGGCTTGCCGATTGCCGTGTACGCAGCGCGCTACGGCCTGGACATGGATCTGCTGACGCGCGGCGCCGGCTTTGGCTATCTCGGCTCCACCGTCACCTCGCTGATCTATGCGGGCTTTACCTTCATCTTCTTCGCGCTGGAGGCCGCCATCATGGCGCTGGCGCTGCAGCTCGCCTTCGACTGGCCTATCGTCTGGTGCTATGTGCTGTCTTCGCTGGTCATCATTCCGCTGGTGCTGCACGGCATCACTTTCATCTCGCGGCTGCAGGCCTGGACCCAGCCGATCTGGCTGGTACTGCTGCTGTGGCCCTTCGTGTGGTTCGCCCTCGCGGAGCCCGGCCTGTACCGCGAGTTCACGACGCTCTCTGGCCTGACTTCCGGCAGCAGCGACTTCGAGCCCTTGATGTTTGGCGCCGCGGCTGCGGTGACGTTCTCGCTGGTGGTGCAGATCGGCGAGCAGGTGGACTACCTGCGCTTCATGCCCGAGCGCACACCGGCGAATCGCCGGCGCTGGTGGGCTGCCGTGCTGCTGGCCGGACCGGGCTGGATCGGGCTGGGGATGCTGCGCATGGTCGGCGGGGCCTTTCTGGCCTATGTGGCGCTGCAGTACGGCGCGCTGCCTGCCAATGCGGCCGAACCGACGCAGATGTACCTGATCGGCTACATGCGCTCGCTCGGGGACTCGGGGGCTGCCCTGGTGCTGACCGTTCTTTTCGTGGTCATCTCGCAGATCAAGATCAATGTCACCAATGCCTATGCGGGCTCGCTGGCCTGGAGCAACTTCTTCGCCCGGCTCACGCGTAGCCACCCCGGGCGGGTGGTCTGGCTGGTGTTCAACGTCATCATCGCGACCTTGCTGATGACGCTGGGTGTGTTTGGCGCACTGGAGCGGGTGCTGGGGCTGTACAGCAACGTCGCCATCGCCTGGGTGGGGGCGTTGGTGGCCGACCTGGTGATCAACAAGCCGCTGGGGCTGTCGCCCCGGGGAGTGGAATTCCGCCGTGCCTATCTGTATGACATCAATCCGGTTGGCATGGGGGCCATGGGGCTGGCGGTCGTGCTCTCGGTCACGGCCTACGCCGGCCTGCTGGGCGAATACGCGGCGGCTTTCTCGCCTTTCATCGCGCTGCTGACCGCCCTGGTCGCCGCGCCGCTGCTGGCCTGGGCCACGCGGGGGCGTTACTACCTGGCGCGCCGGGATCGGGCGCCCTGGCCGCCGGGCATGCAGGTGCGCTGCAGCGTCTGCGAAAACCCGTTCGAGAGCGCTGACATGGCCAGCTGCCCGGCCTATGACGCGCCCATCTGCTCGCTGTGCTGTTCGCTGGAATCGCGCTGCCATGACCGCTGCAAGACCAATGCGCGCGTGGCCGACCAGGCGCGTCTGGCACTGGCGGCCCTGCTGCCAGCCGGGCTGAACAACCGCTTCAACTTTCGGGTCGGTCACTATCTGGCCGTTTTTCTCTCGCTGTGCGCGGTCATGGCTTTCGTGCTGGGCGTGGTCTATATGCAGGAGAGCCTGCAGGCTCCGGCCGAACTGCTGCGCCAACCTTTTCTCAAGGTGTTCTCGCTGCTGGCGGCCGTGAGCGCGGTATGGGCCTGGTGGGTGGTGCTTGCCACCGAGAGCCGTCGCATGGCGCAGGACGAGTCTGAACGCCAGAACCAGCTGCTGCAGAAAGAGATCGACGCGCACCAGCGCACCGACGAAGCCCTGCAAAGCGCCAAGGAGGCCGCCGAAAACGCCAGCCAGGCCAAGACGCGCTATGTGGCCGGCATGACGCATGAACTGCGCACGCCGCTCAACAGCATCCTGGGCTACGCGCAAATCCTGCTGCGCAGCGGCAAGCTGGCCGGCCGCGAGCGCGAGGCCGTGCGGACGATCCAGCAAAGCGGAGAGCACATGCATGCGCTGATCGACGGCCTGCTGGATCTGGCGCGCATCGAAGCCGGTCGCCTGCGGCTCGATCCGGCTCCGCTGCCGTTTCCCGAATTTCTGTCGGAACTGGTCCGCATGGTGCAGCCGCAGGCCCAGGCCAAAGGCCTGGAATTCAGGTTGGAAACGCAGGGCCGCGTGCCGGCCTGGGTGCAGGCCGATGCCAAGCGCCTGCGCCAGATCCTGATCAACCTCCTGGGCAATGCGGTGCGCTTCACCGACCGCGGCAGCGTCGTGCTGCGGGTGGACTGCCGTCATGAAGTGGTGCGTTTCGACATCGAAGATACCGGCATCGGCATCGCGTCGCAGGATCAGGAGCGCATCTTCCAGCCCTTCGAGCGCGGCAGCGCCGGACGGCGCAGCAGCGAGTCGGGAACGGGGCTGGGGTTGACCATCACCAGCCTGCTCACCAGTTTGATGGGAGGCGAGATCACCCTGCGCAGCGCGGTGGGACAGGGCAGTACCTTCAGCGTGCGCCTGTATCTGCGCGAGATCGAGCCGCCGGCAGGACGCAGCGTGCGCCATCTGCGTCCCATCGTCGGCTACCTCGATCCGCGCCGCACCCTGCTGGTGGTGGACGACCAGCCGATCCAGCGGCAGCTGCTGGCCAGCCTGCTGCTGCCGCTGGGCTTCCTGATGCGGGAGGCCGCCAGCGGGCGCGAGGCGCTGGAGGTCCTGCAGCAGCAGCGTGTCGATGCGGTGCTGCTGGACATCAACATGGACGACCTCAACGGCTGGCAGACCGCACAGCTGATCCGCGCCCAGGCCGGACCGGCCCTGCCCATTCTCTTCATTTCGGCCGACCCCTTTGAAAACCGGCCTGAGCTGCTGGCCGCCGTGGGGGCACAGGGTTTCGTCAACAAACCGGTGATCGAGTCCGAGCTGCTGGATCTGCTGGCGCGGGTGCTGCAGCTGGAGTGGGTGCACGAGGCGTCGCCTGCGCTGCCGGCGCCTGAGGTGCAGACGCGCGGTTCCATGGCCCGTGGCCCGGCGCTGCCGCTGACCGATGATCTGCGCCAGCGCCTGATTGCGCTGGCGCGGCTGGGCCATGCCAGCGGCCTGCGCGCCCTGCTGCAGGCGTGCGCGCAGCAAGACCCCGCACAGGCCGATGCGCTCAACAGCCTGGCCGCCGATGTGGACCGTTTCGATTTCAACGCCGTGATCGAGAGACTGAAGGTGGATGCCGATGACTGATGCTGACTTTGCCGCCTCTGGCGCCGCCGGGCCTGGCGTGGTGTTGGTGGTGGACGATGCGCCCGAAACCCTGCGCCTGCTGTGCGATGCGCTGGCGCAGGAGGGCTACACGGTGCTGGTCGCTCGCGACGCCGCCGAGGCGCTGCAGCGCTTCGAACTGGCCGTACCCGACGCGGTGCTGCTGGATGCCGTCATGCCCGGCGAGCATGGCTTTGCCCTGTGCCGCCGCCTCAAGGCCGAGCCATCTTGGGCCCATGTGCCCGTGATCTTCATGACCGGCCTGTCGGAGACCGATCAGATCGTCGAGGGTTTTGCCGCCGGCGGGGTGGACTATGTGGTCAAGCCGCTCAAGATTCCCGAGGTGCTGGCTCGTCTGGCGACCCATCTGCGCAATGCCCACGTCAGCCGGCTGGCGCGCGAGGCGGTGGACGTGGCCGGCCTGGGCGTGCTGCTGCTGGACCGGCAGGGCCGCATCGCCTGGCGCTCGCCGCAGGCCATGCGCTGGTTGCAGCAGGCTCTCGCTCCACAGGACGACGAGGCCGCGTTGCGAGCCTGGCTGGGGCAGGCGGTGCAGCAGGGCGAGGCGCTCGCGCCGCTGGCCGATGGCCAGCAGCTGCAAGCGCGCTGCCTCGGTCCGGGCGGACCGGGCGAGATGCTGGTGCTGCTGCGGCCGCTGGCGGCGCTTGCGGATGCCGCGCACAAGCGTCTGGCGGATGCCGCGCTCACCCCGCGCGAGACCGAGGTGCTGTCCTGGCTGGCCAAGGGCAAGACCAACCGTGACATTGCCGACATCCTGGGCATGAGCCCGCGCACGGTGAGCAAGCACCTGGAGCACATCTTCGAGAAGCTGGGTGTGGAAACGCGAACGGCTGCCGCCGCCATCGCGAGCAGCCTGCTGCATGACGGTTGAGTCTTGACCATTCTGATTCGCACCGTGGACCGCTTCACCATTTCACTGGAAACCGGGCTTGCGCAGGAATTCGACGCCCTGATCGCCACGCGTGGCTACAGCAACCGCTCCGAGGCTGTGCGCGATCTGATTCGCGCCGCGTTGGAGCGGGATCGCACAGTGGCCGTACCCGAGGGGTTGTGTGTCGCCAATCTCTCTTACGTCTACAACCACCGCGAGCGCGTCCTGGCTCAGCGCCTGACCGGCCTGCAGCACGAACACCACGATCTTGTGGTGGCAAGCATGCACAGTCACCTGGATCATGAGAACTGCATAGAGACGCTGATCCTGCGTGGCGCCACCGCAGAGGTGCGCCGTTTCGCGGATGCGCTGGTTGCTGAAAGCGGTGTGCGCCACGGCCAGCTCAACCTGGTGGCCTTGAAAGCGGCGGATCATTACGTACCTGCCTGCGCAGGACGGGGGCACCGGCACTACAAACCGGCCAGATGAGCAGCGACAGCTGCAGCTACGCCATTTGACGTATCGCCCAGTAGGCACGACTTTGCCACAGTTGTTTTGTGGTGAGAAAAATAAACAAGTTTTCATACGCTTTGTGTCTGGCCGCTTTGGCGCGCATCACAGGTGCTCAGGAGCTGGGGATGCTTTCTGCCGTGGAGGTGCGCAGCCAGGTGGAAGACGTGCGTGGTATCGCCGCTGCAGCCAGCGAAGGGGTGGTGTCGGGCGCGCGGCTGGCCTTGGTGCCGCTGTTGCGGCCGGCAGAGACGCTGGAGCTGGTGCCGGGCCTGATCGCCACCCAGCACGCCGGTGACGGCAAGGCCAACCAGTACTTTCTGCGCGGCTTCAACCTGGATCACGGGACCGATTTCGCTACCTATGTGGACGGCGTTCCGGTGAACCTGCCCACGCATGCGCACGGGCAGGGTTACACGGATCTCAATTTCCTCATTCCCGAGCTGGTGGAGCAGGTGCAGTACCGCAAAGGGCCGTACTACGCCGAGGAGGGGGACTTTTCCTCCGCCGGGGTGGCGCGCATCGCCCATGTCCGCCGGCTCGACCGTACGCTGGCGCAAGCCACGCTGGGCGGCAACGGCTATACCCGCACGCTGCTGGCCGGCTCGCCAGCGGTGGCCGCGGACGGCCAGTGGCTTTACGGCGTGGAGCTCTTTCACAACAACGGTCCCTGGCGGGTGCTTGAGGACTATCGCAAGCTCAACGGCCTGCTGCGCTACAGCACGGGCACCCGCGAGCATGGGGTCAGCCTGAGCGCCATGGCTTACGACGGCCGCTGGACCAGCACCGACCAGGTTCCGCAACGCGCGCTCGACCGCGGATGGATTGACCGCTACGGTTCGCTGGATCCGACCACGGGCGGACGCGCCCAGCGCTACAGCCTGTCAGGCGAATGGGCGCAGCGCGTGGGCGATCGCCAGCGCCGTGCCAGTGCCTGGGTGTTGTACAGCGAACTGGATCTGTGGTCCAACTTCACCTACTGCGCCAAAGACTACGATGCCAGCGGCACGTGCGACACGGGCGACCAGTTCCGCCAGAGCGAGCGGCGGCGGGCCGCGGGCTTTGCAGCCAGCGAGTCGCGCGTGGGCACTTGGGCGGGGCGCGAAGTGGTGCACAGCGCGGGCGTGCAGGGGCGCTTCGACCGCCTGGCGCCGATTGGCTTGTATGGCAGCAAGGACCGGGTGACGCTCTCCACCACTCGTGAAGACCAGGTGAGTATCGATACTCTGGCGCTGTGGATGCAGAGCGAGGTGCGCTGGACGCCACGCCTGCGCAGCGTGGCCGGCCTGCGCGCCGATGTGGTGGGCACTCGCGTCGATTCCAGTCTAGCCGCCAATAGCGGCGGGGCCGGCGAGCAGATACTCACGCCCAAGCTGGCGTTCATCTACGCCGCGGGCGTGCACACCGAGCTGTATGCCAACTATGGGCATGGCTTTCACAGCAACGATGCGCGTGGTGCCACCATCACGGTGGATCCGGCCGACCCGATCGGCTCCGTGCAGAAAGTGCCATTGCTTGTGCGCACGCGCGGTGCCGAGCTGGGACTGCGCACCGAGCCGCGGACCGGCTGGTACAGCAGCTTTACGCTGTGGCAGTTGGAGCTGGATTCTGAGCTGCTGTTCGTGGGTGATGCGGGCACCACCGAGCCGTCACGTCCGTCACGGCGCTGGGGCGTGGAGTGGAGCAACCGGTATTTGGTCAACCGCTGGCTTGCGCTGGACGCAGACCTGAGCTGGTCGCAGGCGCGGTTCACCGACGGCGATCCCATCGGTGACTGGGTGCCGGGGGCAGCCGGCAGTATCGCCAATCTGGGCATCACGGTGGATGCGATCGGTCCCTGGTCCGGGGCCGTGCGACTGCGCTACGTGGGACCTCGGGCGCTGGTGGAGGACGGCTCGGTGCAGTCGGCCGATTCAGTGCTGCTCAACTTGCGTGTGGCTTGCCGTCTGGGTGTGAGAACCCGGCTGGAGCTGGACATCTACAACCTGCTGGACCGCCAGGCCAACGATATCGAGTACTGGTATGCCTCGCGCCTGCTGGGCGAGAGCGCTGCCGTTGACGACCGTCACCTCCATCCGGTGGAACCGCGCAGTCTGCGGCTGACGTTGGTGCACCGGTTCTAAGT
The DNA here is from genome assembly GCA_036846225.1 of Hylemonella sp. Taxonomy (GTDB): domain Bacteria; phylum Pseudomonadota; class Gammaproteobacteria; order Burkholderiales; family Burkholderiaceae_C; genus Hylemonella. Next base: position 42,934 of record DAIUCJ010000025.1, read on the forward strand.
GGCCCAGATCCGTGGCGGCACGGTGTCCATCTGCCACAGAGTCTGGCGCCATGCTGCGCGGGCCGGGCGCAGCAGCTCCAGCACCGGTTCTACCAGGGGCGCCAGCGCGCGCAGCACCAGCACCTGGGGGTGGGGGCTGGTGGCACCGGCGTTGAGCCGCAGCGGGTGCTGTTCGATGACCTGTCGCACGGCGTCCAGTGCGGCTTCCCGCCGTGTTCGCTCGATCGGTGTGCCGGCCACGAAGAACAGCGTGGCCAGGCAGCGCTGGCCGGCCAGGCCCAGCGGCCCGTCCAGCAACAGGGCGTCCTGCGCGTCGATGCGGCCTTGCTCCAGCCAGACGCCGGGCACTTCCAGGTGCTGATGGAAGCTGCCCTGCCGGAAGGGTTGTCCGGCCGCCGGCAGGCCCAGGGCTGTCACGTCCCAGCCCAGCAGCTCGGCGCCGGACGCGAGTTCGAACACCGCACGATTGTCGGCTCGGCAGCCGTCATAAGCCAGCGCCTCCAGCGGCAGCCACTCCAGCCGGGCCCCGGCTTGCAGGCTGGCGTGCAGCCGCTGGCGGGCCGGCTCGCCATTGGAGCGGTAATAGCGTGTCGCCCCCGGCGTGGTGACCAGGCCGTGTGCCTGCGGGCCCACACACACTCCGATCTCGATCGTGTCACCGCCCACCAGCCCGCCGGGCGGGTGGACCAGCACGTTGTGGCAGACGGCGGGGTTTTCCGGATACAGGCTTTGCAGGATGCGCAGCGGCCCCGCGTGGCGGTGCTGCGCTACGCTGCGCGGCCCGGCGCGGCGGTAGTCGAGCTGCAGGGTCGCATGCCAGCTCATGGTGGCAATCGTTGGGCGGGGGCAGGCATGCCGGCAGCGATGCAAGCGTCGTGCCACGCGGGCGGACGCGCTCAGCCCAGCACCTGCTCCGCCGCCACCCAGGGGTGCCCGGTGGCCTGGGCCACGGCCGCGTGCGTGATCTGGCCCTGGGCGATGTTCAGGCCCTGGCGCAGATGGGGGTCTTCGCGCAGGGCCTGCTGCCAGCCTTTGTTGGCCAGCATCAGCGCATGCGGCAGCGTGGCGCTGTTGAGCGCGAAGGTGGCGGTGCGCGCCACGTTGCCCGGCATGTTGGTCACGCAGTAGTGCACCACGCCATCGACCACATAGGTCGGCTCGGCATGGGTGGTCGGGCGCGAGGTCTGGACGCAGCCGCCCTGGTCGATGGCCACATCGACGATGACCGAGCCCGGCTTCATGCGCGCCACCAGCTCGCGGCCGACCAGCCGGGGCGCGGCCGCGCCGGGCACCAGCGCCGCGCCGATCAGCAGGTCTGCCTGCGGCACGGTTTGCTCGATGTGCTGCAGGCTGGCCACCAAGGTCTGGATGCGGTTGCCGTAACGCGCATCGAGCGCGCGCAGCTTGTCCACGCCGCGGTTGAGCACGGTGACTCGCGCGCCCAGGCCCACCGCCATCTGCACCGCCTGGGCCCCGACCGTGCCCGCGCCCAGCACCACCACGTGCGCCGCCGGCACGCCGGGCACGCCACCGAGCAGCACGCCGCGCCCGCCCTGGGATTTTTCCAGCCAGTGCGCGCCCACCTGCACCGCCATGCGCCCGGCCACCTCGCTCATCGGCGCCAGCAGCGGCAGCGTGCCGCCGGCGCCGGTGACGGTTTCGTAGGCGATGCAGACGGCGCCGGTTCGCAGCAGGGCCGCGGTCAGCGCCGGGTCGGCCGCCAGGTGGAGATAGGTGTAGAGCACCTGACCAGGCCGCAGCAGCGGTAGCTCGGACGGCTGCGGCTCCTTGACCTTGACGATCAGCTCGGCCTGCGCATAGACGCTGGCCGCATCGGGCAGCAGCGTGGCGCCGGCGGCGCGGTAGTCCTCGTCGCGCAGGTCGATGGCCGCGCCGGCGCCGGCCTGCACCAGCACCGTGTGCCCGTGCGCGCACAGCTCGCGCACGCTCGCGGGCGTGAGGCCGACACGGTATTCATGAACCTTGATTTCCCTGGGTACGCCTATGCGCATGACGGGCTCCTGTCCGATGCAACATGGCCAGACTATGCCGGCCGCGCCCGCACCAGGCAAGCGGCGCTGGCGCAGGGCGCAGCAATCGGCCCTTTAGCGCCTTCACCCTTTCGGTGTGGGATCGCAAACCAGGTTCGCTTCGAGCAGACCAGGCCGCCCGCTGAAGAGGGCGCGGTCCACTGCCGTTTCTGGGCTCAGACTTCCAGGTTGTCGATCAGCCGGGTGCGCCCCAGCCGCGCGGCGCCGAGCACGACCAGGCGGTCCGGGTGCAGCAGGTCCTCGGGCTGCGGGGGCTGCAGGTCATGGCGGCGGCGCACGGTCATGTAGTCGGGTTGCCAGCCGCGGCCGGCCAGCGTGTGCAGGGCGTGCTGCTCGATCGCGGCGACGTTGCGCTCACCAGCGCGCAGCAGCGCCACCATGCTCTGCAGCGTGCGCGACAGCTGCACGGCCTCGGCCCGCTCGTCGGGACTGAGGTAGCCGTTGCGCGAAGACAGGGCCAGGCCGTCGGGCGCGCGCAGCGTGGGGCCGGTGTGGATGGTGATGGGCAGGGCCAGCTGCTCGACCATGCGGCGAATGATCATCTGCTGCTGGTAGTCCTTGGCGCCGAAGACCGCGTGCCGCGGCTGCACGATGTGAAAGAGCTTGAGCACCACCGTGCACACGCCGGTGAAGAAGCCCGGGCGGAAGTGGCCTTCCAGGATGTCGGCCAGCTCGGCGGGCGGCTGGACCTTGTAGCCCTGCGGCTGCGGATACAGCTCCTGCTCGCTGGGGGCGAAGACGAGGTCGCAGCCCACCGCCTGCAGCTTGTCGCAGTCGGCCTGCAGGGTGCGCGGGTAGGTGTCGAAGTCTTCGTGCGGCAGGAACTGCAGCCGGTTGACGAAGATGCTGGCCACCGTCACGTCGCCCAGCGGCCGGGCCTGCTGCACGAGCGCCAGATGCCCGTCGTGCAGATTGCCCATCGTGGGAACGAACGCAGGGCTTTGAAAGCGCGCCAGCTCGGCGCGCAGCTCGGCAATGGTGTGGATCAGTTTCATGGGGGCGAGCGGGGCCGTGGGGGGGCGGCTGTTACCAGGCGTGCAGCGCATTGACCGGGAAGCGCCCTTCCTTCACCGCCTTCACATAGGCTTCCATCGCGCCGCGCACGCTGCCGGCCTCGGCCATGAAGTTGTGCACGAACTTGGGCATCTTGCCCAGGTTCATGCCCAGCATGTCGTGCAGCACCAGCACCTGGCCGGCGCAGTCCACGCCGGCGCCGATGCCGATGGTGGCGCAGCGCGGCAGCGCGCGGGTGATCTCGGCCGACAGCGCCGCCGGCACCATCTCCAGCACCAGCAGGCTGGCGCCGGCGTCCTGCAGTTCGAGTGCATGGCGCTTGAGCGTGGCGGCGGCCTGCTCGTCGCGGCCCTGCACGCGGTAGCCGCCCAGCGCGTGCACGGTTTGCGGCGTCAGGCCCAGGTGGGCGCAGACCGGGATGCCGCGCTCGACCAGAAAGTGCACGACCTCGGCCGTCCAGCCGCCGCCTTCGATCTTGACCATGTGCGCGCCGGCCTGCATCAGCACGGCCGCGTTGCGAAACGCCTGCTCCTTCGATTCGTGAAAGGTGCCGTAGGGCATGTCGCCGATGATCCAGGCCGTGCCCTGCACCCGGCGCACGCCGCGGACCACGCTGTCAACGTGGTAGCGCATGGTCTCCAGCGTCACGCCCACGGTGCTGGACAGGCCCTGGCAGACCATGCCCAGCGAATCGCCCACCAGGATGCACTCCACGCCGGCGGCGTCGGCCGTGGCGGCAAAGGTGGCGTCGTAGGCGGTGAGCATCGTGATCTTTTCGCCGCGCGCGTGCATTTCCTGCAGCCGCGGCAGGCTGATGGGCTTGCGCGAGGCCGGGGGGCTGGCCGGCGGCAGCGTGCCGTAGGGGGATGCGCCGTTGCTCGGGGTGGAAGGGGCGGTGCTCACGGTCGTCTCCTGGCGGTGTGTGGGGCGCGGTCAGGTCAGCCCGGGCGGCTGCTGCGCAGCGCGCATGCCCAGCCGCTGCAGCAGCTGCAGGTCGGCTTCGGTGTCGGGGTTGCCGGTGACCAGCAGTTTGTCGCCGTAGAAGATGGAGTTGGCCCCGGCCAGGAAGCACAGCGCCTGCACCGCCTCGCCCAGTTGCTGGCGCCCGGCCGACAGGCGCACCCGGGCCTTGGGCATGGTGATGCGGGCCACCGCGATGGTGCGCACGAACTCGAACGGATCCAGCGGCTCCTGCTCGGCCAGCGGAGTGCCCTGCACGCGCACCAGGTGGTTGATCGGCACCGATTCCGGGTAGGGGTCCAGATTGGCCAGCTGGGCGATCAGCCCGGCGCGCTGGCGCCGGCTCTCGCCCATGCCCACGATGCCGCCGGCGCAGACCTTGACGCCGGCTTCGCGCACCCGCGCCAGCGTGTCCAGCCGCTCCTGGTAGTCGCGCGTGCTGATGATCTGGCCATAGAAGTCCGGCGCGGTGTCCAGATTGTGGTTGTAGTAGTCCAGGCCGGCCTCGGCCAGCGCCCGGGCGTGTTCGTCCTTGAGCATGCCCAGCGTGGCGCAGGCTTCCAGCCCCAGCGATTTGACGCCGCGCACCAGCTCGGCGACCTGCTCGATGTCGCGGTCCTTGGGTTCGCGCCAGGCCGCGCCCATGCAAAAGCGCGTGGCGCCGGCTTCCTTGGCGCGCTTCGCGGCAAAGAGCACTTCTTCCAGCGCCATCAGCTTGGAGGCCTTGACGCCGGTGTCGTAGTGGGCCGACTGCGGGCAGTAGCCGCAGTCTTCCGGGCAGCCGCCGGTCTTGACCGACAGCAGCGTGGCGAACTCGACTTCGGCGGGGTCGAAGTGCGCGCGGTGCACGGTCTGCGCGCGGTGCAGCAGCTCGGGAAAAGGCAGCTCGAACAGCGCCTCGATGGCCGCCGGGCTCCAGCGTTCGGTCTGCGGCGCGGCGGCGGCCTGGGGACGGTGCAGGGTGATCGGTTGTTCGGTGACGGTGGTCATGGCCGGTTCCTTGAATGGCACTTTAGCAGGCCGTTGCAAAACTGCTGCGGTAGGCCA
>DAIUCJ010000026.1:0-47812 GCA_036846225.1 Hylemonella sp.
ACCTCGATCTGCACGAACCGAGCCCGCGGCGCCACGGCGGCTGCGCGCTGCAGCACCGCCGTGACGCCGCCGGCGGCGGCGATGTGGTTTTCCTTGATCAGCACGGCGTCATGCAGGCCGATGCGGTGATTGACGCCGCCGCCGCAGACCACCGCATACTTCTGCGCCATACGCAGGCCCGGCAGGGTCTTGCGCGTGTCCACGATGCGGGCCCGGTTGCCCGGCACACTCTGGACGGCTTCCACGAATTCGGCCGTGCGGGTGGCCACGCCGCTGAGTAGCTGCAGAAAGTTCAGCAGGGTGCGCTCGGCCGTCAGCAGGCCACGCGCCGGCCCCCGCAATTCCAGCACCACCTGATCGGCGGCGCAGCGCTGGCCATCGCGCACGTGCCAGGTCAGCTGCGCCTCGGGCACGACCTGCGCCAGCGTGGCCTGCACCCAGGCCGCGCCGCAGATGACGGCGCTCTCGCGTGCCAGCACCCGGGCGTGGGCCTGCCGCGCCGGGTCGATGAGCGCGGCGGTCAGATCGCCGCTGCCCACGTCCTCGGCCAAGGCCCGCGCCACGTCGGCGCGCGCCAGCGCCTGCAGGGCTTCGTCGGTGTAGTCGTACACGGCTTGCATGGTGGCTGCGCTCATTTGAAACGGTCGAGCAGGCGGCGGCTCTCGCGGTCCAGCGCCGTCATGTCGCGGATGAGAAACTGGATGCCGTGCGAGTCCGTCACCAGCAGGGTGTGGCCGGCCAGCCGGCGGATGTCCTCCTCGCCCTTGAGGACGAAGCTCGTTTCACCGCGATCGGTGCGCACCCGCCAAGTGCTGGGCGTGGCAAAGCTGCTGACCGACAGGATGGCGCGGATCTCGGGCATGAATTCGCGCTCGCCCAGGGCCGCGCGGATCAGCCCCTGCTGCGGCTCGTGCAGCCGCGTCAGATCTTCCACCCAGGCCACCTCGTGGCCCGCCGCATCGACCAGCGAGATATACCGATCGGGCGCCTGGATCGGGAAGGCCCGCACCGGCACCACCCCTTCGCGCGTGCTGCCGTCGGGCAGCGTCAGCACCAGCCGGCCCCAGGCATCGCGCTGCAGCAGGCAGTCTGTCTCGTTCAGGTTCAGGATGGGCCGCGGGTTCATTTGGCATCGTCCTTGTGGCCGGGCTGCGGGCCCGGCTCGGCGTCGTCCAGATCGGTGTCCACGTTGCGCGCCTGGGCCTGGTAAAGGTTGTAGTACGCGCCCTGGCGGGCCATCAGCTCGTCGTGCGTGCCCTCCTCCACCACCTGGCCGCGGTCGAGCACCACCAGCCGGTCGGCCCGCTGCAGCGTAGAGAGGCGGTGCGCGATGGCGATCGTGGTGCGTCCCTGCACCAGATTGTCCAGCGCCTTCTGGATCTCTTTCTCCGTCTCGGAGTCCACCGATGCCGTGGCCTCGTCCAGGATCAGGATGCGCGGATCGATCAGCAGCGCACGGGCGATCGAGATGCGCTGACGCTCGCCGCCGGACAGGCCCTGGCCGCGCTCGCCCACCACCGAGTCATAGCCCTGCGGCAGGCGCAGGATGAACTCGTGCGCATGGGCGGCGCGGGCCGCCGCGATGATCTGCTCGCGGGTGGCGTCGGGCTTGCCGTAGGCGATGTTGTCGGCAATCGTGCCGAAGAACAGGAACGGCTCCTGCAACACCAGCCCGATGTGGCGGCGGTATTCGGTCACCGGCAGGTTGCGGATGTCCACCCCGTCGATGCGGATCGAGCCTTCGGTGACGTCGTAGAAGCGGCAAATCAGGTTGACCAGCGTGCTCTTGCCCGAGCCGCTGTGGCCGACCAGCCCCACCATCTGGCCGGGCTCGATGGTCAGGTTGATGCCACGATTGACCTCGCGGTTGCCGTAGCGAAAGCCCACGTTGCGCAGCTCGATGCGTCCTTGCACCTGCGGCAGATGCACCGGCTGCGCCGGCTCGGGCACGCTGGAGACATGGTCCAGGATGTCGAAGATGCGCTTGGTCGCCGAGGCCGAGCTTTCGGTCCAGGAGACGATGCGGCTCATCGAGTCCAGCCGGCCGTAGAAGCGGCTGATGTAGGCGATGAAGGCGGTCAGCACGCCCACCGAGGTCTGCTCGTGCGCGACCAGCCAGACCCCGAAAGCCCAGACCACCAGCAGGCCGACTTCGGTCAGGAACGACACGCTGGGCGAAAACAGCGCCCAGATGCGGTTGACGCGGTCGTTCACCGCCAGGTTCTGGCGGTTGGCCTCGCGAAAGCGGGCCGACTCGCGCTGCTCCTGCGCGAAGGCCTTGACCACCCGGATGCCGGGGATGGTGTCGGCCAGCACGCTGGTGACCTCGGACCAGACGCGGTCGATCTTCTCGAAGCCGGTCTTGAGCCGGTGCCGCACGGCCGTGATCATCCACATGATGATGGGCAGCGGCACCAGCGTGGCCAGCGCCAGCCAGGGATTGATGGAAAACAGGATCGCCGCCGTCATCAGCAGCATGATGAGGTCGGTGAAAAAATCCAGCAGATGCAGCGAGAGAAAGACGCAGATGCGGTCGGTCTCGCTGCCGATGCGCGCCATCAGGTCGCCGGTGCGCTTGCCCCCGAAGTATTCCAGCGACAGGCGCAGCAGATGGTCGTAGGTGGTGGTACGCAGATCGGCGCCGATGCGCTCGGACACCAGCGCCAGGATGTAGGTCTTGGCCCAGCCCAGCCCCCAGGCCACCAGCGCGGCCAGCAGCAAGCCGCCCAGGTAGTACCACACCAGCGTCGGATCGACGTCCTTGCCGGCTTCCATCGGCACCAGCACTTCGTCCATCAGCGGCATGGTCAGGTACGGCGGCACCAGGCTGGCGGCCGTGCCCAGCAGCGTGAGCACGAAACCCAGCAGCAGCTGCCCCTTGTAGGGCCGGGCAAAACGCCACAGCCGCAGCAGCGTGCGCGGCGAAGGCGGCGTGTGCATGACCTTGGCGCAAATCGGGCATTCGTCCTGCCCGGGCTCCAGCGGGGCCTTGCAGGTCGGGCATTCGTGCACGGCCGGCGGCGGCACTGCCTCGCCCGTGCGCAGACCGTGCAGCTGGCGCTGCACCGTCTCCATCAGGCGCGCAGCCTGCAGGTTCTGACCCAGGGTGTAGCACCAGTGCGCCAGCCGGCCCTGGGCATCGAACAACTCCAGATGACCTACGCCGGCATGGTCATGCCGGCTCAGCGTCCACTGCGGCTGATAGTCCCAGCTGTCCCAGCGGTCCGAGCCGGGCGCGCGCGCCAGCAGGCGGCGCCCGGTAGCCACCAGCAGGCCCTCGGCAAAGCGCAGCTGCTCGTCCAGGTCAACCGCCAGCACCGCCAGGACGTTCTCGTCGGCATGCAGCTGCTGGCGCAGTTCGGCCTGCCAGGGTGCCGGAACCTCGCTGAAAGATAATACGGCGGCAGACGGGGTGTCTGGTGTCATGTAGTCTGCTTCACGTTCGGAGTGCACGGATACCGATTGTCCCCGTTTTCCGCCCCTCGTCTGTCCATCTGCCACGGCCTGCCGAGCCCCCCCGCATCCGCCCTGCCCCTGCCATCCACCTGAAGCGGCCCCTGACGCCCTGTCGCGTTTCATGACCAAGAACCCTCTTCAAATCCTGCGGGTCCAGTACCTGCGCGGTCCCAACATCTGGACTTACCGCCCGGTCATCGAAGCCTGGATCGATCTGGGCGAATACGAAGACCTGCCGTCGAACAAAATCCCCGGATTCTACGAACGGCTGCTGCAGCTGCTACCCGGGCTGAGCGTGCACCGCTGCGGCGTCGGCGAGGTCGGCGGCTTTCTGGAAAGGCTGCGCGACGGCACCTGGGCCGGCCACATCCTGGAACACATCTGCCTGGAACTGCAAACCCAGGCCGGCATGCAGACCGGCTTTGGCAAGACGCGCATGACTGGCGTGCATGGCGTCTACAAGATGGCGTTCCGCACCCGGCAGGAGGAAGTGGGGCGCGCGGCGCTGCAGGCCGGGCGCGAGCTGCTGCTGGCCGCTGCGGAAAACCGCCCCTATGACGTGCAAGCCACGATCGCGCAGCTGCGCGCGCTGTGCGACCGGCTCTGCCTGGGGCCGAGCACGGCGCACATCGTCGAGGCCGCCACCGAACGGCGCATCCCCCACATCCGCCTCAACGACGGCAACCTGGTGCAGCTGGGCTACGGCGCCCGCCAGCACCGCATCTGGACGGCCGAAACCGACCAGACCAGCGCGATCGCCGAAAGCATCGCCAGCGACAAGCAGCTGACCAAGGAGCTGCTCAAGGCCTGCGGCGTGCCCGTGCCCGAGGGCGAAGAAGTGGACAGCCCCGAGCAGGCCTGGGAAGTGGCGCAGGACATCGGCCTGCCGGTCACCGTCAAACCCACCGACGCCAACCACGGCCGCGGCGTCTTCACCGACCTGCGCACCCGCGAGGACATCGAGAAGGCCTACCGCGGCGCCGAGGCCGAAGGCAGCGGCGTGCTGGTGGAAAAGTTCATCGAGGGCGATGCGCACCGGCTGCTGGTGGTGGGCCGGCGCGTGGTCGCCGCCACCCGCGGCAAGATGCAGACCGTCACCGGCGACGGGCGCTCCACCATCCTGCAGCTGATCGACAGCCAGATCAACAGCGACCCGCGCTGCGGCGTCGAGGAAGAGTTCCCGCTGGAGCCGCTGATCCTGGCCCAGGAACCGATCGCCCAGCTGGAGCTGGCCCGCCAGGGCTACAGCGGCGACTCGGTGCCGCCAGCCGGCCAGGTGGTGCTGATTCGCCGCCATGGCGATCTGGCCTACGACGTCACCGACCAGGTCCATCCCCAAGTCGCGGCCGCCGCCGCGCTGGCGGCGCGCACCGTCGGGCTGGACATCGCCGGCATCGACCTGGTGGCGCGCGACATCTCCCGGCCGCTGCACGAGCAGGGCGGCGCCATCATCGAGGTCAACGCCGGCCCCGGCCTGCTGATGCACCTCAAGCCCGCCGAAGGCCAACCGCGCAACGTCGGCCAGGCCATCGTCGAGCACCTGTTTCCCGGCGACGGGCAGGGACGCATCCCCATCGTCGGCATCACCGGCACGCGCCACACCACGCGCATCGCCCGGCTGCTGAACTGGCTGCTGCACATCAACGGCACGCAGGTCGGCGCGGCCTGCCGCGACGGTTTTTTCCTGGGGCCGCGCCAGGTCGAGGCGCGCGACGCCACCGACTGGGATACCGGCCAGCGGCTGCTGATCAACCGGGCGCTGGAAGCGGCCGTGTTCGAGCACACGCACCGCGGCATCCTGAGCGAGGGCCTGCCCTACGACCGCTGCAGCGTCGGCGTGGTGACCGACCTGGACGACCCGCAGGATTTGGCCGAGTTCTACATCGACGACGCCGACAAGCTCTACAACGTGGTGCGCACGCAGGTCGATGTGGTGCTGCCCAGCGGCACGGCCGTGCTCAACGCCGCCGACCCGCGCGTGGTCGAGCTGGCCAGCCTGTGCGACGGCAAGGTCATCTTCTACGGGCCTGACGCCATGCTGCCGGCGATTGCCGAGCACCGCGCCAGCGGCGAGCGCACCGTCTATCTGCGCGAGCGCCACATCGTGCTGGCGCAGGGCATGGACGAGTACGGCGACATCCCGCTGGACACCCTGAGCCCGGCCAAGGCCGCCCGGCCCGAAATGGTGATGGCCGCCGTCGCCGCCGCCTGGGCCCTGGGCATCAAGCCCGAGCTGATCGGTGCCGGCTTGCGCACCTTCAAGGCCAACCTGAGCAGCGAACCCTGAGAGCCGCATGGACATCCAACGCATCCGCGCCCTGCGCGGCCCCAATCTGTGGAGCCACCACACCGCCATCGAAGCCGTGGTGCAGTGCACCCCGGCCGAGTGCGAGCTCAGCCCGCGCCAGAACTTCGGCATGCGGCTGCGCGCGCGCTTTCCGCAGATCCTGCCGCTGAACCCCACCGGCCATGACGAGACCGTCTCGCTGGCCCATGTGCTGGAGCTGGCCGCGCTGGGCCTGCAGGCGCAGGCCGGCTGTCCGGTGACTTTCAGCCGCACCACGCCTACCGTGGACCCAGGCGTCTATCTGGTGGTGGTCGAATATTCGGAGGAAGCCGTGGGCCGGCTGGCGCTGGAACTGGCGGCCCAGCTGTGCCGCGCCGCGCTGGACGACACGCCTTTCGACCTGGACGGCGCGCTGCGGCAACTGCGCGAGCTCGACGAGGACGAGCGCCTGGGCCCGAGCACGGCCGCCATCGTCAACGCAGCGCTGGCCCGCGGCATTCCCTACCGGCGCATGACGCGCGGCAGCATGATCCAGTTCGGCTGGGGCTCGAAACAGCGCCGCATCCAGGCCGCCGAGATGGACGTGACCAGCGCCATCGCCGAGTCCATCGCCCAGGACAAGGAACTGACCAAGAAGCTGCTGGCCAGCGCCGGCGTGCCGGTTCCCATCGGACGCGAGATCCGTACCGCCGAGGAAGCCTGGGCCGCCGCCGGCGAGATCGGCCTGCCGGTGGTGATCAAGCCCAAGAACGGCAACCAGGGCAAGGGCGTGACCGTCAACATCCACTCGCGCGAGCAGATGCTCAAGGCCTATGCCGCCGCGCGCGAATACGACGACGAAATCCTGGTCGAGCGCTACCTGCCCGGCAACGACTACCGCCTGCTGGTGGTGGGCAACAAGCTGGTGGCCGCGGCCCGCCGCGATCCGCCCACCGTGGTGGGCGACGGCGAGCACACGGTGCGCCAGCTGGTGGAACAGGTCAACCAGGACCCGCGCCGTGGCAGCGGGCACGCCACCTCGCTGACCAAGATCCGCTTCGACGACATCGCGCTGGCCTGCCTGGCCAGCCAGGGCCTGACGGCGGACTCGGTCCCGGCCAAGGGGCGGCGCGTGTCCCTGCGGCACAACGCCAACCTGTCCACCGGCGGCACCGCCACCGACGTCACCGATGACGTGCACCCGGAAGTGGCGCATCGCGCCATCGTCGCGGCCCAGATGGTCGGGCTGGACATCTGCGGCGTGGACATGGTGTGCGACAACATCCTGCAGCCGCTGGAGGAAACCGGCGGCGGCATCGTCGAGGTCAACGCCGCGCCGGGTCTGCGCATGCACCTGTCGCCGTCGTACGGCAAGGGCCGGCCGGTCGGCGAAGCCATCATCAACGCCATGTTCGCCGAAGGGGAAAACGGCCGCATCCCGCTGGTGGCCGTCACCGGCACCAATGGCAAGACCACGACGGTGCGGCTGATCGCCCACCTGCTGGCCCAGAACAACCTGTGCGTGGGCATGACCAGCACCGACGGCGTCTATGTCGGCGGCCAGCGCATCGACACCGGCGACTGCAGCGGCCCCAAGAGCGCGCGCAACGTGCTGCAGCACCCCGATGTCGATGCGGCCGTGCTGGAGACCGCGCGCGGCGGCATCCTGCGCGAAGGGCTGGCTTTCGACAAGTGCGACGTCGCCGTCGTCACCAACATCGGCAGCGGCGACCACCTGGGTCTGAACTACATCACCACGGTCGAGGAACTGGCCGTGCTCAAACGGGTGATCGTGCAGAACATCGCCGAGCAGGGCACCGCCGTGCTCAACGCGGCCGACCCCATCGTGGCGGCCATGGCCAGCCACTGCCGCAGCGGCAAGGTCACCTTCTTCGCGATGGACCGCAACCATCCGGTGATCGCCACCCATCTGGCCCAGGGCAAGCGCGCGCTGTACGTGGAAGACGGCCAGCTGGTGGCCGCCGAAGGCGGCATGCAGCAGCGCTGCCGGCTCGCCGACATCCCGCTGACGCTGGGCGGCGCCATCGCCTTCCAGGTCGAGAACGTGATGGCCGCCGTCGGCGCGGCCTGGGCACTGGGCCTGCAGTGGCCGACCATCTGCGCCGGCCTGGCCAGCTTCGACAACGACAGCCACAACGCCCAGGGCCGCTTCAACCTGTTCCGCTACCGCGGCGCCACGGTGATCGCCGACTACGGCCACAACCCCGATGCGATGCAGGCACTGGTGCGCGCGGTCGAGGCCATGCCGGCACGCCAGCGCACCGTGGTCATCAGCGGCGCGGGCGACCGCCGCGACGAGGACATCCGCGCGCAGACCCGCATCCTGGGCGATGCCTTCGACCGCATCGTGCTGTTCGAGGACGCCTGCCAGCGCGGCCGCGCCGATGGCGAAGTCATCGCGCTGCTGCGCGAGGGCCTCAGCGGCACCTCGCGCACGCGCGAGGTGCACGAGATCCGGGGCGAGTTCCTGGCCATCGACACGGCGCTGGACCGGCTGGCCGAAGGCGATCTGTGCCTGGTCCTGGTCGATCAGGTCGAAGAGGCCATTGCCCACATCAAGGGCCGCATCGCCCGCGACGGTGCCTGACTGGGTCTGACTGGGTCTGACTGGGTCTGACCGGGCTGGCGCACGGCGCCCCCGGCAAGGCCCTTTTTCTCAGCGCAGCTCGCTGCCCGGGCTGCGCCCCATCAGCGCCGCCACCGCCTGCTGCGGCTGCATGCGCCCGTCCAGCAGCGCAACGACGCTCTCGGCTATGGGCATGTCCACCCCCAGACTGCGCGCACGCTGCACCACGGTACGGGCCGAATACACACCTTCGGCCACATGGCCCAGCGAAGCCACCGCCTGCTGCAGCGTCTGCCCCTGCGCCAGCAGCAGGCCCACGCGGCGGTTGCGGCTGAGATCGCCGGTGGCGGTGAGCACCAGATCGCCTAGCCCCGACAGGCCCATGAAAGTCTCGGCCCGCGCGCCCAGCGCCAGCCCCAGGCGCGTCATCTCGGCCAGCCCGCGGGTGATCAAGGCGGCGCGGGCGTTCAGCCCCAGCGCGAGTCCGTCGCACAGCCCGGTGGCAATCGCCAGCACGTTCTTGACGGCGCCGCCGACTTCCACGCCCACCAGGTCTTCGTTCTCATAGACGCGCAGCGCCGGGCTGTGAAAAGCCTGCACCAGGCGCTCGCGCACCCGCGCATGGGGGCTGGCGGCCACCAGCGCCGTGGGCTGGCCACGGGCCACCTCCTCGGCAAAGCTCGGGCCGCTGAGCACGCCGGCTTCCAGCGCCGGCGCCACCTGGGCCTGGATTTCATGCGCCAGCAGCCCCGGCCCGGCGTCGCGCGCCTGCTCGAAACCCTTGCACAGCCAGGCCACGGGCACGGCGCAGTCGCGGATCTGCTGCAGCATGTCGCGCAGGGCTGCCATCGGCGTGCCGATGACCACCAGATCCTGCCCAGCGGCCAGCCGCGGCAGCTCGTGCGCCGGTCCGTCGATGATGCTCAGCTGCGGCGGCAGCGGCAGGCCCGGCAGGTAGCGGGCGTTGACCCGCTCGGCCTGCATGGCCTGCGCCTGCAGGGGGTCGCGCGCCCACAGCGTCACCCCATGGGCGGGGCGGACGTGGCGGCAGGCGCTCATGGCCAGCGCCGTACCCCAGGCGCCGGCTCCCAGCACCAGGATGTTCATGGCCCGTCGCCCCTGCGGCGGCCCTTACTGGACCGGAATGTCACGCGGCTGCTGCGCCGCCTGCTGCTGCTCGTACATGGCCTGGAAATTGATCTCGGCCAGGTGCACCGGCGGAAAGCCCGCGCGCTGGATCAGGTCGGCCACGTTGCTGCGCAGGTAGGGAAAGACGATCTGCGGGCAGACCACGCCCATGACCGGGCCCATCTGCTCCTGCGGGATGTGCCGGATCTCGAAGATGCCGGCCTGCTTGGCCTCGACCAGAAAGACGGTCTTGTCGCCGATCTGGGTGTGGACGGTGGCGGTGACGGCCACCTCGTAGATGTCGGGAGCGACCGTGAGGGCCTCCACGCCGAGCTGGATGTCCACCGAAGGCTGCTCGCTCTGCGCCAGGATGGCCGGGGAATTGGGCTGCTCCAGCGAGGCTTCCTTGAGATAGACGCGCTGGATCTGGAACACGGGGGCTAGGGAATCGGCCATGACTTGCCTGGACAGTAGAAGTGGTGAAAGCGGCAGCCGCCCGACCATACCGGGCGGCTGCGCACGGAAACGCCGGCGATTATCTCAGCTGCGGCTGTGCCGCCCGAGTAGCGGCAGACTCAGGCGGCGTTGAGCAGCGGCAGCAGCTCGCCGCGCGCATCCAGCGCCATCAGGTCGTCGCAGCCACCGACGTGGGTGCTGCCGATGAAGATTTGCGGCACGGTGCGCCGGCCGGTGATGGCCATCATGTGCTCGCGCGCGCCGGGGTCGGCGTCGATGCGGATTTCCTCGATCTGCGTGACGCCGCGCGCCTGCAGCAGCTGCTTGGCTCGCACGCAGTAGGGGCAGACCGCAGTGGTGTACATCTTGACGGCTTGCATGGAATCAACCTTTCTCCACCGGCAGGCTGGCGGCGCGCCAGGCGGCCAGACCGCCGGACAGGGACAGGGCCTTGGCATAGCCCAGCCCCTTGGCGATGCGCGCAGCGCTGCCCGAGCGCATGCCGCTTTGACAGACGAAGATAACCGGCACATCCTTGTTCTTCACCACGGCCGGCAACTGGTTGGCCAGCTGCGACAGCGGAATGTGCTTGGCGCCGCTCACATGGCCGGCGGCGTATTCGTGGCTTTCGCAGACATCCACCACCACCGCCTTCTCGCGGTTGATCAACTGCACGGCTGCCGTGGGGGTGAGCGAGCCGCCGCCGCCCCGCAGCGCCGGCCAGGCCAGCATCAGCCCGGAAGTCAGGGCCACCAGGATCAGGGCCCAATTGTCGATGACGAACTGCACGGTACTCCTTGCGCGTATCGGAACGAAACGCGCATTTTAGAATGGCGGTTTCGTTTGCGCCGGCCGGGGTCTTGTGGCCACGGCGCGGCGGTGTTGTCCCACCGGGGCGCCGGCCGCCCCCGCTGACCCGACCCCTGCCATGTACAAACTCATGCTGATCCGCCACGGCGAATCGACCTGGAACCTGGAAAACCGCTTCACCGGCTGGACCGACGTGGACCTCACGCCCACCGGCGTCTCGCAAGCCATCTCGGCCGGACGGCTGCTCAAGGCCGAGGGCTACGACTTCGACGTCGCCTACACCAGTGTGCTCAAGCGCGCCATCCACACGCTGTGGTACGTGCTGGACGAGATGGACCGCACCTGGCTGCCGGTGCACAAGAGCTGGCGGCTGAACGAACGCCACTACGGCGCCCTGCAGGGGCTGAACAAGGCCGACATGGTCAGGCAATACGGCGAGCAGCAGGTGCTGATCTGGCGGCGCAGCTACGACACGCCGCCGCCGGCGCTGGACCCCAGCGACCCCCGCTGCGAGCGCAGCGACCGCCGCTACGCGGCACTGGCGCCGCAGCAGGTGCCGCTGACCGAGTGCCTCAAGGACACGGTGGCGCGCGTGCTGCCCCTGTGGGACGAGGCGCTGGCGCCGGCCATCCGCAACGGCCAGCGCGTGCTCGTCGTCGCCCATGGCAACTCCATCCGGGCGCTGGTGAAATACCTGGACGGCATCTCCGACCAGGACATCGTGGGCCTGAACATCCCCAACGGCATCCCGCTGGTCTATGAGCTGGATGCCCAGCTCAAGCCGCTGCGCCACTACTATCTGGGCGATGCCGAGGCCGCCGCGCGCGCGGCCGCCGCCGTGGCCGCGCAGGGCAAGGGCTGACAGCCTCCCCGCCCGCCGCAGCGCCTGCCGCCCCCCTCCATCCCTCCTGTTGCCGCAACCTGCGGCAGCAGGGGCGCATGCAACCGTGTATATTGAAGCGCTGAGGGAATTTCCATGGGTCAGAAACTGAAAATCGCCGGCTGGATCTCGCTGGGCGCGCTGGCGGGCGCGCTCACCACGGTGTCGCTGCAGACCGTCGCGCGCAATGCCGCCGCCCCGCTGCCGCTGGAGGAGCTGCAGCAGCTGGCGGCCGTCTTCGGCATGATCAAGACCGACTATGTCGAGCCGGTCGATGACAAGAAGCTCATCACCGACGCCATCGCCGGCATGGTCTCCAGCCTGGACCCGCACTCGCAGTACTTCGACAAGAAGTCCTACAAGGAATTCCGCGAGGGCACGTCCGGCCGCTTCGTCGGCGTGGGCATCGAGATCACGCAGGAAGACGGGCTGGTCAAGATCGTCTCGCCGATCGAGGGCTCGCCCGCAGACCGCGCCGGGCTCAAGACCAACGACCTGATCACCAAGATCGACGACACCGCTGTCAAGGGGCTGACGCTCAACGAAGCCGTCAAGCGCATGCGCGGCGAGCCCAACACCAAGGTCATCCTGACCATCTTCCGCCGTGACGAGAACCGCACCTTCGCCGTCACCATCATCCGCGAGGAGATCAAGACCCAGTCGGTCAAGGCCCGCGTGGTCGAGCCCGGCTACGCCTGGGTGCGGCTGAGCCAGTTTCAGGAGCGCACGGTGGAGGACTTCGTGCGCAAGATCGAGGAGATCTACAAGCAGGAGCCCGAACTCAAGGGGCTGGTGCTGGATCTGCGCAACGACCCGGGCGGGCTGCTCGATGCCGCGGTGGCTGTCTCGGCCGCCTTCCTGCCAGAGAACGTGACCGTGGTATCCACCAACGGCCAGCTGCCCGAGAGCAAGTTCACCTTCAAGGCCGCGCCCGAGTTCTACCTGCGCCGCGGCAGCAGCGACCCGCTCAAGCGCCTGCCGCCGGCCATCAAGAAAGTGCCGCTGGTGGTGCTGGTCAACGAAGGCTCGGCCTCGGCCAGCGAGATCGTGGCCGGCGCGCTGCAGGACCACAAACGCGCCGTCATCATGGGCAGCCAGACCTTCGGCAAAGGCTCGGTGCAGACCGTGCGCCCGCTGGGACCGGACACCGCACTCAAGCTCACCACGGCGCGCTATTACACGCCGTCGGGCCGCTCGATCCAGGCCCGTGGCATCGTGCCCGACCTGCTGGTGGACGAGACGCCCGAGGGCAACCTGTTCTCGGCGCTGCGCACCCGCGAGGCCGATCTGGACAAGCACCTGAGCAACGGCCAGACCCCGGAAACCAAGGACCCGGAACGTGAGCGCGCCCGCGACGCCGCCCTCAAGCGTCTGGAAGAGGAATCGAAAAAGCCTCCGGCCGAGCGCAGGCTGCCCGATTTCGGCTCGGACAAGGACTTCCAGCTGCAGCAGGCGCTCAACCGGCTCAAGGGGCTGCCGGTGGTCGTCAGCAAGACCCAGACCGAGCGCAAGGAAGATCCCAAGGACAACTGAGCCGGCGCGCGCGCCCGCTGTGCCGCGCAGGCGGGCTGCCGCCGGCTACGCCGGCGGACGTGGCGCGGCCTGGCCGGCGCCCGGGAGGCACAGATGAACGACGACGAGCTGCTGCGCTATTCGCGCCACATCCTGCTGGAGGAAATCGGCATCGAGGGCCAGCAGCGCATCCTCGACGGCCACGCGCTGGTCATCGGCGCCGGCGGCCTGGGCTGTCCGGTGGCCCTGTATCTGGGCGCGGCCGGCGTGGGGCAGCTGACCGTGGTGGACCATGACACCGTGGACCGCACCAATCTGCAGCGCCAGATCGCGCACACCGAGGCCCGCGTAGGTCAGCCCAAGGTGGAGTCCATCCGCGCGGCCGTGGCCGCGCTGAACCCGGCGGTGCGGGTGCATGCGCTGGCGCAGCGCGCCGACGCGGCGCTGTTGCGCGAGCTGGTCGCCCGCGCCGACGTGGTGCTGGACTGCAGCGACAACTACGCCACGCGCCACGCCGTCAATGCCGCCTGCGTGCAGCTGCGCAAGCCGCTGGTGTCGGGCGCGGCCATCCGCATGGACGGCCAGCTCGCCGTCTATGACCCGCGGCTGGCCGACTGTCCCTGCTATGCCTGTGTCTTCGATCCACAGGCGCAGTTCGAGGAAACACGCTGTGCCACGCTGGGCGTGTTCGCCCCCTTGGTAGGCGTAGTCGGTACCCTGCAGGCCTGCGAGGCGCTCAAGCTGCTGAGCGGCACGCTGGCGCCGGCCAGCGGCCGGCTGCTGATGATCGACGGGCGGCAGCTGTCCTTCAGCGAGGTGCGCGTGCCGCGCAACCCGGCCTGCCCGGTCTGCGCGACACGCTGAGCCGGCCTTCGCCGGCGGCGGGCTGCTCAAGACCGGCAAAGCAGCGATCAGCGCGGCGGCGCCCCTGCAGTTTGGGCGTTTCACGCACCAGCCCACCTGCTAGACTGTGCGCCCAAACACCTGTTGCGTCCCCCGTGAGCCACTCCCCCGCCCTGCCGCTGGATCTGAACGCCCTGCGTCTGGACGATGCGCGTGCGCTGCTGGAACACGCGGGCACCGAGTTGCCGCCATCGCAGACCGATCCCACCGCCTACCTGCAGCAGCTCATCGATGGGCTGTGCGAGCTGTCGCAGCGCGACCCGCTGACCGGGCTGGCCAACCAGCGCCACCTGCGCGCGGTACTGCAGCGCGAAATCGAAATCGTGGCGCGCTCGGGCAATTCGGCGCTGCTGCTGATGCTGGACATCGACCATTTCAAAAAGGTCAACGACGAGCACGGGCACCTGGCCGGCGACAGGGTGCTGCAGGCCGTGGCCCGCTGCATCCGCGGCTGCGTGCGACCGCAGGACACGGTGGCGCGCTACGGCGGGGAGGAGTTCGCCATCGTCATGCCCGATTGCCAGACAGCCTACGGCGAGGCCGTGGCCGAGCGCCTGCGCCAGTCGGTCGCGGCGCTGCGCATCGACGTCAGCCCCGTGCTGACCCTGCAGGTCACTGCCAGCATCGGCGGGGCCTTTGCGCCGGTGTGGGTGCGCTCCACCCCCGATCTGTGGATCGAGCGGGCCGACACCCAGCTCTACTTGGCCAAGGCCCAGGGACGCAACCGCGTGTGCATCGACCACCAACAAGTCATATCCGTCAGTGCGGAAGAAAAAAGCCTGCTGTTCGGCAATCTGGCCCTGGCTGACGTGGCCTGGCAGAACGCGCCCGATGGCAGCGCACCGAGGTTCAGCCAATGAGCGAAGAACTGAACAAGGACCGACCGGCCGCCCCGGCGCTGCCGCTCCAGCCCCTGGGCAGGGTACTGGCCATCACCAGCGGCAAGGGCGGGGTGGGCAAAACCTTCGTCTCGGCCAATCTGGCCGCGGCGCTGGCGCGGCGCGGGCTGCGCGTGCTGGTGCTGGACGCCGACCTGGGCCTGGCCAATCTGGACGTGGTGCTCAATCTCTACCCCAAGACCACGCTGCACGACGTCTTCACCGGCAAGGCCAAGCTGGATGAGGCCATCATCAAGGCTCCGGGGGGCTTTTCGGTGCTGCTGGCCGGCTCCGGCATGGTCGAGTACTCCCGCCTGACGCCGGAAGTGCGCGACGAGTTCCTGCGCGTCGTCGAGAGCCTGATCCCGCGCTACGACGTGGTGCTGCTGGACACCGGCGCGGGCATTTCGGACGTGGTGCTGTTCTCGGTCTCGCTGGCTTCCGAGGTGCTGCTGGTGGTCACGCCCGAGCCCACTTCGCTGACCGACGCCTACGCCACGATCAAGGTGCTGGTCGGGCAGCAGAAGCGCCAGACCATCCGCATGGTGGTCAACCAGACCGCGCGTCCCGGCGACGGGCGGGCCATCACGGTGCAGCTGCAACAGGTGGTGGACCGCTTCGTGCCAGGCGAAGGCGGCAAGCCGGTGCGGCTGCTGCATCTGGGCGACATCCCGGCCGACCCCTCGGTGCGGCAGGCCGTCATGCGCCGCCAGCTGCTGATGCAAACCACGCCAGGCTGCCCGGCCGGACTGGCCATGGTGCAGCTGGCCAGCAAGGTCGAGGAAATCGTCCTGCCCAAATCGGCCTGATGCGGCCTATAGCGGCCTATAGCGGCCCGATCCCGCCAGGCGCCGGCTTGCACGCGCCCGGGTGCACCGGTCCGAAAAAGAAGCCCGCCGCTGCCGCAGCCCTTCGCAGGCCGTTGAAAAACGTCGCGAGGATGGCCAGATGCAAGGCGCACGGCGCGCAGTGACCGAGACCTATCGAGCTCAATAGGCGAGGGAGCGCGCCCCGCGCGACGCCGCAGATGGCCTACCGCAGCAGTTTTGCAACGGTCTGTTAGCTGCGGCCGATGATCGAAGCGGTCGCCATCAGCTCCTCCAGCAGCGCCAGCGACACCCGGCCGGAGACGGCATAGGGGTCCAGCTCGGCGCGCTCGGAGTACTTGAGCACGATGGAGGCGTTGATGCGCGCCAGGTTGACCTGCCCCATGGTCCAGCCGCCGAAGCGGCGTTCGGTGATCTCCTCGTAGTGCAGCAGCACCACGTCCTTGTGGCGCGGATCGCTCTGGATGCGACCGTACAGCGCGCTGACGGCCTGGCGTCCGCCTTCGAGGGCCTGCAGGAACACGCCGCCGCCGTGGCAGAGGATGCCGGTGATGCCGCAGCCCGGGTTGTTCTGGCGCGATTGGGCCAGGATGGCCTCGATGGCCTGGGGGCTGTCATCGACGGCGCGGCTGGCGTAGAGCAGACGGACCAGCATGTTCAGCTCCTCTGGGGAATCAGCGACAGGAATTCACGCCGCAGCGTGGCGTCCTTGAGGAAGACGCCGCGCATGACCGAGTTGATCATCTTGCTGTCCATGTCCTTGACGCCGCGCCAGGCCATGCAGTAGTGGGTGGCTTCCATCACGATGGCCAGCCCGTCGGGCTGGGTCTTTTCCTGGATCAGGTCGGCCAGCTGCACCACGGCTTCTTCCTGGATCTGCGGCCGGTTCATGATCCATTCGGCCAGCCGGGCGTACTTGGACAGGCCGATCACATTGGTGTGCTCGTTGGGCATGACGCCGATCCAGATCTTGCCGATGACCGGGCAGAAATGGTGCGAGCAGGCGCTGCGCACGGTGATCGGGCCGACGATCATCAGCTCGTTCAGATGCTCGGCGTTGGGAAACTCGGTGATCGTCGGCGCCTTGACATAGCGGCCCTTGAAGACCTCGTTGACATACATCTTGGCCACGCGCCGGGCAGTGTTGTCGGTGTTGTGGTCGTGCGCGGTGTCGATGACCAGGCTGTCGAGCACCGCCTGCATCTTGTGCTCGACCTCGTCGAGCAGCTGCTCCAGCTCGCCGGGGCGGATGTAGTCGGCGATGTTGTCGTTGGCATAGAAGCGCTTGCGCGCGGCCAGCAGGCGCTCGCGGATGCGCACGGATACCGGAACGCCCTCATCGGCCGCGCCCGGCAGCGCCTCGGTGCTCGGGGTGTTGTCACGCATGGCGCTATGGTACCAGCGATCCGCGCATAAGGTTTTTGGCCAGAGTCCGCATGGCGACGCCACAGCAAGCTATTAAATTAATAGCGGTTGCCGGTCAGGAACACGGCCACGCGCATCAGCGCAAAAGCCACCCGGTCCAGCAGCCGCTGCGGCCAGGGCCGGCTGGCAAAGCTGGCTGCGTCCACCGCGCGGGCTTCCTGCTCGATGGCGCGCAGCAGGCGCTGGCGCAGCTGCGCGGCGAACGCCGGATCCTGCACGACCACATTGGCCTCGCGCGCCAGCAGCAGGCTCAGCGGATCGAGGTTGGACGACCCCACGGTAGCCCACTGCCCGTCGATCACCGCCACCTTGGCATGCAGGAAGCTGGGCGTGTATTCGTAGATCTCCAGACCGGCGGCCAGCAGCATGTCGTACATCATGCGCACAGCGTGGAACTGCATGAAGTACTCGTACCGCCCCTGCAGCAGCAGCCGCACCCGCACCCCGCGTTGGCGCGCATGCAGCAGCGCCTGGCGCAGCTTGCGCCCCGGTGCGAAATAGGCATTGGCAATCAGGATTTCCTCCCGCGCCTCGGCGATGGCCTTGCGGTAGGCCCGTTCGATCTGGCTGCGGTGGCGCACGTTGTCGCGCAGCAGCAGCGCAGCGCGCACCCCCGCATCGACCGCGCGCGCGCCGGCCTGGGCAGCGGCGGCCCGCTCGGCCTGCACAGCCTGCTCCAGCTGGTGCCAGGCCGCGCCGAGGTCGGCCGCACGCATGCGCGCGCCGGCCTGCGCCCGGGCCCAGAACCGGACCATGGCTTCGTGCACCTGGCGTACCAGCGGACCGGTCACGCGCACCGCAAAGTCCAGCCGCGGATGCTGCAGCGCGCCGTGGTTGGGATCATTCCAGTCGTCCAGCACATTGATGCCGCCGCAGAAGGCGACCCGCCCATCGACCACGCACAGCTTGCGGTGCAGCCTGCGCCAGCGGCTCGGAATGAGCACCCCCAGCCGCCCCAGCGGCCTGAAGATCAGCCACTGCACGCCGGCGCGCGCGAAGCGCTGCGCCCAGGCTGCGGGCAGCGCCTCGGTGCCGGCCCCGTCGGCCACCACGTACACCTTGAGCCCGCGCAGCGCGGCGCGCTCCAGCACCGCGGCGAGCTGCTCGCCGGCGCGGTCGAACTCGAAGATGTAGGTCTCCAGCCGCACCTCCTGCGTGCCATGGTCGATGGCCTGGGCCATCGCGGCAAACAGCTCGCGCCAGCCCTCCAGCAGCTGCACGTGGTGCCCCGGGCGCAGGGCAGGCAGCCGGCGCTCCCTCATGCCGGCAGCCGGAAATCGGCGATCAGCGGCAGGTGGTCCGACATGCGCCACCAGCCGCGCCCACGCGGCACCTGCACCGCCAGCGGCTCCATGCCGCGCGCATAGACGTAGTCCAGCTGCACCAGCGGCAGCCGCGCCGGAAAGGTGGGATGGGCCGCCGGCTCGAAAGTGCGCAGCCCCATCGCGGCAAACAGGCGGTGCACGCGCTCGCCCCAGTCGTTGAAGTCGCCGGCGACCACCAGCGGCGCCTCGGCCGGCACCTCGCGCTCGATGAAGCGCTGCAGCTGCTCGGCCTGGCGCACCCGGCTGGCGCGGATCAGGCCGAGGTGCACGACCACGACATGGATGGCGCGCTCGTAGGCCAGCACCTCGCAGTGCAGCAGGCCGCGCTGCTCGAAGCGGTGGTCGGACATGTCCTCGTGCTGGTGCCGCAGCACCGGCCAGCGCGACAGCATCGCGTTGCCGTGCTCGCCATGGCGGGTGTAGGCATTGGTACGATAGACCGCCTCGTAGCCCTCAGGCGCCAGAAAGTCCGCCTGCGGCATGTCGGGCCAGCGGCTGAAATACTCTTCCTCGCGGCGGTGCACCTTGCGCACTTCCTGCAGGCAGATGATGTCGGCATCGAGCTGCTCGACCGCCAGCCCCAGGTTGTGGATCTCCAGCCGGCGCCGCGGCCCCAGGCCCTGCACGCCCTTGTGGATGTTGTAGGTGGCCACGCGCAGCGTCGTCATGGCGGCTATTGTGGCAGGCCGTCGCGCCAGCCGGCAAAGCGCGGCAGCAGCAGGCAGGCCTCGGCATTGCTGGCCGAGGTGCAGCGCTGCGCCGCCTCGCGCCAGGGCAGCCACAGGCAGTCGGTGTGCTCGCGCGGGTTCAGCCGCACCGGCGTGCCCGCAGGCACGCACAGGCCGAAGACATGCTCGGTGTTGAGCACCACGCCCGGGGCGTAGCGGTGGCGCCACTGCGGGTAGATTTCATAGACGTTTTCCAGCCCCCAGTCGCGCAGCACATGGCCGCTGGCGCACGCGTCGATGCCGGTCTCCTCCGCCACCTCGCGCACGGCCGCGGCCTCGTAGGACTCGGCCGCGCTGTCCTTGGCGCCGGTGACCGACTGCCAGTAGGCCGCGCCGTCCGGGCTGTCGGCGCGGCGCAGCAGCAGCACCTGCAGCGCCGGGGTGTGGATCACCACCAGCACCGACTGCGGAATCTTGTAGCGCGGCACGTCCATGTAGCGGCAGACGCCCCGTGCAGGGGGCCTGCCGGCATTGTGCCGCAGCGCGGCCGCCGCCCGGGCTAACAGGCCGTTGCAAAACTGCTGCGGTAGGCCATCTGCGGCGTTGCGCGGCGCTCGCTCCCTCACCTATTGAGCTCGATAGGTCTCGGTCGCTGCGCGCCGCGCGCCTTGCATCTGGCCATCCTCGCGATGTTTTTCAACGGCCTGCTAAGGCGCCGCGCCTCAGGCCGCCGGCTGCGGGTTGCGCAGGCGGATGTGCAGCTCGCGCAGCTGCTTCTCGTCCACCGGGCTGGGCGCCTGCGTCAGCAGGCACTGGGCGCGCTGGGTCTTGGGGAAGGCGATGACGTCGCGGATGGACTCGGCCCCGGTCATCAGCGTGACGATGCGGTCCAGCCCGAAGGCCAGACCGCCGTGCGGCGGCGCGCCGTACTGCAGCGCATCGAGCAGGAAGCCGAACTTGGCCTTGGCTTCCTCGGGTGTGATCTTGAGGGCGTCGAACACCTTGCGCTGCACGTCGGCGCGGTGGATGCGCACCGAGCCGCCACCGATCTCCCAGCCGTTGAGCACCATGTCGTAGCCCTTGGCCAGGCATTTCTCGGGGGCGGTGGCCATCCAGTCTTCATGCCCGTCCTTGGGCGCAGTGAAGGGATGGTGCACCGCGGTCCAGCGCTGCTCGTCCTCGTCGTACTCGAACATCGGGAAATCGACCACCCACAGCGGCGCCCAGCGGTCCTCGAACAGCCCGTTTTTGCGGCCGAACTCGCTGTGGCCGATCTTCACGCGCAGCGCGCCGATGGCGTCGTTGACGATCTTGGCCTTGTCCGCGCCGAAGAAGATCAGGTCGCCATTGCGCGCGCCGGTGCGCGAGAGGATCTCGGCGATGGCGCGGTCGTGCAGGTTCTTGACGATGGGCGACTGCAGCCCCTCGCGACCCTTGGCCACATCGTTGACCTTGATCCAGGCCAGGCCCTTGGCCCCGTAGATCTTGACGAACTCGGTGTAGCCGTCGATCTCGCCCCGGCTCATTTCGCCGCCGCCGGGCACGCGCAACGCCACGACGCGCCCCCCCGGCGTCTGCGCCGGCACCGCGAAGACCTTGAAGTCCACGTCGGCCATGACGTCGGTGAGCTCGGTGAACTCCAGCTTGACGCGCAGGTCCGGCTTGTCCGAGCCGAAACGCGCCATCGCTTCCGCGTAGGGCATGACCGGGAACTCGCCCAGATCCACGCCCAGCACGTTCTGGAACACGCTCTTGATCATGCCCTGGAACATGTCGCGGATGTCCTGCTCGGACATGAAGCTGGTCTCGATATCGATCTGCGTGAACTCGGGCTGGCGGTCGGCGCGCAGGTCCTCGTCGCGGAAGCACTTGGTGATCTGGTAGTAGCGGTCGAAACCGGAGACCATCAGCAGCTGCTTGAACAGCTGCGGCGACTGCGGCAGCGCGTAGAACATGCCGTCGTGCACCCGGCTGGGCACCAGGTAGTCGCGCGCGCCCTCGGGCGTGCTCTTGGTCAGCATCGGCGTTTCGATGTCGATGAAGCCGTTGGCATCCAGGAACTTGCGCACCTCCATGGCCACGCGGTAGCGCAGCATCAGGTTCTTCTGCATGTAGGGCCGGCGCAGGTCCAGCACGCGGTGCGTCAGGCGCGTGGTCTCCGAGAGGTTTTCGTCGTCGAGCTGGAACGGCGGCGTCACCGAGGGGTTGAGCACGGTCAGCTCATGGCACAGCACCTCGACCTTGCCGCTCTTGAGGTTGTCGTTGGTCGTGCCTTCGGGGCGGGCGCGCACCACGCCCTTGACCATGACGCAGAACTCGTTGCGCAGGCTCTCGGCCGTCTTGAACATCTCGGGACGGTCCGGGTCGCAGACCACCTGCACATAGCCCTCGCGGTCGCGCAGATCCACGAAGATCACGCCGCCGTGGTCGCGCCGGCGGTTGACCCAGCCGCACAGGGTGACGGGTTGGCCCAGCAGGGCTTCGGTCACGAGACCGCAGTAATGGGAGCGCATGGCCATGGATTCACTCTTTCACGGAAGCGGCCGCACCGCCTGCGGCCGGCCTCAATAGGGAATTCTTCGGTCCACCGGGGACGATGACCCCCATGGAGATGATGTAGGTCAGGGCTTCGTCCACCGACATGGCCAGTTCGATGCAGTCGCTCCTTTTGAGCATGACGAAATAGCCGCCGGTCGGGTTGGGCGTGGTCGGCACATAGACGCTGACGTAATCACCCTGCAGATGGTTGGCCACGTCGCCGCCTGGCGTGCCGGTCAGAAAGGCGATGGTCCACATGTCCGGCCGGGGCCACTGCACCAGCAGGGCCTTGCGGAAGGCATTGCCTTTCTCGGAAAACAGGGTGTCGGAAACCTGCTTGACACCCGAATAAATGGAACGCACCACCGGGATGCGGTGCAGCAGCGCATGCCACCAGTGCAGCAGCTTGTTGCCGACGTAGTTGGAGGTGAGCGCGCCCACCAGCAGCACCACGCCCAGCGCGAACAGCACGCCCAGGCCCGGGATGTGCAGCCCCAGCAGCCGGTCCGGCTGCCAGGCTTCGGGCAGGATGTTGAGCGTCTGGTCCAGCGTGGAGATGACCCACTCCAGCACCCAGACCGTGATGCCCAGCGGGGCCAGCACCAGCAGCCCCGACAGCAGCCATTTGCGGAACTTGGCCATGCGGGCTCAGCCGCAGCTGCACTGCGCGCCGCAGCCGTGGCTGGGCGCGGCGGTAGAGGACGTCGATTCGGAAGTCGAAGCGGAAGCGGTGTCCGAAGCCGCCGTGGCGGCTGCACCCGCGGCCGCACCGGCGCTACCACCGCCGCGGAAATCGGTCACGTACCAGCCGCTGCCCTTGAGCTGAAAGCCCGCAGCGGTGACCTGCTTGTGAAACGTGGGCTGACCGCAGGCCGGGCAGACGGTCAGGGCCGGATCGGAGATTTTCTGCAGCACATCCTTGGCGGTGCCGCAGGATCCACATTTGTAGGCGTAAATTGGCATGGCTCGAAGGAGTGGTGGATGCAAAACCTTTAATTATAGGCGCCACCCCCTGTTTGCAAGGGCCATGCCCCGCCCACGCACAGCGCGGCCCGGCAGCGCCACGCAGGCGGCATCCGGGCCCGGGTCAGGGTCACGCCTTGTGCGCCTTTTGCGCGGCCCGGTGCTGGGCCTCCTCGTGCAGGGCCTGGGCGATGGACTGACCCTGCGGCCGCACCAGCTGCGGCACCAGCGAGCCGATCAGCATGCCGACGATGGAGGCCGCGAAGCCCACCAGCTGCGGCGGCAAGTGGCTCTCGCCCAGCGTGAACTCGGCGCCGATCCAGAACAGCAGGCCCAGCACGATGGACAGATAGGCACCCTGGGTGGTGGCGCGCTTCCAGTAAGCGCCGGCGGCCAGCGGCACGAAAGCGGCCACCAGCGTGACTTTGTAGGCGTTTTGCACCATGTCGTACATGGTGGAGCGGGAATTCAGCGCAAACAGCAGCGCCCCCAGCGTGAAGCTGACCAGCACCACCCGCAGCAGCAGCAGGAACTGGCGCTCGCTCATCTTGGGCGCGAAAGGCTTGAGCACGTTCTCGGTGAAGGTGGCCGTCGGCGCCAGCAGCGTGCCGCTGGCAGTGGACAGAATGGCCGACAGCAGCGCGCCGAAGAACAGCACCTGGGCCCACAGCGGCATCTTGCTCAGCACCAGCTCGGGCAGGATGCGCTGCACGACGCGGCCGTCCTCGTCACCAAAGAGCTGCGCCAGCGAAGGGTCGAGCACCAGCGCCGCGTAGGCGATGAAGATGGGCACGGCGGCAAAGATGAAATACACGCCCGCGCCAATCACCGTGCCGCGCACGGCGGTCTTTTCGTCCTTGGCGCTGGTCATGCGCTGGAAAACGTCCTGCTGCGGCACCGAACCGAAGGCCACCGTCAGGAAAGCCGCCAGCATGGCCAGCAGGGCCGTGCCGTCGGCTTCGGGCGGAATCAGCGTCAGGCGCCCGTTTTCGGCCATGTGCAGCACCACCACGTCGATGCCGCCGGCCATCTGGCCGACCAGCCAGGCCACCAGCGTCAGGCCGATCAGGATGACGACGGACTGCATCAGGTCGGTGAAAGCCACCGCCCACATGCCGCCAAACAGCGTGTAGATCATCACCACGGCCGTGCCGCCCAGGATGGCGTGATTGAGCTCGATCGCTCCGCCCGACAGCACGTGGATGACCAGCCCCAGCGCCGTCATCTGCGCCGAGGTCCAGCCCAGATAGGAGAGCGTGACGGCCACGCTGGTCAGCACCTCCACCCCGCGGCCGTAGCGCTTGCGGTAGAAGTCGCCGATGGTCAGCAGGTTGAGCCGGTAAAAGAGCCGCGCAAACAGCAGCGCGGCCAGGATCAGCGCGGCCGAGGCGCCGAAGGGGTCGCCCGGGATGGCCGAAATGCCGCCCATGACGAACTCGGCCGACACCCCCAGCACCGTCTCGGCGCCGAACCAGGTGGCAAACACGGTGGCCACGCACATGTACAGCGGCAGGCTGCGGCTGGCCACCAGGTAGTCCTTGGCGTTGTGCACGCGCCGCGCGGCAATCAGGCCGATGACGATGGTCAGCGCCATGTAGGCCAGCACGAGGGTCACCAGTGTGTTCATCGAGGGGCTCCGCAGAGGTGGACGGGGATGGGCGAAATGGGAGGCTGGCGCATTCTATGTGCCAGCCTCACCAGAGCTGGTAGCGCAGCCACAGCTGCGTGACGATCAGGCCGAACAGGAAGCCATAGACGGTGTAGATCAGGCCCTGCAACAGCCGGTTGGTGCGGCGCTGCTCGGCCAGCAGCGCCTCGAGCTCGCGCCGGTCGTGGGGCCGCGCGCCCTGCTGCAGATAGTCGTGCAGCAGCCGCGGCAACTCGGGCAGCAGCTTGGCGTAGCGCGGCGCCTGGTTGCGCAATTCCCGCCACAGCCGGCGCGGACCGAGCTGCTCGGCCATCCATTGCTCCAGAAATGGCTTGGCCGTGCTCCACAGGTCCAGGTCCGGGTCGAGCTCGCGGCCCAGCCCCTCGATGTTGAGCAGGGTCTTCTGCAGCAGCACCAGCTGCGGCTGGATCTCCACGTTGAAGCGGCGCGAGGTCTGGAAGAGCCGCATCAGCACCATGCCCAGCGAAATCTCTTTCAGCGGCCGGTCGAAATAGGGCTCGCAAACCGCGCGGATGGCCGCCTCCAGCTCGTCGACGCGCGTCTGCGGCGGCACCCAGCCGGACTCGATGTGCAGTTCGGCCACGCGCTTGTAGTCGCGCCGGAAAAAGGCGGTGAAGTTCTGCGCCAAGTATTCCTTGTCGTATTCGGTCAGCGTGCCCACGATGCCGAAGTCCAGCGAAATGTAGCGCCCGAACGTGGCCGGCTCCAGGCTGACGAAGATGTTGCCCGGGTGCATGTCGGCATGAAAGAAGCCGTCGCGGAACACCTGGGTGAAGAAGATGGTCACGCCGTCGCGCGCCAACTTTTTGATGTCCACGCCGGCCTGGCGCAGACGCGCGACCTGGCTGATCGGCACGCCCTTCATGCGCTCCATCACCAGCACGTCGCTGCGGCACCAGTCCCAGTACATCTCGGGTATCAGCACCAGATCCAGCCCGGCCATGTTGCGGCGCAGCTGCGCGGCATTGGCCGCCTCGCGCATCAGGTCCAGCTCGTCGTGCAGGTATTTGTCGAACTCGGCCACCACCTCGCGCGGCTTGAGGCGCTTGCCATCGGCCGACAGGCCCTCGACCCAGGCCGCCATCGTGCGCATCAGGCTCAGGTCTTTCTCGATCACCGGCAGCATGCCCGGGCGCAGCACTTTGACCGCGACCTCGCGCTCGCGCCCGTCGCGGTCGATCAGCCGGGCAAAGTGCACCTGCGCGATCGAGGCGCTGGCCACCGGCTCGCGCTGGAACTCGCTGAAGATCTGCGCCAGCGGCCTGCGAAAGGCCCGCTCGATCGTGGCCACGGCCACGTCCGGGCTGAACGGCGGCACCCGGTCCTGCAACTTGGCCAGCTCGTCGGCGATGTCCGGCGGCAGCAGGTCGCGCCGGGTGGACAGCACCTGGCCGAACTTCACGAAGATCGGCCCCAGCCGCTCCAGCGCCTCACGCAGCCGCACGCCACGCGGCGCCTGCAAGGGCCGCCCGATCGAGACGATGCGCGCGATCACGCGCAGCCAGGGCTTCTGGAAGCTGGTGAGCACCAGCTCGTCCAGACCGTAGCGCAGCACGATCCAGACGATGTAGGCGCCGCGCAGCAGCCGCCTCATCCCCCGGCCCCGCGCGACGGCGTCAGCCAGGCCCGCAGGGTGGCCAGCGCCTGACGGGCCGCGGCAACCAGATGGTGCGCGTTGGCATCGCCGAGCAGGCGGGCCAGGTCTTCCTCGACGTCCCAGCGCACATGATCGGCCACCCAGTTCACCTCGGCGGCCAGCTGCACGTCGCCTTCGATGCGCACGGGCGGTTTGTCACCGGCCAGGGCCGTGCGCAGCAATGCCAGCGCCGAGGGCTCCGGAACGGTCAGGCTCAGGTCGGCAGGCGCGTCCGCCGCGGCCAGATCCAGCAGCCCCGCCGGGGTGAGGACCAGCCTGAACTGCCAGCCGCGCCAATGCAGCGCGACCACCCGGCCCTGCTGGCGTGCGAGCCGGGCCATGGCCTCGGGCTCCTGCTGCAGCACATGGTTGAGCAGCAGCACGATGCGCCGCTGCGCCTCCTCCACGGCCCAGGCCGGCGGCTGCAGGGCCGCGCCCAGCCCCTGCAGCGGCGGCGGCAGAAAAGAAAACGGGGACGGTGTAGCCATCGTCCCCGGATTATCGGCGCAAAGCAGCGGCCTTCCGCGCACACGGCCCCGCTTACTGCAGGGCCTGCACCCCCGCCACCAGCCAGCCGCGGCTGCCGTCCTTGGGCTTGCTCATGTTCCAGACCTCGCGGAACGGGCTGGGACCGGCCTGCGGATCCTCGCGGACCATGCCGGAGAACTCCACGCTGGCCAGGTATTCGTCGTCCAGTTCCTCGATGCCCAGCAGCTGGGCCTGCAGCATCTGCACCTCGGTGAGGTTGACGGCGCCGCCGCTGTGGCGCTCGCGCTCGGCCAACTGCGCGCCGATCTCGGCCACCATCTCGTCGGTCATCATCGAGCGCAGCGTGGCCATGTCACCCTTGTCCCAGGCTGCCTGCAGCAGGATGAAGTTGCTCTTGGCCGCCTTCAGGAAGGCATCGACATCGAAGCCCTCGGGAATGCTCCAGCCGCGCGTCAGCGCCGAGCCGATGACCACGCCGCTGCGCTCGAACGGACGGGCAGAGGCGTCGTTGCCCACGTTTTCGGGACGATAGCTGCGCGGCACCAGCGGCTCGGCCCCGGCGCCCGCGCCCTGCAGCGCGTAGGCCGGCCGCGCCGTGGTGGTGGCGCGGCTGCGCAGCAGCCAGCCGATCAGCAGCATGGCCGCCAGCACGAACAGAGCGATCAGCAGGAACTGGGCAAAGGCCTCGCCCAGCCCCAGGGTGCTGGCGAGCCAGGCCAGGCCCAGACCAGCGGCCAGACCGGCCAGCATACCGGCCCAGGGCTTGCGCGCCGGCTGGGCGGCCGGCGCCGCCGTGGCCGGCTTGGCCGCTGCCGGGCTGGCTGCGGGCTGCTGCGCAGCCGCATTGGAAGGGGTGGCGGTGGCAGGCGCGGCCGGTTGCGGCGGCGTGGCCTCGCGCTGCGTGACATTGCTCGACTGGCGACCGACGGACTTGCCGCCGCCCAGGCGCTTGGCCTCGGCATCCACGGCGCCCAGCGCGAGCACGACGGACAGGACCAGGGACCAGACTTTCATGCGCTTCGACTCCAGAACGTTGACAGGCGGATGGAACTGAAAACGGAAACCGACTCCAGGGAAGGAGTCCTCAGCAGCGAATTCCAACATGAAGCGCGACGATCCCCCCGGTCATGTTGTGAAAATCCACATGCCCGAATCCGGCCTTTTTCATCATTTCCTTCAGTTCCTGCTGGCCGGGATGCATGCGGATCGACTCGGCCAGGTAACGGTAGCTGTCGGCATCCCCCGCCACCCACTGGCCCAGCCGCGGCAGGACCTGGAACGAGTACCAGTCATAGGCTTGCTGCAGCGGCGGCGCCACCTTGGAAAACTCCAGCACCAGCAGCCGGCCGCCCGGCCGCAGCACGCGGTGCATTTCCGCTAGCGCCACATCCTTGTGGGTCATGTTGCGCAGACCGAAAGCCACGCTGACCAGGTCGAAATGCCGGTCGGGGAAAGGCAGCTTTTCTGCGTCACACACCACGGTGGGCAGCACCACGCCGGCGTCCAGCAGCCGGTCGCGCCCGACGCGCAGCATCGAGGCGTTGATGTCGGTATGCACCACCAGGCCGCGCGGCCCCACCTGCCGGGCGAACGCCAGCGCCAGGTCGCCGGTGCCGCCGGCAATGTCCAGCACGCGCTGGCCGGGCTGCAGGCGGGCCACGGCCACCGTGTAGGCCTTCCAGAGCCGGTGCAGTCCGCCGGACATCAGGTCGTTCATCAGGTCGTAGCGGGCCGCCACCGAGTCGAAGACGGCGCGCACGCGCCGGGCTTTCTCGGCCTCGTCAACCGTCTCGAATCCGAAATGCGTCTGGGCCATGGCGGTGCCGCGCTCAGTGCTTGCCACAGGAGCGGCCTGCCGCCTCGGGCATGGGTGCGTCGCGGTCCAGCCCGGCGGCCTGCAGCCGTGCCTCGTACTCGGCCCACAGCTGCGCCTGCTGCGCGCCCAGGAAGTACAGATAGTCCCAGGAATAGATGCCGCTGTCGTGCCCATCGGAGAACGTGGGCTGCACCGCATAGTTGCCTACCGGCGCCAGCGCCACGATCTGCACGTCGCGCTTGCCGGTCTGCAGCACCTCCTGCCCCGGGCCGTGGCCCTGCACCTCGGCCGAGGGCGAATAGACCCGCATCAGCTCGAACGGGATGCGAAAGGTCTGCCCGTCGGAAAACGTGATTTCCAGCACGCGCGAGCTGCCGTGCACGGTGATGTCCTGCGGCGTCGGGGTGTTGCGGTCCAGTCCAGCCATCGCGTCTCTCCAGGTCCGGTTGGGGTTCAGATGGGCCTTGCCATGGGTAGCCAGGCGGTCACGATCAGCGGGTCACGCCGGCTCATACCAGCACCCGCTCGATGCCGCCGGCATTGGCGGCGTCCACGTAGCGGGGCAGCCAGTCTTCGCCGAGGATCTGCCGCGCCATCTCGACCACGATGTAATCGGCCTCCAGCAGGCCCGAGCGCAGGTCGTCACTGTAGCGCGACAGGCCCTGCAGGCAGCTGGGGCAGGACGTCAGGATCTTGACGTTGTCGCGCGCTCCCACCAGGCCGGCGCTGCGCAGCGCCGCCTCGCCCTTGCGGATTTCCTCCTCCTTGCGGAAGCGCACCTGGGTGGAGATGTCCGGACGGGTCACGCCCAGCGTGCCCGATTCGCCGCAGCAGCGCTCGCTGCGCAGCACGTTCGGCCCCACCAGCGCCTGCACGGTCTTCATCGGGTCCTGCTGCTTCAGCGGGCTGTGGCAGGGGTCGTGGTACAGGTAGGCGCCCTCGCCCGGCAACCGGATGCCCTTTTCCAGCAGGTATTCGTGGATGTCCACGATGCGGCAGCCGGGGAAGATTTCCTCGAACTTGTAGCCCTGCAGCTGGTCGTAGCAGGTGCCGCAGCTGACCACCACGGTCTTGATGTCCAGGTAATTCAGCGTGTTGGCCACGCGGTGGAACAGCACCCGGTTGTCGGTGATGATCTTCTCGGCCTTGTCGTACTGGCCGCTGCCGCGCTGCGGATAGCCGCAGCACAGATAGCCGGGAGGCAGCACGGTCTGCACGCCGGCGTGCCAGAGCATGGCCTGCGTGGCCAGTCCGACCTGGCTGAACAGGCGCTCGGAGCCGCAACCGGGGAAGTAGAACACCGCCTCGGTGTCGGGCGTGGTGGTCTGCGGGTTGCGGATGATGGGCACGTAGTTCTTGTCTTCGATGTCCAGCAGCGCGCGCGCCGTCTTCTTGGGCAGGCCGCCGGGCATCTTCTTGTTGACGAAGTGGATCACCTGCTCCTTCAGCGGGGCCGCTCCCACCGTGGCCGGGGGGCGGGCCGTCTGGCGGCGCGCGGCCACGCGCAGCAGCCGGTTGGCCAGGCGCTGGGCCTTGAAGCCCAGGTCCACCATCGCGCTGCGCATGAACTTGACGGTCTGCGGATGGGTGGCGTTGAGGAAGAACATGGCCGCCGCGTTGCCCGGGCGGAAGGACTTCTGTCCCATCTTGCGCAGCAGGTTGCGCATGTTCATCGAGACTTCGCCGAAGTCGATCTTGACCGGGCAGGGCGTCAGGCACTTGTGGCAGACCGTGCAGTGGTCGGCCACGTCCTCGAACTCCTGCCAGTGCCGGATCGAAACGCCGCGGCGCGTCTGCTCCTCGTACAGAAAGGCCTCGATCAGCAGCGAGGTGGCCAGGATCTTGTTGCGCGGGCTGTACAGCAGGTTGGCGCGCGGCACATGGGTGGCGCACACGGGCTTGCACTTGCCGCAGCGCAGGCAGTCCTTGATGCTGTCGGAAATGGCGCCGATGTCGCTTTGCTGCATGATCAGCGACTCGTGCCCCATCAGGCCGAAGCTGGGCGTGTAGGCATTGGTCAGGTCGGCCGGCAGCGCCGGATCGCGCAGCAGTTTGCCGCGGTTGAATCGGCCTTGCGGATCGACGCGGCGCTTGTACTCGGCAAAGGGCTGCAGCTGCTCATCGCTGAGGAATTCCAGCTTGGTGATGCCGATGCCGTGCTCGCCCGAGATCACGCCGTCGAGCGAAGTCGCCAGCGCCATGATGCGCCGCACCGCCTCGTGCGCGGCCTGCAGCATCTCATAGTCGTCGCTGTTGACCGGGATGTTGGTGTGCACATTGCCGTCGCCGGCGTGCATGTGCAGCGCCACCCAAACCCGCCCCTTGAGCACGCGCTGGTGGATGGCGTCGCATTCGGCCAGGATGGGAGCGAACGCCCCGCCGGTGAACAGGCTGTGCAGCGGCGCGCGCAGCTGCTTTTTCCAGCTGGCGCGCAGCGTGTGGTCCTGCAACTGGGGGAAAAGCGCATCCACCCGCTGCAGCCAGTCCTGCCACTGGGCGCGCACGTCCCGGATCAGCGCCAGCGCCTGCGCCACGCGGTCTTCCAGCAGCTCGCCGGCGGCGATGTCGGTGGCTTCGTCCAGCTTGCCCAGCGGCAGGCTGCCCTGGGCGAAAAAGCGTTCCAGCTCGTCGGCCAGCTTGATCTTGTTGCGCAGCGACAGCTCGATGTTGATGCGCTCGATGCCGTCGGTGTATTCGGCCATGCGCGGCAGCGGAATGACCACGTCCTCGTTGATCTTGAAGGCGTTGGTGTGGCGGCTGATGGCCGCGGTGCGCTTGCGATCGGCCCAGAATTTCTTGCGCGCTTCGGCGCTGACGGCGATGAAGCCCTCGCCCGCGCGTGAATTGGCGATGCGCACCACCTCGCTGGCCGCGCGCGCCACCGCGTCCGGGTCGTCGCCGACGATGTCGCCGATCAGCACCATCTTGGGCAGCCCGCCACGCTTGCTCTTGGTCGCGTAGCCCACGGCCTTCAGATAGCGGTCGTCTAGGTGCTCCAGGCCGGCCAGCAGCGTGCCCGAGCGCTTCTGCTCGGCGAACAGGTAGTCCTTGATCTCGACGATGCTGGGCACGGCCTCGCGCGCATGGCCGAAGAACTCTAGGCAGACGGTGCGGGTGTGCGCCGGCATGCGGTGCACCACCCAGCGCGCGCTGGTGATCAGGCCGTCGCAGCCTTCCTTCTGCACCCCGGGCAGGCCGCTCAGGAACTTGTCGGTCACGTCCTTGCCCAGCCCGGCCTTGCGAAAGCGCGCCCCGGGAATGTCCAGCCGCTCGGTGCGCAGCAGCTTCCTGCCGTCGGCATCGAAATACTTCAGCTCGAAGCTGGCGACATCCACGTCGTGGATCTTGCCCAGGTTGTGGTTGAGGCGGGTGACTTCCAGCCACTGGGCATCGGGCGTGACCATGCGCCAGGACGCCAGGTTGTCCAGCGCCGTGCCCCAGAGCACGGCCTTCTTGCCGCCGGCGTTCATCGCGATGTTGCCGCCCACGCAGGAAGCCTCGGCCGAGGTCGGATCGACCGCGAACACGTAGCCGGCGCGCTCGGCCGCATCGGCCACGCGCTGCGTCACCACGCCGGCTTCGGTCCAGATCGTGGGCACCTCGCGGTCCAGCCCGGGCAGACGGACCATCTCGACTTCGGTCATGGCCTCGAGCTTTTCGGTGTTGATGACCGCGCTTCTGGCCGTCAGCGGCACCGCGCCGCCGGTGTAGCCGGTGCCGCCGCCGCGCGGGATGATGGTCAGCCCCAGCTCGATGCAGCCCTGCACCAGCCGCGCCAGCTCGGCCTCGCTGTCTGGGGTGAGCACGACAAAGGGGTATTCGACCCGCCAGTCGGTCGCGTCGGTCACGTGCGAGACGCGCGACATGGCGTCGAACTTGATGTTGTCCCTGGCGGTCAGGCGGCTGAGCACGCGCAGCGTGCGCCGGCGCAGCGCGGCGATCTCCTGGAACCCGGCATCGAAAGCCTGCACCGCCTGGCGCGCGGCCTCCAGCAGCTCGCCCACCAGCGCATCGCGCTGGGGGTCGTCGGGGCTGCGGCGCTTCTGCACCTCGCCCAGGCGGTGGTGCAGCGCCTCCACCAGCAGCTGGCGGCGCCGGGGATTGTCCAGCAGGTCGTCCTGCAGGTAGGGGTTGCGCTGCACGACCCAGATGTCGCCCAGCACCTCATACAGCATGCGCGCGGAGCGGCCGGTGCGGCGCTCCTGGCGCAGTTGGTTCAGCACCTCCCAGGCGCGCGGCCCCAGCAGGCGGATGACGATCTCGCGGTCGGAAAACGAGGTGTAGTTGTACGGGATTTCACGGATGCGCTCATGGCCTGCGGCTTCGTATCCGGCGGCGGCCACGAGCTGTTCGGGTGGCGTCGGTGCATTCATGGCGTTCTGGGGTCTCAGCCAGATCGTCCTGTGGCCGGCTGAGGCCAAATGTTACCGCAGCGCAACATCGCGGCCGCCCCGCTACCGGTTTGCCCCTGCTGGAAACCCCGATTCCGCAAACCGCTGTCATGCAGGCTTAATCGGACTGTCATCGAGCCCGCCTAGGCTGGCGGCTTTCGCATCCGAGGAGTACGCATGAACCTGTCTGCCAAATTCAGCGCCCTGGCCCTGACGGCCGCTCTTGCCGTGCCGGCCCAGGCGCAGACCGAAATCCAATGGTGGCACTCGATGGGCGGGGCCCTGGGCGAGTGGGTCAACGACCTGGCCAAGGATTTCAACGCCAGCCAGAAGGATTACAAGATCGTGCCCGTCTTCAAGGGCAGCTATGACGAATCGATGACGGCGGCCATCGCGGCCTTCCGCGCCGGCAACGCGCCGCACATCCTGCAGGTGTTCGAAGTGGGCACGGCCACGATGATGGCCGCGCGCAACGCCATCGTGCCGGTGGGCGAGGTCATGAAGAGCGCCGGCCTGCGGTTCGACCCCAAGGCCTATGTGCCGGCGGTGGCGGGCTACTACACCGCGCCCAACGGCCAGATGCTGAGCTTTCCGTTCAACAGCTCGACCACGGTCTTCCACTACAACAAGGACGCTTTCAAGGCTGCCGGGCTGGACCCGGACAAGCCACCCAAGACCTGGCCCGAGGTCACGCTGGCTGCGGCCAAGCTGAAAGTCTCCGGCCATAAATGCCCGTTTACCACCAGCTGGATCAGCTGGACGCAGCTGGAGAGCTTCTCCACCTGGCACAACGTGGAGTTCGCCACCCGCAACAACGGCTTTGGCGGCACCGACGCGCGGCTGGCTTTCAATACGCCGCTGCACGTGCGCCACTTCGAGAACCTGGCCAACATGGCGCAGCAGGGCCTGTTCGTTTACAAAGGCCGGGGCAACGCGGCCGACGGCACCTTCGTCTCAGGCGAGTGCGCGATGATCACCGGCTCCTCGGCCCTGTACGGCAACATCAAGCGTAATGCCAAGTTCGCCTCCGGCATTTCCACCCTGCCTTATTACCCGGACGTGCCCGGCGCGCCGCAGAACACCATCATCGGCGGCGCCAGCCTGTGGGTGATGGCCGGCAAGAAACCGGCGGAATACAAAGGCGTGGCCCAGTTCTTCGCCTACCTGTCCAAGACCGACGTGGCCGCGGCCAGCCACCAGCGCACCGGCTACCTGCCGGTGACCATCGCCTCCTACGAGGCCACCGAGAAATCGGGCTTTTACAAGCAGAATCCGGGCACCGACGTATCGGTCACGCAAATGATCCGCAAGACCACCGACAAGTCGCGCGGCATCCGGCTGGGCAATTTCGTGCAGATCCGCACCATCATCGATGAGGAAACCGAGCAGATCTGGGCCGGCAAGAAGTCGGCCCGCGAGGCACTGGAGTCGGCCATTCGCCGCGGCAACGAGCAACTGGAGCGCTTCCAGCGTGCCAACCGCAGCTAAGCGTCCGCCGCGGCGGCCCCGCCCCTGCGCCGCCGCGCGCCGGCAGCAGCCCATCGCCTGAACGGAAGCGCCCGATGGAAAAGCGCGTGCGCTTTCGTTCGGCCTGGCTGCCCTGGGTGCTGATCGCGCCGCAGATGGCGGTGGTGCTGGTTTTTTTCTTCTGGCCGGCCGCCCAGGCCCTGTTCCAGAGCGTGCTGCAGCAGGACGCCTTCGGCGCGTCGGTGGAGTTCGTCGGCCTGGACAACTTCCGCCAGCTCTGGAACGACCCGACCTATCTGGCCTCTTTCCAGACCACGGCCGTGTTTTCGCTGCTGGTGGCCGCCAGCGGGCTGGCGCTGGCGCTGCTGCTGGCGGTGATGGCCGACCGGGTGGTGCGCGGCGCAGCCGTTTACAAGACGCTGCTGATCTGGCCCTACGCGGTGGCGCCGGCGGTAGCCGGCGTGCTGTGGCTGTTCATGTTCGCGCCGTCGATCGGCGTGGTCAGCCACACGCTGCGCGCCCTGGGCCTGGACTGGAACCACCTGCTCGACAGCCGGCACGCGATGGCGCTGATCGTCGTGGCCGCGGTGTGGAAGCAGATTTCCTACAACTTCCTGTTCTTCCTGGCGGGGCTGCAGGCCATTCCGCGCTCGCTGGTGGAGGCCGCGGCCATCGACGGCGCCGGCCCCTGGCGGCGTTTCTGGACCATCGTGTTTCCACTGCTGTCGCCCACCACCTTTTTCCTGCTGGTGATCAACGTGGTCTATGCTTTCTTCGACACCTTCGCCATCGTCGATGCCACCACGCAGGGCGGCCCGGGCAAGGACACGGCCATCCTGGTCTACAAGCTCTACTACGACGGCTTCAAGGCCCTGGACATGGGCGGTTCGGCCGCGCAGTCGGTGGTGCTGATGGCCATCGTCATCGCGCTGACGGTGGTGCAGTTCCGCTACATCGAGCGCAAGGTGCAGTACTGAGATGATCCAACGCCGTCCCGCGCTGACGCTGCTGTCTCACCTGGTGCTGGTGCTGGGGGTGCTGATCGTGGCCTTCCCGGTCTATGTGACCTTCGTGGCCTCCACCCAGTCGGCCGAGCAGATCGCGCAAAGCCACCCGCTGTCGCTGGTGCCGGGCGAGCACCTGCTGGACAACTACCGCCGCGCCCTGCTGGGCGGCCAGAGCGAATACGGCGGCACCAAGGCGCCGGTGGCGCGGATGCTGTGGGTGAGCTTCGTGATGGCCATGGTCATCGCCGTGGGCAAGATCGCCATTTCGCTGCTGTCGGCCTTTGCCATCGTGTATTTCCGCTTTCCGCTGCGCGGCCTGGTGTTCTGGATGATCTTCGTGACGCTGATGCTGCCGGTGGAGGTGCGCATAGCCCCCACTTACGAAGTGGTCGCCAGCCTGGGCCTGCTGGACAGCTACGCCGGGCTGACGGTGCCGCTGATCGCCTCGGCCACGGCCACTTTTCTGTTCCGCCAGTTCTTCCTGACCGTGCCCGACGAGCTGGTGGAGGCCGCCCGCATCGACGGAGCCGGCCCGATGCGCTTTTTCAAGGACGTGCTGCTGCCGCTGTCGGCGACCTCGATCGCGGCGCTGTTCGTCATCCAGTTCATCTACGGCTGGAACCAGTATCTGTGGCCGCTGCTGGTGACCACCAGCGAGAGCATGACGCCGGTGGTCATGGGCATCAAGCGCATGATCGCCGGCGAGGC
This sequence comes from Hylemonella sp., assembly GCA_036846225.1. GTDB lineage: Bacteria > Pseudomonadota > Gammaproteobacteria > Burkholderiales > Burkholderiaceae_C > Hylemonella. Next base: position 35,806 of record DAIUCJ010000026.1, read on the forward strand.
CTATACCGAATGGAACGTGGTCATGGCCACGGCCATGCTGGCCATGATCCCGCCGGCGCTGGTCGTGCTGCTGATGCAGCGCTGGTTCGTCAAGGGCCTGGTGGACAGCGAGAAATAGCAACAACGACACACGATCGACCTTTCCGATGGCCTCTCTTTCGCTGCGCAACGTCGTCAAACACTACGGCCATGGCACCCGGGCCCAGCCGGTTATCCACGGCGTCAGCGCCGAGGTCGCCGATGGCGAATTCGTCGTCATCGTCGGCCCCTCGGGCTGCGGCAAATCCACGCTGCTGCGCATGGTGGCCGGACTGGAGGACATCACCGGCGGCGAGATCGCCATCGGGCAACGGGTGGTCAACCGGTTGGAGCCGGCCGAGCGCGACATCGCCATGGTGTTCCAGAACTACGCGCTGTACCCGCACATGAGCGTGTACGACAACATGGCTTATGGCCTGAAGATCAAGAAGCTGCCGCGCGAGGAAATCCAGCGCCGCGTGCAGCGCGCGGCCGAAATCCTGGAACTCACGCACCTGCTGGAGCGTAAGCCCCGTCAGCTCTCAGGCGGGCAGCGCCAGCGCGTCGCCATGGGGCGGGCCATCGTGCGCGAGCCGCAGGTCTTCCTGTTCGATGAGCCGCTGTCCAATCTGGACGCCAAGCTGCGCGCGCAGACCCGCATCGAAATCCAGAAGCTGCACCGCGAACTGGGCATCACCTCGCTGTTCGTCACCCACGACCAGGTGGAGGCGATGACGCTGGCGCAGCGCATGATCGTGATGAACGAAGGCCGCATGGAGCAGTTCGGAACCCCCGAAGAGGTCTATCACCGCCCGGCCACCACCTTCGTGGCCGGCTTCATCGGCGCGCCGCCGATGAACCTGCTGGCCGAAGCGCCCCATGTCCAGGCCGGCACGCTGCTGGGCGTGCGGCCCGAGCATCTGCGCATCGTGCCGCAGCCGGCGCCCGATGGCTGGACCGTGCAGGTCGAGGCGGTGGAAATGCTGGGCGCCGAGCGGCTGCTCTACACCCGGGTCGCAGCCGAGCCGCTGATCGTGCGCGTCGATGAACGCGCCGGCCCGCCGCCGGCGCCGGGCGACACGCTGCATGTGCAGCCGCAGCCCGGCTGCCTGCACCGCTTCGACCGCAGCACGGGGCGCAGGCTGTGAGCGCGCCCCTGCCCGAGTGGCCCTATCCGCGCTGGATCGCGCACCGCGGCGCGGGCACGCTGGCGCCGGAGAACACCCTGGCCGCCTTCCGGCTGGGCGCGCAGCACGGCTACCGCATGTTCGAGTGCGATGTGAAGCTCAGCGCCGACGACGTGCCCTTTCTGCTGCACGACGCCACGCTGGAGCGCACCACCAACGGCCAGGGCACGGCCGGGGCTCTGCCCTGGGCGGCGCTGTCGCAGCTGGATGCGGGCCGCTGGCATTCCGCGGCCTATGCCGGCGAGCCGCTGCCCACGCTGGCGGCCATCGCCGCCTACTGCCGGGCCAACGGGCTGCTGCTCAACATCGAGATCAAGCCCACCCCGGGCAGCGAGCGCCACACCGGCGAGGCGGTGGCCCGGGCGGCAGCGGCGCTGTGGCGCGACGCCGCGGTGCCGCCGCTGCTCACCTCCTTCCAGCCTGCCGCGCTCGAAGGGGCCCGCGCCGGCGCGCCGCAGCTGCCGCGCGGGCTGCTGCTGCATGCGCCGCACCCCGGCTGGCTGGACGCGGCCCAGGCCCTGGGCTGCGTGGCGGTGGTCTGCCATTACCCGCTGTGGAACGCGCAGACCGTCGCCCAGGCCCGGCAGGCCGCTCTGCGCTGCCTGAGCTACACGGTCAACGACGAAGCCACCGCGCAGGCGCTGTGGGCGCTGGGGCTGGACGGGCTGATCACCGACCGGGTGGACCTGTTCCGGCCGGACTGAGCATCCGCCCCAAGCCGGGCCGGCTGTGCCCCCTGCCGCGCCGCACGGCCGCCACATCGCACGGCTGCCGCAGTGCACCTCAGCGCCGCCAGCCGCGCACCCAGCACCACTGGGCCGCGGCCAGCACCAGCACCAGCGTGGCGTAGCCCAGCATCTTGCCGTCACGCCCCAGCCAGGCCAGCGCAGCCAGCAGCGCCAGCGTGCCCAGCGCGGCATTGGCCAGCATCTGCGCCCACCAGGGCAGCCAGGGCGCGCGCGGCCGCAGCAGCAGCGCACTGGCGGCCGGCAGCAGCACGGCCAGCGCCAGCGCGGGGGCGGCGAAATTCAGCAGATGCCAGACGATGTCCTGCAAAGTCATGGGCGCGAAGGTGCCATAGGGCACGTGAGCGCTCGCTCTAGGGCCGGAAGAAACGGGCAATTTTATAATCCGGCCATGTCTGTCTGGGCCCTGGGCATCAACCACCAAACGGCGCCGCTCGATCTGCGCGGCCGCTTTGCCTTTGCCCTGGACCAGATCCCGGCCACCCTGCAGGGGCTGCGCCGCGCGCTGGCGCACGAGCCGGAGGCGGCCATTCTGTCCACCTGCAACCGCACCGAGATCTACTGCGCCGGCGAGCGCCCCGATCTGCCGCGCACCCTGGCCTGGCTGGCCGAAAGCGGTGGCGTGCCGGCCGAGGCGCTGCGCGCCCACACCTATATGCTTGAAGACGGACAGGCCGCGCGCCACGCCTTCCGGGTGGCCAGCGGGCTGGACTCAATGGTGCTGGGCGAGCCGCAGATCTTGGGCCAGATGAAGGATGCCGTGCGCGTGGCCGAGCAGGCCGGCGCGCTGGGCACCACGCTCAACCAGCTGTTCCAGCGCTCCTTCGCCGTGGCCAAGGAGGTGCGCAGCAGCACCGACATCGGCGCGCATTCCATCAGCATGGCCGCCGCCGCCGTGCGCCTGGCCGGCAACCTGTTCGAGGACCTGCGCGCGATCCGCATCCTCTTTGTCGGCGCCGGCGAGATGATCGAGCTGGCGGCCACCCACTTCGCAGCCAAAATGCCCCGCGCGATGGTGATCGCCAACCGCTCGCTGGACCGCGGCGAGAAGCTGGCCAGCCGCTTCGGCGCGGAGGTGATGCGCCTGGCCGAGCTGCCCAGCCGCCTGCATGAGTTCGACGCCGTCATCAGCTGCACCGCCAGCACCCTGCCGCTGATCGGGCTGGGCGCGGTAGAGCGGGCGCTGAAAATGCGCAGGCACCGGCCGATGTTCATGGTCGATCTGGCCGTGCCGCGCGACATCGAGCCCGAAGTCAAGCAGCTGCCGGACGTCTATCTATACACCGTGGACGACCTGGCCGCGGTGGTGCAGACCGGCCAGGCCCAGCGCCAGGCCGCGGTGGCGCAGGCCGAAGTCATCATCGACGCCGGGGTGCAGAGCTTTCTGCACTGGCTGGAGCAGCGCCGCAGCGTGCCGCTGATCCAGCAGCTGCAGGCCCAGACCGAGGAGTGGCGCGCAGCCGAGATCGCCCGCGCCCGCAAACTGCTGGCCAAAGGCGAGTCCATCGACACCGTGCTCGAGGCCCTGTCCAAGGGGCTGACGCAGAAAATGCTGCACGGCGCGCTGGCCGAGCTGCACGCGGGCGATGCCGCCGCGCGCGAGCGCGCCAGCGCGGCCATCCAGCACTTCTTCCTGCGCAAAGAGCGCTAGCGCCGAGCCGCCCCAGGCTGCCGGCCCTGCCCGCGCGACGCCCAGAGCGCTGGTGCCGCCGGCAGCCCCCCCCGCCTGACCCGCATCGACACCGACGACCCTCCCATGCAGCCCTTTCTGCGCCAGCAACTCGACCGCTACGCCCAGCGCCTGGATGAACTGGACTTTCTGCTGTCGCGCCCGGACATCATGGCCGACATGGAGCAGTTCCTCGCCCTGTCGCGCGAACACAGCGAAGTGGCCACCATCGCCGCGCGCTATGCCCGTTACCGCCAGCGCGAGGCCGACCTGGCCGCCGCCCGCGAGCTGCTGGCCGACCCCGACATGGCGGCGATGGCGCAGGAAGAAATCGCTGCCGCCACGTCCGAGCTGGCGCAGCTGCAGGACGAACTGCAGCGCCTGCTGCTGCCCAAAGACCCGGACGACGCGCGCAACGCCTTTGTCGAAATCCGCGCCGGCACCGGCGGCGACGAGTCGGCCCTGTTTGCCGCCGACCTGCTGCGCATGTACACGCGCTACGCCGACCGCCGCGGCTGGAAGACCGAGATCGTCAGCGAGTCGCCCAGCGAGCTGGGCGGCTACAAGGAGGTGGTGCTGCGCATCGCCGGCGACCACGTCTATCGCGACCTGCGCTTCGAATCCGGCGGCCACCGCGTGCAGCGCGTGCCGGTGACCGAGGCGCAGGGCCGCATCCACACCAGCGCCTGCACCGTGGCCGTGCTGCCCGAGCCGGACGAGGCGCAGGCGGTGCAGATCAACCCGGCGGACCTGCGCATCGACACGTTCCGCGCCAGCGGCGCCGGCGGCCAGCACGTCAACAAGACCGACTCGGCCGTGCGCATCACCCACCTGCCCACCGGCATCGTGGCCGAGTGCCAGGACGACCGCAGCCAGCACCGCAACAAGGCCCGGGCGCTGCAGGTGCTGGCCGCGCGGCTGCAGGACATGGAGCGCCAGGCGCGGGCGGCCAGGGACGCGGCGCTGCGCAAGGGCCTGATCGGCAGCGGCGACCGCAGCGACCGCATCCGCACCTACAACTTCCCGCAGGGGCGGCTGACCGACCACCGCATCAACCTGACGCTGTACAAGCTGGACCAGATCATGGACGGCGACTTGGACGAAGTGGTGCAGGCCCTGCGCCACGCCCACGAAGCCCAGCAGCTGGCCGCGCTGCAGGGCCCTGCGGCCTGAGCAGAAAAACTGGGCACGCGCCGTTGCCTGGCGCTACAATCCAGCTACATTTTCAGTAGCAGCGATGAACGTGCAGCAAGCCCTTTCCGCCGCCTGCTCCGCCTTGGGGCTGGCGCGGCTGGACGCCCAGCTGCTGCTGCTGCACGCCTGGGAACGGCCGCTGACCGAGCGGGCCTGGCTGCTGACGCACGACGACGAGGTGCTGCCGCCGGCAGTGGAGGAACGCTACATCCACCTGGCCCGGCTGCGCGCGGCCGGCCGGCCGCTGGCCTATCTGACAGGCACGCGCGAGTTCTACGACCTGAGCCTGCAGGTGGACGCCCGCGTGCTGGACCCGCGGCCCGACACCGAAACCCTGGTGGACTGGGCGCTGGAGCTGCTGCGCGAGCGCCCCGGCGCGCGGGTGCTGGACCTGGGCACCGGCAGCGGCGCCATCGCGCTGGCGCTCAAGTCCCAGCGGCCCGACTGCAGCGTCACGGCCCTGGACGCCAGCGCCGATGCGCTGGCCGTGGCCGCCGCCAATGCCCGGCGCCTGGGGCTGGACATCCGGCTGCTGCAGGGCGACTGGCTGCACGGACAGGAGCAGGGGCAGCGCTATGACCTCATCGTCAGCAACCCGCCCTACATCGCCGAGGGCGACCCCCATCTGGACGCGCTGGGCCATGAGCCGCGGCTGGCGCTGGTGGCCGGCGCCGACGGACTGGATGCCATCCGCACCATCGTGGGGCAGGCCCCGGCCCATCTGCAGCCCGGCGGCTGGCTGCTGCTGGAGCACGGCTGGGACCAGGCGCAGGCCGTGCGCACGCTGCTGGCGCAGGCCGGCTTCAGCGCGGTGCAGTCGCGCCGCGACCTGGCCGGCATCGAGCGCTGCAGTGGGGGGCGGTTCGGACAGGGAAATCCATCGGTGAAATAATCGGCGCCTGTGCATCAGGATACGACCATGAACGACACCCAACAGCGCATTGACGAACTCGTCAAGAACAACGACATCCTGCTCTTCATGAAGGGCACGGCCAGCTTCCCGATGTGCGGCTTCTCGGGCCGCGCGGTGCAGATTCTCAAGGCCTGCGGGGTGGATCCCAAGCGCATCAGGACGGTCAACGTCCTGGAAGACGACGCCATCCGCCAGGGCATCAAGGAATACAGCAACTGGCCCACCATTCCGCAGCTCTACGTCAAGGGCGAATTCATCGGCGGCTCCGACATCATGATGGAGATGTACGAAAGCGGCGAGCTGCAAAAGCTGCTGGGCACGGCCGCCTGATCGGGCCCGCGCGCCCCCAGCACCGCCACGCCGGCTCGCGCAGCCGGCGTTTTTCTTGGGCGCGGCGGCTGCACCCTGGTGCTGCTGCGCGCCACCTGGGCCGCAACAGGCCCGCAGCCGCCCCGCTGTTCGCGCGATCCCCATCTTGAGGCCGGGCATGGCTTGTGCTTGAATATTTTCGAGCGTTCCTGTTCCTGCACGGAGTGGTATCGATGCAATCGCACACGCTGGTTCCGCAACCCCAGGCCCTGCGCCTGCCGATTGCCCGCATGCGCACCGTCTTTCAGGTGGAGGAAGTCGAGCGCAAGCTGGCCAAGCTGCCCGAGCGCGAGCACGAAAGCCTGCGCAGTACCTACCAGCGCATGCTCGAGCGCGGGCCCGAGCGCTTCCAGGTCAAGCCCGCCGGCGTGCCCGACATGAGCGCGCTGTACGACGACCTGCCCAACTTCACCGAGGTGCTGGACGACGTCAAGCGCCATGTGGCGTTGAGCCAGGACAGCCGCGACGGCCTGGAAGTCACCCCCATGCTGCTGCTAGGGCCGCCGGGCATCGGCAAGACGCATTTCGCGCGCCAGCTCGCGGCGCTGCTGGGCACCGGCATGAGCCTGGTGCCGATGAGCTCGATGACGGCCGGCTGGCTGCTGTCGGGTTCGTCCTCGCAATGGAAGGGCGCCAGGCCCGGCAAGGTGTTCGAGGCGCTGGTCGATGGCCAGTACGCCAACCCGGTCATCGTCGTGGACGAAATCGACAAGGCCAGCAGCGACGCCCAGTACGACCCGCTGGGCGCGCTCTACAGCCTGCTGGAGCACGACACCGCGCAGGCCTTCGTCGATGAGTTCGCCGAGGTGGCGCTGGACGCCAGCCAGGTGATCTGGATCACCACGGCCAACGACGAGCGCGCCATCCCCGAGCCCATCCTCAACCGCATGAACGTGTTCGAGGTACCGGCCCCCACGCGCGAGCAGGCCCGTGCCATCGCGCTGCGGCTGTACCGCGCGATCCGCGCCGAACACGGCTGGGGCGAGCGCTTCGTGCCCGAGCCGGCCGAGGATGTGCTGGACCTGCTGGCCGAGCTGGCCCCGCGCGAGATGCGCCGCGCGCTGATGACCGGCTTTGGCAATGCCCGCCTGGCCGAGCGCGACCAGATCCTTGCCGAAGACCTGCCCCGGCCGGCCGGCGGCAAGCCCCGGGTGGGCTTCATCCAGTAGCCCGCGCGGGCGCGGTCGCGCCGCGCCCCGGCTACACTCGGCCGGCTGCGCCCGCCTCAGTCCTGGCGGGCGCGGCATCGACATGAGCCTGACCCACAGCCTGCTCCTCATCGCGGTTCTGATCGCCACCAGCGCCTTCTTCTCGATGGCCGAGCTGGCGCTGGCCGCTTCGCGCCGGCTGCGGCTGCAGCAGCTGGCCGACGACGGCGACGCGCGCGCGGCCGCCGTGCTGCAGACCCAGACCGAGCCGGGGCACTACTTCACCGTGGTGCAGATCGGCCAAAACGCCGTCGCCATCCTGGGCGGCATCGTCGGCGAAGGCGCGCTGGGTCCGCCGCTGCAGCGGCTGCTGGCACACTGGCTGCCCGAGCCCTATGCCGCCACGACGGGCTTTCTGCTGTCGTTTGCGGTCGTGACCTCGCTGTTCATCGTCTTCTCGGACCTGTTCCCCAAGCGGCTGGCCATGGTGGAGCCCGAGCGCCTGGCCCTGCGGCTGCACCGGCCGATGCGGGTGTGCATGGCGCTGTTCAAGCCAGTGGTGTGGCTCTACAGCCGGCTCACCGACGGGCTGTTTCGGCTGCTGGGCCTGCCGATGCAGCGCGACGAGCGCGTCACGCCCGATGACATCCTGGCGCTGGCCGAAGCCGGCGCCGAGGCCGGCGTGCTCGACCCGGGCGAGCAGCAGGTCATCGCCAACCTGTTCGAGCTGGATACGCGCACCGTCAGCAGCGCCATGACGGCGCGCGACCGCATCGCCTGGTTCGACCGCCACGACAGCGACGCCATCGTGCGCGCGCGCATCGCCGCCGAGCCCTATTCCACCTACCCGGTCTGCGACGGTGACATCGACCACGTGATCGGCTATGTGGACGCCAAAGACCTGTTCCAGCGCGTCATGAACAACCAGCCCATCCGGCTGGACGACCCGGCACTGCTGCGCAAGGTCGTGGTCGTGCCCGACCGGTTGACGCTGGCCGAGGTGCTGGAGCAGTTCCGGCAGGCCCGTGAAGACTTCGCCGTCATCGTCAACGAATACAGCCTGGTGGTGGGGGTGGTCACGCTCAACGACGTGATGAGCACCGTCATGGGCGACCTGGTGCCGCCAGCGGCCGAAGCGCTGATCGTGCAGCGCGAGGAAGGCTCCTGGCTGATCGACGGCATCACCCCGATGGCGGAAGTGCAGCGCGCGCTCGATCTGGACGAGCTGCCGCAACCGCAGGACTACGACACCCTGGCCGGCTTCCTGATGGTGATGCTGCGCCGCGTGCCCCGGCGCACCGACCGCGTGCACTGGGGCGGCTACAGCTTCGAGGTCATCGACGTCGATGCCTACCGCATCGACCAGGTCATGGTCACCCGCCTGCCCGCCGAGTCAGCCGCCCAGCCCTGCGACAACGCCGGATGAGCCGGCGTCGATGGCGCGGCACCGGGGCCGAAGCTGGAAACGGCAGCGCCTTGCATCTCAGACCCGCGGCCGCGGCTGCGGCTCGTGATGCAGCCACTGCTTCTGCGCGGCCAGCACCGCATTCGGATACTGGGGCTTGCCACGCGATCCGTTGTAGCGCCCCAGCGCCATGAAAAGGTCGCCGCGCTCGCGGTCCAGGTAGTGGCGCAGGATCACGCAGCCGAAGCGCAGATTGGTCTGCAGGTGAAACAGCTTGCTGGCGTCGCCGTCGCCGATGAGCCGCGCCCAAAACGGCATGACCTGCATGTAGCCGCGCGCGCCGGCCCTGGAGATGGCGAACTTGCGGAAATTGCTCTCCACCTGGATCAGCCCCAGCACCAGCGAGGGCTCCAGTCCGGCGCGCCGGCTCTCGTACCAGACGGTCTGCAGAAACTCGCGCCGCGCCACCCCGTCGGGCTTGCGCGGCTTGAGCCGCTCGCTCATCGCCACCAGCCAGCGCACATAGGCCATGCGGGATTCGGTGTCGGCAAACTCCGGCACCGGCGGCGCCTGGTTGGCCACGGCGGCGCTGAGCGCGGTGCGCACCGAATCGGCCAGCGGCTCTTCGATCTGCGCGCCGGCCAGGCCCGGACGCGGCCAGCCCAGCAGCGGCCAGGCCGCCACCGCAGGCAGCAGGCGCAGCAGATGCCGACGCTGGCGCACCGGCCGGCCCTCCCCGCTTAGACGCGCAGCCGCTCGCGCACGTAGGCCACGATGCCTTCCAGCGGCACGGCCGTGGCCGCCGCTTCGCGCCGGTGCTGGTATTCGACCTGCCCGTTCTTGAGCGCACGCTCGCCCACCGTGACGCGGTGCGGCACGCCGATGAGCTCCCAGTCGGCGAACATCGCGCCCGGGCGCTCGCCCCGGTCGTCCAGGATCACGTCGATGCCGGCGCGGCGCATCTCCTCATACAGGCGTTCGGAGGTGGCGCGCACCTCAGCGCTGCGGTCGGGGTTGACCGGGCAGATCACCACCGTGAAAGGCGCGATCGCATCGGGCCAGATGATGCCGCGCTCATCGTGGTTCTGCTCGATGGCCGCAGCCGGCAGGCGGGTGATGCCGATGCCGTAGCAGCCCATCTCCATTAGCTGCGGCTTGCCGTTTTCGTCCAGGAACGTGGCGTTCATCGCGCGGCTGTACTTGGTGCCCAGGTAGAACACGTGGCCGACCTCGATGCCACGCTCGATGGCCAGCACGCCCTTGCCATCGGGCGAGGGGTCGCCGGCCACCACGTTGCGGATGTCGGCCACGTGGTCGGGCTCGGGCAGATCGCGCCCCCAGTTGACGCCGGTGAGGTGGAAGTCCGCCTCGTTGGCGCCGCAAACCCAGTCGGCCATGACGGCCACCTCGCGGTCGGCGACGATGGTCAGCGGCTGCTTCAGCCCCACCGGCCCCAGATAACCCGGCTTGCAGCCGAAGTGGGCCACGATTTCGGCCTCGGTGGCGAAGCGGAACCCCAGGTCCAGTCCCGGCACCTTGCCCACCTTGACCTCGTTCATCTCGTGGTCGCCGCGCAGCAGCAACAGCCAGATGCGCGTGCGCACCACCTCGTCGCGCTCGTTGATCTCGTCGGTGGCCAGCACGATGGACTTGACCGTGCGGTTCAGCGGCAGACCCAGCTGCTCGGCCACCGCGGCGCAGGTGCTGCGCCCCGGAGTGGGCACCTTCTGCAGGGGCTGCGCGGGCGCCGGCCGCGGCCCCTGCGGGGCCAGGGCCTCGGCCTTTTCGATGTTGGCCGCGTAGTCGCTGTCCGGGCAATAGACGATGGCGTCCTCGCCGGTGGCGGCGATCACCTGGAACTCCTCGCTCAGGTCGCCGCCGATCGCACCGCTGTCGGCCGCCACGGCCCGGTAGCGCAGGCCGAAGCGGTCGAAGATGCGCCGGTAGGCCTGGGCCATGGCCTGGTAGCTGAGCTGGGCGGAGGCGGCATCGCGGTCGAAGCTGTAGGCGTCCTTCATGATGAACTCGCGCCCGCGCATCAGGCCAAAGCGCGGGCGGCGCTCGTCGCGAAACTTGGTCTGGATCTGGTAGAAGTTCTTCGGCAGCTGCTTGTAGCTGCGGATTTCCTGGCGCGCGATGTCGGTCACCACCTCCTCGCTGGTGGGCTGGATCACGAAGTCACGGTCGTGCCGGTCCTTGATGCGCAGCAGCTCCGGCCCCATCTTGGCGAAGCGGCCGGTCTCCATCCACAGCTCGGCCGGCTGCACGACGGGCATGGTCAGCTCGATGGCGCCGGCGCGGTCCATCTCCTCGCGCACGATGGCCTCGACCTTGCGGATCACGCGCAGGCCCATGGGCATGTAGGTGTAGATGCCGGCGCTGAGCTTCTTGATCATGCCGGCGCGCATCATCAGCCGGTGGCTGACGATTTCGGCATCGGCCGGGGCTTCCTTGAGCGTGGAGACGAGGAATCGGGAGGCTTTCATGAATGGTCAGGGAAAACGGCAGGGGCGAGTCCTCTTGGCTGGCACGGCAGGGGCCGTGCATAATGGACTCAGTTCAAAAATTTGGGGTTGATTATGCTTGACCGGGACGGCTTCCGGCCCAACGTCGGCATCATTCTGCTCAACCAGAAGAACCAGGTTTTCTGGGGCAAGCGCATCCGCACCCACTCCTGGCAATTTCCGCAGGGGGGCATCGACCGGGGCGAAACGCCGGAACAGGCGATGTACCGCGAGCTGGGTGAGGAAATCGGGCTCAAACCCGAGCACGTGCGCATCGTGGCCCGGACCCGCGACTGGTTGCGCTACGAAGTGCCCGACCGCTACATCCGCCGCGAGGCACGCGGCCACTACAAGGGCCAGAAACAGATCTGGTTCCTGCTTCAGCTGGTGGTGCAGGACTGGAACCTGAACCTGCGCGCCACCGACCATCCCGAATTCGATGCCTGGCGCTGGAACGACTACTGGGTGCCGCTGGATGCGGTGGTCGAATTCAAGCGCGGCGTCTACGAAATGGCGCTGACCGAACTGGCCCGCTACCTGCCGCGCACCGAGCAGCAGCGCAACCGCTATCTGCGCCAGGGCCAGCGCGCGCGCGAAGCCGGCGCGCTGCACGCGCCCATCCACCACGCCACCGCCGGCAGCCGGGGGCTGGAGCTACCGCCCGGCGCCAGCTTCGACCCCGATCCCCAGCAGGCCAGCGCTGCCTCCGCACCCAAGCCGGCCTAACAGGCCGTTGAAAAACGTCGCGAGGATGGCCAGATGCAAGGCGCGCGGCGCACAGCGACCGAGACACATCGACCGGATAGGCGAGGGAGCGAGCACCGCGCAACGCCGCAGATGGCCTACCGCAGCAG
>DAIUCJ010000027.1:0-43508 GCA_036846225.1 Hylemonella sp.
GCCCCACGCAGGACGATCTCGCCGCAGCGCGGGGACTTGATCAGCGTTTCCCTAAGCCCAGAAACGGCAGTTGACCGCGCCCTTCCTGCCTGCAGCCTTGTCGGATGGTGGCGAACCGGGTGTAGGCGGCTTTCGCCCAAGGGGTGAAGGCGCTACAGGGCCGATTGCGCTGCCATGGCGCGCGCTGGCGGCGTTGCTCGTCCTTGCGGGCAGGCGAGCCCGCGGCGTCCTCGCGCCTGGCCAGCCCACGCCCTGACAACCCACTTGGCCCTGTTCAACTGCCGTTTCTAGGCTGAGCGGCCCCGCCGCGCAGCGTCCGCATTGCTTGCCTTCCAACGACAACGGGCTGCCCCACGGCAGCCCGTTCGTGCGAGAGCGCATCTCAGATGAGATGCCGCTTCAATGCTGGCGCATCTTGGCGCGCAGCCGCGCGATGGACTGGCTGTGCAGCTGGCACACGCGCGATTCGGTCACGCCCAGCACGGCGGCGATCTCCTTGAGGTTCATGTCCTGCTCGTAGTACATGCTCATGATCTGCTGCTCGCGCTCGGGCAGCGACTTGATGGCCTGCACCAGCGCCGCGCGCAGCCGCTGGTTGCGCAGCAGCTGCATGGGGTCGGACTCGCTGTCCACCATGTGGCGGTCCAGAAAGCTGTCCTCGCCCTCGCTGCCGCCGGCCATGTCCTCCAGATAGACCAGCTGCGTGCCCTGCACCTTGTTCAGCAGCGCCTGGTAGTCGGCCAGGCTCAGGCCCAGCTCGGCGGCGATCTCGGACTCGGTGGGCGCGCGCCCCAGGCGGTGCTCCAGCCGCGTCATCGCGCCTTCGATTTCCTTCTGGCTCTTGCGCGAGCCGCGGCTCATCCAGTCGTTTTCGCGCAGCTCGTCGATCATCGCGCCGCGGATGCGCTGCGTCGCAAAGGTCTCGAACTGCACGCCCTGGTGCGCCTCGTAGCGGTTCAGCGCTTCCGACAGGCCGATCAGGCCTACCTGGATCAGGTCATCGACCTGCACGCTGGGCGGCAGCTTGGCCATCATGTGGTGCGCCAGGCGCCGCACCAGCGGCGAGTACTGCCGGATCAGCGCCTCGCGGTCGAGCTGGCCTTTGGCGGTGTACATCACAGGCTCCTCGCGGCAGAGAGACGATCCGCACGGGGGGCGGCCAGGGCGGCCGCTTCGGCCGGCGGCGGCAGCGCCTCCTCCAGGCTGCGCAGGGCCAGCCGCTGCAGCGGCTCGCGCCGGCTGCCGCACACCGTCAGGGCCGGTACCTCGCAGGCCAGGAATTCACGGGCGCAGTACTGCAGCTTGCGCGCCAGCGCGGCGCCGGTCTGCTGCGCCGTTTCGGTGTCTTCGTCCATCACGCTCACTATGGTAGGCCGCAGCCCGCCGGGGTTCAACAGCCGCTTGAGCGTCTGGTAGGCGCTCAGCTGCGAGTGCGCGCCGGCGCCCACGCTCAGCAGCGGTGCCAGGCCGCTGTGCGGCAGCAGCTGCGTCAGCAACGCGGCCGGGGCGTACAGCACCAGCATCTCGTAGCCGCCGAAAGGGCTGAGCAGCGCCCGCAGCCGCTGCGCGGCTTCGTCGCTGCCCGGCAGCCGGCACAGCCGGCTCAGGCCCAGCGCAGCCGGCAGCACCGGCCAACCGGCCTGCGCCAGCGTGCTGGCCTCGTCGAGCTCCTCGCCCTGCAGCAGCTGCAGCAGGCCCGGCGTGGCGTCGGACTCGCGGGCGCAGGCGTCGAGCACCGCGACCGGGTAGTCCAGCTCGGTCCAGGTCGCGCACAGCTGCCACAGCAGCGGCAGCTCGCTGGCGCTGTCGCCGTGCGCCACCAGCGCGCCCAGCCGCGGCAGGCGGTGCGCAGTCCATGCGGCCAGGGCGGCCAGTCCGGCGGCCTGGTGGGTACCCGTCTCAAGCATGCAGCAGCCCCTGCATGGCGCCTGCGCCCTGGCTAGTGGGCGGCGCGAAATACAGCCCCAGGTCGCCCGGCTGCGGGTCGTGCGCCGAGCGGCCCCACGAGCGCATGGACAGGCGCACCAGCTGGGTGGCGTCGGCGCGTTCCCAGTCCTCGGGCACGCGCTGGCCGGTGCTCACGCCGCGCAGCAGCAGGTGGTGGCGCAGCGCGGCGTCCAGCACCGGGCCGAGCTTGACGGCTTCGTCGATCTTGGTCAGCACGGCCTGCGGCGCGGCCGTGCCGGCGGCGCGGAAGGAGGTTACGGCTTCGTCATGGGTATCGCCATGGGCGGCGGCGTTGAGCACCAGCAGCCGCCGGATCTGCGGCAGATCCAGCATGTCCAGCATCTCGCGCTTGCGCGGATCGCGCGGGGCCACGCCGGTGGTGTCGATCAGCACCAGCTTGCGGTTGGCCAGCAGGTTCAGCAGGTCCTGCAGCGCGGCGCGGTCGTGCGCCACGTGCGCCACCACGCCCAGCATGCGGCCGTAGGCGCGCAGCTGCTCGTGCGCGCCGACACGGTAGCTGTCCAGCGTGATCAGGCCCACGCTGGCCGCGCCATGGGTGCGCGCGCACAGCGCGGCCAGCTTGGCTGCGGTCGTGGTCTTGCCCACGCCGGTGGCGCCCACCAGCGCATACACCCCGCCTTCGTCCTGCAGCGCGGGGCCGTCGGCGTCGGTCTTGAGGTTGCGCTGCAGCACGTCGGTGATCCAGCGCATGGCTTCGGTCGGCGTGCTGTCTTCGGGAAGCTTTTCCAGAATGGCGCGCGCCAGCGCGGGCGAATAGCCGGCGCGGATCAGCTTGAGCGTCAGGTTGGCGCGGATCGGGTTCTGTCTGGCCTGGCCCAGCCAGGCCAGGGTGCTGAAGCGCTCCTCGATCAGCTCCTTCATCGAGCTGATTTCATCGAGCAGGCTCTGCGGCACCACGGCCGGCACCGGCTGGGGCGCGGCGGCGGCCGCCGTCGCGGCAGGCGCGGGCTTGCGCGCGGGTGCCGGGGCGTCCTGCGGCGGCGGGATCACCGTGTAGCCGGCCTTGGGAGCCGGCTTGCCGCCGCTGCGCTGCGCCTCCTCGCGGCGGCGCTGCAGCATGCGCTCGCGCACGTATTCCTGGAACGACAGTGTGCTCATCGCCAGCTGCGCGGTGTCTTCCTCCACGCTGGTGGTGGCGGCCCGCGCGGCGGCTTCGTCCTTGCCGCGCGCCGCAGCGCGCGCGGCCGTGGCGCTCGCCGCGGCCTGGGTGGCGGTCTGGGCGGTGGCCGGCTGCGCGGCGGCCTGGTCCAGCGCGGCCAGCTCGGCTTCGGTGGTGGCCACCACCTCCACGCCCTGCGGCGTCTGGCGGTTGGACAGGATCAGCGTGCCGTCGCCAAAAGCCATGCGGGCCTTGGCCAGGGCCTCGCGGGCCGTGGGAGCGTAGAAGCGTTGGATGTTCATGTCAGGGCACCTCGCAGGATCGGGCCGATGCGGATGGAGTGGGTTTCAGGAATCTCGCTGTGCGCCAGCACCTGCAGGCGCGGGGCGGCGCGGCGCACCAGGCGCGCCACCGCGTTGCGGATGGCGTCGGGCACCAGCAGGCAGGCGGGCACGCCCACTTCCTCCTGCTTCATCGCCACTTCGGCGGCATTGCGCGTGAGCATGTCGGCCACGCCGGGGTCCAGCGCCGGGCCGTTCGGGTTGGCCAGGGCCTGCACCAGCAGCCGCTCCAGCGGCGGGTCGATCGCGATCACGTTGAGCTCGCGCGTCGGCCCATAGATCTGCTGCACGATGGCCGGCGACAGCGCCACGCGCACGCGCTTGGCCAGCTCCACCGGGTCGCTGATGGTGGGGGCGTGCTCGGCCAGCGTCTCGATGATGGTGCGCATGTCGCGGATGTGCACCGACTCCTCCAGCAGCAGCTGCAGCACTCTCTGGAACACGGCGATCGGAACCAGCTTGGGCACGACTTCCTCGATCAGCTTCGGCGCCTGCTTGGCCACGTGTTCCACCAGTTGCTGGGTTTCGGTCCGGCTCAGCAGCTTGGCCGCATGCACCTGCATCAAGTGTGACAAATGGGTGGCCATCACGGTCTCGGAATCAACGACCGTATAGCCGGCCATTTGCGCCGCTTCCTTCTGGCGCTCGTCGATCCAGTGCGCCGGCAGGCCGAAGGCCGGGTCGGTGGTGGCCGTGCCGATCAGCGGCGTGGTGATGCCGCCCGGGTTGATGGCCAGGTACATGCCGGGGAAAGCCTCGCCTTCGCCCACCACCACGCCGCGCAGCGTGATGCGGTAGCCGCTGGGCTTGAGCTCCAGGTTGTCGCGCACATGCACCGGCGGCGGCAGAAAGCCCACTTCCTGCGCGAACTTGCGGCGCACGCCCTTGATGCGCGTGAGCAGGTCGCCCGAGCGGTTCTTGTCCACCAGCGCGATCAGGCGGTAGCCCAGCTCCAGCCCGAGCTGGTCCACCGGCTGCAGGTCGTCCCAGCTGGCCTCGCCGTCGCTCGGGGCAGGCGGCGGTGGCGCGGCTTCGGCCGCTTCGGCCGGCTTGCGCGACAGCACCCAGGCCGCGTAGCCCAGCAGCGCCGCCATCGACAGGAACACCAGGTTGGGCATGCCCGGGATCAGCCCCAGCAGGCCCAGCACCCCCGAGGTGATGCCCAGCGCGCGCGGCGACACCAGCATCTGGCTGACGATCTGGCGCTGCAGGTCCTGGTCCTTGCCCACGCGCGAAACCACCATGGCCGCCGCCACCGAGATCAGCAGCCCCGGAATCTGCGCCACCAGCGCATCGCCCACGGCCAGCAGGATGTAGCTGTCGGCGGCCTGGCCGGCCGACAGGCCGTGCTGCGCCATGCCCACGGCAAAGCCACCGATGATGTTGATGAACAGGATCAGGATGCCGGCGATCGCATCGCCGCGCACGAACTTGGAAGCGCCGTCCATCGAGCCGAAGAAGTCCGCCTCCTGCCCGATTTCCTCGCGCCGGCGCTTGGCCTCCTTCTCGTCGATCAGCCCGGCCGACAGGTCGGCGTCCACCGCCATCTGCTTGCCCGGCATCGCGTCCAGCGCAAAGCGCGCCGACACCTCGGCAATGCGCTCGGCTCCCTTGGTGATGACGATGAAGTTGATCACCACCAGGATGGCGAACACGATCAGGCCCACCGCGAAATTGCCGCCGATCAGGAAGTGGCCGAAGGCCTCGATCACGTTGCCGGCGGCGCCCGGCCCGGTGTGGCCCTGCAGCAGCACCACGCGGGTGGAAGCGACGTTGAGCGACAGCCGCATCAGCGTGGTGATCAGCAGCACCGCCGGGAATGCCGCGAAGTCCAGCGGCTTGAGCATGTGCGCGGCCACCATCATCACCATCAGCGCGGCGGCGATGTTCACCGTGAACAGGATGTCCAGCAGCCAGGGCGGCAGCGGCAGCACCATCATGGCCAGCACGGTCACCACCAGCAGCGGCGCGCCCAGCCCCTTGACCAGCGCGGCATGGCGGCCGAAACGTTCTTGCAGGTTGTGCAGCAGCGGGTTCATCGTCGGGTTCGGTCAGTCGGTCGCTCAGGCTGCGGCGCGTGCCTGCAGCGGGTCCAGCGCCGGCGGCACCTGCGGCTGCGGCGGCTCGCCGGGCATCGGGCCTTCGCCGCGCATCGCGGCCTTGAGGCGGTAGATGTAAGCCAGCACCTGGGCCACCGCGGTGTACAGCGCAGCCGGAATGTCCTGGTCCAGCTCGGCGTGGGCGTACAGCGCGCGCGCCAGCACCGGCGACTGCAGCACCGGCACATCGTGCGCGCGGGCGATGTCGCGGATCTTGAAGGCCAGCAGGTCCGCGCCCTTGGAGATGACGCGCGGCGCGTTCATCGTCTTGTCGTCGTACTTCACCGCCACCGCATAGTGCGTGGGGTTGGTCACGATGAAGTCGGCCTGCGGCACCTTGCGCACGCTGCTGCGCTGCGCGATCTCGCGCTGGCGGCTGCGGATGCGGCCCTTGATCTGCGGATTGCCCTCGATCTCCTTGCCTTCGTCCTTGACTTCCTGGCGCGACATCTTCAGCTGCGACTTGTGCAGGAAGATCTGCAACGGCACATCGACCAGCGCCACCAGCAGCACCACCGACAGCAGCAGCGCGCCGCCGCCGACGATCCAGCCCAGCATGTGCTGCAGCGCCAGCGCCGAAGGCTGCATCACCAGCGCCGCCACCGAAGGCAGCGTGGCGTGGATGAAGGCCGCGCCCAGCGCGAAGATGAACAGCGCGATGAAGCTGATCTTCACCACCTCGGCCAGCTTGCGCTTGCTGAACAGGCCGGCCAGGCCCTTGAGCGGGTTGATGCGCGACAGATCCGGGATCACCGGCTTGAGCGTGGCCACCCAGCCGCCGGTGGCCACCGTGCCCAGCACGGCCAGGGCGGTGACGATCAGCGCAAAGCCCACGCAGATGGCCAGCGCCGGCGCCGTCATCGCCTGCAGGCGCTCCAGCATCGTCGCTGGCGACTGCACGGTGGCCGCGTCGAAAGCCAGCTGGCGGCCAAAGGCGGCCTGCAGCTGCCCGAACGCCAGCGGCGCCAGCGCCACCAGCGTCAGGCCGCCGCCGCCGAGCACCGCCAGGTGGCCGAAGTCACGCGAGCGCGGAACCTGGCCTTCCTCGCGCGCCTTCTGCAGCTTGCGTGCCGAGGCGGGTAAGTTGCGGTCCTGACTGCTCGATTCCATGGCGGCGCGACGTTGAAGTCCACGCCATTGTCGTCAGCCAGGTCTGCCGCTAAAGCATGAAAAGCCGGGTATTTCCGGCCTTCATCGGGCCCCGCCTGAAGAGCATGAAACGCGAGGCGCTAGGCCAGGGCCCCCGTGGAACCGGCTTCGCCGGGCCACCGGGTGCGTCACCCTTCCGCCGCAGGGGGTTAAAAGCCCAGACTCGCCAGCAGCTCGTCCACCTGGGACTGGCTGGTCACCACATCCGGCGTCTTGCCGGGGTCCACCACCGGGCCTTGCAGCGCCGGGCCCTGGCCTTCGGCCTTGGGGCGGTCGGCTGCGGCGGGCGCGTGCAGCGCGGTGCCGGGCGGGGCGGTCTGGATCAGTAGCTCCACCAGCTGCTGCTCGATGGTGGTGGCCAGGTTGACCACGCGGGCGATCACCTGGCCCGTCAGGTCGTGGAAGTCCTGCGCCATCATGATCTCGGTCAGGTGCTGGTCGATTTCCTTGTTGGCCTTTTCCAGGTCGGTCAGGAAATTCATGATGTGGCCCTTGGCCACGGCGGCCACCGGGTCGGCCACCAGCAGCGCGATCATGTGGCGCGTCTGCGCGGCGATCTGGTCGTGCTGGCTCTTGGCCTGGTCCACGCGGTTGAGCACCTTCTCGGCGGCTTCGCCGGTCAGGCGGGCGATGTAGGTCAGCCGGCTCTTGGCGTCGGGCAGCTCCTCGGCCGTGCCGTGCAGTTTTTCGGCCAGGCCCAGCTCGCGCAGCGCGTCGTGCAGCTGGCGGGTGAGCTGGCCGATGCGCTGGTGCACATCCTGGCTGTCCGGGGCGGCCTCCCCGGCATGTGTGGCAGAGGCGCTCGGTTCCATGGTCAGATCAGCCCGTTTTTCTTGAGGATGTGCTGGACTTTTTCCTCCAGCGTGGCTTTGGTGAAGGGCTTGACGATGTAGCCCGCCGCGCCCTGCTGCGCGGCCAGCACGATGTCTTCCTTGCGCGCCTCGGCCGTGACCATCAGCACCGGCAGGTGCTTGAGCTTTTCGTCCTTCTTGATTTCGGCCAGCAGCTGAAAGCCGTTCATGTTCGGCATGTTGATGTCGGTCACCACCATGTCGAAATGCCCGTTGCGCAGCTTGTTCAGCGCGACCGCACCGTCCTCGGCCTCGTCGGCGTCCGCATAGCCGCATTCCTTGAGCAGGTTGCGCACGATGCGCCGCATGGTGGAGAAGTCGTCAACGACCAGGAATCGGGGTCCGTTGGCCATGGCTCATGCCTTTCAGTTCGCTGTTGGGGGCGGATTATCGCAAGTCTGCAGCATGGGGCGGCTGCCGCGGCGTTCAGCGCGCCGGCGCAGCCGGCGCGGCGGCGCCGGGCGCGGGCGGCGGCGGGGGCGAGGAGGGCGATGGGGCCGTGCCTTCTTCCTCGGCGCCCACGGCCTGGCGGTTGGCGCCCAGCAGCCGCTCCTCGGCCTCGCGCGTGAGCACCAGGATGCTGATGCGCCGGTTCACCGGCGACAGCGGGTTGGCACGGTCCAGCAGCGTGCTGGCGGCCATGCCGGTGACGCGCAGCAGCTTGTCTTCGGGCATGCCGGCGGCCACCAGCTCGCGGCGCGAGGCATTGGCCCGGTCGGCCGACAGCTCCCAGTTGCTGTAGCCCTGTGCGCCGCCGACGAAGGGCGCCTGGTCCGTGTGGCCGTCCAGGCTGATGCGGTTGTCCACGCCGGCCAGCGCCGCGCCGATCTCGCGCAGGATCTCCCGCATATAGGGTTGCACCACCGCGCTGCCGCTGGCAAACATGGGCCGGCCCTGCTCGTCCACGATCTGGATCTGCAGCCCGTCCGGCGTCGTCTCCAGGATGATCTGCCGGCTGTAGGGCTTGAGCCGCGGGTTGTTGGAAATGGCCGCGCTGATGCGTGCGGCCAGCGCGGCCAGCCGGCGCGCGTCTTCCAGCGCGGCTTCGCGCCGGGCCTGTTCCTGGGCGCGGCGCTTGCTGATCGCATCGATGGCCTGCCCCTCCTTGGGCTGGCCGGCCTCCTTGGTCAGGTCGGTGCCGCCGCCGGTCAGGATGGTGGGGCTGCCGCCGGCGCCGCTGCCGCCGGTCATCGCCACCTTCAGCGGCGAGGCAAAGTAATCGGCCAGCCCTTTGAGGTCACCTTTGGAAGTGGAGCCCAGCAGCCACATCAGCAGGAAAAAGGCCATCATCGCCGTCACGAAGTCGGCGTAGGCGATCTTCCACGCGCCGCCATGCGCCGCATGGCCGCCCTTTTTCACCTTCTTGACGATGATGGGCTGCAGCTTCTTGGCGTCGGAGGCCATGGCGGGCGGCTCGGGTGGGCGGTGTGCTCAAGCAGGCGGGGCTTACTTCTTGCCGCGCACGTGGCTTTCCAGCTCGGTGAAAGACGGCCGCTCGGTAGAGAACAGCACCTTGCGGCCGAACTCGATGGCGGTGGACGGGTTGTAGCCCTGCATGCTGGCCAGCAGCGTGCTCTTGATGCACTCCAGCTCCTTGCTGGCGTCCAGGGCCTTCTGCTCCAGCAGCCCGCCCAGCGGCTCCACCACCGCGTAGGCCAGCAGAATGCCCAGGAAAGTACCCACCAGCGCCGAGGCAATCATGCCGCCCAGCACCGCCGGCGGCTGGCCCACCGAGCCCATGGTGTTGACCACGCCCAGCACCGCCGCCACGATGCCGAAGGCCGGCAGCGCGCCGGCCAGCCGGCCGATGGCAGCCACCGGGCCATGGGCCTCCTGGTGGTGGGTTTCGATTTCGGAGTCCATCAGCGCCTCGATCTCGTGGGCGTTGAGGTTGCCCGAGACCATCATGCGCAGATAGTCGGTGGTGAACTCCACCACGTGGTGGTCGTTGCCCACATTGGGAAACTTCTGGAAGATGGGCGACTCGTGCGGATTCTCCACGTCCTTTTCGATGGCCATCAGCCCTTCCTTGCGTGCCTTCTGCAGGATCTCGTAGAGCATGGCCAGCAGCTCCAGATAGCGCTCCTTGGTGTACTTGGAACCCTTGAGCGCCTGCGGAATCGCCGCGGCCGTGGCCTTGAGCACCTTGGGCTGGTTGTTCACCACGAAGGCGCCCAGCGCGCCGCCGAAAATGGTGATCAGCTCGAACGGCAGCGCGTGCAGGATCACGCTGATGTTGCCGCCGTGCACGACGTACACCCCGAAGATGCACCCCATGGCAACGGCATAACCGACGATGACTAGCATGTTGTTGGACGCTTGGTGACGGGTGTGCGCACGCGCGGACGGATTGTGCGGCCCATTCTAGGGGATGGCAACGCCCGGGCAAGGCGGCAAAAAGGGCACGGGCGGGCCCTTAGTTTGACGGAATTCACGCCGCGGACGATTCAGTGCAGCAGGATGCCGCCGGCGCTGCTGCCCTTGCCCGCGCGCGCCGGCGGGTTGCACAGGCCGCAGACATAGTGGCGCGCGTTCTCGTACGGTTCGGTCACATAATGCCCGCCGCACTGGCTGCATTTCGTCAGCGCCAGCATGTTGTTGTCCACGAACCGCACCAGCCGCCAGGCGCGGGTGATGGACAGCAGCGGCTCCATGCCCAGCGTGCCCATCTGCTCGGCGTAGAGCCGGTAGGCCTTCATGATGGCGTCGATGCCGTCGAGCGTGCTGGTCTTGTTCAGGTACTCGTAAATGTTGAGAAACAGCGAGGCGTGGATATTGGGCTGCCAGGTCAGAAACCAGTCGGTGGAAAACGGCAGCTGCCCCTTGGCCGGGGACTTGCCCGCCACCTCCTTGTACAGGCGCAGCAGCCTTTCATACGACAGGTCGGTTTCGCTCTCCAGCACCTGCAGCCGCGCGCCCAGCTTGATCAGCTCGACGGCGCGCTCGATCTGGCGCGACTCGTTCCACACACTTTTTCCGGCGGCCATGGCGTGCTCCGTGCGGGGGTAGGCTGGGCTCAGACGGCCTCGGCATGGCGGCTGGCCAGCACGATGCTGGCGTGCAGCCGGGTGGTGGCGTCGTTGTCCACCTTGCGCGTGCCGTGGTTGGTCAGCAGGCTCCAGACCACCTCGTCGTCCATGCGGAAGCGGCACAGCAGCATGGGGCTGGAGGCGATGCGCACCAGCTGCGCCGGCGACAGCGCCGCCAGCAGATCGGCCGACTCCTCCGACAGCCCCAGGCGGAACTGCGCCTCGGCCTTGTCGCGCTGGATCAGCTTCTGCGCCAGCATCAGGTACGTGAGGTTGGCTTCGCGGATTTCGGCACTGAGTTGTTCGTCGGTCATGGCGGGCTCCTGGGCGGCGCGGTGCGGGTTCAGAAAGCAGGTCTTGCTGTGCAACGGATTCTGAACCGCTGCCAGCAAACTTGAATCGGCAGATCGCTGTGCCAGATGACGGGCAGACGCCGACGCCCTGTCGGAAAAAATCCTACAGAAGGCTTGTCCTGGGTAACTGGTGATGAAAAGCCGGAAATCCCCTCATTTCCGGCTTTGTCCGTCACACTGCCCAGGCTTCAAACCAGCTTTGCAGATGGTCTCCGGTGAGCGTCCAGTGACGCACGACCTGGTCTTGCAACGCGGCGCCTTGCCGCCGTGCGGCAGGTAGGTCGTTAACGAGCTCCAGAATCGCGTCCCGCCAGTCTTTGTAGCGGTTTTTGACGCGGGTAACCGGCCAGTTTCCCTGGTAGGGAGTGATGTCTGTGCAGACCACCGGCACGCCGCACCAGCCGTATTCCAGCAGCTTGAGGTTGGACTTGCATTCGTTGAATGCATTGAGCTCCAGCGGGGCGATGGCCAGATCCCAGCTCTGGGCCAGCTCCATCAGCCGGCGGGGGTACTGCAGGGTGGCAACGCCCGGGTAAAACTCATGCACATAGGGGCGCAGGCTGTCGGGGCACATGCCGAAAAACACCCATTCCACCTGGCTGGCCAGCTCGCGCACCACATCGGCAATCATTTCCAGGTCGCCACGGTGGCTAATGCCGCCTGCCCAGCCGATGCGCGGCTTGCGGCGCCCCGGTTCCTGTGCTGCGGGGCGCACGGGCGGCTGATTTCCCCACATCGCGGGGGGCAGACGGTTCATCACCACACGTGTGTCATCGCACAGGCTGCGCAGCTCGTGGGCCAGCGGCTCGGTGGACACGACCAGCCGGTCGCACAGGCCGATGGCCTTGTTGATGCGTTTGCGCAGGTCGGCAGGCATTTGCCCGTGATGGATGCTTTTGAGCGGGATGCGCGTCAGGTTGTCATCGACTTCGAACACTTTTCGGATGTTTCTTAGCGGCAGCAGCGCTTCCAGCGCGTCCAGGCTGAGGTCACTGATCGGCCGCTGAAAGACCAGCGTATCGGCCCCGCTGCGCAGCGCCAGATTCGGCCAGAGTATTTCTGGCGAAGTGCCTCCGGTGCACAGGCCTGCATCGAGCATGGCCTGCATGGGCTGGATGATGCGATATTGCCCGCAGCCCTGATCGTCCGCCGCGAACGCCAGCACCCGCCTCAGCCCCAAATCCTGAAACTTGCTGTAGCGCAGTACCGAGTTGGTCTCTACCTCGTAGCCGCGCTCGGCCAGCGAGAGATGGGGGTTGTACGCCGGGTCGTTGGCAATCACCTCTGGCCAGCGCTGGTACATGGCGGCCTGCTCGCGCGAGAAGCGGGCCTGCTTCTGCGCCACCGTTGAGCTTTCGACATCGGCGCGCTGGCTGGCACTGCCTTCGTGCACAAGGGTAGCCAGGGGCGTCCAGACGATCAGCTTGCCGGTCTGGCCAACGCGCAGGCAAAAGTCCACGTCGTTGTAGCTGACGCCAAAAGTCTCCTCATCCAGGCCGCCCAACTCGAGGTACAGATCTTTGCGCACCATCAGGCAGGCGGCGGTGACTGCCGAGAAGTTTTGCTGCAGCTGCGCGCGGAACATGTAGCCCGGCGCTTGTGCATCCAGCCCCAGCAGGGGATGGTCGGCGGGCCCGCGCAGGCCCATGATGACGCCGGCATGCTGCAGCCGGCCATCCGGAAAGAGCAAGCGCGCTCCGACCACGCCAACCTCTTTGCGCAGCGCATTGCGCACCATGTGTTCCAGCCAGTCGCCCTGTATCACGGCGGTGTCGTTATTCAGCAGCAGCAGGAGCTCGCCCCGGGCCTGCTGTGCCGCCAAGTTGTTCATGCGGGAAAAGTTGAACGGCCCGGGAGCAGGCAGCACACGAATGCGGTCGGTCCCAAGCTGGGCCAGGCCCTGCAGGTAAGCCCGTGCTTCCGGGGTTTGGCTGTCGTTGTCGACGATCAGGATTTCGTAGTTCTGGTACCCGGTTTTTTCAAGCAGCGATTCGATACAACGGCGCAGCAGCGGCAACTGGTCGCGCGTAGGGATGATGATGCTGACCAGTGGCGTGCGCGTCAGCGGATAAATGACGTGAAAAGTACCGGGGGCAGGGCCTTCGAGCACTTGTGCTTCGGGGGCGGCGTGTTCCAAATGCGCAGCAAGCAGCGAAGCCAGTTGCTGCCAAGCGGATGTGGTGTTTGCGTAGAGTGCTGGCACTGCGACATCGAGGTGTGCCAACAGGGCTGGGATACTTACAAATGCAGCTGGGCCCCGGGATGCGAGCGCCTGCAACGCCAGCCCATATGCCATCTCAAGGGCTGATTGCGACGGTGTCCAGGTCTGCAGGTACGCGCGCGCCCAGTCTGTTCGGACTGCTATAGCTCGCCCGTGATAGGGCAGGCTCAGCATCAGATCATGATTGAACGTAGGTTTGAACTGCGGGTTCTGCAATATGCCGTCCGGTCCAACCTCGTCGTGATCAAAGTAGGCAAAGCATGACACGGCCTGATCGACCTGTGTCAGTCGGCGCTCCAGCAGCAGGAGTGCGTCTTTCTCAAGCAGGTCGCCTTCGCAGAGCAGCAGGGTCCAGTTCCCAGGAGGGGCGACTCCTGTTAGCCAGGGTTCATCGGGGCTAAGCTCCAGCACGCTGTCCGCGGGCCGAAGCTGCCTTGCGAGTGAATCTCTGGTGCGTGCGAGGCGGGCATCGTCGCCTTGTGTTCGGATGCAGACCGTGAGATGGATGAAGCGGCGGAAGTGCTCGGGATGCTTCGATGCTTTCGGGTTATCCAGTACGCGCCCACTTTCAAACCATGAATGGTAGGTCAGTCGTTTAGGAGAACTAATTCTGGCTTGCGTAGCCGCTGTTTCGGCCTGGAGTTGCGACAGCCGGCCATAAAGATCGAATGCCTCGACTAAGGTCGGGGAGTGCAGCGGGCGAAGTTGGACTTTCCGGATTTCGCGGTGCCAGCCCAACTCACGGACCTTGCGTTTGAATGCGGCATGTCCCGCACTCCCGATGCCGGGATTGTCGCGCGCCAACTGACTGTACTGTTCCGGTGAGACCCGGAAGCTCGATAGTTCGTCTTCCAGCATTGCCAAATCGCCAAGCTGCAACAGCTTGACATAAAGCGCCAGATCGCCGACCCATTGAATGTCCTCATCGCCGATCACGAATATGCCAGTTTCGACCCAGGCAAGCGCATGTGTTCGGCGGAACATCACGGACGATGGTTCGCCGATGAAGTTGATGGTGTAAGTGGATAGAAAAGCGGTTACATCCTTCCCGTCCACGATCGAACTGCGATCAAAAGGGAAGCGATAGGGGAGTGTGGGCGCAATGGGCTCACCATTCGGGCCAATCAAACCGCGGCGTGAACTTGCCAGCGAAATATCCGGTGCTCTCTTGAAGACGGATACCAGTTGCTCTACGCATTCGGGCGCGAGGAGGTCGTCATCATAAAGCGGCTTGATGAATTCGCCTTGCGCCAAAGCGATGCACTGGGCCAGGTTTTTGGCTTCCCCCAGTGCAGGAGTGTTACGCATGTAGCGGATCGGAATGGCTGAAGTTGCCCGGTGGCGCGCCACAATGTCCCGGATCGTGTCGTCGGGACTGTCGTCGCTAACCAGGATCTCCAGGGAGCGAGCAGTCTGCCTGATGGCGCTGAGCAGTGCGGCCTCAAAGTACTTGCTTTTGTAGGCGGGAATGACGATGGTGGTTTCAACCTTGTTCTTGCCCGCTGATTTTGGGAGAGCGGCAGAAGTGATCTTCATCACTGAATTTTCCCTATGTGCTCCGTGCGGCGCCGACTTGCGGCCAACATAAAGTACCGCTCCTTCGTTGATGCCATGTTGCCGAAAAAGTCCGCGGGCATGACTCGCGGCAGGGAAATCGGCCTGCGTCCATTGTTCCACCACAAAACCGGCGCTTTGCAGGCGTTCAAGAAAGTCTTGTCGAGAATACAGGCGGACATGGTCATCCTGCCCGAAGCGGCGGATGCGCGACTGCGGGTCAGATTCGCCGGGATCCTCGTCGGTGTGACTGGCCGTCAACAAGATGGGTACCATCAGGATGGCCAAACCTTCAGGGCTGAGGATACGGTGGAGTTCACGCATCGCTTGCCGGTCATCGCGGACATGCTCCAGAACATGCGAGCAGATGATGAAATCGAAGGACTCATCCTGATAGATATGCATGTCCATGATGTCGACATGATCGTCCGCCAGCGGAGAGCACAAATCGGCCGAACGATAGCTGGTGGCCGGCAGCGCGCGCAACAGCCTGGAGAGTGCGGGTGCCGGGGCTATTTCAAGAACTCGCAGGGTCCTGCCGCATGGCGGTCGCAGTACATTCTGGATGAACAGTGCATACAGTCGGTCGCGATCCGACGCTCCACAGCAAGGGCAGAGATATTGCCCGAGATTCAAGGTTTCGAAGTCGTCCAGAGAAAATTCTGAACGCAGTTGATTGGCTGTCTCGAAATAACTGGCGCTAAGCGGCAGAAAATTCGGGAAGCTCTGTGAGCAGACAGGACAGGAACGCATTATGCGTGCATGAGAGATGAGATCAGGACGTTCAAGCCGTACTGCGATGTAAGTCGGCTTCCAAGTCCAGGAGGCGTCGGTTGCGTTCGCCGATCCGACGTGCCGGGTGACCACTATAGATCCCGAAGGCCGCCAAATCCTTGTTCACCAGGCTCAGTGCGCCCACTGCGGCCCCATCGTCCAGTGTGCAGCCGGGAAGAATTACGCTGCCGCTGCCGACGATTACATGCTTGCCCAAGAGAACATCCCCGAGTTGTACATTGGTATACTGCGTTGGGACGGTAGGGTTGGTCAGGGCGTTTCCCGAGTAGTCGTCGCTGCTGGAGTAAATGCTGACACGGGACGAAAGGCCAGAGAAATCGCTAAGGGTGATTCGTGCGGCGCCGATTAGCGAGCAGAAACAGGCGATGTGGACATGATTACCGATGGTGATGCCACCGGTGCCCGCGGAAATGACGCAGAAATCATCGATACGGACGTTGTCTCCGATCGATATTCGGCTGACCCCATAGAACGTGGCGCGATCTGACACCAAGACGTTCTTGCCGACCGACAGGAAGCCCTTCTCCAGGAGGTGCTTTTCAGTTAGCATGGCCATATTCTTCCCCCCGGCCCGGCGAGACAAGATTCCCCTTGCTAGCTTCTTTCAGGATGTGAATGACTCTGTCAACCTCTGATTCAGGCAGTGCTGGATAGAGTGGAAGGCATAGAACTTCGTTGGCCGCTTTGCTGGCGGCTGGCAGATTCTCCGGGGCTGCAGAAGGAAGTCCTCGGTACATAGGAAAAGAACTGATAAGCGGGTGAAAGTATCTGCGGAGGTGAATCCCATGCTGCTTGAGGTGGTGATACAGCTCGTCCCGAGAAACGGGAAATTCTTGCCCGATCATGATGGGAAAGTAAGCATAGTTTGATCGGTGCCCGATGGGCGGTAAGCAGGACAAGCCCTTAATGTCCGCTAGTCCGGACCGATATCGCTGGTCCAGCAGTTGACGTCGACCAATGGCAATATCTATATATTTTAGCTGGAGCAGGCCCAGTGCGGCATTAAATTCGCTCATCTTTCCGTTTATGCCTGGTGCAACGACGGTTACCTCGTCGACAAATCCGAAGTTCTTAAGATGATCGATGCGGCGCTTGGTTTTGGCGTCCGGACTCACGATTGCCCCACCCTCGAAGGTGTTGAAAACCTTTGTTGCGTGGAAACTGAGGATGGATAGATCGCCGTGGCGCACAATGCTACCGCCCGTATCAAAAACGCCAAAGCTATGAGCCGCATCGTAGATCACTTTCAATCCATAGTTGTCGGCGACTTTTTGGATAGCGCCGACGTCACACGGACGGCCGTAGCAGTGCACAGGAAGAATTGCCGTGGTTTGCGGAGTGATGGCAGATTCGATTTTCTCGGGATCAATGTTGAGCGTAACTGGGTCAATGTCCACAAAGACAGGTTTGATGCCGTTCCAAAGCAGGGAGTGAGCGGTGGCGACGAAGCTGTAAGGAGTGGTGATCACTTCGCCGGTGATGCGAAGGGCCTGCAAGGCGGTGACCAATGCAATGGTTGCGTTGGTAAACAAGGAGACGTGCTTAACCCCCAGGTAATCTTCCAGCTTCTTCTCGAACTCCTGATGATAAGGCCCGTTATTGGTCAAAATCTTATTGCCCCAGATCTGCTGCAGATATGGGATGAACTCCTCCAGCGGCGGCAGAAATGGTTGGGTTACGAATACAGAATTGGCCGGAGTGGTTCGCATACGAAAAGATCCTTACTCTATTTGGTCGCTCCTGAAAAATTCATTTCAAGCATAAGCGTGGCTTGCCAGCGAGCATGCTTGCAGCTGGGGCCGCTTAGGCCTTTGAGACCCCAGAGCGCTGGGGCATGGCCGTGACCAGCGACGACACGGCTACGGCGACGATCGTTTGCGGGCTCAAAAAATCGCTCACAAGAAAGAGACGACCTTGTAGGCGATCAAGCGCAGTAGCCATCTGATGCTGTAGCCCGCTGCGCACAGTACCGCATACAGCCGGTCTCTAACAGGCCGTTGAAAAACGGCGCGAGGATAGTTAGATGCAAGGCACACGGCGAGCAGCGACCGAGACATATCAAGCGGATAGGCGAGGGAGCGACCACCGCGCAACGCCACAGATGGGCTGTCGCAGCAGTTTTTCAACGGCTTGCTAAGTGTCGACCCAGTCCTAGGTGGTGCGTCCATGCCTGCTTACTGCCGCAGCAGCGCCAGCACGCCCTGCGGGATCTGGTTGGCCTGCGCCACCATGGCGGTGCCGGCCTGCTGCAGGATCTGGGCGCGCGACAGAGCCGAGGTTTCGGCGGCGAAGTCTGCGTCCTGGATGCGGCTGCGCGAGGCTGACAGGTTTTCCGAAGTGATTTGCAGGGCCGAGATGGCCGTCTCGAAGCGCGACTGCAGGGCGCCGAGCTTGGCGCGCTCGCCGCTGATGAAAGCCAGCGCCGAGTCCACGGTTTTCAGCGCGTCGTTGGCTTTGGTGAACGTCGAGACATCCAGCCCCTGAACGGGCTTCAAGGCAGACTGCTCGTTGGCGGCAATGATGTTGGTGCCGGCGCCGCCAACCAGGCTGAACGATTTGTCAGAGTCGAAGGTCAGGTAGCCGGAGACCAGGGCGGTATCCCCGTCTGTCGCCAGTGGCGATGGTGCTGATTCCGCGACCAGCGCGCCTGTGCTGTCGGCATAAAGCTTGGTTACGGTGATGTTTCCGGCTCCGACTGTGCGTGTCAGCAGGATGTCGTTGCCGGTGGCATTGGTCAGGATGATGCCGTCTTTGTTTTCGTTGAGTGCGGCGGTCACGCCTGTCTTGGAGGACTGCTCGTTGATGGCCGAGACCGCCCGCGACAGGGATTCGGGCCCCGTGGTGTCAGTCAGCGCGAATGAAATCGTGGTCGGCGCCGCATTGTCCGATTGCAGGGCAATCGTGTAAGAGCCGGAGGCGCTAAAACCCAGCTGTACTTCGGTGCGGGCCGAGGCGCGCACCCCCGTCTTGTCAGTCTGGCTGTTGATTGCTGTAGCGGCCGCCATGGCTGTCATATTGTCCGCGATGGTGGCGCTGCCGCTGCCCAGCGCGCCGTTGATCGTCACCGTTCCGCTAGCTACTCCATTGCTGCCCCAGCTCACTGATGCGCCAGAAACAGAGGCGACTCCGCTGGCAATCGTCTGGTTGTTGCCATACTGGCTGGTGCGCAGGTTGGCCGTGGCCGCCACGATGGTCTGCCCGGCGTTGGCACCCACCTGAAACTGGGCCGTGCCAAAGCTGCCGTCCAGCAGCTTCTGGCCGTTGAACTCGGTGGTCTGGGCAATGCGGTCCAGCTCGGCCACCAGCTGGCCCACCTCTTGGTTCAGTGCCTGGCGGTCGGAGGCGCTGTTGGAAGCGTTGGCCGACTGCACCGCCAGCTCGCGCACGCGCTGCAGAATGGCGCTGGCCGAGCCCATGGCACCTTCGGCCACCTGGGCCAGCGAGATGCCGTCGTTGGCGTTGCGTGCGGCCTGGTTCAGCCCGCGGATCTGGCTGGTGAAGCGCTCCGAAATGGCCAGGCCGGCTGCGTCGTCCTTGGCGCTGTTGATGCGCAAGCCCGAGGACAGGCGCTGGATGGCCGTGTTCAGCGCGCTTTGGCTCAGGCCCTGGTTGCGCTGGGCGGTCAGCGAGCTGATGTTGGTGTTGATGATGGCAGCCATAAATCACTCCTTCATGAATCGGGGTTGTGGCCTCCAACGGGTGGCCGGTGCATGCCATGGAGCGCGCGCTCAGCAGAAGGGACACGGCACAGCGTTGAGGTGATTGTGGGCAGCCGGCTGCGGCCTATAAGTGCGAAAAAAAGGAAAAAAACCGCCCAACTGCCGCATTTGCCCCTCAAGTTGCGGCTGGGGGTGCCGAAATAAGCTGTATCTAGCGGGTGCCGGAGGGCTTGTGCCGCGCAATCGCAGCAAAAAGCCGTGCAAAGTGGCGTTGTTTACGCGACTGGGGCTCAAGTTTTATGGCGGGGCAGCCGAAATCCGAGACAACGGACCTTCCCAGGCCCGCCATTCACCGGTAGCGGCGGCTACGTGGCTGCTGGTGAATCGAGTCGCCGGCGCCAGCTGGCGTCCTGGTTGGCGGCAACGCCATCTGTTTGTCAAGGAGATTTGCAATGGCATCGATCATCAACACCAACATCAGCTCGCTGACCGCCCAGCGCAACCAGGGCCTGAGCCAAAGCGCGCTGAACACGGCCATCCAGCGCTTGTCCTCGGGCTTGCGCATCAACAGCGCCAAGGACGACGCAGCCGGCCTGGCGATTTCGGAGCGCTTCACCAGCCAGATCCGGGGGTTGAACCAGGCCGTGCGCAACGCCAACGACGGCGTGTCGCTGGCGCAGACGGCCGAAGGGGCGATGAAAGCCGCCAGCGACATCCTGCAGCGCGTGCGCGAGCTGGCGGTGCAGTCGGCCAACGCCTCCAACAGCGCCTCCGACCGCCAGGCGCTCAACCGCGAAGTGGGCCAGCTGGTGGCCGAGCTGGACCGCATTGCCCAGACCACCGAGTTCAACGGCCAGAAGCTGCTGGACGGCAGCTTTGGCACGGCCCAGTTTCAGGTGGGTGCCAACGCCGGGCAGACCATCGTGGCGGCCACGGCCAACCTGCGCACCAGCCAGTATGGCAACAACCAGACGATTGCCAGCGGAGTCGCTGTTGCATCTGGTACGTCTGGTCTGGCTTGGGGGAGCAATGGAGTGGTTAGCGGAGCGGTGACGATCAACGGCGCGCTGGGCAGCGGGTCTATCGACGTTAAGGCATCAGGTACGGCGGTAGAAGTGGCGGCAGCGATCAACGGCATCACGGCCAAGACGGGCGTCACGGCCATGGCTCGCACCGATATGCAGCTGGAATTTTCCGCTTCCGGTTCGTACAACCTGTCGCTGCGCTCGGACAACAGCGCGGAGATTTCCGTTGCCTTCACACTTTCTGCAGAGACTGGTGCTGATGCGCTGTCCACGGCGGTCTCGGCCATCAACGAGCAGTCTTCCAAGACAGGCGTGACCGCCGCCCTCAACGAAGACAAAACCGGCATCATCCTGACCAACGCCACCGGCAACGATATTCTTGTGCGAGCCTCGGCGCTGCCGTCGGGAGCAAATGTCACAGTCACCAAGATGTATGCGGACGGCAACGGGGGGCTTGCGGCTGCCTCAGGACCCGCCACATTGGATAGTACGAATAACAGTGCCATTGTCTCCGGCTATCTGACGCTGGATTCGGACAAATCGTTCAGCGTGTCATCGCCCGATACCAATATCATTGGCGATGGCCAGTCTGCCCTGAAGGCTGTGCAGGAGCTGGATATCACCTCCGTGGCCAAGGCTACCGATGCGCTCAAGATCGTGGACTCGGCGCTGCAGTTCATCAGCGGCGAGCGCGCCAAGCTCGGTGCACTGCAGTCGCGCTTCGACACGGCCATTGCCAACCTGCAGGTGGCCAGCGAGAACATGTCGGCTGCGCGCAGCCGCATCCAGGACGCCGACTTTGCCCAGGAGACGGCCGCCCTGTCGCGCGCCCAGATCCTGCAGCAGGCGGCCACCGCCATGGTGGCGCAGGCCAACCAGCTGCCGCAGGGCGTGCTGGCCCTGCTGCGCTGAACGGCTGAGGCCCTGCTCTGAAACGGGCGCCGGTGACGGCGCCCGTTTTTTCGTGCGTCCGGCACGGGCACACAGCGGGGCAGGGGCGGCCAGCGGCGGGGTGCTGGCCGGGCAGGGCTCAAGTTGTGAGCCCGTTTGCCGATATGGGCGTGTGAGCAGGCGAATTGTGGGCGGTTCACGCGCCAAATCCAGCGTGACAGGCCGGCTGGCGCTGCTCATAATCCCGCAAATTAGGCTGGCGCGGGTGCCGGCCGGGAGCACGCCATGGCGACGATTTCATCCCTGGGCATAGGCAGCGGGCTGGACATCAAGAACATCGTCTCGCAGCTGGTGGCCATCGAGAAGCAGCCGCTAGAGAAGCTCAAGCTGCAGGCGGCGGCCACGCAGACCAAGATCTCGACCTACGGGCAGATCAAGTCGCTGGTGTCCACGCTCAACGACGCAGCGGGCAAGCTCACCAGCCTGACGGGCTGGAACGCGGTGACGGCCACCTCGTCCGACAAGAACTTCGTGACCGCCAGCGCCATCGGCGGCACCCAGCCGACCACCTTTTCCGTGGAAGTGCAGGCCCTGGCCAAAGCCCAGGCCACGGCGTCGGCCGCCATCACGCCGGCCAACAACCCGGTGGGCGCCGGTACGCTGCAGCTGACCGTGGGCAGCGGCACGCCGGTGGACATCACCATCAGCGCCACCGACACCGTGGCCGACGTGGCGGGTAAGATCAACGGCGCCAACGCCGGCGTGGCAGCCACGCTGCTCAATGACGGCGGCGGGGTGCGCCTGCTGCTGCAGAGCAAGGCCACGGGCGTGAGCAATGCCTTCACGCTGACCGTCACCAGCGACGCTGATGGAAACACAGCCGATGCGGCGGGCCTGTCGCGTTTGGTGGTGGGCAGCACGGTCACGCAGGCCGCAGCCGACGCGGCCGCCACCATCAATGGCATTGCCGTCACGTCCAGCAGCAACACCTTTGCCGACAAGGTGCCGGGCGTGACCTTCACCGCCGTGAAAGAAACCACCGCGCCGGTGACGGTGACCGTGGCGCGCGACACCTCGGCGGTGCAGCAGAACATCGAGGCATTTGTGAAGGCCTACAACGACCTCAACACGCTGATCAACGAGGCCACCAAGTACGACCCGGCCACCAAGACCGGCGGGCTGCTGCAGGGCGACACCACCACCCTGACGCTGCAAAGCACCCTGCGCGCGGCGGCGCAGTCGCTGCGCACCGGCTCTGCCGTGTTCGGCCGCCTGAGCGACATCGGGCTGGCCGTGCAGCGCGGCGGCAACCTGGAGATCAACAGCGGCAAGCTCTCATCGGCGATGGAGCAGATGGACGAGCTCAAGGCCCTGTTCAGCAGCACCGACCCCGGCAGCGGTCAGGGCATCGCCGTGCGCATCAAGAACCTGACCACGACGCTGCTGGCCAGCGATGGTTTCTTCAAGAGCAAGGACGATGCCTTCAAGCGCGCGCTGGACAGCAACGCCAAGGAGCAGGCGCGCGTCAACGACAAGGCGGCCCGCGTGGAAGCCGAGCTGACGCGCCGCTACAGCGCGCTGGATGCGCAGATGACCAAGCTCAACGGCCTGAACAACTACCTGACCCAGCAAATTACCCAGTGGAACAAGAACACTTCCTGAGACCGTGGGCCTACAAGACGGTGCGCCGCGGCCGATATAACAGACAGTTGAACATACACTGAGTTTCACGGTTCCAGGGGTTGTCCATGTTCCCATCTGCCAGTCCGCGTTCGGCCGATGCCTACCGGCGCATCGGCGTCGAAACCAGCATGCATACCATCGACCAGCACCAGATCGTCAGCCTGCTGTATGACGGCTTGCTGCAGTCGCTGGCTGCGGCCCGCGGCGCGCTGGCGCGCGGCGACGTGCCGGCCAAGTGCAATGCCATTGCCCGCGCGGTGCGCATCCTGGAGGAAGGGTTGAGCACGGGACTGGACCGTGTCGAAGGCGGCGAGCTGGCCGAAAACCTAGCCGCGCTGTACGACTATTGCACGCGCCGTCTGATCTTGGCCAACGCCCACAACGACGACGCCCTGCTGCAAGAAGTGCAGCGCCTGATCGAGCCCGTGGCGCAGAGCTGGAAAGCCATCCGGCCCGGCGCGGCTGCCGCCAAGGCAGAGGCTGCCGTTGCGGCAGGGGGCTGACCATGGCG
The DNA here is from genome assembly GCA_036846225.1 of Hylemonella sp. Classification (GTDB taxonomy): domain Bacteria; phylum Pseudomonadota; class Gammaproteobacteria; order Burkholderiales; family Burkholderiaceae_C; genus Hylemonella. The sequence goes on from DAIUCJ010000027.1 coordinate 23,229, forward strand.
CAGATGCTGCTGGACTACTACAAGGCCATCGAGGAAAGCAGCCAGCGCATGCTGGAGGCGGCCCGGGTGCGCGATATGGACGCGGTGGTGCGGCTGGAAGGCGTGTGCGCGGTGCTGATCGAGCAGCTGCGCCAGCGCGCGCAGCAGGAAGAGCTCAGCCCGGACGAGCGACGCGAGAAGGCGCGCATCATGCAGCGCATCCTGCGCAATGATGCCGAGATCCGCGAGCTGACCGAGCCCTGGATCAGCGACTACGCTGACCTGCTGGACGGCAGCCAGCGCGTGCTGCATTGAGCCTGGGCTGAAGCCGGCCTGCCCGTGGCCGGCGTGCTTGCTCCGCCCGGCCTGGGCTCACACCTGCATGTTCATGATGTCGGTGTAGGCCTGCACCATGCGGTTGCGCACGTGCAGCGTGGCCTGAAAGCCGATCTGGGCTTTCTGGATGGCTACCATGGTTTCCTCCAGGCTGACCTTGGGGTTTTCGGCCTGCAGCTGCCGCTGCAGCGTGGCCGCGAAGTTCTGGGCCTGGCTGACGGACTGCAGCGCGTTCTTCAGCTCGCCGGCAAAGCCGGAGCCGGCCACGCCGGCCTGGGCGGCTGCGGGCTTGGCGCCCAAGGCCGGGCGCAGGGCGCTGGGCACGGTGGGGGTGAGTCGCACGTCCATGATCGGTGTTCCGCTGTAGAGCCTTGGTGGAGGCGATGCTAGGCGCCTGCCGGCCCGGCTTGAGGGGGAAAAGCGGGGGATTTGCGGCCCTTTTCGTCCTCATGTTTTCGGGGGTGGGTTGAATAATCCGCTGCACAGACGCCCCTGCAGGCGTCACAATGCACCGCAAACCGACCCCCACCCATGGCTGACGCTGCTGCAATTCCCGTCAATCCGCCTTTGAGCCAACGCCTGGCCGCGCTGGACCAGAAGCAGGTCTTGCGGCTGGCGGTGGGCGTGGTTCTGTTTCTGGCCATCGCCGTGGCCGGCTGGATCATGAGCCGGCAGGCCGAGTGGCGCGTGCTGTATGCCAACCTGTCGGACAAAGACGGCGGCGCCATCATCGCGCAGCTGTCGCAGATGAACATTCCCTACAAGCACGCCGAAGGCGGCCACGCCATTCTGGTGCCGGCTGACAAGGTGCACGACACACGGCTGCGGCTGGCCTCGCAAGGGCTGCCCAAGGGCTCGGTGGCCGGCTTCGAGCTGATGGAGAACAACCGCTTCGGCGTGACGCAGTTCCAGGAGCGGGTGAGCTTCCAGCGCGGGCTGGAAGGGGAGCTGACGCGTTCCATCCAGGCGCTGGCTTCCGTGCAGAACGCGCGCGTGCATCTGGCCCTGCCTAACCAGAACGGTTTTTTTCGCGAGCAGCAAAAGCCTTCGGCTTCAGTGCTGGTGAGCTTGTATCCGGGGCGCACGCTGGACCGCAACCAGATCGCGGGCATCGTGCACCTGGTGGCCTCCAGCGTGCCGGAGATGCGGCCGCAGGACGTCAGCGTGCTGGACGACACGGGCAAGCTGCTGTCGCAGCCGGCCGACGGCAGCGACGCGCTGGGCGGCGTGGATGCGCAGCAGCTGCAGTATGTGCAGCAGATCGAGCAGCTGTACCGCCAGCGCATCATCGACATCCTGGAGCCGGTGGTGGGCCGTGGCAACGTCAAGGCCCAGGTGACGGCCGAGGTAGATTTCTCGCAGTCCGAGCAGACCTCGGAGGTGCACAAGCCCAACCAGACGCCTGAGAGCGGCGCCGTGCGCAGCCAGCAGCTGCTGGAGAGCACCAACCCGCAGCCCGGCGGGCCCTCCGGGGTACCGGGGGCGGCCAGCAACCAGCCGCCCGGGCCCAATGCCGCGCCCATCAACGCGCCGGCGCAGGCGCTGGCGCCGCAGGCGCCGGGCGCGGGCGCGCCGGCTGCGGCTGCGCCGGTGAGCACGCGGCGCGAGTCCATCGTCAATTACGAGGTGGACAAGACCGTCAAGGTGGTGCGCGCCGGCAGTGGCACGATCAAGCGCCTGAGCGCGGCGGTGGTGATCAACCACAAGCAGGAGACCGACGCCAAGGGCAAGACCACGCTGGTGCCGCTGTCGGACCAGCAGCTGGAGAAGATGACGGCGCTGGTGCGCGAGACCATCGGCTACAGCCAGGAGCGCGGCGATTCGGTCAACCTGATGAACGCGCCCTTCGCGCAGGAGAAGATCACCGTGGCCGAGGTGCCGCTGTGGAAGCAGGCCGAGGTGCAGGAGCTGGCGCGCAGCCTGGCCTGGCCGCTGGGCACGCTGCTGCTGGGCGCGCTGGTGCTGTTTGGCGTGATCCGCCCGGCGCTCAAGTCGCTGACGGCGCCGCCGCCGGCGCCGGCCCAGCCCCAGCTGGCTGCCGTCGTGGCCGAAGAGCCCGAGCGCCCGGCGCTGGAGGCGCCGTCTTCCGGGGCGGCCGCGCCCACGCCGGCCGAAAAGGCGCTGGAAGACGCACGCAAGCTCACGCGCGACAACCCCGCCGCGGTGGCCAACATCGTCAAGGGCTGGATCAACGGCGAGGCGCCGGGCGGCGCGCTGACGACGGGCTGAACGGGAGCGCACCATGGCCACTGCCGACGACGGTCTGCAAGACGCCGCCATCCTGCTCATGTCGCTGGGCGAGGAGGAGGCGGCCGAGGTCTTCAAGCACCTGTCGCCCAAAGAGGTGCAAAGGCTGGGCGAGGCCATCGCCAAGACCCGCTCGATCACGCGCGAGCGCGTCGATGAGGTGATCACCAAGTTCACCAACGTGGCCGCCGCGCACAGCCTGCTGGTGTCCGACACCGGCGACTACGTGCGCTCGGTGCTCAAGCGCGCGCTGGGCGACGACAAGGCCGCGCTGCTGATCGACCGCATCCTGCAGGGTGGGGACGTCTCCGGCATCGAGAGCCTGAAATGGATGGACCCGCTGTCGGTGGCCGAGCTGCTGCGCAACGAGCACCCGCAGATCGTGGCGGCCATCCTGGTGCATCTGGAATACGACCAGGTGGCCGACATCCTGAAGAACCTGACCGAGCGCCAGCGCAACGAGGTGATGCTGCGCATCGCGACGATGGAGGGCATCCAGCCCACGGCGCTGAAGGACCTCAACGAGGTGCTGTTCAATGTGCTGGCCGGCGGCGACAAGATCCGCAAGGCTTCGCTGGGCGGCATCAAGACCGCGGCCGAGATCATCAACCTGCTGGGCACGGTGATCGAGGGCACGGTGCTGGAGTCGATCCGCAGCCACGACCCCGATCTGGCGCAGAAGATCATGGACAAGATGTTCGTCTTCGACGACATCATGAAGCTGGACAACAAGGCCGTGCAGCTGATCCTCAAGGAAGTGCCGTCGGAGTCGCTGATCGTCGCGCTCAAGGGCGCCAGCCCCGAGCTGCGCGACAAGTTCCTCTCCAACATGTCCTCGCGCGCGGCCGAAACGCTGCGCGAGGACCTGGAGTCGCGCGGGCCGATGCGCCTGTCGGAGGTGGAGGCCCAGCAGAAAGAGATCCTCAAGATCGTGCGCCGTCTGGCCGACGAGGGCCAGATCGTCCTCGGCGGTGGCGCCGAAGACGCCATGGTCTGAGCGCCTTGCCACCGGCCTGAACCCCATTGCCCATGCGTGCATCCACCCGTTTCATCCCAGGCGAGGAACTCGGCGGCGCCGTTTCGCGCTGGAACTTCGCCGACGTCGATGCGGCCGCCCTGCTGCTGGAGCAGCAGGAGCGCGCGCGCGCCGAGCAGGACCTGCTGGCTGCCGCGCGCGAGCAGGGCCGCGCCGAAGGCTATGCCGAAGGCTTCCAGCAGGGCCACGCGCAGGCGCTGCTGGAAGCGCAGAAGCAGATCAACGACTACCAGGCCCGGCAGGGCCGCGAGACGGCGCAGCAGCTGGCGGCCCTGATCGAGGGGGCCCGCAGCCAGCTGGAGGCGGCCGAGCAGCTGGCCGCGCAGGCCGTGCTGGAGCTGGCCTGCGAGCTGGCGCGCCAGGTGCTGCGCCACGAGATCGCCAGCAACCCCAATGCGCTGCTGCCGGTGATCCGCGAGGCGCTGGCGCAGCTCTTTGCCGATAGCCGGCCGGTGCAGATCCGCCTGCACCCGCTGGATCTGGACGTACTGCAGGACATCGTGCGCGAGGAGTTCCCCACGCTGGCGCTGACGCTGCGCCCCGATCCGGCGCTCACGCGCGGCGGCTGCGTGGTCGAGTGCGGCGGTACCGTGATCGACGGCCGGCTGGAAAAGCGCTGGGCGCGCGCCGTGGGCCGCCTGGGGCAGAACCTGGCCTGGGAGGAGGCAAGCGATGAGCTCGCCTGATGACCTGGCGCGCTGGCGCGCCTTTCTGGCCCAGGCCCAGGCGCTGGCGGCAGCGCCCGCTTCCACGCTGGAGACCGGCGGCACGCTCACCCGGCTGACCGGGCTGGTGCTGGAGGCCGCGGGCATGCGCGTGCCGGTGGGCGCGCAGTGCCTGATCCAGCAGCCGCAGCAGCAGCCGGTGCTGGCCGAGGTGGTGGGCTTTGCCGGCGACCGCGCCTTTCTGATGCCGGCCGGCGACGTGCATGGCCTGTCCAGCGGCGCCACCGTGGTGCCGACGGCGCCTTTCGTGCCGGCGCCGCGGCTGGGGGCGGCGGTGCCCGCCGCGCAGCCGGCCGCGCTCACGCAGGGCGTGCTGCGCCTGCCGCTGGGCGAGGGGCTGCTCGGGCGGGTGGTGGACGCGCAGGGCCAGCCGCTGGACCGGCAGGGGCCGCTGGCGCAGGTGCAGGCGCTGCCGCTGGAGCGCGCGCCCATCAACGCTATGGACCGCGCGCCGATCCGCGAGCCGCTGGACACCGGCGTGCGCGCCATCAACGCGCTGCTGACCGTGGGGCGCGGCCAGCGTCTGGGCCTGTTCGCCGGCGCCGGCGTGGGCAAGAGCGTGCTGTTGGGCATGATGGCGCGCTACACCCAGGCCGATGTGATCGTGGTGGGGCTGATCGGCGAGCGCGGCCGCGAGGTCAAGGAATTCATCGAGGACATCCTGGGCGAGCAGGGGCGCGCACGCTCGGTGGTGGTGGCCGCGCCGGCCGATTCGCCGCCGCTGCTGCGGCTGCAGGCGGCCAATTACGCGACCGCCATTGCCGAGCATTTCCGCGACCAGGGACGCCATGTGCTGCTGCTGATGGATTCGCTCACCCGCTACGCCATGGCCCAGCGCGAGATCGCGCTGGCCGTGGGCGAGCCGCCGGCCACCAAGGGCTACCCGCCCTCGTGCTTTGCCAGGCTGCCGCAGCTGGTGGAGCGCAGCGGCAATGGCTTGAACGGCGTGGGCTCGATCACCGCCTTCTACACGGTGCTCAGCGAAGGCGACGACCAGCAGGATCCGGTGGCCGACGCCGCCCGCGCCATTCTGGACGGGCACATCGTGCTCACCCGCGCGCTGGCCGAGGCCGGCCACTACCCGGCCATCGACGTGGCGCAGTCGGCCTCGCGCGTGATGCACAACGTGGTCAGCCGCGAGCATTTCGAGCTGGCGCGCCAGTTCCGCGCGGTGGCCGCGCGCTACGAGCGCGGGCGCGATCTGGTGCAGATCGGCGCCTATGTGCACGGCTCCGACCCGGCGCTGGACGAAGCCATCCGCCTGCACGAGCCGATGCAGGCCTTTTTGCGCCAGGACATGTACGAAGGCGTCACGCTGGCCGACAGCGTGCGCGCGCTGGCCGAGACGCTGCAGCGCGAGGAGGCGTTTCCATGAGCGGCGCGGCTGACCGTGCGGCGGAGGGCGGACCATGAGCGCCTTCAGGAGCCTGGCGTTGGCCATCGAGGTGGCCACGCGCCGCCGTGACGAGGCCGAGCAGGCCGTGCAGCAGGTCCAGCGCGCCATCCGCCACGCGCAGGCGCAGCTGGACCAGCTGGGCGGCTACGCGCAGGAGACCGAGCTGCGCTGGGCCACGGCGCAGGCGCGCACCTTCAGCGCCGAGCTGATGCGCCACCGCCACAGCTTCATGGAGAGGCTGCAGCACGCCATGGACCTGCAGCAGGGGGTGCTGGCCGATCTGCAGCAGCAGCTGCAGCAGGCGCAGCGCCGGCGCGTGCAGCAGGAGCAGCGCCTGGCCGGCCTGCAGCAGCTGCTGCAGCGCCGCCTGGCCGAGCAGGCTCGCCACGAGGCCCGGCGCGAGCAGAAACAGTTGGACGACTGGGTGTCCCAGGCCCACGCGCGCCGCAGCGGCGCGCGGGCGGCACACCCTCTGGGAGAAACAGCATGAGTACGACCCCCGGCGTGAACGCCACTGCCCCCAAGGCGGCCACTGCGGCCGGCAGCGCCGCCGCGCGCGCCGAAGACGGCCCGCAGGAGGCAGCCGGCTTTGCCGCCCTGCTCAGCAGCGCCGAGGCCGAGGCCCTGCCGCTGCCCGCCGCAGAGGCCGCGCCCAAGTTGCCGGCCGAGGCCGATGCCACGCGCGCCGACGCGGCCCTGCCGCAGCCCCTGCCCCTGTTCGGGGTGTCTTGGCCGGCCGTGCCCGCGGGGCCGGCCGGGCAGGCGGCCGAGCAGGCGCCTGCCGCGTCGCAGGGGCCGCGCCTGGCCGGCGTGACTGCGCGGCTGCAGGCTCAGGAGGCGGCAGCGGCCACTGGCACGGCTACTGGCACGCCCGTGCCCGAGTCGGCGCCGCAGGACGCCACGCCCAGCACCGAGCCGCTGCTGCAGCAGGCCGAGCTGGCCCGCCGGGCGGCCCAGCAGCGGGCCAAGGCCCTGGCAGCCGGCAGCGAGGCGGCCGAGCCGCAGCAGGCGCGGACGCGTCAGCCGGCGCTGCAGTTGCAGCAGCAGGCACAGACCCTTGCGGTGGCCAGCGTCCAATCCGGTGCGGCAGGTCCCACGGCTCTGGCAGCGGCCTGGCTGGCCGGCGGCAGCGAGGCGGCCCGCAGCTGGCGCGCCCGCGAGGACAAAACCACGGCCACCACCGGCGCGCCGCTGCTGGCCGGGGTGGACAGCAGCCAGGCCGGCGCCGGCGCGTCTGCCGCGGCCGGGGCTTCCTCGGCGCTGCCGGTGCCGGCGGCAGCCCCGGATGCGGCTCTGCTGACCAGCCAGCGCGTGGCCGAGCAGCTGAGCTACTGGGTGCGCCGCGGGGTGCACAACGCCGAGCTGGAGCTCGACGGCCCGGGCGATGAGGCGGTGCAGGTCCATATTGCCCTGCAGGGCCAGCAGGCGCGGGTGGAGTTCCGCGCCGATCTGGCGCCGACGCGCCAGCTGCTGGAAGACGCCGCCCCGCATCTGCGCGAACTGCTGGCGCGCGAGGGGCTGGTGCTGGCCGATGTGTCGGTGGGCGCCTACGGCGGCGAGCGCGGGCAGGCCGGTGGCGGCAACCCGGACGGGCGCGGCAGCGCCCGCCGCACGCTGGTCGTGGAAGTGCCGGCGGCCACAGCCGCAGCCTCCACGCGCGCCAGCGCTGCAGGCGGCCGCACGCTGGACCTCTATGTGTGAGGCCGGCGCGCCGGATTGGCATGGCATTGCCCCTTTAATCGGGGTATCGTGCGGCCGTGGACGGGAAATAATGGTTTGGAATGCGCAGACCTGCACCGCATGCGGCGGCAGGATCGCGCCTGATTGGCAAGAGGACTGAGAACGTGGCTACCAAAGCTGAAGCCGATGCGGGCGCCGCGCCGCCCAAGAGCAAGAAGATGCTGCTGATCATCGTGGTCGCGGTGGTCGTGCTGGCGCTGGCGGGCGTGGCCGGCTGGCTGTTCCTGGGCAAGAAGCACGCAGCCGATGCCGAGGAAGAGGAAGAAGAGGTCGTGGCGGTGCAGCCCCAGGGGCCGCCGGTCTATCTGCCGCTGGAGCACATGGTGGTCAACCTGGCCGATCCGGGCGGCGAGCGGGTCGCGCAGATCGGCGTGACTTTCCAGCTCGCGGCGCCCGAAGACGTGGAGCGGGTCAAGGCCTACCTGCCTTCGATCCGCAATGACATCCTGATGTTGGTGAAGCAGCGCAAGGCCGACGATCTGCTGCAGGTCGAGGGGCTGGAGCAGCTGGCCAACGAAATTCAGGAAAAGACGGCGACGTATTTCGGCAAGTCTGCGCCGGGCAAAAAGGGCGACAAGAAGGGGGGCAAGAAGGGCAACCCCATTCAGCGTGTGCTGTTCTCCAGCCTGATCGTGCAGTGAGGACGAAGCGGGGCGCAGGCCATGAGTGAATCGTTTCTCTCCCAGGAAGAAGTCGATGCCCTGCTCGAGGGCGTCACGGGCGAGAGCCAGAAGTCGGTCGAGGAGGTGGCCGAAGCGGGCGAGATCCGCCCGTACAACATGTCCAGCCAGGAGCGCATCGTCCGTGGTCGCATGCCGACCATGGAGATCGTCAACGAGCGCTTCGCCCGCAATCTGCGCATCGGCCTGTTCAACTTCATCCGGCGCAGCCCCGAGATTTCGGTGGGGCCGGTGCAGGTGCAGCGCTACAGCGCGTTCCTGCGCGAGCTGGCCGTGCCGACCAACTTCAACATCGTGGCCATCCGCCCGCTGCGCGGCAGCGGGCTGATCGTCTGCGAGCCCACGCTGGTGTTTGGCGTGATCGATACGCTGTATGGCGGTATCGGCAAGTTCCAGACCCGCATCGAGGGGCGCGACTTCTCCGCCACCGAGCAGCGGGTGATCAACCGGCTGGTCGATGTGATCACCGAGGAATACAAGAAAGCCTGGCGCGGCATCTACCCGATCGAGCTGGAATACCAGCGCAGCGAGATGCAGCCGCAGTTTGCCAACATCGCCACGCCCAGCGAGATCGTGATCTCGACCTCGTTTCAGCTGGAAATCGGCGAGATCACCGGCTCCATCCATTTCTGCATGCCGTACGCGACGATGGAGCCCATCCGCGACGTGCTGTATTCATCGACCCAGGGCGATGCGATCGAGGTGGACCGCCGCTGGGTCAACGTGCTCACGCGCGAAATCCAGGCCGCCGAAGTGACGCTGGTGGCCGAGCTGGCCCATGCCGATGCGACGGTGGAGGAACTGCTGGCGATGAAGCCGGGCGACTTCATCGAGCTGGAAAAGCCCCAGCGCATCCAGGCCCACGTCGATGGGGTGCCGATCTTCGAGTGCCAGTACGGCACCCACAACGGCAAGTACGCCATTCGCGTGGAGCGCTGCCTGCGCGGGCAGGACGTCAATTGGTTAGGGGAACGCTAGGGGAAACACGATGGCGGCTGAAGACACATCCGGTCAGAAAACCGAAGACGATGGCCTGGCCGACTGGGCCGAGGCCCTGCAGGAGCAGAAGGCAGCCGATGCGGCCGCAGCCGGCGCAGGTCACGAGCCCGGTGGCGTGCTCCAGGGCGAGGTGGCGCGTCCGTCGTCGGCGGATGCGCCCGCGACCGACATCAACATGGTGCTGGACATCCCGGTGCAGTTGTCGGTGGAGCTGGGGCGCACCAAGGTGCCGATCAAGCACATTCTGCAGCTGGGCCAGGGCTCGGTGGTGGAGCTGGACGCGCTGGCCGGCGAGCCGATGGATGTGCTGGTCAACGGCTACCTGATCGCCCAGGGCGAGGTGGTGGTGGTCAATGACAAGTTCGGCATCCGGCTCACAGACGTCGTCACCCCTTCGGAGCGGCTGCGCCGCATCAGCCGGGGTTAAACTGGCGGCATGACGCAGACCGTCATCTCCGTCGTCCTCTTTCTCATCATCCTGGCGCTGCTGCCGCTGGCCATCCGCTGGTACCAGCAGCGCGCACCCGGTGGCGCACCGGCCGGCGCGGCCAGCCGGATCGTCTCCACCCTGGCCGTGGGCCCGCAGCAGCGGGTGGTCACGGTCGAAGTCGGCCCCGAAGGGGCGCGCACCTGGCTGGTGCTGGGGGTCACGCCGCAGCAGATCACCTGCCTGCACAGCGCGCCGGTGCCGGCGGCCACGGTGCGCGCGGCGCCGGCCACGGGTCTGTTCGCGGCATCGGCCGAGGCCCCGCCGCGCAGCGGGGAGCCGGGCTGATGGCCGCGCCGGCCTGCACGCGGCGCGCCGGGCTGGCCGGGGGGCGTCTGGTTCTGGGGTTGGCGCTGGGCCTGGCCGCCGCGCTGGCCTGGGGGCAGGAGAACGCGCCGCTGGCAGCTAGCCAGATCAACACCACGCAGCTGCCGCTGGTGGTGGCCAGCGGGCAGGGAGGCACCAGCTACTCGGTGCCGATCCAGACCCTGCTGTTTTTCACGGCGCTGTCGTTCCTGCCGGCCATCCTGCTGATGATGACGGGCTTTACCCGCATCGTCATCGTGCTGTCGCTGCTGCGCCAGGCGCTGGGCACGCAGTCGGCGCCCCCGAACCAGGTCATCATCGGTCTGTCGCTGTTCCTGACTTTTTTCGTGATGGGGCCGACTTTCGACCGGATCCACACCGAAGCCTATGTGCCCTACACCCAGAACGTGCTGAACTTCGAGCAGGCGCTGGCCAAGGCCGAGGCGCCGATCCGCCAGTTCATGGCGCGGCAGACCCGCCAGTCCGACTACGCCCTGTTCCTGAAGCTGGCCAAGCTCGACCCGGCGACCAAGATCGAGGCCGCGCCGATGCGGGTGGTGATTCCGGCCTTCGTCACCAGCGAGCTCAAGACGGCGTTCCAGATCGGCTTTCTCATTTTCATCCCGTTTCTGGTCATCGACATCGTCGTCGCCAGCGTGCTGATGTCGCTGGGCATGATGATGCTGTCGCCGGTGCTGGTGGCGCTGCCGTTCAAGCTCATGCTGTTCGTGCTGGCCGATGGCTGGAATCTGCTGATCGGCTCGCTGGCGGCGAGCTTCGTGCCGTAAGGAGCTCCGCATGAACGCGCAAATGGTGCTGACCATCGGCCAGGAGGCGCTGATGACGCTGCTGATGGTGGCCGCCCCGTTGCTGGGCGTGATTCTGCTGGTCGGCCTGCTGGTCAGCCTGTTTCAGGCCATCACCCAGATCCACGAAGCCACGCTGTCTTTCGTGCCCAAGCTGGTGGCGGCGATGGCGGTCTTTGCCTGGGCCGGCCCCTGGATGCTCAACGTGCTGGTGGACTACATCCGCCGCACCATCGAGGCCATTCCCGGGCTGGTGCTCTGAGTTCGGGCGCTGCGCGGGAGCAGGCGATGATCACCTTCAGCGAGGCCCAGCTCATGGCCTGGCTGTCGCCGCTGCTGTGGCCGTTTCTGCGGGTGCTGGCGGTGTTTTCGGCTGCGCCGATTTTTTCCAACCGCTCGTTTCCGGTGCGCGCGCGCATCGGTCTGGCCCTGCTGGTGACCGTGGCCGCGCAGCCCACCCTGCCGCCGATGCCGGTGGTGGCGCTGGACGACGCGGCGGTGCTGGGCGTGGTCGTGCAGCAGCTGGGCATAGGCCTGGCGATCGGCTTCGTGGTGCGGCTGGTGTTTGCGGCGTTCGAGCTGGCCGGCGAGGTGGTGGGCTTTCAGATGGGGCTGAACTTCGCCGCCTTTTTCGATCCCTCGCTGAACGCGCAGACCAGCGCGGCGGCGCGCTTCTTCGGCTACATGGCGGCGCTGCTGTTCGTGGCGCTCAACGGCCATCTGCTGGTGCTGCTGGCCGTCACACGCAGCTTCGAGGTCTATCCGGTCACGCAGGATTTCAGCGAGGCGCTGCGCCTGATGAAGCTCTACACCCTGGGCGGCGAGCTGTTTGCCAATGCCTTGTGGATTGCGCTGCCCATGGTGGCGCTGCTGTTGTTCACCAACCTGGCGCTGGGCATCATCTCCCGCGTGGCGCCGCAGATGAACATTTATGCGGTGGGCTTTCCGGTGACGCTGGCCGTGGGGCTGGTGGGCATGATGGCCACGCTGCCCATGCTGGAGCGGCCGTTCGAGGCGTTGCTGGAGCGTTCGATCGCGCTGTTTTCCGGCGGGTGAGCCCGCTCACACCAGGCCGTTGCGGATGGCATAGACGGTCAGCTCGGCGTTGTTCGACAGCTTGAGCTTTTCCAGCACCCGGGCGCGATAGACGCTGACCGTCTTGGGGCTGAGCATCAGTTCCTCGGCAATGTCGGACAGGCGTTTGCCCGAGGCGATTTTGAGCAGGGTCTGCATCTCTCGTTCCGACAGGGTGTCGTGCAGCGCTTCGGTGCTGGGGGCGGACAGGTTGTCGGCCAGCATCTGGGCCACTTCGGGGGTGACGTACTTGCGGCCCTGCGCCAGCGTGCGCACCGCCGTCACCAGGTCTTGCGGGTTGCCGGCCTTGTTCAGGTAGCCCTGGGCGCCGGCGCGCAGGCAGCGGATGGCGTACTGGTCTTCCGGGTACATCGAGACGATCAGCACCTTGACGGGGCTGTCGGCTTCGCGCAGCGAGGTCAGCACTTCCAGGCCGCTGCGCCCGGGCAGGTTGATGTCCAGCACCAGCACGTCGCAGGCGGTGCTGCGCAGCAGTTCGCGCACTTCGCCATAGCTGGCGGCTTCGCCCACGACCCGGATGTCCACCGCTTCGGCCAGGGTGTCGCGGATGCCGCGGCGCACCACGGCGTGGTCATCGCACAGTACGACTCGGATCATGGGCGGAATTCCTGTTGGGAAGGGTGGGCCTCGCGGGTGGAGCCGATTGTCAGCGGAACCGTCAGCGTGATGGAAGTCCCCTGCCCGGCGCGGCTGCTGATATCCAGCCAGCCGCCGACGGTACGGGCCCGCTCGGCCAGGCCCTTGAGCCCGAAGGACTGGGGCTTGTGGCGCTCGGGCTCGGCGATGCCCTGGCCGTTGTCGGTGACTTCCAGCGTGAGCACGCCCTCGGCATCGGACAGTTCCAGCCGCACTTCGGTGCAGCGGGCATGCTTGACGATGTTGGTCAGCGCTTCCTGCGCGGTGCGGTAGGCCGTGAGCTCGATGGCCTTGCCCAGTGGTTGGCCCCGCAGGTCGGCCCGCAGGCGGGTGGGAATGCCGGTGCGCCGTTCGAACTCCGTGGCCAGCCATTCCACGGCCGGCTGCAGGCCTTGGTCCAGGATGGCCGGGCGCAGGTTCAGCATGATGCGCTGGCTCGCGCCCAGGGCGTGCTGCAGCATGGTCTGGGCGGCCTGCACATGGGCCTGGGTGTCGGCCTGCGGGTGGTGGCGCCCGATCCAGGACAGCTCGAACTGGATGGCCGCCAGCGAGCCGCCGATGTCGTCATGGATCTCGCGGGCGATGGCTGCGCGCTCCTGTTCGATGGACATCTGCAGGTGCTCGGCGAACTGCGCCAGGCGCCGCTCGGAGGCGGCCAGTTCCTCCATCGCGTGTTCGCGTTCCTGCCGGGCCTGCTCTACCTCGATGGCCCGTTCGATGACATGGGCCAGCTTGCCCAGATCGTCCTTGAGCAGGTAGTCGCTCATGCCCAGCTTGATGGCTTCCACCGCGGCCGCTTCGCCGATGGCGCCCGACAGCAGCACGAAGGGCAGGCGCTGGCCGCTGCGCTGCAGGACTTGCCAGGCGTCGATGGCGGTGAAGCCGGGCAGCCGGTAGTCGGCCAGCACGGCGTCAAACCGCTGCGCACCCAGGGCCAGGGCGAAGTCCTCCAGCGTGTCCACCCGGCGCAGCGTGCAGGCTAAGCCGGCGCGCCGCAGCGCCTGGCGCACGATTTCGTGATCTATTTCCGAATCTTCGAGGTGCAGGATGCACAGGGCCGTGGGGCGTTCGTCGGGCTGCATACGGCTGGCAGTATGATGCAAAGCCGGCTGGCCGGCCGGCGGAACTGGGTGCGTGCGGGAAATGCCCGGCGGCCCTTGAATGTGGATCGAATCCTGCTTATTTCAGCCGTTTCCTGCTACGCTATACCCGCCAAAATTCTAACGTTGGAGACCGCCGGATTTTGCTGCCCGCTGCCGGCCTCCGTCCGACCGGAGTAACCATGCAAGCCGCCCCCACGCCGCCGCCCGCGCAAGAGCCTGCCGTGCAGTTGCCGGTGATGCTGGTGGCCGAGGTGCAGGACGCGCTGCTGGTCGTCGTGCACGACCTCAACCGCCTGGACGGCCTGCTGGCGCACACGATGGAAAACCTGATGGAGCGCTTCACCACGGCGATCGCGGCGCTGTCCGATCCGGCGCTGGGTGACGCGCCGGCGCTGGCGCAGGCGCGCCAGGCCCTGCACGCAGCCGTGACCGAGCTGCAGTTCCAAGATCTGGCCGCGCAACTGATCGGTCATACTTCCAAGGTGCTGCAGGGCTGCGCCTACCGGCTGGCTTCCGAGTCCATGGGGCAGGAGGATGGCGAGGCGGTGCCCTTCGTGGAAGAGGTGCCCGAGCGTCCCAATCCGGTCACGCAGGACGAAATGGATGCCGGCTCGATCGAACTGTTTTGACGATTTTCAAATGACTGGAAACCACCCAGACGCACATAGCCCGGAGCTACAGACATGCCAGTGATACTCGCTGTGGACGATTCGCCCTCGATGCGCAAGATGGTGGCTTTTACCCTGGCCGGCGCGGGCTACCAGGTCGTGGAGGCGGTGGACGGGCAGGATGCCTATGAAAAGGCCGAGCAGCAGCGCTTCGACCTGGTGCTGACCGACCAGAACATGCCCCGGCTCGATGGCCTGGGGCTGACTCGCAAGCTGCGCGAGCACCCCGACTACAAGAACGTGCCGATCCTGGTGCTGACGACCGAATCCAGCGACCTGATGAAGCAGGCCGGGCGGGCGGCGGGCGCCACCGGCTGGCTGGTCAAGCCGTTCGATCCGGCCCGGCTGATCGAAGTCATCAAGAAAGTCATCAAGTAAGACCGGCCGGTTGTCGGTGGCCGTACCACAGGAGAGTCAGGCATGACCGAAGGACATCTGGATAGCAGCGGCGGCGAGTCGCTGGACCTGAGCCAGTTCTACCAGATCTTCTTCGAAGAGGCGGGTGAGAACCTGGATCAGATGGAGCAGATGCTGCTCAACCTGAACCTGGAAACCGCCGACGACGAAGAGCTCAACGGCATTTTCCGCTGCGCCCACTCCGTCAAGGGCGGGGCCGCGACTTTCGGCTTTTCCGATGTGGCCGAGCTGACCCACCAGATGGAGTCGCTGCTGGACAAGCTGCGCCGCCACGAGCTGCAGCCCAATGCCGCGATGGTGGATGTGCTGCTGGAGTCGGCTGACATCTCGCGCATGCTGCTGGCGCGCCACCAGTCCGGCGAAACCGGCGACCCGCCCTCGACCGAGGATCTGGTGCGCCGCATCGCCACCCTGGCTGCCGGGGGCATGCCCGCGCCGGCTGTTGCTGCATCGGCCCCGGCGACGGCCGCTGCGCACCCCGAGCCGCCTGCGCCAGCGGCCCCCGCAGCGCCCGCCCCCGCAGCACCGGCGGCGCCGGTCCCCACCGGCCCGCGCCAGCTGCTCATCCGTATGGGGCCGCTGGAGCGGCCTGAAGTGGCCGATGGGGTCAAAGACCTGTTCCGTGACATTGCCGGTCTGGGCGAGATCGCGGAACAGGCTTCCGAGCGTCCCGACACGCGGGTTTTCAAGGTCCGCACGACTTCGAGCAACGAGGAACTGCTCGATCTGTTTGCCTTCCATGTGGCGCGCGAGCAGGTGCAGATCCAGGAAGAGCCGGCGGCGGCCCCGGTCTGGGTCGATCGCCCCGATCCGCCGGCCGGCTCGCCGGTGGCCCCGGCGCCCGGTTTTGGCTTTTTCGAAGGGGCGCCCGGTGCGCCTGGCTCGGCGCCTGCCGCGTCGGCTCCAGCCGAGGGGGCGGCGGCTCCGGTGGCCGAGTCCCGGCCATCGGCCAAGCCGGCAGCCGCCAGCAAGCCTGCCAGCGCAGCCCAGGTGGCCGCGCAGCCGGAGGCGGCCACCATCCGTGTGGCCATCAGCAAGGTCGATCAGCTCATCAACCTGGTGGGTGAGCTGGTGATCACCCAGGCCATGCTGGCGCAAAACAGCCGGACGCTGGATCCGACGGCCAACCAGCAGCTGCTGGCGGGCCTGGCCGATCTGGACCGCAACACCCGGGATCTGCAGGAATCGGTGATGTCGATCCGCATGATCCCGATGTCCGTGGTGTTCAGCCGTTTTCCGCGCATGCTGCGCGACCTGGCCGGCAAGCTGGGCAAGAAGGTCGAGCTGGTCACTCACGGCGAGGCCACCGAGCTGGACAAGGGCCTGGTGGAAAAAATCACCGACCCGCTGACGCACCTGGTGCGCAACAGCTGCGATCACGGCATCGAGACGCCCGAGGAGCGGGTGCGCGCCGGCAAGCCCGAGACCGGCACCATCACGCTGTCGGCGGCCCATCAGGGCGGCTCCATCGTCATCGAGGTGCGCGACGACGGTCGTGGCCTGTCGCGCCAGAAGATCCTGAAGAAGGCCCGCGAGCGCGGGCTGGACGTGTCGGACCAGATGTCCGATGCCGAGGTCTGGCAGCTGATCTTTGCGCCCGGCTTTTCCACGGCCGAAGTCGTGACCGATGTGTCCGGCCGTGGCGTGGGCATGGACGTGGTCAAGAAAAACATTGCCGCGCTCAACGGCACGGTGGAAATCGATTCCTCCGAAGGCTATGGCATGCGGGTGTCGGTGCGACTGCCGCTGACGCTGGCCATCATGGACGGCATGTCGGTCGGCGTCGGCGACGAGGTCTACATCCTGCCACTTTCGTCAGTGGTGGAGTCTTTCCAAGTCAAGGACGAGGCGGTCAACACCGTTGCCCAAGGCTCGCGTCTGGTCAAGGTGCGCGATGAGTACATGCCGGTGATCGAGCTGGAAAAGATCTTCCAGGTCCCGCGGCGCGACACGGCCAAGCAGAGCGACATCATGGTCGTGGTGGAGGCCGAGGGCAGCCGGGTGGCCCTGCTGGTCGATGAACTGCTGGGCCAGCAGCAGGTCGTGGTCAAGAACCTGGAAGCCAACTATCGCAAGGTGCCCAACGTATCGGGCGCCACGATTCTGGGTGACGGGACGGTGGCGCTCATCCTGGACACGAGCGCGCTGGTGCGCCGCTCGCGTCACTGAGCAGCAGCAAGGAGTGGCTCATGCATGCAGCGGCAGAAGACAGCAAGCCGGTCACCGGACCGCGTGAATACCTGACCTTCCGTCTGGATCAGGAGGAATATGGCATCGACATCCTCAAGGTCCAGGAAATCCGGGGATATGAAAAGCCCACGCGCATCGCGCACGCGCCGGCGTTCATTAAAGGCGTCATCAACCTGCGCGGCACCATCGTCCCTATCGTGGACATGCGCCTGAAGTTCAACTGCGCCCGCGCCGAATACAACGCCTTCACGGTGGTGATCATCCTGAACCTGCGCGCGCGCGTCGTCGGCATCGTCGTCGATTCGGTCAGCGACGTCATGGAGCTGGCGCCGGAAAACGTCCGCGCGGCACCGGACATCGACAGCGCCATCGACAGCTCGGCGGTGCTGGGGCTGGGTTCGGTTGGCGAGCGCATGCTCATTCTGCTCGACATCGAGAAGCTCATGTCCAGCGCCGACATGGGCCTGGTGACGCTCGAGGGCTGATGCGGGTGCGCACGCGAGGGGACGGCGGGGCCGCATGCTGACTTCGGACAAGGCCGCCAGGGCGCGTGCGGGCGTGCCGCCCGGGGCCATTCCCAATCCCGCAGCGGCCGATCTGTCCGCTCGCGAGTTCAGCTGGACACCGGCAGATTTCGCGCGGGTGCAGGCCCTGATCTACCAGCGCGCGGGCATCAGCCTGCACGATGGCAAGCACGCCATGGTGTACAGCAGGCTGTCGCGCCGGTTGCGTGAAACCGGGCATCAGAGCTTTCGCGACTATCTCGACTGGCTGGAGCAGCACGACGGCCCGGAGTGGCAGGAGTTCGTCAATGCCTTGACGACCAATCTGACCTCCTTTTTCCGCGAACAGCACCATTTCGACATTCTTGCTCAGCATCTAAAGTCCCGTCCGCCCCATACGCCCTGGCGGGTGTGGTGCAGTGCGGCCTCGACGGGCGAGGAGCCTTACTCCATCCTGATGACCGCGGTGGAAGCGTTGGGTCCGAATGCCAACTTCAAGCTATGGGCCAGCGACATCGATTCCAAAGTGCTGGCCACGGCGGCGCGGGGCGTCTATCGGCAGGAGGCTGTCAAGGGGCTGGATGCCGATCGGCTGAAGAAGTTCTTCCTGCGCGGCAAGGGCAGCAACGAGGGGCTGCTGCGCGTCAAGCCCGAGCTGCAGCGCATGGTCGAATTCCTGATGGTCAATCTGATCCGCGACGACTGGCCGTTTCGCGAGCCGTTTGACATCGTGTTCTGCCGCAACGTGATGATCTATTTCGACGGGCCGACCCAGCGCTCCGTGCTGGAGCGCATCCACCGCGTGATGAAGCCCGGTGGCTTGCTGTTCGTCGGGCATTCGGAAAACTTCAATGATGCGCGCGATCTCTTCGTGCTGCGGGGAAAGACGGTCTATGAGCGGCGCTGAGCGGCAGTCGGCCAGCAGTCGGGGCGGCTTCACCGGAGGCGGGTCATGAGCGCGGTGGGCTCTGTCCTGCGACCGGTGACCTCTGCGCCCCGGCAGCTGCCGGGTGGACGGGTCTCGCGTATCGAGGAGTTGCGCGCGCGTCCGCGCAAGCCCGGCGAAGCATCCTTCTTCTACGCCGATCACCATTTCCAGTATGACGCGGTCAAGGTGCTGCCAGGCGAGTATTTCGTCTCCAACGAAGACATCATGATCATGACCGTGCTGGGTTCGTGCATTGCGGCCTGTGTCTGGGACGGCAAGGCGCGTGTCGGCGGTATGAACCACTTCATGCTGCCCGAAGGGGAGGATGGCTCCGGCCGTTACGGTTCCTATGCGATGGAACTGCTGCTCAACGAGATGATCAAGATGGGCGCGCGGCGCGAAACGATGCAGGCCAAGGTGTTCGGGGGTGGGGCGGTCATGGCCGGCTTCACCACGATGAACGTGGGCGAGCGCAACACCCGCTTCGTGCTCGACTACCTGGCCACTGAACGCATCCCGGTGGTGTCGCAGGACGTGCTGGACATCCATCCGCGCAAGGTCTGCTTTTTCCCGCTCACAGGCAAGGCCCTGGTCAAGCGACTGGCCCATGCCCATCCGGAGGCCCTGGTGGTCGAGGAGCGCAAGGGCAATGCGGCCAATCTGGCCAAGACTACTGCGGGCGGATCCATCGATCTGTTCTGAACCGAAATCAATGGGGCGCTAGCCTGTGAAGAAGATACGTGTGGTTGTGGTGGACGATTCGGCGCTGGTGCGCAGCCTGCTGTCGGAAATCATCAACCGGCAGCGCGACATGGAGTGCGTCGGTACGGCCAACGATCCGTTGATCGCGCGGGAAATGATCCGCGAGCTCAATCCCGATGTCATCACGCTGGATGTCGAGATGCCGCGTATGGACGGGCTCGATTTCCTGGGGCGCTTGATGCGGCTGCGTCCGATGCCGGTGGTCATGATTTCCACGTTGACCCAGCGTGGAGCCGAAGTGACCATGCGGGCGCTGGAGCTCGGTGCGGTGGACTTCATCGCCAAGCCGCGCATCGGCCTGGCCGAAGGCATCAAGGAACTGTCGGACCAGATCGTCGAAAAAATCCGGGTGGCCGCGGCGGCCCATGTGCGGCGCGCTCCAGCGCCAGCTCCGGGCGCAGCGGCGGCTGCTCCGGCGTCGCCCGCTCCGACTGCTCGCCCGCTGGGGCGCATCTCGACGGAGAAGCTCATCGCGATCGGCGCTTCCACCGGTGGCACAGAGGCCATCAAAGAGGTGCTGACCCGCATGCCGGCCGATGCGCCGGGCATCGTCATCACCCAGCACATGCCGCCCGGCTTCACTTCCAGCTTTGCCGCCCGCCTCAACAGTCTGTGCCAGATCACGGTCAAGGAAGCGGTTCATGGCGAGCGCATCCTGCCGGGGCATGCCTATATTGCGCCCGGCGGCAAGCAGTTTCGCGTGGACCGCAGCGGCGCCAACTACGTCGCGGTGGTCGATGACAGCGAGCCAGTCAACCGGCACAAGCCCTCGGTGGAGGTGCTCTTTCACTCGGTGGCCCAGGTCGTGGGGCCCAACGCTTTCGGGATCATGCTCACCGGCATGGGCAACGACGGCGCCAAGGCCATGCGCGAGATGAAAGATGCCGGCAGCTACAACTATGTGCAGGACGAAGCCAGCTGCGTCGTCTTTGGCATGCCCCGTGAAGCCATCCTCCATGGGGCAGCGCATGAAGTCCTGCCTTTGACCGCGATCGCCCCCGCCCTGCTGGCCCGGTTGAGCAGCGCCGGCGCCGACCGCTACCGCGTCTGACGCCCTTTGCCTCGACGGGCTTGCAGACAGCCCGTCAGGTTGTGCTATAGTTGCGGGCTCTGTTGATCGCTGCCTCCTTGCTTGGGGGGCGAAAACAAGTCAGCCGGTAGCCTGGTTGACGCAAGCGAAAAAACAGTGCTATAATTCAAGGCTCTGCTGATCGCGGCGGGGTGAGGTGAGGCGGAAAGTC
>DAIUCJ010000028.1:0-40318 GCA_036846225.1 Hylemonella sp.
CTGGAGGGCAAGACGCTGCCGGCCTTCGAGATCCTGCAGCAGCGCGCGCGGGGGTAAAAGCAGCACAAGGTCTGGCCGCCAATGGCTTAGCCCAACAAGCCCGGCCCGCAAGGGGCTTGTTTTGTACACCAAGTGCCGAGCATCGGCTACGCTACAGCACCGGAAGCAGAGCAAGAGCCCTGTAATTGGAAACAACACCAACGCCCTCGCCTCCAGAATTGCAGACCTTCCCTAGGATTTGACCATGACGTTGGCATCAAACTGGAGCTATCCGGGTTCACGTTGGTTTAAGTTCGACTTTCACACGCATACACCGGCATCGCAGGACTGGGACACGCAAAACCTCCCGCTCACGCCTGAGACATGGCTGCTGCACTACATGGCCGCAGAAATCGACTGCGTGGCGGTGACCGACCACAATAGCGGTGCGTGGATCGACAAGCTCAAAGCGGCCTATGTCGACATGAAGGCACAGGCCAACGAGGGCCATCCGCCCGCAGGCTTCCGCCAGCTTACGCTTTTCCCCGGCGTGGAGATTTCCGCCAATGGCGGGGTGCACGTGCTGGCGATTTTCGACCCGGCTGCCACCACGAGCGACATTGACACGCTCCTCGGTGCCGTGGGCTATACCGGCACCAAGGGCGACTCGGACGGCGAGACCAGCAAATCGGTGGCCGAAGTCGTCGCGGCGGTGCTGGCGGCGGGCGCCATTCCCATTCCGGCACATGCCGATGCTGCCAAGGGCCTGCTGCGCGTCCATCCGGGCACGCGGCAATGCGCGCTGTCCGCCCACATGGTTCGGCAAGCGCTGGAGGTCGAAGGGCTGCTCGGGGTGGAGTGGCTCGGCGTCACCAACCCGTATCCGCAAGCGGTGGAAAAACTCGCCCAGCCACTGGCGCGAGTGCTGGGCAGCGACTGCCACAGCTTTCAGGGGGAGGCCGTGCCGGGCAGCCGCTACACCTGGGTGAAGATGGCCGCACCAACGCTGGAAGGCTTGCGGCTGGCGCTGCTCGACGGCAACGCCGTATCGATCCGCCGCAGCGACGAGGGTGCGTTCGACCCGTTCAAGACCCCGGCGCATGTGATCCGCAGCATCGAGATCGACCGCGCGCGGGTGATGGGCAACGGCCAACCTGCGCAGCTGGCGCTCTCGCCTTACTTCAATGCCATCGTCGGCGGGCGCGGCACAGGCAAGTCCACCGTGGTGCATGCGCTGCGGCTCGCCACCCGGCGCGAGGGTGAGGTTCAGACGCTGCCCAAGGACAGCGAGCCGCGCGAGCGTTTTGAAGCCTTTGCCACGGTGGCCAAAGGGCGTGACGACAAGGGCGCATTGAAGGCGGAAACGACGATTCGCGTCACGTGGCAGCACGAGGATAGACTGCTGCGCCTGAACTGGCGGGCCAGTGGTCAAGCGACAGCCGTCGAGGAGTGGCGCGATGGGCAGTGGCAGGCTTCGACGAGCCAGAGCGTCAACGCCAGCCGCTTTCCGGTTCGCCTGTTTTCGCAAGGGCAGATCGCGGCCATGGCGGGCAATGGCCGGCAGGCGCTGCTTTCCATCATCGACGAGGCGGCGGGAGTGGAGCCACTCAAGCAGGCGTTCGAGGAGGGCCGACGCGCCTTTTTCGCCCAGCGGGCGCGCCTGCGGGAGATCGACGGCAGGCTGGCGACGCTGCCCGAGGTCGAACGCCGCTTGCAGGAACTCGAAAACAAGCTCATGGCCCTGGCGCAGGGCGACCACGCCGCCGTGCAGCAGGCCTATGCACGCGCCCAACACCAGGCGCGGGCAGTGGACGAGACGCTGGCGCAGTTGCGCGAGGCGGTGAGCACGCTGCGCCAAACCGCGGAAAACCTGCTGCTCGACGACTGGCTGCCGCAGCACTTCGGCGATACCGAGGCCGAGCTGCTGGCGTGGCGCGCTGAGGTCGATGCCCTGCTCGCGCAGACCCGGCAACACTTGGAGCAGGAGGCCGCCGCACTGGATCGGGGCATAGGCAAGCTGAAGGGCGACGCGCGGCTTGCTGCATGGCGTGCGCGGGCCGAGGCGACGCGCGTGGCCTATCAAGAAATGCAGGCCAAGCTGGCAGCGCAAGGCGTGGCCGACCCGCAGGCGTTTGCGCGGCTCACCCATGAACGCCAGCAGCTGGAGGCGCAAGCCAAAACGCTGCGACAGTTGCAAGCCGATCGCAAGACGCTATTGACACAGATCGATAGCCAGCGGGCTCTGATCGTCGAGCGCAGGCAGGCCATCAGCCGACAGCGACAAGCCTTTTTGCAGGAAAAGCTGGCGCAGAACCCGCATGTGCGTATGAACGTCGTGCCGTTCGGTTTCGATGCGGTCGTCATCGAGCGTAGCCTGCGCGAGCTGATCGAAGCGACCGACGAGCGGTTTGCCGATGACATTCTGAAGGTCGAAAGCGGCCAGCCCCAAGCTGGTTTGGCTCATGACTTGGCCGCCGCTGCGGACCAAGACAAACTCGCCGCACTGGAGACTGTCCGCAAGAAGCTCATCGGGCGGCCTGAGATGCTGGGTGGGCATTTCCGAAACTTCCTCAACAAGAAGGCCGAGAAGCCGGAATTCGCCGACCACGTGCTGACGTGGTTCCCGGAAGACGATCTCAAGATCGAATACCAGCGCGATGGCCGGTGGTACGCCATCAGCGAAGGCTCGCAGGGGCAGCGCTCGGCGGCGCTCTTGGCCTTTCTGCTGGCCTTCGGTGAGGAGCCCATCGTGCTTGACCAGCCCGAGGACGACCTTGACAACCACCTGATCTACGACTTGATCGTGCGCCAGATCCGCGAGAACAAGCTGCGCCGACAGCTCATCGTCGTCACCCACAACCCCAACGTGGTGGTCAATGGCGACGCGGAGCTGGTACACGTCATGGAGTTCGGGCGCGGTCAGTGTTATGTGATGCAAAGTGGTGCCTTGCAGGAGAAGCCCGTGCGCGAGGAGGTCTGCCGGGTGATGGAAGGCGGGCGCGAGGCCTTCACCCGCCGGTGGAAGCGGCTGGGCAGGGAGGTTTGAGATGCTGGGTACACGTGCGGAACTGATCGAGAAGATTCGCCTGGGCGAGGACAGCTTCCTGGAACTGAAGGAGGTCAAATTCGCCGGTGGCAAAGTGCGCGGCCCGGCGCAGGAGGATCTGGCGAACGAACTGGCTGCCTTTGCCAACAGCGCCGGCGGGGTGTTGCTGCTTGGCGTGGAAGACCGCTCGCGCGAGGTGTTGGGCATTCCGCTGGAGCATCTGGATGCGGTGGAAGCGCGGGTGCGGCAGGCCTGCGAGGATTCGGTGAAACCGCCTTTGGCGCCGGTCATCGAGCGCATGACGCTGCCCGATTCAACTGGAGCCGAGCAGCCGGTGCTGCGGGTGGAAGTGGCGCGCAGTCTTTTCGTGCACCAGAGCCCAGGGGGCTATCTGCATCGTGTGGGTTCCTCGAAACGCCCCATGCCACCGGATCATCTGGCGCGTCTGTTCCAGCAGCGCAGCCAGTCGCGGCTGATCCGCTTCGACGAGACCCCCGTGTCGCGCGCCACCCTCACCGATCTGGACGAGGTGCTGTGGCGGCGGTTCGCGCCGGCCCAAAGCGCTGATGCACCGGAAGTATTGCTCGGCAAGCTGGCCATGGCAGCCCAAGACGAGCAGGATATTTGGCGGCCGACCGTGGCGGGCCTGCTGATGGCCAGCCGCGAACCGCACCGCTATCTGCCCGGTACCTTGATTCAGGCCGTCGCCTATGTGGGCACCACCATCGTTCCCGAGGGAGAAGTGGCCTATCAGCGCGATGCCCAAGACATCACCGGGCCGCTGGATGAACAGGTTCGCATGGCCTGCGCCTTCGTGCGCAAGAACATGCAGGTGGCCGCGTTCAAGCGTGCCGACGGCGGACGGGTGGACATGCCCCAGTACGACATGACCGCTGTGTTCGAGGCGGTGGTCAACGCAGTGGCGCACCGCGATTATTCGATAGCGGGCGCCAAGGTACGCCTGCGGTTGTTTGCCGATCGGCTGGAGCTGTATTCGCCGGGCATGCTGCCCAACACCATGACCCCCGAGAGCCTGCCATTCCGTCAGGCTGCCCGAAATGAAGCCCTGACCAGTCTTTTGGCGCGCTGTCCGGTGGTGGATGACGAACTGGCGCGGCATCGCAGCCACCTCATGGACAAGCGTGGGGAGGGTGTGTCGATCATCCTCGCGCGCAGCGAAGCGCTCTCGGGTAAGCGTCCCGAATACCGGATGAACGATGACAGCGAGTTGGTGTTGACAATTTATGCCGCTCGCACGAAGCAAGAGACATAAGTACCGCAAGCAGCATGTTTGCGGTGCTCACTACAAACTGCACCATCGTTCAACGCGGCAAAAGGAGACCTGCAGCGTGCTGAAGTTCAGGAACGCCGAGTTCGAGTAGTCAGCAGCATGCAGCGAGCCGGCAGATGCGACTGGCCGGCCGTTGGCCATGCCGCTTTCAGGTACCGATCAGGCCGCCGTCGCGCTTGCGGATGATGACGGTGGCCGAGCGGGGCCGATTGCCCGGCTGCATGCCGGGCCAGCGCGAGTAGCGGTCGGGCTGATCGGGGTCGCTGCGGTCGGTGGGCGACTCGCCCGGGTGCTGGATGTTGACGAACATCGTGCGCATGTCGGGCGTGCAGACCACGCCGGTGATCTCGCAGTTGGGCGGGCCCACCAGGAAGCGCCGCACCTCCCCGGTCTTGACGTCGCAGGCCAGCATCATGTTGCTGCCCAAGCCGGCGTACTCGCCCTTGTACATGTTGGTGGCGTGGGCGTCGGTCTGGATCCACAGCGTGCCGCGGTCGTCGAACCACAGGCCGTCGGGGCTGCCAAAGGCGTCGCCGCGGATGTTGCCCCGGGCCTCGGGGCGGCTGTTGGCCGGGTCGCCGGCCAGCACGAGGTGGTTCCAGCGAAAGCGCGTGGCGTCGAAGTCGCCGTCTTCCTTCCACCTGATGATGTGGCCCATGCTGTTGTTGGCGCGCGGGTTGGCGGCATCGACGGCGGGCTGCTTGTCGGCACCGCGGCGGGTGTTGTTGGTCAGCGTGCAGTAAACCTCGCCGGAGCGCGGATCGATGGCCACCCACTCGGGGCGGTCCATCTTGGTGGCGCCCACCAGGTCGCTGGCCTGGCGCGTCTTGATCACCACGTCGCCCTGGGTGGCAAAGCCGCGCTCGGCCGTCAGGCCGTTGCGCCCGGCGCTGAGCTCGATCCATTCGCCGCTGCCATCCGCGTTGAAGCGGGCCACGTACAGCGTGCCATGGTCCAGCAGCTCGCGGTTGGCGGCAAAGCCGCCGGGGCGCACGGGGTCGCGGCTGACGAATTTGTAGATGTATTCGAACTGGGCGTCCTCGCCCATATAGACCACCACGCGGCCGTCGCGGGTCTGCGCCGTCCAGGCCCCTTCGTGCGCCGCGCGGCCCAGCGCGGTGCGCTTGACGGGGGTGCTGGTCGGGTCCATCGGGTCGATTTCCACCACCCAGCCGAAGCGGTTGGCTTCGTTCGGATGGCGGGTGAGGTCGAAGCGCTCCTCGTGCTCGTGCCAGCGGTAGCCGCGGCCGCCCTTGCGCAGGCCCCAGCGTTTCTGATGGGCGTCGGGTTGCTCGGGGCCGTTGAAGTAGAAGGCCCAGTTTTCCTCGCAGGTCAGGTAGGTGCCCCAAGGGGTGTGGCCGTGCGCGCAGTTGTTCAGCGTGCCCAGCACGCGGGTGCCGCCCGGATCAGCGGCGGTGCACATCAGCGGATGGCCGGCGGCCGGGCCGCTGATCTGCATGGGCGTGGCCGCAGTGATGCGCCGCGCATAGCGCGAGGGGCGTACCACGCTCCACTGGCCCTGGGCGTCCTGGGCGATTTCGAGCACCGACACGCCGTGCGCGGCCATGGACTTGCGCACCTTCTCGGCGTTCCAGGTCTTCATGCCGTCGGGGTGCAGCAGGCCGTCGTCGGTGTATTCGTGGTTGATGACCAGCAGGCCGCGGCGGCTGCCATCGAGCGGGAAGTAGTGCATGCCGTCGTGGTGCATGCCGATCTGGGCCGCCTGCTCGGCCGCGCTGTTGCTGCCGTCGGGCCGGAAGGCGGGCATGTGGCCCGGCAGGCCCACGGGCTCGCCCCAGGCAAAGGCCGGCGTGGCCACATAGCCTTCGGGCACGACGACGGCGTCGGCCGTGCCCACCGGCACGCTTTTGAAGCCGAGCTGCGGCCCGCCAGCCGCTGCGGCCGGGCTGCTGGCGCAGCCGCCCAGCAGCGGCGCAAACAGCGAGGCGATGGCGCCCGACAGGCCGCCGCGCAGCAGGATGCGGCGCGCCGGGTCGGACACGCTGTGGATGTCCGGGTTGGCCGAGCGGTTGGAGTCTTCCATCGTGGCGAAATCTTTGGGCATGGCGATCTCAAAGCAGAAGGTTGGCGTGGCGGGGCACGCGGACAGACCCGGCACGATAGGCCGGCCCCGTGTCAGCCCGATGACAGCCCCCGGCGGCGATCTTGTTCCCGGCATGTAACCGATTTCATGCCAGAATGGGAACTAAATTACATGGAGAGACGCCAATGACACGACGCGCAACCAAAATCGTTGCCACCCTGGGCCCCGCTTCGAGCGATCCGGCCCTGCTCGAACAGATGATCCGCGCTGGCGTCAGCGTGGTGCGGCTGAACTTCAGCCACGGCAAGGCGCAGGACCACATCGACCGCGCCCGCATGGTGCGCGACGCCGCGGCCCGCGCCGGCCGCGAGGTGGCCATCATGGCCGACCTGCAGGGGCCGAAGATCCGCGTGGGCAAGTTCGCCGAAGGCAAGGTGCAGCTGCAGGCCGGGCAGAAGTTCGTGCTCGATGCCGAGCGCACCGAGCCGGGCGACGCGCAGGGCGTGGGGCTGGACTACAAAGAGCTGCCGCAGGACGTGAAGGTGGGCGACGTGCTGCTGCTGGCCGACGGCCTGATCGTCATGGAGGTCGAGAAGGTGCAGGGCGCGGCGGTGCACTGCGTGGTCGTCACCGGCGGCGAGCTCTCCAACAACAAGGGCATCAACAAGCGCGGCGGCGGCCTGACTGCGCCGGCGCTGACGGCCAAGGACATGGAAGACATCAAGACGGCGATGAGCTTCCAGGCCGACTACGTGGCTGTCAGCTTCCCGCAGAGCGCCACCGACATGGAGATGGCCCGCCAGCTGTGCAACGTGGCCGGCGCCCCCTACAACCACAAGCCGATGCTGATCGCCAAGATCGAGCGGGCCGAGGCCATCCCCAAGCTGGAAGAGATCCTGCGCGCCAGCGACAGCATCATGGTCGCGCGCGGCGATCTGGCCATCGAGGTGGGCAACGCCGCGGTGCCCGCGCTGCAAAAGCGCATGATCAAGCTGGCGCACGAGATGGACAAGACGGTGATCACGGCCACCCACATGATGGAGTCGATGATCAACAACCCCGTGCCCACGCGCGCCGAGGTCAGCGACGTGGCCAACGCCGTGCTCGACGGCACCGACGCGGTGATGACCTCGGCCGAGACGGCCACCGGCAAATACCCGCTGGAGACGGTGGTGGAGATGGCCAGCATCTGCAAGGCCGCCGAGGAAGCCGAGGACGTGCGGCTGGACGCGGACTTCACCGGCAAGACCTTCACGCGCATCGACCAGTCGATCGCGATGGGCGCGCTGTTCACCGCCTACCACCTCGGGGCCAAGGCCATCGTGGCGCTGACCGAGTCCGGCTCCACCGCGCTGTGGATGAGCCGCCACCGCATCCACATCCCGATTTACGGGCTCACGCCCAAGGTCGCCACCCAGCGCAAGATGGCGCTGTACCGCAACGTCACGCCGCTGCTGATGGACACCAGCGCCGACCGCGACACCGCGCTGGCGCAGGCCGAGCAGCACCTGAAGAACCGCGGCATCGTACAACCGGGCGACATCTACGTCATCACCTGCGGCGAGCCGATGGGCGCGCCCGGCGGCACCAACATGCTGAAGATCTGCCGCGTGACATGAGCGCAAGGCGCGCGCCGCCAGTCTGGCGGCATGGCCGGCAGCCGGCCCCTGCGGGATAGAATCGGGCGGTTACCAACCCGTTACCAACTCCGCTCTCACCGCAGGGGAACCTTCCATGCCACTCGTCTCGATGCGCGAGCTGCTGGACCATGCTGCCGAAAACGGCTACGGCATTCCGGCCTTCAACGTCAACAACCTCGAACAGGTGCAGGCCGTCATGGCCGCGGCAGACGAAGTCGGCGCGCCCGTCATCCTGCAAGCCAGCGCAGGGGCGCGCAAGTACGCCGGCGAGCCCTTCATCAAGCACCTGATCCAGGCCGCCTGCGAGGCCTATCCGCACATTCCGCTGGTCATGCACCAGGACCACGGCACCAGCCCCAAGGTCTGCGAAGGCGCGATCGCGCTGGGCTTTGGCTCGGTGATGATGGACGGCTCGCTCAAGGAAGACGGCAAGACGCCGGCGGACTTCGACTACAACGTGCGCGTGACCCGCCAGGTGGTGGAGATGGCGCACAAGGTGGGCGTGACGGTCGAGGGCGAGCTGGGCTGCCTGGGCTCGCTGGAGACGGGCATGGCCGGCGAGGAAGACGGCATCGGCGCCGAGGGCAAGCTGGACCACTCCGCCCTGCTGACCGACCCGGAGGAAGCCGCCCGCTTCGTCAAGGAAACGCAGCTGGACGCGCTGGCCATTGCGATCGGCACCAGCCATGGCGCCTACAAGTTCACCCGCAAGCCCACCGGCGACATCCTGGCCATCAGCCGGGTCAAGGAAATCCACGCCCGCATCCCCAACACCCATCTGGTGATGCACGGTTCTTCCTCGGTGCCTCAGGAGCTGCTGGCCATCATCAACCAGTACGGCGGCCGGATCAAGGAAACCTACGGCGTGCCGATCGAGGAAATCCAGCAGGCCATCAAGTACGGCGTGCGCAAGATCAACATCGACACCGACATCCGGCTGGCCATGACCGGCGCGGTGCGCAAGTTCCAGGCCGAGAACCCGGACAAGTTCGACATGCGCGAGTGGATGAAGCCCGCCCGCGAAGCGGCCAAGGCCATCTGCAAGGAGCGCTATCTGCAGTTCGGCTGCGAGGGGCAGGGCAGCAAGATCAAGGGGCTGAGCCTGTCGGTCATGGCCCAGCGCTACGCCCGCGGCGAGCTGGCCCAGATCGTCCACTGAACGTTCTTGCGATAATGCCCGGCCCGGCGCTGCTGCGTGGCGCCGGGCTTTTCTTTTGCTCCGAGTCCGCCATGACGACTGCCCTGCACACCACTTCCATCACCTCGCTGCCGCTGCTGGCGCGCGGCAAGGTGCGCGACAACTACGCCGTGGGCGACGACCGCATCCTGATGGTGGCCACCGACCGCATCAGCGCCTTCGACGTGGTCATGGGCGAGCCCATCCCCGGCAAGGGCGAGCTGCTGACGCAGATGACGCTGTACTGGTTCTCCAAGCTCGGCCATCTGTGCCCGAACCACCTGACCGGCGAAGACCCCGAGCGCGTGGTGCGCCCGGACGAAGTGGCCCAGGTGCGCGGCCGCGCCATGCTGGTCAAGCGCCTGCAGCCCATCCCGGTGGAGGCGGTGGTGCGCGGCTACCTGGCCGGCAGCGGCTGGAAGGAGTATCAGGAAAGCGGCGCGGTGTGCGGCGTGCGGCTGCCCGCGGGCCTGCGCAACGCCAGCCGCCTGCCCGAGCCCATCTACACGCCGGCGGCCAAGGCGGCGGTGGGCGAGCACGACGAGAACATCACTTTCGAGCGGACGGTGGAGATGATCGGCCCGGAGCTGGCCGCGCGCATCCGTGACCTGTCGATCGCCATCTACCGCGAAGCCGCCGCGATCGCGCTGCAAAAGGGCATCATCATCGCCGACACCAAGTTCGAGTTCGGGCTAGATCGCGACGGCACGCTGACCCTGATGGACGAGGTGCTCACGCCCGACTCCTCGCGCTACTGGCCGCTGGAGAGCTACCGCGAAGGCAGCAACCCGCCCAGCTTCGACAAGCAGTACCTGCGCGACTGGCTGGAGACCGCCACCGTCGATGGCAGGCCCTGGAACAAGACGCCGCCGCCGCCGAAGCTGCCGCCCGAGGTGATCGAGCAGACCGCCGCCAAGTACCGCGAGGCGCTGGCGCGGCTGACCGGCTAACAGCCTGCCTGCCCCGTCCGGCTGGCCCCCGGGCCTGCCGCTAGGTTGCGCCCGACGGCCCCCCGGCACGCCGGCCGCTGCGGCAGACGCCACAGCGGCGGCTTACGAATTGATGGCCATGCTGAGCTTGCGCCGGTAAGCCGACACCAGCGCGGCCTGCTCGTCCTGCTGCACCGTGGCCGGGCCGGCCAGCTCGATGCCACCGGCGCTCCTGCCTGCGGCCTGCTCGCTGCCCTGCTTGGGCTTCGGGGGCGTGAGCAGCTCCAGAATGGCGATGAAGGTCTTGCGCGGCGCCTCCTCGTCCCATTTCTTGTCGCGCATGATGATTTCGAGCAGCTCGTCCATCGCGGCCACCCATTCGCCGCGCGCCATCAGCACGCGCGCCTTGGCAAAGCGGGTGGCGAAGTCGCGCTTGTTGGCCGCGATCAGCTCGTCGAACTTTTCCAGCGGCCACTGCCCGCGCGCATCGGTGCGCACGAACTCCAGCGCGTTGAGCCACTGCTGCAGCGCCTCGAACGGCAGCGGCACCGGGATGCGGGACAGCGCCGGCGCCAGCGCGGCGGCAGCTTCGTCCAGACGACCCGATCCGATCAGCAGCTTCACGTAGTCGTAGCGCAGCTCGTCGTTGTTCGGGTCGGCCTGCAGGGCCTGGCCCAGCCGGGTCAGGGCGCTGTCAACGTCGCCGGACTCCAGCTGGGCCAGCGCCTCCTCGGCCTCGGCCTGGGCCTGCAGCTGGGCCTCGCCGGGCAGGTGCTGGTCCAGGAACTCGCGCAGCCGGCCTTCGGGCAGCGCGCCCATGAAGCCGTTGACCGGCTTGCCGCCGACCATCAGCACGCAGGTGGGGATGCTGCGGATGCCGAAGGCCGCCGCCAGCTCCTGCTGCTCGTCCGAATTGATCTTGGCCAGCACGAAGCGGCCGGCGTATTCCTGCTCCAGCTTTTCGAGCAGCGGCCCCAGCGCCCGGCACGGGCCGCACCAGGGGGCCCAGAAATCCACCAGCACGGGCACGTTGAAAGAGGCCTGGATGACCTCGGACTCGAAGTTTTCAGCGGTGATGTCGATCATTTGGGGCGGCCGGTTGCTAAAAAGTAGAATTTTGGGATGAAAACACTCATCGGCGTGGTCATGGGTTCCAGCTCGGACTGGGACACCATGCAGCAGGCAGTCCAGATTCTCCACCACTTTGGTGTCGGTCACGAGGCACGGGTGGTTTCGGCCCACCGCATGCCGGACGACATGTACGCCTACGCGGAAAGCGCCGCCGGCCGGGGGCTGAAAGCCATCATCGCCGGCGCCGGCGGCGCCGCCCACCTGCCGGGCATGCTGGCGGCCAAGACCACGGTGCCGGTGCTGGGCGTGCCCGTGCCGAGCAAGCACCTGCAGGGCGTGGATTCGCTGCACAGCATCGTGCAGATGCCCAAGGGCATCCCGGTGGCCACCTTTGCGATCGGCCAGGCCGGCGCGGCCAATGCCGCCCTCTTCGCCGTGGCCATGCTGGCCAATGAAGACGCCGCCCTGCGCGCCAAGCTCGAGGCTTACCGCGCCGAACAGACGGCCCACGCCCGCGGCATGCAGCTGCCCCCCGCGCTATGAACCCGCAGCAACCCCTGCATGCCCACATCCTGCCCGGCACCCTGGTGCGCGGCCAGCCGGCCACGCTGGGCGTGATGGGCGGCGGCCAGCTCGGCCGCATGTTCGTGCACGCCGCGCAGCGCCTGGGCTATTTCACCGCGGTGCTGGACCCGGATGCCGCCAGCCCGGCCGGGCGGGTCAGCCACCACCACATCCAGACCGCCTACCTGGACGAGCAGGGGCTGGCGCAGCTGATGCAGCGCTGCGCGGCCATCACCACCGAGTTCGAGAACGTGCCGGCCCCGGCGCTGCGCACGCTGGGCGCGCACCGGCCGGTGGCGCCGGCGGCCGATGCGGTGGCCATCGCCCAGGACCGCGCGCAGGAGAAGGCGCACTTCACCCGCTGCGGCGTGCCGGTGGCGCCGCACGCGGTGATCGAGACGCCCGAGCAGCTGGCCGCCGCCAGCGACGCGCTGCTGCCCGGCATCCTCAAGACCGCGCGCCTGGGCTACGACGGCAAGGGCCAGGTGCGCGTGAAGACGCGCGCCGAACTGGCCGCCGCATGGGAGGCGCTGCAGCGTGTGCCCTGCGTGCTGGAGCAGATGCTGCCGCTGGCGGCCGAGTGCTCGGTCATCGTGGCGCGCGGCGCCGACGGCCACATGGTGCACCTGCCGGTGCAGCGCAACCTGCACCGCCACGGCATCCTGGCGGTGACCGAGGTGTACGAAGGCACTGTACCGGCCGAGCTGGCCGCGCAGGCCATCGCGGCGACCCGCTCGATCGCCGAGGGCCTGCAGTACGTGGGCGTGCTGTGCGTGGAGTTCTTCATCCTCGAAGACGGCCGGCTGGTCGTCAACGAGATGGCCCCGCGCCCGCACAACAGCGGGCACTACAGCATCGACGCCTGCGACCATTCGCAGTTCGACCTGCAGGTGCGCACGCTCGCCGGCCTGCCGCTGCCGCAGCCGCGCCAGCACAGCCCGGCCATCATGCTCAACCTGCTGGGCGACATCTGGCAGCAGTTCAACGGCGTGCCGCCCTGGGACAAGGTGCTGGCCCTGCCGGGCACCCACCTGCACCTGTACGGCAAGCTCGACGCCAAGCCGGGCCGCAAGATGGGGCACCTGACCGTCACCGGCGCCAGCGCCGATGCCGTGCGCGCCACCGCGCTGGCGGCGGCCCGCATCCTGGGCATCGAGCCGTTCTGAGCGGACCCGGCCGTGATCCGCGACGGGCACGACCCCACCGCCATCGCCGCCGCAGCCCAGGCCCTGCGCGCCGGCGAGCTGGTGGCGCTGCCCACCGAGACGGTCTATGGCCTGGGCGCCGATGCCGGCAACGACGCGGCCGTGGCCCGCATCTTCGCCGCCAAGGGCCGGCCCAGCGACCATCCGCTGATCGTGCACGTGGCCGCTGCCGGGCAGGTCGATGCCTTCGCCCGCACGGTACCGGCCTTCGCCCGCCGCCTGATGGACGCCTTCTGGCCCGGGCCGCTGACGCTGATCCTGCCGCGCCGCCCGGGCGTGGCCACGGCCGCCGCCGGCGGGCAGGATTCGATCGGCCTGCGCTGTCCCTCCCATCCGGTGGCCCAGGCCCTGCTGCGGGCCGCGCGCGAGCTGGGCGTGCAAGGTGTGGCCGCCCCCAGCGCCAACCGCTTCGGCCGCGTCAGCCCGACCACGGCCGCGCACGTGCAGGCGGAGCTGGGCGCAGACCTGCTGATCCTCGATGGCGGCCCCTGCGAAGTGGGCATCGAATCGACCATCATCGACTGCAGCCGCGGCGCTCCCGTGCTGCTGCGCCCGGGGCGCATCACGCGCGGCCAGATCGAGCAGGCCTGCGGCGAGCGCCTGCGCAGCCGCGAGGAGCTGGCCGCGCCGGCCCCGCGCGCCTCGGGCACGCTGCAGGCCCACTATGCGCCGCAGGCGAAGGTGCGGCTGATGGACGCGCGCATGCTGCAAGCCGCGCTGGACGTGCTGGGCCGCGAATTCGACGGCGGCCGGGCCACGATCGCCGTCTATGCCCGCAGCGTGCTGCGCGTGCCCTCGACCAGGGTGCTGTACCGCCGCATGCCCGATGACGCCGCCGCCGCCGCGCAGCAGCTCTTTGCCGTGCTGCGCGATTTCGACGCCCAGGGTGTGCAGCTGATCTGGGTGGAAGAGCCGCCGGCCGATGCCGAGTGGGAAGGCGTGCGCGACCGGCTGCAACGCGCCGCAGCCGCTGGCTGAGCCCAGGCGCGGCCGCTGCAGGCGGCCTTTAGCGCCGGCGGTAGCGCAGCTTCATCGCCAGGATGGCCAGCGCCAGCGCCAGCGTGACGGCATTGGCCACGATGATGGGCCAGGCCCGCAGCAGCAGCCCATAGACCAGCCACAGCGCCACGCCGGCGGTGAACAGCGCGTACATGCCCAGCGAGATGCCGCTGACGTCGCGCGTGCGAAAGGTGTGCAGCGCCTGCGGCAGAAAGGCCAGCGTGGTCAGGCTGGCGGCGAGGTAGCCGATCCAGTCGCTCATGGGCCCGCTCCATCTCGCTCGGCGGCGTGGGCGACCACGCGATCGCGCCCCGCACTCTTGGCCTGGTACAAGGCCCGGTCGGCCGCGCCGATCAGGGCCTGCGGGCTGCTGCCGTCCTGCGGATAGGTGGCCACGCCGGCCGACAGCGTGGCGTGGATGGAAGCGGCGCCGTGCTGCACGCGGCTGGCGGCGAAGCCGGCGCGCCAGCCTTCGGCCCGCTGCAGCGCCACCTCGGCCGGCATGCCCGGCAACAGCACGAGAAACTCCTCGCCGCCGTAGCGGCAGGCCACATCGGCCAGCCGGGCCTGCGCGGACAGCCGGTCGGCCAGCTGGCACAGCACCTGGTCGCCGACCGGATGGCCCCAGCGGTCGTTGATCTGCTTGAAGTGGTCCAGATCCACCAGCACCAGGCTCAACGGCAGCCCTTCGCGCTGGCAGCGCGCCAGCTCGCGCTGCAAGGTGGCGTCCAGGTAGCGGCGGTTGTACAGGCCGGTGAGCGGATCGCGGTGGGCCTGCTCGCTCAGGCGGGCCTGCAACATGCGGTTTTCTTCCAGACGGGTGTACAGGGCTTCGTTGGCGTGCTGCAGCGCCTGCTCGCTCTGGCGCAGCGCTTCGCGGGTGTCGTGCAGCTTGAGGGTGCGCCGGTAGTTCATGCGCGAGACCACCAGCAGAAACGCCGCCAGGCCCAGCGCGCTGAGCGCGGTGGTCAGCGCCGTGGTCTGGGGCTGGGGCAGGCCCGGCCCCCAGCCCAGCCAGAGCAGGCCGGGCAGCAGGAACAGCAGTGCGGCCACCGCCGTGGCGCGCGGGCCCCGGTACAGCATCACCGACACCAGGTTGCTGATGGCCAGCGCAAAGCTGATCCACAGCGGATAGCCCAGGCCCGCCGCCCACAGGCCCAGCAGCAGCGCATCCAGCCAGAAAACGTACAGCCCGGTGCGCAGCGGATCGGCGGACCGCACGGCCCAGGCATGGACCAGGTGGGGGTAGAGCAGAAAGTGCAGCGCCAGCAGCACCCAGGACCAGACCGGCGCCTGCAGCGCATGCAGGTGCGAGGCGAGCATCAGCAGCGCCAGCACCGAGCCGCCCAGGCGCACGCGGTGGATCAGGCCCAGCAGCGCGCGCGCCGGGTCCGCGGCCGCAGGGGCACGGGGCATGGGGGCGGCCGGGGTAGCCATGGCCCTATTCTGCGCCGGCGCGCCGACGGGTGGGCCGCGCGGGGCCTTCGGCCCGGGCGACCCACTCCACCAGCGCCTGCAGCGCGGGCCGGCTGGCCGCGGCGTTGGGGTGGTTGATCAGCGCCACCAGGGTGTAGCGCCGGCCGTCGTCGGCATGCACGATGCCGGCCAGCGCGGCCACGTCGCGCAGGCTGCCGGTCTTGAGGTGGGCCAGGCCCTGCGCGCGCCAGCGCTCGGGCTTGAGCGTGCCATCCTGCCCGCTGATGGGCAGCGAGCTCAGCAGCTCGGGCATCAGCGGCGAGGCCCAGATGTGCTGCAGCAGCCGCTCCAGCGCCTGCGCGCTGATGCGGTCGCTGCGCGACAGGCCCGCGCCGTTGCTGAGCACGGGCTCGTCGCCGGCGCCGAAGCGCTGGCGCCACCAGTCGCGCACGATGGCGCGCGAGGCCGCATAGCTGCCGCGCCCCTGCTGCTGCAGGCTCAGCGTCAGGAAGAGTTGCTGGGTCATCACGTTGTTGCTGAACTTGTTGATCGTGCGCACGATCTCGGCCAGCGGCGGCGAGGCGAACACAAAAGCCGGCGCCAGGCCGGGCGGCACGCGGCCTTCGCGCACACGGCCGTCGAGCCGCCCGCCCATTTCACGCCACAGGCCTTCGAGCGCGCGCTCGCCATAGCTGGCCGGATCGGCAAAGGCCAGCGGCCAGGTCTTCTCGCCGCAGGCGGCCGGGTAGCGGCCGGCAAAGCCGATGCGGCGCGGGTCGTCCAGCTCGGCGCGCAGCGCAGCGCGGTAGCTGCCGCACTCGCCCTCGGCCAGCGGCACCGTGGGCTGCAGCTGCACGCCGGCCAGCGGCGGCTCGTAGTGCACCTGCGCCACCCGGTTGGCCGGGTCGGGCACGAAAGTCATCAGCACCGATTTGAAGTTCAGCAGCAGCGCATCGGGGCCGGCGTTGTAGGGGCGCAGGCGCTCGCCATCGAATTCGCCGGGGTCCTGCGGCTCGATGTCGAAGGCGCTGCGATCCAGCACGATGTCGCCGGCGATGTGGCGGATGCCCAGGCTCTGGACGCGTCGCAGCAGCAGCCACATCCGCTCCACCACCAGCGCCGGATCGCCCTGACCCTGCAGCACCAGATGGCCGTGCAGGGTGCCGTCGCGCACCGTGCCCTGCACATAGACCGGGGTGGACCAGCTCCAGCTCGGGCCCAGCAGTTCCAGCGCGGCCTGGGTGGTCACCAGCTTCATCACCGAGGCCGGGTTGCGGGGCACGTCCGCATGCAGGCTCAGGCGCGGCGTCTGCGCAGCGCCGGCCTGCCGCACCACGATGCTGACGGCCTCGGTCGGGATCTGCGCGCGCGCCAGCGCCTGGGCCACGGCCGGCGGCAGCACCGCCGCGCCCGCATGAGGGATCAGAAAAACAAAAACAAGCAGAACGGAACCGAAGCGGCGCAGCATGGGCCCAGTCTAACGCCGTCGATAATCCGGGGATGCAGTTTTTCAAGGGCCTGTCGGCGCGCGCCATCGGCGTGGGAGCGGCCATCATCACCGTCGGCATCTGGTCCGCCTTCATCGTGATCGCCCGGGCTTCGGCCCAGGGCTCGCTGACGCCGTGGGACATCGCGCTGGCACGCATCGTGGGCGCCGCCGTGGTGCTGCTGCCGCTGGGCGCCTGGCTGGTGCGGCGCGACCGGGCGCAGGGCGCGGCCGCGGCCTCCTCGTTTGGCGGGCTGTCGCCGCTGGCGCTGCGGATCACGGTGCTGTGCGGGCTGTTCGGCGGCCTGGGTTACGCCACGCTGGCCTATGCGGGCTTTTTCTATGCGCCGGCTGCGCACGCCTCGGTGCTGATGCCGGGCAGCCTGCCGCTGTGGACCACGCTGCTGGCGCTACTCGTGCTGGGCACGCGCATCACGCCGGCGCGGGCCGTCGGCCTGGCCTGCATCGTGCTGGGCGACCTGCTGGTCGGCGGCGCCAGCCTGCTGCGCGCCTTCGACGGCGGCGAGGTGTGGAAGGGCGACCTGCTGTTCATGAGCGCGGCGCTGTGCTGGTCGGCCTACAGCGTGCTGGCACGCCGCCATGGGCTGGACGCAGTGCGCGCCACCACGGCGGTGACGGTGTTCGCCCTCTTCAGCTACGTGCCGCTGTATCTGCTGCTGCAGGCGCTGGGGCTGATCGACAGCCGGCTGGCTGCCGCGCCCTGGGGCGAGATCCTGTTCCAGATGGCTTTCCAGGGGCTGGGCTCGGTGGTGATTTCGGGCATCACATTCGTGCGCATGATCCAGCACTTCGGGCCGGTGCGCTCGACGATGATCACGGCGCTGGTGCCCGGCCTGTCGGCGCTGGGAGCGGTGCTGTTTCTGGGCGAGCCCCTGTCGTGGAACCTGTGGGCCGGCCTGGTGCTGGTGACGGTGGGCATCACTTTCGGCGTGCGCAAAAGCGTATGAAGCTGCTGGCCTTCGACACGAGCACCGATCGCGTCTCCATCGCCGTGCAGCGCGAGGCCGCCGTGTGGCAGCACGAAGCGGCCGGCGGGGCCCTGGCCTCCAGCACGCTGATCCCGGCCATCGAGGCGCTGATGGCGCAGGCGCAGCTGCGCTACGGGCAGCTCGACGCCATCGTCTTCGGCCGTGGCCCCGGCTCCTTCACCGGCCTGCGCACGGCCTGCGCGGTGGCCCAGGGGCTGGCCTATGGCGCGGGCGTGCCGCTGCTGCCGGTGGACACGCTGCTGGCCGTGGCAGAGCAAGCCCGGCTGCAGCATGCCCCGCAGGCCCCGACGCTGCAGCTGCTGGCGCTGCTGGATGCGCGCATGGGCGAGCTGTATGCCGCGCCCTACGCCTGGGCCGAGGGCCGCTGGCTGCGCACCGGCGATTACCGGCTGGCCCGGCCCG
The DNA here is from genome assembly GCA_036846225.1 of Hylemonella sp. Classification (GTDB taxonomy): domain Bacteria; phylum Pseudomonadota; class Gammaproteobacteria; order Burkholderiales; family Burkholderiaceae_C; genus Hylemonella. The sequence goes on from DAIUCJ010000028.1 coordinate 18,260, forward strand.
ATCAGCTGCAGGTGCCGAGCGGCCATGCGCTGGCCGGCAATGCGCTGGCGCTGTACGATGCCCAGCTGCCGCCGGCGCCGCGCTGGCCGGCGCAGCCCACGGCCGGCGCGCTGCTGCGGCTGGCGCCGGCGCTGTGGGCCGCCGGCGCGGCGGTGCCCGCCGAGCAGGCGCTGCCGCTGTACATCCGCGATAAAGTGGCCCTGACGACCGAGGAACGCGCCGCCGCCCACCCGCACCGCCACCCTGCCCCGCCCAAGCCATGAGCGCCGTCTTGCAGCCCCTCGAAGCACGGCTGGAGCCGCTGGATGCCCAGTGGCTGGAGCCGGTGCTGCGCATCGAGCAGCGGGCCTACCCCTATCCCTGGAGCCGCGGCAATTTCCTGGACACGCTGCGCGCCGGCCACCACGCGCGCGTGCTGCTGGCCGGCGAGGAGCTGCTGGGCTATTACGTGGCCATGAAAGGGGTGGACGAGGTGCACCTGCTCAACATCACGGTCTCGCCGGACCACCAGCGCCAGGGCTGGGGCCGGGTGCTGCTGGATGCGCTGGCCCTGTGGGCGCGCGAGCAGGGCGCGCAGTGGCTGTGGCTGGAAGTGCGCCAGAGCAACGCGCGCGCCATCCGCATCTACGAGGCCCATGGCTACCGCCGCGTGGGCCTGCGCAAAGGCTATTACCCGGCCGGCCATGGCCGCCGCGAGGACGCGGTGGTCATGAGCCTGCGGCTGTGAGCCGATGCTGACGGGAGGCCGCCCATGAGTCTGTCGCTCGACGCACGCCAGCGCGCCATGCTGGCCGAAATGGGGATACGGGTCTGGCTGCCCGATGCTGCGGCCGCGCCCGAGCCGGCAGCCCCGCCTGCCGCCTCGACTCTGCCGCGGGTACAGGAGGCTGAGACGCCGGCGCCCATGGCCCGCGCGGCCGCTGCTGCCGGCGCCGCGCCGCGCGCGCTGCCGGCCGAGGTGGCCGCCATGGACTGGGACGCGCTGGAGCAGGCGGTGGCGGGCTGCCGGGCCTGCGGCCTGTGCCAGACCCGCAAGCAGGCGGTGTTTGGCGTGGGCCACAGGCAGGCGCGCTGGCTGGTCGTAGGCGAGGCGCCGGGCGAGCAGGAAGACCTGCGCGGCGAGCCCTTCGTCGGCCAGGCCGGGCAGCTGCTGGACAACATGCTCAAAGCCATCGGCCTGGATCGCCACGCCCACGACGCGCGCGCCGTCTACATCGCCAACGTGCTCAAGTGCCGCCCTCCGGCCAACCGCAACCCGCTGCCAGAGGAGGTGCTGCGCTGCGAGCCCTATCTGCGCCGCCAGGTGGCGCTGCTGCAGCCGCAGATCATTCTTGCGCTGGGGCGGTTCGCGGCCCAGTCGCTGCTGCAGGCCAGCGTGCCGGACGTCGCCAGCCTGCCGCTGGGGCGGCTGCGCGGGCAGGTGCATCGCTACGAAGGGGTGCCCGTCATCGTCAGCTACCACCCGGCCTATCTGCTGCGCACCCCGCAGGACAAGGCCAAAGCCTGGGCCGATCTGTGCCTGGCGCGTCAGCTCATGCCCGCGCCGCGGGACTGACCCCCCGCCCCCGCCAATGGCCACGCAGGCGACAGCCGCCGACTCTCGCGCCGCGACGGCGCGGCTCTTCCTGGCCCTGTGGCCCCCGCCGGCGGTGCGCGCCCGCATGGCCGCGCACGCGCAGGCCTGGGCCTGGCCAGCCGGCGCCCGGCGCTATGCGCCCGCCGACTGGCATCTGACCCTGCACTTTCTGGGCGCGGTGCCGCGCGCGCGCATCGAGGCGCTGCGGCAGGCGCTGGCCGTGGCCACCCCCGGCTTCGAGCTGGACTGGGGGCGGCCGGCCCTGTGGCCGCAGGGGCTGGCCGTGCTGCTGCCCACCGAGGTGCCCGCTGGCCTGCGGCAGCTGCACGCCGAGCTGGCGCTGCGGCTGCAGGCGCTGGGCTGCCGCACCGAAAGCCGCCCCTACACCCCGCATCTGACGCTGGCGCGCCATGCCGCAGCGGCCCAGCCGCCGGCTGCTCCGCCTGCCTGGCGCTGGCCGGTGCGCAGCTATGCGCTGGCCGAGTCCACCGGCGACGCCACTGGCCGCTACCGGCTGCTGCAGCGCTACCGGCTGGCGCCGCCTTGACGCACAATCCACAGACTCCCGCGGCTTTGCACGACCATGACCACGCCGTCTTCCGAGGCCACACACCCCATCCAGCTGCACGACGAGCCCGGCCACCTGATCCGGCGCGCGCAGCAGATCGCCGTCTCGAAATTCCACGAGGTTCACGGCCGCCACGTCACGCCCATCCAGTACGCGATCCTGCGCACGCTGCACGAAACGCCCGGCATCGACCAGGTCACGCTGGCGCAGCTGATCGCGCTGGACACCTCCACCACGGCCGACATCGCCGCGCGGCTGGAAAGCAAGGGCTGGATTCTGCGCGAGGTGCTGCCACGGCGTCAGCGCCGGCTGTCGCTGACGCCGGCCGGCGAGGACGTGCTGCTGGAGCTGATGCCGGGCGTGCGCATCCATTACGAAAGCATGATGAGCAGCCTGGAGCCGGCCGAGCAGAAAGAGTTCCTGCGGCTGCTGCGTAAGTTCGTGCACCTGCACGACAGCGCCGAGACCTCTGCCGCCGGCGCACGCGACGACGCCTGAGCGATCGCCGCAGCTGGCCCGCCACGGCTGCGGCGCCGCCTGCACCGCCCGTCGGAACCCGGGAAAACCCGAACGGTTTTGCCTTGAAATTCACCGTTCATTCAGTACAATGAATGACATTCAGTATGCTGAATGAAGCCCGATCCGGCAACCCGGCCAGCCAGGCTGCCGGTTCCGTTCCACCCCTTTCTGTCGAGGAGACCGCCATGTTCCCGAAAAACACCTGGTATGTCGCCGCCACCCCCAACGAGATCGACGAAAAGCCGCTGGGCCGCATGATTTGCGGCGAACGCATCGCCTTCTACCGCGGCGAGCAGCATCAGGTGGCCGCGGTGCAGGACTTTTGCCCGCACCGGGGCGCGCCGCTGTCGCTGGGCTATGTCGAGGATGGCAAGCTGGTCTGCGGCTACCACGGCCTGGCCATGGGCTGCAACGGCAAGACGGTGTCGATGCCGGGTCAGCGGGTGGCCGGCTTTCCGGCCATCAAGGCCTACCCGGTGGTGGAGCGCTACGGCTTCATCTGGGTCTGGCCAGGCGATCCGGCGCTGGCCGACGCCAGCAAGATTCCGCACATGGAGTGGTACGACAACCCCGAGTGGGCCTATGGCGGCGGGCTCTACCACATCCGCTGCGACTACCGCCTGATGATCGACAACCTGATGGATCTGACGCACGAGACCTATGTGCACAGCACCTCCATTGGCCAGAAGGAAATCGACGAGACGCCGTGCAAGACCACGGTGCACGGCGACGAGGTGGTGACCGCCCGCTACATGCACGGCATCCAGCCGCCGCCGTTCTGGAAAGCCGCGCTGCGCAGCCACGGCCTGCCCGATGACGTGCCGGTGGACCGCTGGCAGATCTGCCGCTACACCCCGCCCAGCCACGTGATCATCGAAGTCGGCGTGGCGCTGCAGGGGCATGGCGGCTACGACGCGCCCAACGACAAGAAGGTCTATGCCAAGGTGATCGACTTCATCACGCCGGAGACCGAGACCTCGATCCACTACTTCTGGGGCATGGCCCGCAAGTTCAACCCGACCGACAAGGCGCTGACGGCGGCCATCCGCGAGGGCCAGGGCAAGATCTTCGCCGAAGACCTGGAAATGCTGGAGCGCCAGCAGCAGAACCTGCTGGCCTATCCGGAGAAAAAGCTGCTGATGCTCAACATCGACGCCGGCGGCGTGCAGGCGCGCAAGATCATCGACCGGCTGGTCGCGGCCGAGCAGGCCGCCGCCATGGCCACGGCGTGAGGCAGGCATGAGCGCAAACCAGACGCTGCAGGTGCGCGTGGCCCGCAAGGCCCTGGAGGCCGAGGACATCGTCACGCTGGAACTGGTGGCCGCCGACGGCGGGGCGCTGCCGCCGTTTTCGGCCGGCTCGCACATCGACGTGCATCTGCCCGGCCAGCTGGTGCGCCAGTACTCGCTGTGCAACGACCCGCAGGAAACGCAGCGCTACCAGATCGCCGTGCTGCGCGAGGCCGCCTCGCGCGGCGGCTCGCGCGCGGTCCACGACAGCGTGCGCGAAGGCGACGTGCTGACCATCGGCGCGCCGCGCAACCACTTCGCGCTGGCCCATGAGGCCCGCAGCCACCTGCTGCTGGCCGGCGGCATCGGCATCACGCCCCTGCTGTGCATGGCCGAGCGCCTGGCGCAGCTCGGGGCCGACTTCACGCTGCATTACGCCACCCGCTCGCCCGCGCGCACCGCGTTTCGCGCGCGCATCGCCGCCGCGCCCTGGGCGCAGCGGGCGCATTTCCATTTCGACGACGGCGCCGCCGCGCAAAAGCTGGACATCGCCGCCGTGCTGGAACGCCCCGACGCCGGCACCCATCTGTACGTCTGCGGCCCGCGCGGCTTCATGGAAGCGGTGCTGCAGACGGCCCGCGCGCAGGGCTGGGCCGAGTCGAACCTGCACTACGAGTTCTTTGGCGCCGAAGTAGGCCCCACCGATGGCGACAGCGCCTTCGAGGTGCAGCTGGCCAGCTCGGGGCGCGTCATCACCGTCCCCAAAGACCAGTCGGTCACGCAGGCGCTGGCCGCTGCCGGCGTGGAGATCATGGTCTCGTGCGAACAGGGCGTCTGCGGCACCTGCCTGACGCGGGTGCTCGAAGGCGTGCCCGACCACCGCGACAGCTACCTGACGCCCGAAGAGCGCGCCGCCAACGACCAGTTCACGCCCTGCTGCTCGCGCAGCAAGACGCCGCGTCTGGTGCTGGACCTGTAAGGGCGCGCCGCAGCGAAACAGGCGCTCCAGCGCGCGCAGGTGCCCCAGCCAGCCCCGGCTGGCGGCTGCCTACAATCGGCCCATGACCTTCCTCGAGATGCTGCGCGCCGCCGAGCGCCGCAACCAGTCGCTGCTGTGCGTGGGCCTGGACCCCGAGCCGGCGCGCTTTCCCGATGCGCTGCGCGGCGATGCGCGCCGCATCTACGACTTCTGCGCCGCCATCGCCGAGGCCACGGCCGACCTGGTCATCGCCTTCAAGCCGCAGATCGCCTACTTCGCGGCGCACCGGGCCGAAGACCAGCTGGAGCGGCTGATGGCGCACCTGCGCCGCATCGCCCCCGGCGTGCCCGTGATCCTGGACGCCAAGCGCGGCGACATCGGCAGCACGGCCGAGCAGTACGCGCGGGAAGCCTTCGAGCGCTATGGCGCCGACGCAGTGACCCTTTCGCCCTTCATGGGCCTGGACTCGATCGAGCCCTATCTGCGCTACCCCGGCAAGGGCGCGTTCCTGCTGTGCCGCACCTCCAACCCGGGCGGCGACGATCTGCAGGCCCAACGCCTGGCCGGCCTGCCCGGCCAGCCGCGGATGTACGAGCACATCGCGGCCCTGGCGCAAGGCCCCTGGAACCGCAACGGGCAGCTGGGGCTGGTGGTCGGCGCCACCTATCCGGAGGAAATCGCGCGCGTGCGCGCGCTCGCGCCCACCGTGCCGCTGCTCATCCCCGGCGTGGGCGCCCAAGGGGGCGATGCGGCAGCCACGGTGCGCGCGGGCTGGCGCGGCGATGCGGCGGGCGCGAGCGGCCCCATCGTGGTCAACTCCTCGCGCGCGGTGCTGTACGCCAGCGCCGGCGCGGACTACGCCGCGGCGGCGCGGCAGGTGGCGCAGCAGACGCGCGAGGCCCTGCAGGCCGCGCGGCTGCAGCAGGCCACAACGTGCAACAAAACGTAGCCCCGGCCCCGAACCGGCGGGGCGGACGGCACAATGGGCACACGTCTTCTCCTGAAGCCCATGCACACCATGCCCGCCGCTTTCAAACACCTGACCCTGACCCTCGTGACGCTGTCCCTGACCCTGGGCGCCTGCTCGGTCGTGGCCGAACGGCCCGACGGCGTGGGCAAGGGACGCGACGCGGAGCGCCACGAGCGCCGTGGCGATGACCGCGACGACGACCGCCGCGCCGACCGGCGCGAGCGCCGCGATGACGACCGCCGCCGCGACGGCTCGGTGCAGGTCAGCATCGGGGGCTATTTCGGCGAGCGCGAACGCGCCGCCGTCTATGCCTACTACGGCGTGCCGCCCAAGCCGCACTGCCCGCCGGGGCTGGCCAAGAAGCACAACGGCTGCCAGCCCCCGGGCCAGGCCAAGAAATGGAAGCTGGGCCAGCCGCTGCCGCGCGACCTGGCCTACCGCCCGGTGGAGGCCGAGGTGCGCGTGCGCCTGGGTAAGCCCCCGGCCGGCTACGACTTCGTGCGGGTGGCCAGCGACATCCTGCTGATCGCCATCGGCACCAGCATCGTGATCGACGCCATCGAAGACCTGCAGCGCTGAGTGCCGGCACCGGGCCCGCGCGGCCGGGCCTCGCGCGCGCTGCCCGTCAGCGCCGCAGCAGCGGCCGCAGATAGCGCCCGGTGTGGCTCGCGGGGTTGTCCGCCAGGGCCTCCGGCGTGCCCACACCCACCACCTGGCCGCCGCCGGCGCCCCCTTCGGGGCCCATGTCGATCAGCCAGTCCGCGGTCTTGATGACGTCCAGGTTGTGCTCGATCACCACGATGGTGTTGCCGGCGTCGCGCAGCTGGTGCAGCACCTTCAGCAGCAGCTCGATGTCGGCGAAATGCAGGCCGGTGGTGGGCTCGTCCAGGATGTAGAGCGTGCGGCCGGTGTCGCGCTTGGACAGCTCCAGCGCCAGCTTGACGCGCTGGGCCTCCCCGCCGGAGAGCGTGGTGGCGCTTTGCCCGAGCTTGACATAAGACAGCCCCACGTCCATCAGCGTCTGCAGCTTGCGCGCGATGGCCGGCACCGCGCCGAAGAAGTCCAGCGCGGCCTGCACCGTCAGGTCCAGGATCTGCGCGATGTTCAGCCCCTTGTACTGCACCTGCAGCGTCTCGCGGTTGTAGCGCGCGCCGTGGCAGACGTCGCAGGGCACATAGACGTCGGGCAGGAAATGCATTTCCACCTTCACCACGCCGTCGCCCTGGCAAGCCTCGCAGCGGCCGCCGGCCACGTTGAAGGAAAAACGCCCCGGCCCGTAGCCGCGCTCGCGCGCCATCGGCACTTCGGCCATGAGCTCGCGGATGGCGGTAAAGAGGCCCGTGTAGGTGGCGGGGTTGGAGCGGGGCGTGCGGCCGATCGGGCTTTGATCGACGTTGATCACCTTGTCGAAGTGATCCAGGCCCTCGATCTCGTCATACGGCGCCGGCTCCTCGTGGCTGCGGTGCAGCTGCCGCGCCACGGCGCGGTACAGCGTGTCGTTGACCAGGGTGGACTTGCCCGAGCCCGACACGCCGGTCACGCAGGTGAACAGCCCCACGGGGAAGTCCACCGTCACGCCGCGCAGGTTGTGCCCGCGCGCGCCATGGATGCGCAGCAGCTGCCCCCGCGGCGCCACCCGCGCCGCCGGCACCGCGATCTGCCGCACACCCGCCAGGTACTGGCCGGTCAGCGAGGCCGGGTTGGCGCGCACCTGCTCGTACGTGCCCTGCGCCACCACGCGCCCGCCGTGCACGCCCGCGCCCGGGCCCAGGTCGATCAGGTGGTCGGCCGCGCGCATCATGTCCTCGTCGTGCTCGACCACCAGCACGCTGTTGCCCAGGTCGCGCAGCCGCTGCAAGGTGGCGATCAGCCGTTCGTTGTCGCGCTGGTGCAGGCCGATGCTGGGCTCATCCAGCACATACATCACGCCGCTCAGGCCGCTGCCGATCTGGCTGGCCAGCCGGATGCGCTGGGCCTCGCCGCCGGAGAGCGTTTCGGCGCTGCGGTCCAGGCTCAGGTAGTTCAGGCCCACGTCGTTGAGGAAGGTCAGCCGCTGGTGGATTTCGCGCACGATGCGCGCGGCGATGCCGGCCTTGGCGCCGCGCAGCTGCAGGCGGCCGAAATAGTCCAGCACCTCGCGCAGCGTCATGGCTTCGAGCTCGTAGATCGCGCGGGCCTGCCCGCCTTCGCCGATGCGCACGTGCCGCGCTTCGGCGCGCAGCCGGCTGCCGCCGCAGGCCGGGCAGGGCCGGCTGCCGCGCAGCCGCGCCAGTTCCTCGCGCACCAGCGGCGAGTCGGTCTCGCGCCAGCGCCGCTCCAGATGCGGGATGACGCCTTCGAAGACATGGGGCTTGCTCACCCTGCGCGGCTTGCCGCTGCCCGACTCCACGCTGTAGCTGAAGCGGATGGCCTCCTCGCCCGAGCCGTGCAGGATGACGTGGCGGACGTGCTCGGGCAGCTCCTCGAACGGCGTTTCCAGATCGAAGCCGTAGTGCCGCGCCAGACTCTCCAGCACGCCCAGCGCCCAGGCATTGCGCCGGTCCCAGCCCTTGATGGCGCCGCCGGCCAGACTGAGCGACGGGAAAGACACCACCCGCGCCGGATCGAAATACTCCTGCTGGCCGATGCCGTCGCAGGCCGGACAGGCACCCTGCGGCGAGTTGAAGGAAAACAGCCGCGGCTCCAGCTCGCCGATCGCGTAGTGGCAGCGCGGGCAGGCGAAGCGGGCGTTGAAGAGGTGCTCCGTGCCGGTATCGGCTTCCAGCACGATGGCGCGCCCCTCGGCCAGGCGCAGCGCCGCCTCGAAGCTCTCGGCCAGCCGCTGCTTCAGGCTGTCGTATTCGGCGTGCTCGCCGGCCTGCGCCGGAGCGGGGCGCACCTTGAGGCGGTCGATCACCACGTCGATGTCGTGCCGGTCGGTCTTGCGCAGCACGGGCAGCTCGTCGAAGTTGCAAATCTGCCCGTTGACGCGAAAGCGCACATAGCCCTGCGCCTGCAGCTGCTCGAAGACATCGTGGAACTCGCCCTTCTTCTGCCGCGCCACCGGCGCCAGGATCAGCAGCCGGGTGTGCGCCGGCAGCGCCAGCGTGGCATCGACCATCTGCGCCACCGTCTGCGCCTGCAGCGGCAGGTCGTGCTCGGGGCAGTAAGGCGTGCCGGCGCGCGCGTACAGCAGCCGCAGGTAGTCATGAATCTCGGTCACCGTGCCCACGGTGGAGCGCGGGTTGTGGCTGGTGGCTTTCTGCTCGATGCTGATGGCCGGCGACAGCCCTTCGATCAGGTCCACATCGGGCTTGTCCATCAGCTGCAGGAACTGCCGCGCGTAGGTGGACAGGCTTTCCACATAGCGGCGCTGCCCCTCGGCATACAGGGTGTCGAAGGCCAGGCTGGACTTGCCCGAGCCCGACAGCCCGGTGATGACCACCAGCCGGTTGCGCGGGATGTCCAGGTCGATGTTCTGCAAATTGTGGGTGCGCGCGCCGCGCACCCGGATGGCGTCGTGGCGCAGCGTCTCGGCCAGGTAGGAGCCGGCGGCATCCGGGTCGGGCGACAGGCGGTCGGCGGGAGCGTTCAAGGCGCGGTCCTTGCAGGTCAACCCGCCATCATAGGGCCGGCGCGCGGCGCGGCGCCAGATCGGGGAGAATCGGCGCTTCGTCCGGCCCAGGCCGGCTGTCAGGAACTGCCGCACCCGTGTTTCGACCCTCCTCTACCGCCCCCGCAGGCCCCGGGACCTACGCCATGACCGCGCGCGAGCGCCGCGCCAGCGTCTCGCTGGCCGGCATCTTCGCGCTGCGCATGCTGGGCCTGTTTCTGGTGCTGCCCGTCTTCGCGCTGGAAGCGGCGCGCTACCCCGGCGGCGACGACCCGGCCCTGGTGGGCCTGGCCATGGGCATCTATGGCCTGACCCAGGCGCTGCTGCAGCTGCCCTTTGGCCTGGCCTCCGACCGCTGGGGCCGCAAGCGCGTCATCGTCGCCGGCCTGCTGGTGTTTGCCGCCGGCAGCTTCGTGGCGGCGCTGGCTGCCAGCGTCTGGGGGCTGCTGATCGGGCGGGCCCTGCAGGGCGCGGGCGCGGTGTCGGCCGCCGTCACCGCGCTGCTGGCCGACCAGACCCGCGACGAAGTGCGCACCAAGGCCATGGCGCTGGTGGGTGCCAGCATCGGGCTGATGTTCGCGCTGTCGCTGCTGCTGGCCCCGCTGCTGGTGGCCGCCATCGGCCTGGCCGGCCTGTTCGCGCTCACCGGCACGCTGGCGCTGGCCGGCGTGGCCGTGGTGCGCTGGGGGGTGCCGCCGGAGCCGCGCCAGCACCAGGCCCAGCCGCGCGGCCACCTGCGCGAAGTGCTCACCCACCCCGGCCTGCTGCGCCTGAACGCCGGGGTGTTCATCCTGCACGCGGTGCAGCTGGCCATATGGATGGCCGTGCCGGCCCTGCTGATCCGCGCCGGCTTGCCGGCGCCGCACCACTGGTGGATCTATCTGCCCGCGGTGCTGGCATCTTTTGTGATCATGGGGACCACGCTCTTTCCGCTGGAGCGCCGCGGCCACCTGCGCGCGGTCTTCCTGGGCGCCATCGCGCTGCTCGGGCTGGTGCAGCTGGGCCTGCTCGCGGCGGTGCCGGCGCCGGCCCTGGCCTGGCTGAGCCTGCTGCTGCTGGCCTTTTTCTGCGGCTTCAACGTGCTGGAGGCCAGCCAGCCCAGCCTGGTCTCGCGCATCGCGCCGGCGGCTGCGCGTGGCGCCGCGCTCGGGGTGTACAACACCCTGCAGTCGCTGGGCCTGTTTGCCGGCGGGGCGCTCGGCGGCTGGCTGCTCAAGGCCCAGGGGCCGGCCGCGCTGTTTGTGGCCTGTGCGGCCGCCATCGGGCTGTGGCTGCTGATCGCCTGGCCCATGCAGATGCCGCGGCCCGCGCGCTGACACAGCCCGCCGCCAGCCGGGGCGAGCGGCAGCGGGCGCGGCCGCATGGGCGCGGACGGCCGTTTGCGGCACAATGCCTGTCCTACCCTGAAACACGCGCACCATGGCATCCGTCAACAAAGTCATCCTGGTCGGCAACTGCGGCCGCGACCCCGAAATCCGTTACCTGCCCTCCGGCCAGGCCGTGGCCAATGTCAGCATCGCCACCTCCAGCCGCCGCAAGGACAAGAGCTCGGGCGAGATGGTCGAAGACACCCAGTGGCACCGCGTCACCTTCTATGACCGGCTGGCCGAGATCGCCGGCGAATACCTGAAGAAGGGCCGCCCGGTGTATGTCGAAGGCCGCCTGAAGTACGGCAAGTACACCGACCAGTCCGGCGTGGAGCGCAACACGGTGGACATCATCGCCACCGAGATGCAGCTGCTCGGCGGCCGCGAAGGCATGGGCGCGCCCGACGAAGACGGCGGCGCCCCCCGCCGCAGCGCGCCGGCGCCTCGGGCGGCGGCCACAGGCGGCGGCGCGCCGGCGGCCCGCAACGCCCCGGCCAAGCCCGCCAGCGGCTTCGAGGACATGGACGATGACATCCCGTTCTGAGCCGGCTCCGGCCACCCACAGGCCCCGCCCACCGCAAGGTCGGCGGGGTTTTTTGCCACCCGGCTTGATACTCCATGGGGTATTCATATATACTGCGCCAAGTATCTGGAGAGTCCCGATGAAAACGCTGAACACCCTTGCTTTTGCCATTTCCCTGGCTGTGCTGGCGGCCGCGCCCGTGCTGGCGCAGCCGGCGGTGCAGGTGAGCACCGTCACCCTGGGCGAGCGCGACGTCGCCACCGGCTACGAAATCGACGGCGTGATCCAGCCCGTCAAGCAAAGCACCGTCTCGGCGCAGGCGGCCGGGCGGGTGCAGACGCTGGCCGTCAAGATGGGCGACCGCGTCAAAGCCGGCCAGCTGCTGGCCGTCATCGACGACCGCGAAACGACCATCGGCGTGCAGCGCAGCGCCGCGCAGCTGGCGCAGGCCGAAGCCGAGCTGCGCAATGCCCAGGCGCACTACGAGCGCACGCGCGAGCTGCGCGCGCAGGGCTTCGTCAGCCAAGCCGCGCTGGATCAGGCCAGCACCCAATACAAGGCCGCGCAGGCCGGCTACGAACAGGCCCGGGCCGGCCAGCGCGCCTCGGCGCTGAACCAGGGCTATACCCGGGTGACCGCGCCCTACGACGGCTGGGTGCTACAAACCCATGTGGAAGCGGGCGACCTGGCCGTGCCGGGCAAGCCCATCGTGACCGTCTATGCCCCGCAGCCGCTGCGCGCCGTGGTGCAGGTGCCGGCCTCGCAGGCCGATGCCGCCCGCGCCGCCCGCGAAGTGCTGGTGCAGCTCGGCCAGGACAACGGCAGCACCCGCTGGGTGGCGCCGGTCAAGCGCAGCGCCATGCCGGCGGCCGATCCGGTGTCGCAGACCGTGGAGTGGCGGCTGGATCTGGCGGCGGCGGACACGCAGCAGCTCATCCCGGGCCAGCAGGTGCGGGTGCGCTTCGTCGGCGCGCAGGCCCCGCGCATGCTGGTGCCGGCCTCGGCCGTGCTGCGCCGCGGCGAGCTCACCGCCGTCTATGTGGCCACCGAGCGCGGCTTCGTGCTGCGCGCCGTGCGGCTGGGCGCCGACCATGGCGCGCAGGGCGTGGAAATCGTCGCCGGCGTCAACCCCGGTGAGCGCGTGGCCACCGACGCCGTGCGCGCCGGCCTGGCCGGCGCCGTGGCCGCAGCCAACCGTTGAGGCACACCATGAAAGACGCTGCTGAGCAAAGCATGGGCATTTCCGGGCGCATCGCCGCCGCCTTCCAGGCCAACGCCATCACGCCGCTGCTGGCGCTGGTGGCCCTGCTGCTGGGCCTGTTCGCGGTGCTGGTGACGCCGCGCGAGGAAGAGCCCCAGATCAACGTCACGATGGCCAACGTGCTGATCCCCTTCCCCGGGGCCAGCAGCACCGACGTGCAGAACATGGTGGCGCGCCCGGCCGAGCAGGTGCTCAGCCAGATCGCCGGCATCGAGCACACCTATTCCGTCTCCCGCCCGGGGCTGGCGGTGCTGACGGTGCAGTTCAAGGTGGGGGTGCCGCGCACCGAGGCGCTGGTGCGCCTGTACGACGTGCTCAACGCCAACCAGGACTGGCTGCCGCGTGACCTGGGCACGCTCAGCCCCATCGTCAAGCCCAAGGGCATCGACGACGTGCCGGTGCTGGCCGTGACGCTGTGGAGCCGCGACGGCGCGCCCGCCGGCGAGCTCGAGCGCGTGGCCCACAGCCTGGAGACCGAGCTCAAGCGCGTGAGCGGCACGCGCGAGGTGCAGACCATCGGCGGGCCCGGCCGGGCCGTGCACGTCTGGCTGGATCCGACGCGGCTGCGCGAGCGCGGCATCGACGTGCTCAGCCTGCAGAAGACGGTGGCGGCGGCCAACTTCGGCATGCCTTCCGGCACCGTGATCGACCCGCGCGCCCAGGGCGGCCAGGCGCAGATGCTCACCGTGGAGACGGGCGAGTTCCTCAGCTCGGCCAAGGAAGTGGGCGACATCGTCGTGGGCGTACACCGCGGCGCGCCGGTCTATCTGCGCGAAGTCGCGCGCATCGAAACGGGCGCGCAGCTGCCGCAGCGCTACGTGTGGTTCACCCCGGGCGCGGCCATGGCCAAGGCCGACGGGCAGGCCGCCGCGGATGCGCCGCCGGCGGGCCAGGTCTATCCGGCCGTCACCCTGACCGTGACCAAGAAGCCGGGGGAGAACGCCGTCGATGTGGCCCGCGCCGCCTACGAGCGGGTGCAGGCGCTGCGCAACACGGTGATTCCGTCCAACATCGAGGCCACCGTCACCCGCAACTACGGCGAGACGGCGGCCGAAAAAGCCAACAAGCTGATCCAGAAACTCGCGTTCGCCACCGGCTCGGTCATCCTGCTGGTGGGGCTGGCGCTGGGTCGGCGCGAGGCCGTCATCGTCGGCGCGGCCGTGATCCTGACGCTGATGGTCACGCTGTTTGCCTCCTGGGCCTGGGGCTTCACGCTCAACCGGGTGTCGCTGTTTGCGCTGATCTTCTCCATCGGCATCCTGGTCGATGACGCCATCGTGGTGGTGGAAAACATCCACCGCCATCAGCAGCTCACGCCGGGCGCGCCGCTGCGCGAGATCATTCCCCGCGCGGTGGACGAAGTGGGCGGCCCCACCATCCTGGCCACGCTGACCGTGATCGCGGCCCTGCTGCCGATGGCCTTCGTGACCGGCCTGATGGGCCCGTACATGAGCCCGATCCCGATCAACTCCAGCCTGGGCATGGCGCTGTCGCTGGCGATCGCCTTCACCGTCACGCCGTGGCTGGCGCTCAAGCTGATGAAAGCCAGCGACCACAGCGGCGCCATGCACCACGACGAAACCCATGCCGGCGGGCTGGGCGCGAAGCTGCAGCGTTTCTTCACCCGGCTGCTCATGCCCTTCCTGCAAGCCTCGCGCAACCGGCTGCTGCTGGCTGCCGGGGTGCTGGCCGGCCTGCTGCTGTCGGTGGCGCTGACGCTGGTGCCCTCCAGCTTCGTGGGCGTGGTGCTCAAGATGCTGCCCTTCGACAACAAGAGCGAGTTCCAGGTGCTGGTCGAAATGCCTGCCGGCACGCCGCTGGAGGAAACCGCCGCCGCGCTGCATGAGATGGGGGCTTTCCTGGCCCAGCAGCCCGAGGTGCAGGACCTGCAGGGCTACGCCGGCACGGCCAGCCCGATCACCTTCAACGGCCTGGTGCGGCAGTACTACTTGCGCGCCGAGGCCGAGCAGGGCGACCTGCAGGTTAACCTGGTGGACAAGAAGCACCGCAGCGAGAAAAGCCACGCGATCGCCCAGCGCCTGCGCCCGGCGCTGGAGGAAATCGGCAAAAAGCACGGCGCGCGCGTCAAGGTGGTCGAAGTGCCGCCGGGCCCGCCGGTGATGAGCCCGCTGGTGGCCGAGATCTACGGCCCGGACGAGGCCGGCCGCCAGGAGCTGGCCCGCCGCGTGGCCCAGGCCTTCGGCGAGACGGCCGACATCGTCGGCGTGGACACCTCCCTCAAGGAGGATGCGCCGCGGGCCTGGCTGCGGGTGCGCCGCCAGCGCGCCGAGTCGCTGGGCATCCCGGTGGCCGCAGTGGCGCAGACCGTCTCGGCCGCCCTGTCCGGCGCCGATGCCGCCTATCTGCACGACGCCCACTCCAAATACCCCGTGCCGGTGCGGCTGCAGCTGCCGCGCGACAAGCAGGTCGGCCTGGACGCGGTGCTGGCCCTGCCGATGCGCGCGGCCAACGGGCAGCTGGTGCCGCTGTCGGAGCTGGTGCGGGTGGAGCGCGGCGTGATCGACAAGCCGCTCTTCACCAAGGACCTGGCCCACGTCAGCTACGTGGTCGGCGACATGGCGGGCAAGCTGGATTCGCCGTTGTACGGCCTGTTTGCGATCCGCGAGCGGCTCCAGCAGGCCGCGCTGCCGGAAACCGGCGAGCTGGGCGAGTACTGGATCAGCCAGCCCAAGGACACCTATCGCCAGTACGCGCTGAAGTGGGATGGCGAGTGGCAGGTGACGTATGAAACCTTCCGCGACATGGGCGCGGCCTATGCGGTGGGGCTGGTGCTGATCTACCTGCTGGTGGTGGCGCAGTTCCGCTCCTACGTCACGCCGCTGGTCATCATGGCGCCGATCCCGCTGACCATCATCGGCGTCATGCCGGGCCATGCGCTGCTGGGCGCGCAGTTCACCGCCACCAGCATGATCGGCATGATCGCGCTGGCCGGCATCATCGTGCGCAACTCCATCCTGCTGGTGGACTTCATCGAGCTGCAGATGGCGCAGGGCAAGCGCTTCAAGGACGCCGTGGTGCAGTCGGCCGCGGTGCGCGCGCAGCCCATTGCGCTCACCGGCCTGGCCGCGATGATCGGCGCCTTCTTCATCCTGGACGACCCCATCTTCAACGGCTTGGCGATTTCGCTGATCTTCGGCATCTTCGTCTCCACGCTGCTGACGCTGGTGGTGATCCCGGTTCTGTACTATTCGATATACCGCCGCCGGTATGAGGCGGCCGATGGCAGCCCGCTGCCGCCCTCCCCCGTTTCCGCAACCTGAAAACTTTCCAAGGAGTCTGAAATGACCGTCGAACGTTACATCCGCATCCTGGCCGGCTTCGTCGTCATGCTGTCGCTGGCGCTGGGCGTCGAAGGCAGCCCCATCTTCGTCAGCAAATGGTTTCTGGCGCTGACGGCTTTTGCCGGCTTCAACCTGTTCCAGTCTGGCTTCACCGGCTTTTGCCCGCCGGCCATCCTGCTGAAGAAGCTGGGCGTGCCCGAGGGCAACGGCAGCTGCTGCAAGTGAAGGAGCGTTCGCGATGAGCGAAGCCCAGGCCCGCGTGACGCTGCGCCAGCAGCAGGACTACCGCTTCGAGATCGACTTCGGCGCCGGTGTGCCTGTGCTGCTTGGCGACGAGAAGCCGCCGCTGGGCGCCGGCAGCGGCCCCACACCGGTGCAGCTGCTGGCCGCGGCCGTGGGCAACTGCCTGGCCGACTCGCTGCTGTTTGCGCTGCGCAAGTTCAAGAACGCACCCGAGCCCATCCGCTGCGAAGTGACGGCCGACATCGGCCGCAACGAAGCCGGCCGGCTGCGGGTGCAGGGCTTTGCCGTGACGCTCACGCTGGGCGTGCCGGCCGACGGCCTGCAGCACCTGGACCGGGTGCTGGAACAGTTCGAGCAGTTCTGCACCGTCGCCAGCAGCGTCAGCCAGGCCATCCCGGTGCGCGTGCAGGTGTTCGATGCCACGGGCCGCGCGCTGAAGTAAGCGGCCCTGCGTAAAGGATGACGACCATGCCGGCACCCGCCAAGGCCCGCACTCCCGCCAAGCCCTCCGCCGCGCCGGCGGCGGCAGCCGGCGAGGGCTGCCATCCCTCGGTGCTCACCGACGCCGACTCGCGCACCGAGATCCTCAACCGCCTGCGCCGCGCCGAAGGGCAGCTGCGCGGCATCCAGCGCATGATCGAGCAGGGCGAGAGCTGCCAGAAGATCGGCCAGCAGTTTTCCGCGGTCCGCAAGGCACTGGACAGCACCTACCTGCGCATGACCGTGTGCTTCATGGCCCAGGAACTGGAGTCGCGCCTGACCCCGGACGACGCGCACAAGGCCGAGCTGGCCGCGATGATGAAGGACCTCGAAGCCCTGCTGGCGCGCGCCGGCTAAAAAGAGCCGCGCGGCGTACCGCCGCCTTGCGGCCTTCAGCTCCCCCAGCCGGCCAGCACCGCCAGGCCCAGCAGGGCGAACAGCGCCGCCGACACCAGGTGCACCAGCCGCAGGGGGATGCGGCGCAGCAGGCGATCCCCCAGCCAGACCACCGGCGCGGTGGCCAGCAGCAGGCCCAGCGTGCTGCCGGCCACCACGGCCATCCAGTTGCCGTGCTGCGCCGCCAGCATGACCGTGGCGATCTGCGTCTTGTCGCCCATCTCGGCCAGGAAATAGGCCAGCACGGTGGTGCCGAACACCCCCCAGCGCGGCGCACGTTCCCCGGACGCTTCCTCATCAAGCCGGTCCGGAATCAGCATCCACACCGCCATGCCCAGAAACGACAGGCCGAGCAGCCAGCGCAGCGCAACGGGGCTGAGCCACTGGGTCAGCCAGGCCCCCAGGGCGCCGGCCAGGGCGTGGTTGGCCAGGGTGGCCGCGAAAATGCCCGCCACGATGGGCCAGGGGCGGCGGAATTTGACCGCCAACAGCAAAGCCAGCAACTGGGTCTTGTCGCCTATTTCGGCCAGGGCGACCAGGCCCGTCGCGGTCAGAAACGCTTCCACCCGGGGATTGTAAGAACTGCCGGCTCAGCCCAGGGTCTGCAGCAGCCAGCCCAGCGCGGCCGAGGCGGCGATCACCTCCACCACGCCGCGCTGGTGGCGCCCCAGCGCCCAGCCTGCGGCCACAGCCAGCAGCGCCGCGCGGGCGTCGAAGGCGCCGCTGGCCGCCTCGGGCCAGAAGACGTGCCGGCCGAAATAAAGCGCCAGGTTCAGGATGACCCCGACGACGGCGGCGGTGATGGCCGCCAGCGGGCCGTGGAGACGGGGCATGGCGCGGCTGGACTCCACCAACGGGCCACCCCCCAGGATGAACAGGAACGACGGTAAAAAGGTGAACCACGTCACCAGCAGCGCGGCCAGCACCGCCGCCAGCAGCCTGGATTCCGGCCCCAGCAGGGCTTGGCTCCACCCGCCGACGAAGCCGACGAAAGCCACGACCATGATCAGCGGGCCGGGCGTGCTTTCCCCCAAGGCCAGGCCATCCATCATCTGGGCCGGCGTCAGCCAGCCGTAATGCCCGACGGCACCCTGCACCACATAGGGCAGCACGGCGTAGGCGCCGCCGAAAGTCAGCAGCGCGGCCTTGGTGAAAAACCAGCCCATCTGCGTGTAGGCATGGGCCCAGCCCAGCCCCAGCGTCAGCGCCCCCATGGGCAGCAGCCACAGCAGGGCGCCGGCGGCCAGCACGCGCCACAGCCGCGCCACGCGCCAGCGCGCATGGGGCGGAATGGGGGTGTCGTCGTCGATCAGCGCCGGCGCGTGGGGCACGCGGCCGCCGCCCTGGAAGGAGGAGCCGGGCTGGAACTGTGCCGGCCAGCGACGGGCCGCCAGATGCCCGCTCAGGGCAGCCGCCGCCACGATCAGCGGAAACGGCAGGCCCAGCAAAGCGACACCGGCGAACGCCGCCACCGCCACGGCCACCAGCACCGGCGCGTGCAGCACCCGCCGGCCCATGCGCCAGGCCGCAAGCAGCACCACGGCCGTGACGGCCGGCTTGATGCCGTAGAACAAACCGGTCATCCACGCTGTGTGCCCCCAGCTCAGATACAGCCACGCCAGCGCCATCAGCACGAGCAGCGAAGGCAGCACGAACAGCACCCCGGCCACGACGCCCCCGGCGCTGCGATGCATCAGCCAGCCGATGTAGGTGGCCAGCTGCTGGGCCTCGGGGCCGGGCAGCAGCATGCAGTAATTCAGCGCGTGCAGAAAGCGCCGCTCCGAAATCCAGCGCCGCTGCTGCACCAGTTCCCGGTGCATCAGCGCGATCTGCGCCGCCGGCCCGCCGAAGCTCACCCAGCCCAGCCTGAACCAGTAACGCCAAGCCTGCGCCAGCGAAACCGGCTGGGGAAGTGGCGAGGAATTCACATTGTCGTGAGGTGGCATAGTCAGTCAGGCCCGGCAGTGGCCTGTCGCACCGCCCACACCCTGATTGTGCGCGCAAGCTTCAGCGGCCCTACCGGCCCGACTGCTCCGCCGCGGTGCGCCAGACGCACCTTATTGGCCCGTTTATTGCTTACTGATGGTGCATGCCCGCTGAGCGGCCATTTTTGCACCAGAAGCGGGCGTTTCTCTGGAGATATCGATATGGACGCACTCAAACAGGGCGCCGACACCCTGTTCATCCTGCTGGGCGCCGTCATGGTTCTGGCCATGCACGCCGGCTTTGCCTTTCTGGAGCTGGGCACGGTCCGGCGCAAGAACCAGGTCAATGCCCTGGTCAAGATCCTGGCGGATTTCTCCGTTTCCACCGTGGTCTATTTCCTGGTCGGTTATGGCGTGGCCTATGGCACAGGCTTTCTGGTCGGCGCAGAGCAGCTGGCGGCCAGAAATGGCTATGAACTTGTCAAATTCTTCTTCCTGCTGACTTTCGCCGCCGCCATACCGGCCATCATTTCGGGCGGAATTGCCGAGCGCGCCAAATTCTGGCCGCAGCTGCTGGCCACGGCCGCGATCGTCGGCTTTGTTTACCCCTTTTTCGAAGGCATCGCCTGGAACCAGCACCTGGGCGTGCAGGCCTGGATCAAGACCGCAACCGGCGCCGAATTCCATGACTTCGCCGGCAGCGTGGTGGTGCATGCGGTAGGCGGCTGGATCGCGCTGCCGGCGGTGCTGCTGCTGGGCGCGCGCTACAACCGCTACCACAAGGACGGCGGCATTTCGGCCCATCCGCCATCGAGCATTCCCTTTCTGGCGCTGGGCGCCTGGATCCTGGTCGTGGGCTGGTTCGGCTTCAACGTCATGAGCGCGCAGACCCTGGACAAGATCTCGGGCCTGGTGGCCGTGAACTCGCTCATGGCCATGGCCGGTGGCACGCTGGCCGCGCTCGCCCTGGGGCGCAACGACCCAGGCTTCGTGCACAACGGCCCGCTGGCCGGCCTGGTGGCCGTCTGCGCCGGCTCGGACCTGATGCACCCGTTGGGCGCGTTGGTGGTGGGCGCCGGCGCCGGCGCCCTTTTCGTCGTGATGTTCACGCTGACGCAAAACCGCTGGAAGATCGACGACGTGCTGGGCGTCTGGCCCCTGCATGGCCTGTGCGGAGCCTGGGGCGGCATCGCCGCCGGCATCTTTGGCAGCACCGCACTGGGGGGCTTGGGTGGCGTGAGCTTCACCGGACAACTCATCGGCACCTTCCTGGGCATAGGCTGGGCCCTGGCCGGCGGCTTCGTCGTCTATGGTCTGCTCAAGCTGCTGCTGGGGCTGCGCCTGAGCCAGGAAGAGGAATTCGACGGGGCCGACCTCAGCATCCACAAGATCGGCGCCACCCCGGACCGTGAAGTGAACTGGTAAAGGAGAAAAGCCCGGGAGATCCCGGAGCTATTCATCATGCTATGCCTCAAACACAAAATTCCTGACAGGCTCGCGGCGCGCGTCGAGGCTAGGCGCCCATTCTCTGGTCTGCCGCACTGTCCGGCAATGGTACGGATGTACCAAAGGCGCGCTCTTCCCTGGCCGCCCAGTAGGCCCTGAACCAGAAAGCCGCCTGCATGCGGTTGACCACGCCGATCTTCTGAAACACTACGGCAAGTTGGTTACGCACCGTGAACTCGCTCTTGCCCAACACGTGCCCGATCTGCTTGTTGCTGGCGTTGCAGCTCAATGGCCATTCACCGGGTAGACGAGTTGCATCTGGCGCTTGCGTTGACCGGTTCTGCTTGGGGCGGCCCTGTGGTAACCACAGAGATGCCCGGAGTTGACAAGCCTTCTACCTTACATTAAAGTAAGGCGAAAGGAGTCCAGCATGACCACCGCAACACTCACCGCCAAGGGGCAGATCACCATCCCCGTCGACGTCCGAAACGAACTCAAGGTGGATGCTGGCGACCGTGTCGAGTTCGTCCAGATCGCGCCGGGCCGCTACGAGTTCGTGGCGGCCACGCACAGCGTGACCGAGTTGAAGGGCATGTTCGGCAAGCCCAAAAAGACCGTTTCCATCGAGGCCATGAACAAGGCCATTGCTCAACGTGGAGCCTCTGCCCGATGATCGGACTCGACACCAATGTCCTGGTGCGCTACATCATGCAGGATGACCCGAAACAATCGCCCCGGGCGACCGAGCTGATTGAGTCACTGGATGCCGATACGCCGGGCTTCGTGACCCTGGTTTCCGTCGTCGAACTTTACTGGGTACTGACCTCTTGCTACAGCCTGACCGCTGGGCAGGTCAAGCAGGCTCTGGAGGCCTTGCTTCGCACCCGAGAGATCGTGGTAGACCGGGCCGACCAGGTACTTCGGGCACTGCGGGTGTTTGGCGACGGCAAGGCGGATTTCGCTGATTGCCTTATCGAGCGTGCTGCGGCGGCGGCCGGGTGCGCCCGGATCTTGACATTCGACGTGCGGGCCTCGAAGCATGCGGGCATGACGCTGATTGGCTGAAAGCAAGTCCGTGATCCCGGTGCGACTTCACCGGGCGCCTCTACAACCTAAGGAAACGCTGATCAAGTCCCCGCGCTGCGGCGAGATCGTCCTGCGTGGGGCGAAACGGAGCGTTTTTGGCGCGTTCTACGGCCTCGAGGGCCTTGCTGGCGGGCCTTTGGGCGCCCGCCAGGGCCATGATGGGCCCACTACGGGCGCACCAATGCCGGCACGCGCCGCGCGGCCATGTACAGGTTGACCATCGCCAGCGCCGTGAAGGCGCGGTTGGCGTTCTTGGCCAGGCCTCGGTAGCGCACCTTGGCAAAGCCCCACAGGCGCTTGAGCACATGAAACGGGTGTTCGACCCGTGCGCGGGTGCGGCTCTTGGCGCGGTTGCGCAGCCGCTCGGCCTGGTCCTCGCCGCCGCGCTTGCGCACGCGCCGGTTCGTGAAGTCGCGCGCCTGCGGTGCCGCAGCCTTGATGATCTCGCCACAGCCCTGGTAGCCGCGGTCGCCGTAGACGCGCTTCTCGGCACCGTGCAGCAGCTCCGGCAGCGGGTGCTTGTCGTGCACGTTCGCGCTGGTTGAGCTGCCCGCCGTTTTTCGTCTTCCAGGAGCCGATGGTTAACATCGAGAATTG
>DAIUCJ010000029.1:0-38277 GCA_036846225.1 Hylemonella sp.
CGCGAGGATGGCCAGATGCAAGGCGCACGGCGCGCAGCGACCGAGACATATCGAGCGGATAGGCGAGGGAGCGAGCACCGCGCAACGCCGCAGATGGCCTACCGCAGCAGTTTTTCAACGGCCTGCTAAGGCCGCGGCGCTGGCCCAGCGTCCTTGCCGCTCAGGCGCTGCCGGGCGCGGGGTAGCGCACGTCCAGCACCTCGATCTCCTCCACCCCTGCGGGCGTGACCAGCCTGAGCACGTCGCCTACGCGGGCCTTCAGCAGCGTGCGCGCCACCGGCGAGATCCAGCTCACCTGGCCCTGGGCGCTGTCGGCCTCGTCGATGCCGACGATGGTCACGGTGCGCTCTTGGCCGGCGCCGTCGGCGTAGGTGACGGTGGCGCCGAAGAACACCTGGTCGCTGCCGTGGTGCACGCTGGGGTCGGTGATCTCGGCGATTTCCAGCCGCTTGGTCAGGAAGCGGATGCGCCGGTCGATCTCGCGCAGGCGCTTCTTGCCGTAAAGGTAGTCGCCGTTTTCCGAGCGGTCGCCGTTGCTGGCGGCCCAGTGCACGACTTCCACCACCTGGGGTCGCTCGCGCTCGATCAGCTCCTTGAGCTCGGCGCGCAGCCGCGCGTAACCGGCCGGGGTGATGTAGTTCTTGCCACCGGCAGGCAGCGCCGGCAGCTGGATGTCGTCGTCGTCGGACGCGTCGCTCTCGCGGGTGAAAGCCTTGCTCATCGCTGGGGCATGCGGTACGGAACAGCGGCGGGAATTTACCGTTTCTGCCAGACGGCGGCAAAAAAGCCGTCGGTGTGGTGGCGGTGCGGCCACAGGCGCAGATACTGCGTGCTCTGCGCGCCGCCGCTGCACAGCGTGGCCGCCTCGGGCACCTTGAGCGCATCGAGCAGGGGCGCTGCCTCCAACGGCTCGAAATCCGCATGCGCGGCGCCGAAGGCGGCGGCGATGTCCTCGTTTTCCTGCCGCAGAATGCTGCAGGTGGCATAGACCAACCGCCCGCCGGGCTTGAGCAGGCGCGCGGCGCTGGCCAGGATGGCAGCCTGCTTGGCCGCCAGCTCCTGCACGTCCTGCGGGCCCTGGCGCCACTTCAGGTCGGGGTTGCGCCGCAGCGTGCCCAGGCCGGAGCAGGGCGCATCGACCAGCACGCGGTCGATCTTGCCGGCCAGGCGCTTGATGCGCTCGTCGCGCTCGTGCGCGATGGCCACCGGGTGCACGTTGGACAGGCCGCTGCGCGCCAGCCGCGGCTTGAGCGCTTCCAGCCGGTGGGCCGAGGTGTCGAAGGCATAGAGCCGGCCGGTGCTGCGCATGGCCGCACCCAGCGCCAGCGTCTTGCCGCCGGCGCCGGCGCAGAAGTCCACCACCATCTCGCCGCGGTGCGCGTCCAGCAGCAGCGCCAGCAGCTGCGAGCCCTCGTCCTGCACCTCGATGGCGCCGCGCGTGTAGGCGTCCAGCCGGTTGAGCGCCGGCTTGCCCTGCACCCGCAGGCCCCAGGGCGAGTACGGCGTGGGCTCGGCGCGGATGCCGGCGGCCGCCAGCTCCTGCTGGATGGCGGCGCGCCGCGCCTGCAGGATGTTGACGCGCAGATCCAGCGGGGCCGGCTCGTTGAGCCCCTGCACCAGCGGCCAGAAGGCATCGCCCACCTGCTGCCTGAGCAGCTCGGCCAGCCAGTCCGGCAGGTTGTGGCGCTGCGGCTCCAGCAGCTCGTCGGGGCGCACGCGCTCGCACGCGGCCAGCCAGTCCCGCTCCGCCGGGCTCAGGGCGGCGGCAAGGAAGTCGCGCGCGCCGGCAAAGCCCAGGATGGCCAGGCGCCGCGGCTGCGCGCCGCTGCCCGTCAGTGCCAGCTGCTCGTACAGGCGCTTGCGGCGCAGCACCGCGTACACCGTTTCGGCCAGCGTGGCGCGCTCGCGCGGGCCCAGCGCGCGGTGCTCGCGAAAGAAGCGCGAGACCACCGCGTCGGCCGGGTGCTCGAAGCGCAGCACGCGCTGCAGCAGCTCGGCGCACAGCGCCAGCAGGGTGTGTGGATGCATGGTCAAAAAGGCTTTTTCCCGTTGCCAGGCAACGATCAAGCGCTACATATTTTCTAGCATCCCGGCGATCGCCCGGGGGTAGATGATGTGCTCCTGGGTGAGCACGCGCGCCGCCAGCGTGTGCTCGTCATCGTCGGGCAGCACCGGCACGACGGCCTGCGCCAGGATGGGGCCGTGGTCCAGCTCGGCGGTGACCAGGTGCACCGTGGCGCCGGCCACCCGGCAGCCGGCGGCGATGGCGCGCCGGTGGGTGTGCAGGCCCGGGAAAGCCGGCAGCAGCGAGGGATGGATGTTGAGCAGCCGCCGCTCGTAGTGCGCGACGAAGCCGGGCGTGAGGATGCGCATGAAGCCGGCCAGCACCACCAGCGCGGGCTGGTAGCCGTCGATGACGGTCATCAGCTCGGCGTCAAAGGCCTCGCGGCTGGCATAGGCCGTGTGGTCCACCACCGCGGTGGGGATGCCGCGCTCGCGCGCGAAGGCCAGCCCCTTGGCCTCGGGGCGGTTGCTGATGACGGCCGCCACGCGCGCGCCGTACTGCTCCTGCCAGCGCTCGCGCTCGGCCGTCTGCACGATGGCGGCCATGTTGGAGCCGCCGCCGGAGATGAGGATGACGATGTTTTTCATGGACAGTGGGGCCGATTATCCGCCTTGTCGCGGTTTGGACAGGCTGCCGGCGCACGACCGTGCTTAAATGCGCCCGACGCGCGCCGCATCCGGCGCGACCCGTGGAGACCCTGGACATGGATTTGGCATTCACGCCCGAAGAACAGCAGTTTCGCGAGGAGGTTCGCGCCTGGGTACGCGCCAACCTGCCCGCCGACATCGCGCACAAGGTGCACAACGCCCTGACGCTCACCCGCGACGACATGCAGCGCTGGGCCAAGATTCTGGGCAAGAAAGGCTGGCTGGGCTACGGCTGGCCCAAGCAGTTCGGCGGCCCCGGCTGGAATGCCGTGCAAAAGCATCTGTTCGAGGAAGAGTGCGCGCTCGCCGGCGCGCCGCGCATCGTGCCCTTCGGGCCGGTGATGGTGGCGCCGGTCATCATGGCCTTCGGCACGCCCGAGCAGCAGCAGCGCTTTCTGCCCGGCATCGCCAGCGGCGAAGTGTGGTGGAGCCAGGGCTACAGCGAGCCGGGCTCCGGCTCGGATCTGGCCAGCCTGAAGACCCGCGCCGAACGCCGCGGCGACAAGTACATCGTCAACGGCCAGAAGACCTGGACGACGCTGGGCCAGTACGGCGAGTGGATCTTCTGCCTGGTGCGCACCAGCAACGAGGGCAAGCCGCAGACGGGCATCAGCTTCCTGCTCATCGACATGAAGTCGCCCGGCGTGACCGTGCGGCCGATCCGCCTGCTCGACGGCGAGTGCGAAGTCAACGAGGTGTTTTTCGACAACGTCGAAGTGCCGGTGGAAAACCGCATCGGCGAGGAGAACAAGGGCTGGACCTACGCCAAGCACCTGCTCAGCCACGAGCGCACCAACATCGCCGACGTCAACCGCGCCAAGCGCGAGCTCGAGCGCTTGAAGCGCATCGCCAAAACCGAGGGCGTGTGGGACGACCCGCGCTTTCGCGACCAGATCGCGCTGCTGGAAGTGGACATCGTCGCGCTGGAGATGCTGGTGCTGCGCGTGCTCTCGGCCGAGAAGTCGGGCAAGCAGTCGCTGGACATCGCCGGGCTGCTGAAGATCCGCGGCAGCGAGATCCAACAGCGCTACAGCGAGCTGATGATGCTGGCCGCCGGCCCCTACGCCATCCCGCTGATCCGCGAGGCCATGGAAGCCGGCTGGCAGGGCGACTACCCCGGCGGCGTCTGGGCCAACGCGCCGCTGGCCAGCACCTACTTCAACATGCGCAAGACCACGATCTACGGCGGCAGCAACGAGGTGCAGCGCAACATCGTGGCGCAGACCATCCTGGGCTGAACGGGCGGAAGGACGAGGACATGGATTTCGATTTCACTGACGAGCAGCAGCAACTGCGCGACGCCGTGCGCAAGTGGGTGGAAAAAGCCTACGGCTTCGAACGGCGCCGCGCCATCGTGGCCGGACAGGAGGGCGCGCCGGGCTACTCGCGCCAGGTCTGGGGCGAACTGGCCGAGTTGGGCCTGACGGGCCTGGCCGTGCCCGAAGCCGACGGCGGCATGGGCATGGGGCCGGTCGAAGGCATGGTGGTCATGGAAGAGCTGGGCCGCGGCCTGGTGCTGGAGCCGCTGGCGCAGAGCTTCATCGCCGCCGCGGTGCTCTCGGGCTACGCCGACGCGGCGCTCAGGCAGGCCTGGCTGCCGCGCATCGCCAGTGGCGAGGCGCTGGTGGTGCTGGCACAGCAGGAGCGGCGCGCGCGCTACCGGCTCGACGTGTGCGACACCCAGGCCCACCGCAGCGGCGCGGGCTGGACGCTGGACGGCGCCAAGCACATCGTGCCCGCCGGCGACCAGGCCGATGCCTTCCTGGTGCCGGCTGTGGCCGACGGCCGGCTGGCCCTTTTTCTGGTGGAGCGCGCGGCCAGCGGCGTGCGCACCCGCGGCTACGGCACGCAGGATGGCGGCCGCGCCGCCGACCTGGTGCTGCAACAAGCGCCGGCACAGCTGGTCACGGCCGAGGGCCTGCGGGCGCTGGAACAGGCGGTGGACATCGGCATCGCCGCGCACTGCGCCGAGGCCGTGGGCATCATGGACATGACCATGGCCGTGACCATCGACTACCTGAACACGCGCAAGCAGTTCGGCGTGCCGATCGCCAGCTTCCAGGCGCTGCGCCACCGCGCCGCCGACATGAAGATGCAGCTGGAGCTGGCGCGCTCGATGAGCTACTACGCCACGCTCAAGCTCGGCGCGCCCGCCGAGGAGCGCCGCCGCGCCATCGCCCGCGCCAAGGTGCAGCTGGGGCAGGCCATGCGCTTCGTGGGCCAGCAGTCCATCCAGCTGCACGGCGGCATCGGCATGACCGACGAATACATCGTCAGCCACTACTTCAAGCGGCTCACCCAGCTGGAGCTGACCTACGGCGACACCCTGCACCACCTGGGCGAGGTGTCCACGCGCATGCAGGACACTGCCGGCGTGTTCGCCTGAGCTTGCAGGGCGGCGGCCGCGTCACGGCGCGGCCACTCAGCCTGGGGTCAGTTCAGCAGCAGCCGCGAGGAACGCGGCACGTGCGCCATCAGGAACTCCATCTGGTCGGCCAGGATGCGGCGGTTGCGCAGGATGAAGTCCTCCCACAAGCTGGGCACGTAGGGCGCGTAGAGCAGCGGCATGCCGGCCTGCTCGGGCGTGCGGTTGCCCTTGCGGTGGTTGCAGCTGCGGCAGGCGGTGACCACGTTCATCCAGTGGTCCTGCCCGTTCTGGGCGAAGGGGATGACGTGCTCGCGCGTCAGCTCCGATTCGTGGAACTGGTCGCCGCAGTAGGCGCAGGTGTTGCGGTCGCGCGCGAACAGCTTGCTGTTGGTCAGGCTCGGGCGCAGGTCGAAGGGGTTGATGCCCGGCACGCCGCGCGTGCCGATGATGCTGTTGACCGTGATGATGGACTGCTCGCCGGTGATGGCGTTGTGCCCGCCATGAAACACCGCGATCTGGCGGCCCGCCTCCCAGCGCACCTCGTCGGCCGCGTAGTGCAGCACCGCCTCTTCCAGCGTAATCCAGGACTGGGGCAAGCCCTGGGCCGACAGCT
Organism: Hylemonella sp.; assembly: GCA_036846225.1. GTDB lineage: Bacteria > Pseudomonadota > Gammaproteobacteria > Burkholderiales > Burkholderiaceae_C > Hylemonella. The sequence goes on from DAIUCJ010000029.1 coordinate 5,694, forward strand.
TCAAGACCTTCAAACCACGCCTCCTGGGCGGCGCAGCGCCGCCATCGTTGCCGTCTCCGAGTCTTCCGACCGGCCGCCGCGCGCTGCCGGTCTTCGCCATTGCAGGACAATATACCTTGTTTTGGCGACATTTCCGCGGCAGCCGCCCATTGCGGCGCGGCCGGCCGCTATCAAAACCATATCAAGCCCCCCTGTGCGATGAAAGTATTCCGCGGCTTCCACCACCGAGGCATCGCGCCGGCGTGCGCGCTGACCATCGGCAACTTCGACGGCGTGCATCGCGGCCACCAGGCCATGCTGGCGCTGCTGCGCAGCGAAGCCCAGCAGCGCGGCCTGCCCAGCTGCGTGCTGACCTTCGAGCCGCACCCGCGCGACTACTTCGCCGCCGTCGCCCGCGACGCCAACCTGGCGCCGGCGCGGGTGGCCACGCTGCGCGACAAGCTGGCCGACCTGCAGCGCTGCGGCATCGACCAGGTGGTCATCCTGCCCTTCGATGCGCGGCTGGCGGCGCTGTCGCCGCAGGCTTTCATCGACGAGGTGCTGGTGCGGGGCCTGGGCGCGCGCTATGTGCTGGTGGGCGATGACTTCCGCTTCGGCGCGCGGCGCGCCGGCGACTACGCGCTGCTGGATGCCGCCGGCACCGCCTGCGGCTTCGACGTGGCGCGCATGAACAGCTACGAAGTCCATGGCCTGCGCGTGTCCAGCTCGGCGGTGCGCGCGGCGCTGGCCGAAGGCCGCATGGACGACGCGGCCCGCCTGCTGGGCCACCCCTACCACATCAGCGGCCACGTGCTGCACGGGCGCAAGCTGGGGCGCGAGCTGGGCTTCAAGACCCTGAACCTGCGCTTCGCGCACTGGAAGCCGGCCGCCAGCGGCATCTTCGCCGTGTGGGTGCACGGCCTGACCGAGCCGCCGCCTGGCCACGCCGGGGCGGCCGGCTCGCAAGCCCACGGCCAGCCGCTGCGCGGCGTGGCCAACCTGGGCGTGCGCCCCTCGCTGGATGCGAATGACGTCAACGGCGGGCGCGTGCTGCTGGAAACCCATTGCCTGGACTGGCCGGCCGCGCTGGGCGCCGAAGGGGCCTACGGTAAAATCGTGCGGGTGGAACTGCTGCACAAACTGCACGACGAGCTGAAGTACGACAGCCTCGCCGCCTTGCAGGCGGGCATCGCGCGCGACTGCGAGGACGCGCGCGCCTACTTTGCCTCCATGCACGCCGAGACCTCGCGCCAGACCACGCGCGACCGAATTTGACCCGCTGCCCCGGCGGTCGCCGCCCCCAGAAACAGGCTCGGGGCGCACGGCGGGTTCGCACATGTCCCGTTGGCCCCGTGTCCGGGCCGAGCCTGTCGAAGTTTTCCCGTACTGACCATGTCCGACGACGCCAAGACCGATTACCGCGCCACGCTGAACCTGCCCGACACGCCGTTTCCGATGCGTGGCGACCTGCCCCGGCGCGAGCCCGGCTGGGTGCAGGAGTGGGACGACAAGGGCATCTACCGCAAGCTGCGCGCCGCGCGCGCCGGACGACCGAAGTTCATCCTGCACGACGGCCCGCCCTACGCCAACGGCCAGATCCACATCGGCCACGCGGTCAACAAGATCCTCAAGGACATGATCGTCAAGGCGCGCCAGCTCCAAGGGCTGGACGCGCAGTACATCCCGGGCTGGGACTGCCATGGCCTGCCGATCGAAAACGCCATCGAAAAGCTGCACGGCCGCCACCTCAGCCGCGACGAGATGCAGGCCAAGGCGCGCGCCTTCGCCACCGAGCAGATCGCGCTGCAGATGGCCGATTTCAAGCGCCTGGGCGTGCTGGGCCAGTGGGACCGCCCGTACAAGACGATGGACTACGTCAACGAGGCCGCCGAGATCCGCGCCTTCAAGCGCGTGATGGAGCGCGGCTTCGTCTATCGGGGCCTCAAGCCCGTGCACTGGTGCTTCGACTGCGGCTCCTCGCTGGCCGAGTTCGAGATCGAATACCAAGACAGGCAAAGCAGCACGCTGGACGTGGGCTTCGAATGCGCCGAGCCCGACCTGCTGGCCGCGGCCTTCGGCCTGGGCCGGCTGGAGCAGCCCACCTATGCGGTGATCTGGACCACCACCGCCTGGACCATCCCGGCCAACCAGGCGCTGAACCTGCATCCGGCGCTGGACTACGCGCTGGTGCAGACCCGCCGCGGCCTGCTGCTGCTGGCTGCGGCGCTGGTGGAAAAGTGCCTGGCGCGCTACCAGCTCGACGGGCAGGTGCTGGCCACGACCCCGGGCGAGCGGCTGGCGCAGCTGCGCTTCAAGCACCCGCTGTACGAGGTCGATGCCGGCTACCGGCGCCTGTCGCCCGTCTATCTGGCCGACTACGTCAGCGCCGAGGACGGCACCGGCATCGTGCACTCGGCGCCGGCCTATGGCGTCGATGACTTCAACTCCTGCGTGGCCCACGGCCTGAGGTACGAGGACATCCTCAACCCCGTGCAGGGGCACGGCGCCTACGCGGCCGACTTCCCCCTCTTTGGCGGCATGAACATCTGGAAAGCCGTTCCTGCCGTGATCGAGGCGCTACAGAAAGCGCAGCGCCTGTTCGCCACCGGCCCGCTGACGCACAGCTACCCGCACTGCTGGCGCCACAAGACGCCGGTGATCTACCGCGCCGCCGCACAGTGGTTCATCCGCATGGACGAGGGCGAGGGCATCTTCACCAAGGACAAGGCGCCGCAGACCCTGCGCCAGATGGCGCTGGCCGCGATCGAGCAGACCCGCTTCTACCCCGAAAACGGCAAGGCCCGATTGCGCGACATGATCGCCAACCGGCCCGACTGGTGCATCTCGCGCCAGCGCAGCTGGGGCGTGCCGCTGCCCTTCCTGCTGGATGTGGACAGCGGCGAGCCGCACCCGCGCACGCCCGAAATCATCGACCTGGCCGCCGAAGTAGTGGAACAGGGCGGCATCGAGGCCTGGAGCAAGCTCACCGTGGCCGACATCCTGCAGCGCATCGGCGACGCCGGCGATGCGGCGCGCTGGAGCAAGAGCAACGACATCCTGGAGGTGTGGTTCGACTCCGGCACCACCCACACCACGGTGCTCAAGACCTCGCACCCGGGCAGCGGCCACGACGACGGCCCCGAGGCCGACCTGTACCTGGAAGGCCACGACCAGCACCGCGGCTGGTTCCACTCCTCGCTGCTGACGGCCTGCGCGATGTACGGGCGCGCCCCCTACCGCGGCCTGCTGACCCACGGCTTCACCGTCGATGGCCAGGGCCGCAAGATGAGCAAGTCGCTGGGCAACGTGGTGGCGCCGCAGCAGGTCAGCGACAAGCTGGGCGCGGAAATCATCCGCCTGTGGGTGGCGGCCACCGACTACTCGGGCGATCTGGGCATCGACGACAAAATCCTCGCGCGCGTGGTTGACGCCTACCGGCGCATCCGCAACACGCTGCGCTTTCTGCTGGCCAACATCAGCGACTTCGACGCGGCCCGCGACGCCGTGCCCGACGAGCAACTGCTGGAGATCGACCGCTGGGCGCTGGCGCGCGCGGCCGAGCTGCAGGCCGAGATCCTGGCGCACTACGAGGTCTATGAATTCCACCCCGTCGTGGCCAGGCTGCAGGTCTACTGCTCCGAGGATCTGGGCGCTTTCTACCTGGACGTGCTCAAGGACCGGCTCTACACCACCCAGCCGAAATCGCTGGCGCGGCGCAGCGCCCAGACCGCGCTGCACCGCATCACCCACGCAATGCTGCGCTGGATGGCACCGTTTCTGTCCTTCACCGCCGAGGAAGTGTGGCAGCTGATCGGCCACTCGGACTCCATCTTCCTGGAAACCTACAGCGAACTGCCCGCGCCCGACGCGGCCCTGCTGGCCAAGTGGGCCCGCATCCGCGCCATCCGCGACGTGGTCAACAAGGAAGTGGAAGCCGTGCGCGCGACGGGCCAGGTCGGTCCCTCGCTGCAGGCCGACCTCACCCTCACCGCCGCGGCCGACGACCACGCCCTGCTGGCCAGCCTGGGCGAAGATCTCAAGTTCGTCTTCATCAGCTCCAGGGTCACGCTGCAGCCGGGCGCGGCGCTGGCCGTGCAGGTCACGCCCAGCGCCGCGCCCAAGTGCGAACGCTGCTGGCACTACCGCGACGACGTGGGCCATGACCCGGCCCACCCCACGCTGTGCGGCCGCTGCACCAGCAACCTCTTTGGCAGCGGCGAAAGCCGCACGCACGCCTGATGGCCCGCAAACCGTCGCGCCCTGCCTCCACCCCGCCCGCCCGTGCCGGCCTGGGGCGTTGGCTGGCGATTGCCCTGCTGGTGCTGCTGCTGGACCAGGCCAGCAAGCTGCTGATCCTGGCCTATTACCAGTACGGCGAGGCCACGGTGCTCACAGGCTGGCTCAACATCGTGCGCGCGCACAACACCGGCGCGGCCTTTTCGTTCCTGGCCGGGGCCTCGGGCTGGCAGCGCTGGCTCTTCGTGGGCATCGGCGTGGCCGCCACGCTGTTCATGCTCTACCTGCTGCGCGCGCACGCCAGCCAGACGCTCTTTTGCCTCGCGCTGAGCCTGCTGATGGGCGGCGCCGTCGGCAATGTGGTGGACCGGCTGGTGCACGGCTATGTGGTGGACATGATCGACTTCCACCACCGCTGGCTCGCGCCGCTGTTTCCCGGCGGGCATTTCCCGGCCTTCAACCTGGCCGACACCGCCATCACCTTCGGCGTCGTCTTTCTGCTGCTGGACGAACTGCTGCGCGTGCGCCGCAGCCGCGCCTGACTTCTCACCGAACCACGCGGGCGTAAACTGGCGCCATGCGCGCCCGCGCCCACCACTCTTCCACCCGCCGTCGCACGTTCGGCCGCCTGCAGGAAATCGCCGGCGTGCTGGTGCGCCACGGGCTGGGCGAGCTGGTGCAGCGCTGGGGGCTGGTGGGCCTGCTGGAGCGCGCCGGCCACCGCCTGCACTGGGACCACGCGGTGGAGCTGGCCCATCTGCCGGCGCCGGTGCAGTTGCGCCTGGCGCTGGAGGAACTGGGGCCGACCTTCGTCAAGCTGGGCCAGATCCTGGCCGGGCGTGCCGACATGTTCGGCCCCGAGTGGATCGCCGAATTCGAGAAGCTGCACAACCAGGTGCCGGCCCTGCCTTTTGGCGAGCTGCGCGCGCAGCTGCGCGAAGACCTGGGCGCGGAGCCGGAGGAAGTGTTCGCGCGCTTCGACATCGAGCCGCTGGCGGCGGCCTCGATCGCGCAGGTGCACCGTGCCCAGCTCAAGGACGGCACCGAGGTCATCGTCAAGATTCGCCGCCCGGGCATCCGCGAGGTGATCGAAGCCGACCTGCGGCTGCTGGACCGGCTGGCCGCGCTGGCCGAGGCCGAGCTGCCCGCGCTGGCGCCTTACCGCCCGCGCCTGCTGCTGCGCGAGTTCGGCCGCTCGCTGCACCGCGAGCTGGACCTGGCCAACGAGGGGCGCAATGCAGAGCGGCTGGCGCGTAACCTGGCGGGCCTGTCTTTCGTGCAGATCCCGCGCACGCACTGGGCCTACACGCGCGAGCGCGTCAACGTGCAGGACTACATCGAGGGCATCGCCGGCCACGACCTGGCGGCGCTGGACGCGGCGGGCCTGAGCCGGCAGCTGCTGGCGCAGCGCGGCGCGCAGGCCGTGCTGAAGATGATCGTCGAGGACGGCTTCTTCCACGCCGACCCGCACCCGGGCAATGTGTTCTACCTGCCGGACAACCGGCTGGCCTTCATCGACTTCGGCATGACCGGCCACCTGTCGATGCGCCGGCGCGAGCAGCTGCTCAAGCTGCTGCTGGGGCTGGTGCAGCGCCAGCCGTCCACCGTGGCCGACGTGCTGCTGGAGTGGACGCGCGACGGCCACAGCGTGCCGGCAGAAAAGCTGGAGGCCGACATCGAAGCCTTCATCGACGCCTACCACGGCGTGCAGCTGGCCGACCTCAGCCTGGGCCAGATGCTGCTGGACGTGACCACCATCCTGCGCGACAACCATCTGGCGCTGCCGCCCGATCTGGCCCTGCTGATCAAGACCTTCATCACGCTGGAAGGGCTGGGGCGCAGCCTGGACCCCAACTTCAACATGGCCGGTGAGGCGCTGCCGCTGCTGCGCCAGGTGGTGCGCGCGCGCTACCAGCCGCGGGCGCTGGCGCGGCGTGCCTGGGGCTCGCTGCAGCGGCTGCTGGAGCTGACCGAGCAGCTGCCGCAGGATCTGTCGCGCCTGCTGCGCAACGCGCGCCACGGACGGCTGAACATCGGGCTGGAAATCCAGTCGCTCAAGCGCGTGGGCGACCAGCTCGACCGCGCGGCCAACCGCCTGTCGCTGGCGCTAATCATCGCCGCGCTGATCATCGGCTCGTCCATCGTGATGACGGTCGGCGGCGGCCCCACGCTGCTGGGGCTGCCGGCCTTCGGGCTGCTGGGCTTCGTCGGCGCCGTGATCGGCGCGCTGTGGCTGGGCCGCGCGATCTGGCGCAGCCAGCGGCACGAGGACGACGAGTTCTGAACGGCCCGGGCGGCAGCGGCGCCCCTCACAGCGTCAGAATGGTGCTGCCCGTGGTCTTGCGCGCTTCCAGGTCGCGGTGTGCCTGCTGGACCTGCTCCAGCGGGTAGCGCTGCGCGATGTGGATCTTCACCTGGCCGCCGAGCACCTGGGCAAACAGGTCGTCGGCCATGGCCTGGGTGCTCTCGCGCGTGGCCAGGTGGGTGAACAGGGTCTGGCGCGTGACGTACAGCGAGCCCTTGGCCGCCAGCACCGCCGGCGCAAACGGCGGCACCGGCCCGGAGGCGTTGCCGAAGCTGGCCATCAGCCCGAAGGGGCGCAGGCAGTCCAGCGACTTGTCCCAGGTGTCCTTGCCCACCGAGTCATAGACCACTTTCACGCCCTTGCCGCCGGTGATTTCCTTCACGCGGGCGACAAAGTCTTCCTTGTTGTAGTTGATCACGTGCGCGGCGCCGTTGGCGCGCGCCAGCTCGCACTTGGCGTCGGAGCCGGCGGTGCCGATGAGCTGCAGGCCCAGCGCGCGAGCCCACTGGCAGGCGATCAGCCCCACGCCGCCGGCGGCGGCGTGAAACAGCACATGGTCGCCCGGCTGCAGCCCCTCGACGGGGCGCACCTTGTTGAGCAGGTACTGCACGGTCAGGCCCTTGAGCATCATGGCCGCGCCGGTCTCGAAGTCGATGCCGTCGGGCAACCGGCACACGCACTTGGCGGGCATGACGCGCACCTCGCAGTAGGCCCCGGGCGGCTGGCTGGCGTAGGCGGCGCGGTCGCCCACCTTCAGGTGCGTGACGCCCTCGCCCACGGCCTCGACGATGCCCGACGCCTCCATGCCCAGCTGCAGCGGCAGGGGCAGCGCATAGACGCCGCTGCGCTGATAGACGTCGATGAAGTTCAGCCCGATGGCCTTGTGGCGGATGCGGATCTCGCCTGGCCCGGGCTCGCCGACGGCCACCTCGACGATCTGCATCTGCTCGGGACCGCCGGGCTGCTGGATCTGTACGGCACGGGAACGGATGGTCATGGTGTGTCTCCTCTGGGATTGCGGCGCATTCTACGGTTGCCGCCTTCACCGTGCGGCCCAGGCGCTGTGGCGCCACTGCTGTGGCGCGCCTGTAAACCGCCCCTTGCATCAAGCGGCCGGCCACGCCCGCCGCGGCAGTCTGGGGAGCGCCTGCTAAACGTCCAGCGTCAGCAGCACCGGCTGGTGGTCCGACCCGTCGGCCTGCGCATCCACCCGCAGCGCGCGCACGCAAGGCGCCAGGTCGGCGCTGACGAAGACGAAGTCGAAGGTGAACGGCGGCCCCGGCCACTGCGCCCGGTCATGCACCCCGACCGTCGGCGCGTGCGGCTGCTGCGGATACAGCAGCCGCCAGGCATCCACGTAAGGCGGCACGCCCTCGGCCAGCGGCTCCTGCAGCCGCCGGTATTCGGGACTGTCGGGCCGGCAGTTGAAGTCGCCCGTCAGCACCGCCCGACCGCCCCGGGGCACGTGCACGAAAGGCCCATCGGCCGGCGGCACCGACCACTGCAGCGCGGCCTGCGCCACGGCTTCGGCGTGCAGCTCGCGCAGCCGCTCGATCTGCGCGGCGCGCTGGCGCGCCGAGTAGTAGGCCAGATGGGTGGTGGTCACGCGCAGGGGACCGCTGGGCAGGGCCAGCGTCACCTCCAGCGCCAGCCGCTGCATGCTGGCTACTTGCGCGTCGGCCGGCCAGGGCAGCAGGTGCGGCAGCACCCGCAGCACCGGGTAGCGTGAGAAAACCATGTTGCCGAAACGCCGCCGCCGGCCATCGGGCCCCAGCGTGTCGGTGGCCACGCCCGGCACCGCGCTGTAGCCGCCCAGGCGCTGCGCCAGGGCGGCAAACTGGTCGGAGCCGTCGCAGCCGGGCAGCTCCGGGTAGCCGCTGCTGACTTCCTGCAGGCACAGCACGTCGAAATCGGCCAGCGCCCGGGCCTGCGCGACCACCCGGTCCAGATCGACCCGGCCATCGGCTCCACGCCCCCACTGGATGTTCCAGCTGATCAACTGCATCGCCGCCGCCTCCTCCCGGATCTGCCACGTCCATGGCGGGCATTTTCAGCCACGGCCAGCCCGCGCACAATGCAGCCGTCGAATCTGTCGCATCCGTCCATGGCCGCCGTCCCCCCTGCCGCAGCCGCAGACACGGCGGTGCTGCGCCTGCTTGGCGTCGGCGCCGCGCCCTGCACCGAACTGGCCGCCGCACTGGCCCGCCAGCCGCTGCTGCGCTCCCTGCGCCCGGCGCGCGCCACATGGCTGCACACCTGCTTCGACAGCCCGGCCCATGCGCTGGCCGCGCGCGGCATCACGCTGTGCGTGCAGGACCCGCTGGATGGCCGCGCCCCGGGGCCTTCGCAGCTGCAGCTGGTCTGGGAGACGGCCGGCACGGGCCTGCTGTGGCGGCGCCTGAGGATCTGGCCATGGCCCCTGCAGGCCGTGCGCGGCGCCGAGCCCTACGCTGCCCTCCCGGTGTGGCAGACGCTGCTAGCCGAGGGGCTGCAGCCCGCAGAGCTGGAGCCGCTGTGCAGCATCGGCCTGCGGCGCTGGCACTGGCGGCTGCCTGCCAGCGGCGGGCTGCAGATATGGCTGGACGACGGCCTGGCCTGCTCCGGCGGGGTGCGCCAGCCTTTTGTGGAGCTGACGCTGCTGGCACCCACCCTGGCAGCCCGCGGGCACGCGCAGCAACTGCTCGATGAGCTGGCGCGCGAAGCGGCCCTGCTGGTAGCGGATCGGCCGGCCGCGCTGCGCGCGCTGGATCGGGCCGCCGGCCGCGCGCCCGCAGCCATCGTCCCTTGGCGCAGCGAGCTGCCGCTGCCGCAGGCGGCCCAGGCCGTGCTAGGCAGCGCGTGGCGGCAGCTCCATGCCCATCTGGCGCTGCTGCCCGGCAGCGACGACCCGCAAGCCGTGCACCAGGCCCGCGTAGCCTGGCGGCGCTGGCGCAGCCTCTGGCGCGTGCTGCGGCGCGAGCTGCCGCCACCGCCGGGCGAGGTGGCCAGCGCCCTGGCCACGCTGCGCGATGCCCTGGCCGTGCTGGGCCCGCTGCGCGATCTGGACGTGGCACGGCTGGAAACGCTGCCGCAGTGGGCACGCAGGCAGCGGCTGGACGACGCTCGGCTCGCCGGGGCCCTGCATCGGCTGTGCCTGCTGCTGGCCGACGAGGCCCGCCGGCAGCGCCAGCGCCTGCCCCGCACGCTGCTGCGGCCCGAGGTCACGGCCGCCCTGTGGACGCTGGGCGGCTGGATCGAGCGGCTGGGACAGCCTGGCAGCCCTGCGGCCGCCGCGGACCGTGACGGGGTGGCCGCGCTGCGTCGCCGGCTGCGCCGCCTGCATCGGCGGATGCGGCAGACCTGGGCCGCCGGCCAGAGCGACCCCAACCAGCTGCACGCCGCCCGCATCCTGGCCAAGCGCCTGCGCTATGCCGTCGAAGCGCTGGCCCCGCTGCTGCCCGCGCGCAAGCGCCAGGCCTGGGCCGAGCAGGCCCGCACGCTGCAAAACCGCCTGGGCGCCCAACGCGATCTGCTGCGGGCCGCAGAGTTGGCCGCCGCCCATGGCGCGCCGGCCGAGCTGGTGGCTGCGCTGCAGGCCAGCGCCGCACCCAGCCGACCCTGAGGCCGAAGGCGGCCGTCGATCGCGCTTGGGCTCGCGTGGGCCCGCCCGCAGCCCGGTCCAATCGCGGCGGGGCGGGTCGTGGCCTCTTGCAGCGCGTGCCTGAAGACGCCGCAGGCCCGATGGCGCCATCGGCGTGCGCGTGCGCGTGCGCGCGCGACAGCGGCCCGGCAACCGCCTTGCTACAGTGTGCGCCCATGCACAGCCGCCTGACCCCTTCCACCGCCCTGCTGCTGACCGTACCCCCGCTGATGTGGGCAGGCAACGCGGTGGTGGGCCGCATGGTGGCCGAGCTGGTGCCGCCGATGATGCTCAACCTGCTGCGCTGGGCGCTGGCGGCGCTGATCCTGCTGCCGCTGGCGCCCTGGGTGCTGCGCCGCGGCAGCGGGCTGGGGCGGCACTGGCGGCGCTTCGCCCTGCTGGGGCTGCTCAGCGTGGGCGCCTACAACGCGCTGCAGTATCTGGCGCTGAAGACCTCTTCGCCGATCAACGTGACGCTGGTGGCCGCCAGCATGCCGATCTGGATGCAGCTCGTCGGCCGGCTGTTCTTCGCCGCGCCGGTGTCGCGCCGGCAGATGCTGGGCGCGCTGCTGTCCATCAGCGGCGTGCTGCTGGTGCTCAGCCGCGGCCGGCTCGACACCTTGCTGCAGGTGCAGCTGGTCGCCGGCGATCTGTACATCCTGATCGCGGCCATCTGCTGGGCCTTCTACAGCTGGATGCTGGCGCGCCCCGGCACGGAGCCCGAAGCCATCCGCCGCGACTGGGCCGCCTTTTTGCTGGCGCAGGTGCTCTACGGCCTGGCCTGGTCGGCTCTCTTCGCCGGCGGCGAGTGGCTATGGACCACGCAGACCGTGGTCTGGGGCTGGCCGCTGGCGGCAGCGCTGCTGTTCGTGGCCGTCGGCCCGGCCGTGCTGGCCTACCGGGCCTGGGGCATCGGCGTGCAGCGCGCCGGCCCCACGATCGCCAGCTTCTTCGGCAACCTCACGCCGCTGCTGGCCGCGCTGATGTCGGCCGCCTTGCTGGGCGAGTGGCCCCAGGCCTACCACGGCGTGGCTTTCGCGCTCATCGCAGCCGGCATCGTGGTGTCGTCGGCGCGGCGCTGACCGCGCCAGCCCGTGGCCGGTCCGCGCGCTGACAGACCACTCGGCCCTGTTGAACTGCCGCTGCCGCGGCTCAGAACGTCCCCGGATAGGCGCCGCCGTCGGCCAGCACGTTCTGCCCGTTGATGTAGCCGGCGTGCACGCTGCACAGAAAGGCGCAGATGGCGCCGAACTCCTCGGGCGTGCCGAAGCGCTGCGCGGGAATGGTCTGGCGGCGCGCGTCGGCGATGGCCTCGATGGGCTTGCCGGTCTTCTGGGCCGCGCCCTGCATCGTGGCCTTGAGCCGGTCGGTGTCGAAGGCGCCGGGCAGCAGGTTGTTGATGGTCACGCCGCGCGCGGCGATCTTGGGGTTGCGCGCCAAGCCGGCGACGAAGCCCGTCAGGCCGCTGCGCGCGCCGTTGGACAGGCCCAGGATGTCGATCGGCGCCTTCACCGCGCTGGAGGTGATGTTGACGATGCGCCCGTAGCCGCGCGCGGCCATGCCGTCGATCGTGGCCTTGATCAGCTCGATCGGCGTGAGCATGTTGGCGTCCACCGCCTTGATCCAGGCCGCGCGGTCCCAGTCGCGGAAGTCGCCGGGCGGCGGGCCGCCGGCGTTGGTGACGACGATGTCGTAGTCCTGCCGCTGCGCGAAGATGGCCGCGCGCCCTTCGGGCGTGGTGATGTCCGCCGGCACGGCGATGACCTGCACGCCCGGAGCCTGCGCGCGCAGCTGCTGCGCTGCGGCCTGCAGCGCCTCGGCCCCGCGCGCCACGATCACCACGTTGACGCCCTCGCGCGCCAGCGCCTGCGCGCAGCCCAAGCCCAGCCCCTTGCTGGCGCCGCCCACCAGCGCCCATTTGCCTGCGATGCCCAGATCCATGGTGTTCCTTTCCTGTGTGTCGAAGATGGCCCGCGATGATAGTCAGTCGGCCGCGGCCCGCGCGGCCTGGCCGAAGAGATAGATGCCCAGCAGCACCAGCGCCGTGCCGGCCAGCAGCCAGGCGCTGAACGGCTCGCCCAGCAGCCACACGCCCAGCGCGATGGTTGACAGCGGCCCGACCATGCCGGCCTGCGCGGTGGCGCCGGCGCCGATGCGCTCGATGGCGCGCATCACCAGCACCACCGGCAGCGCCGTGCACAGCGTGGCGTTGAGCAGCGACAGCGCCAGCACGGGCGCGGCCACCTGCGCGGCCGCCAGCGGCCGCAGCAGCAGGAACTGCGCGATGCACAGCACGCAGGCCACGCTGGTGGCCCAGCCCACCAGCCGCAGCGAGCCCAGGCGCTGCACCAGCTCGCCGCTGTAGCTCAGGTAGAAGGCGTAGCTGACCGCGCTCAGCAGCACCAGCAGCGCGCCCCAGGCCACGTCGGCGCCGTCCAGCGTGGCCTCGCGCCCGAACACCAGCGCCACGCCCAGATAGCTCACCGCCATGCCCAGCGCCTGCGCGCGGCCGATGCGCCGCCCGTACAGCAGCCAGCCGATCAGCAGCACCAGCGTGGGCGTCAGGTACAGGATGAGCCGCTCCAGCGAGGCGCTGATGTAGGCCAGCCCGGCGAAGTCCAGAAAGCTGGCCAGGTAATAGCCCGAAAAGCCCAGCCCCAGCACGCCCAGCGCGTCGCGCCGCGACAGCGGCGGCTGGCCGCGACCGGCCCACCAGGCCATCGCGGCAAACAGCGGCAGCGCCATCAGCATGCGGTACATGATCAGCGTGACCGCATCGACGCCGTGGCGGTAGGCCAGCTTGACGATGATGGCCTTGCCGCTGAACGCCACGGCTCCGGCCATCGCATACAGCAGGCCGGCGCGCCTGTGGCTTGCTATCGTTTTTGAATCGCTCAAGCGCTTAACCACGCGGGTTTGCGGCGTTTTTTACTCGAATCCCAGGGGGCTGCCGCTCAGAAGCCGGCCACCAGCCCGTCGCGCCGCGCGTCGCTGGCGGCCACATAGCCCTCGACCGCCGGGTCGCCGGCGCGCCAGATGAACTGGCCGGCGCCGAAGTCCTGGTAGGAGTCCTGGATCACTTCCATGCGGTGGCCGCGCGCGGCCAGCCCCGCCACGGTGGCGGCGTCCATGCCGGCTTCCACGTTGATCTCCAGGCCGGCGTTGTAGCGCCAGCGCGGCGCATCGCAGGCGGCCTGCGGGTTCTGGCCGTAGTCCAGCATGCGCACCAGCGTCTGCACGTGGCCCTGGGGCTGCATGTTGGCACCCATGACGCCAAAGCTCATCACCGGCTGGCCGTCCCGGGTGAGAAAGGCCGGGATGATGGTGTGAAACGGCCGCTTGCCCGGCGCCACCACGTTGGCCGGGTTGGGGCCGCTGGCATCCAGCGCGAAGGCGTGCCCGCGGTTCTGCAGGCTGATGCCGTACGTCGGCTCCACGCAGCCCGAGCCAAAGCCCATGTAGTTGCTCTGGATGAAGCTGACCATCATGCCGCGCTCATCGGCCGTGGTGAGGTAGATGGTGCCGCCCTTGACCGGATTGCCGGCTCCGAAGTCCTGCGCGCGCTGCATGTCGATCAGCCGCGCGCGCGCGGCCAGGTAGGCGTCGTCCAGCAGCTGCTCGGCCGTCACCTCCATGCCCGCCGGCTCGGCCACATAGCGGTACACATCGGCGAAGGCGAGCTTCATCGCCTCGATCTGCAGATGCTGGCTGTCCACGCCGTCTGCCGGCAGGCTGGCCAGGTCGAAGTGCTGCAGCATGCCCAGCGCCATCAGCGCCGCGATGCCCTGACCGTTGGGAGGAATCTCGTGCAGCGTGTAGCCGCGGTAGTGCTTGGCGATGGGCTGCACCCACTCGGGGCGGTAGGCGGCGAAGTCGCTGGCGCGGATGGCGCCGCCGTGCTCGGCGGCGAAGCGTTCGATCGCCTGCGCGATGGCGCCGCCGTAAAACGCCTTCCCCTTGCTCTCGGCGATCGCGCGCAGGCCGCGGGCGGCGGCCTTGAACTGGAACAGCTCGCCCACCCGCGGCGCGCGGCCCCAGGGCAGAAAAGCCTGGGCAAAACCGGGCTGCCCCTGCAGCTCCGGCGTGGCCGCGGCCCATTTCTGCTGCACCACCACCGGCAGCAGATAGCCGCGCTCGGCGATTTCGATGGCCGGCTCCAGCAAGTCGGCAAACGGCAGGCGGCCAAAACGCTCGCTCAAGGCCACCCAGGCCGCCACCGCGCCCGGCACGGTGACGGCGTCGATGCCGCGCTTGGGCGGCGTGGTGGCCGCCTCGCCGTACTTGCGCTTGAAGTACTGCGGCGTCCAGGCCTGCGGCGCGCGCCCGGAGGCGTTCAGGCCATGCAGCTGCTGCCCGTCCCACAGGATGGCGAAGGCATCGCTGCCCAGGCCGTTGCTCACGGGCTCGGTGATGGTGATGGCCGCAGCCGCGGCGATGGCCGCGTCCACCGCATTGCCACCCTTGTAGAGCATGCGCAGGCCGGCCTGCGCGGCCAGCGGGTGCGAGGTGGCCACGACGTTGCGCGCAAAGACGGGCAGGCGCGTGCTGCGATAGGGGTTGTCGAAGTTGAACTGCATGATGGGCTGCGGATGACGCTTTCAGTCGGTGAGGAGCTTGCGCTCGGTGATGACCTGTTTCCATTTGGCCGCCTCGGCGCGCACCACGGCGGCAAACTGCGCCGGCGTGCCGCCGGCCACCTCGGCCCCCAAGCGGGCGAAACGCTCCTTCAGCTCGGGCTCGGCCAGCGCGGCGTTGACCGCCTGGTTGACGCGGCCGACGATCTCCGGCGGCAGGCCGCGCGGACCGAAGACGCCGAACCAGGTCACGGACTCGAAGCCGGGCAGCACCTCGGCCACCGCCGGCAGCTCCGGCGCCAGCGCGCTGCGCTTCGGGCTGGTGACGGCCAGCGCGCGCAGCTTGCCGTCGCGCACATGGGGCAGGCCGGAGACCAGCGAGTCGAACAGCACATCGACCTTGCCGCTGGCCAAATCGGCGATCGACAGCCCCGTGCCACGGTACGGGATGTGCACCAGGTAGGTGCCGGTCATGGCCTTGAAGTTCTCGGTGGACAGGTGCGAGATCGTGCCGTTGCCGCTGGAGGCGTAGTTGAGCCGCCCGGGGTTGCGCCGCGCGTAGTCGATGAACTCGGTCAGCGTTTTGGCCGGCGAACTCAGCGGCACCAGGATGATCTGCGGCGAGCTGGCCACGTACACGATGGGCGTGAAGTCGGCCTGCGGGTCATAGGGCAGGCGCGGGTTGATGGCCGGGCCGATGCTGTGCGTGCTGGAGGTGGACAGCAGCAGCGTGTAGCCGTCGGCCGGTGCCTGCGCGGCAGCCTGCGCGCCGATGGTGCCGCCGGCACCGGGCTTGTTGTCCACCACCACCGGCTGGCCCAGCTTGCGTCCCAGCTCCTGCGACAGCGCGCGCGCCAGGATGTCGGTGGCGCCGCCGGCCGGAAAGGGCACGATCAGGCGCACCGGCCTGGACGGATAGGCCGGCTGGGCCAGCGCCGGCGCCACCGGCAATGCCGCCGCAGCCAGCAGCAGGGACAGGAGCTTGCGTTTGGTCATGGACCGTTCCTCGGCAGAAAACGGGAAGCGGAAGACAGGCTCCCGCAGGTGGTGAAAAACAACGGCACCCGCAGGTGCCGTTGCAGTGTAGTGCGGCGGAAGGTCAGTCTTCCACGAAGGCTTCCTCGCGCTTGGACTTGACCGCCGGCAGCATCACGATGACCAGCAGCAGCAGCGCCATGGCCAGCAGCGTGGCCGACAGCGGGCGCGTGACCAGCACGCTCCAGTCCCCGCGCGACAGCAGCAGCGCGCGGCGCAGGTTTTCCTCCATCATCGGCCCCAGGATGAAGCCCAGCAGCAGCGGCGCAGGCTCCACGCCCAGCTTGATGAAGCCGTAGCCGATGATGCCGAAGATGGCCACCATCCAGATGTCCCAGGTGTTGTTGTTGGTGGAGTACACGCCGATCGCGCAGAACAGCACGATGGCCGGGAACAGCCAGCGGTAGGGCACGGTCAGCAGCTTGATCCAGATGCCGATCAGTGGCAGGTTCAGGATGACCAGCATCAGGTTGCCGATCCACATCGACGCGATCAGCCCCCAGAACAGCTCGGGGTTGTTGGTCATGACCTGCGGTCCGGGCTGGATGTTGTGGATGGTCATCGCGCCCACCATCAGCGCCATCACCGCGTTGGGCGGAATGCCCAGCGTCAGCAGCGGGATGAAGGAGGTTTGCGCGCCGGAGTTGTTGGCCGCCTCGGGCGCGGCCACGCCGCGGATGTTGCCCTGGCCGAACGGCACCTCGCCGGGCTTGAGCTTGGTCTTCTTCTCGATGGTGTAGGCCGCGAACGACGACAGCAGCGCGCCGCCGCCGGGCAGGATGCCCAGCGCCGAGCCGAGCGCGGTGCCGCGCAGCACCGCCGGCGCCATGCGCTTGAAGTCCTCGGCCGTCGGGTAGATGTGATCGACCTTACCGGTGAAGACCTCGCGCTTGTCCTCAGGGTGCGAGAGGTTGGCGATGATCTCGCCGTAGCCGAACACGCCCATGGCGATGACGATGAAGCCGATGCCGTCGGTCAGCTCCGGGATGTCGAAGGAAAAACGCGCCACGCCGGAGTTCACGTCGGTGCCGATCAGGCCCAGCAGCAGCCCCAGCACGATCATCGCGATCGCCTTGAGCAGCGAGCCCGAAGCCAGCACCACCGCGCCGATGAGGCCCAGCACCATCAGCGAGAAGTACTCGGCCGGACCGAACTTGAAGGCCACCTCGGTCAGCGGCGCGGCAAAGGCCGCCAGGATCAGCGTGCCCACGCAGCCGGCGAAGAAGGAGCCCAGGCCGGCTGCGGCCAGCGCGGGGCCGGCACGGCCCTTGCGCGCCATCTGGTAGCCGTCGATCACCGTCACCACCGAGGAGGACTCGCCCGGCAGGTTGACCAGGATGGCGGTGGTCGAGCCGCCGTACTGCGCGCCGTAGTAGATGCCGGCCAGCATGATGAGGGCGGCCACCGGCGGCAGCGCGTAGGTGGCCGGCAGCAGCATGGCGATGGTGGCAATCGGCCCCACGCCGGGCAGCACCCCGATCAGGGTGCCCAGCAGACAGCCGATGAAGGCGTACATCAGGTTCTGGAACGTGAAGGCCACGCCAAAACCCAGCGCCAGGTTGTTGATCAGATCCATGTTTGCTTCTCTTTCAGCCAGCGATGAAGGCCGGCCACACCGGGAACTGCAGGTTCAGCAGCTTGACGAAGGCCAGGTAGCTGATGAGGGCCAGGATGGTGGCCAGGATCAGCACCTCGACGATGCGGAACTTGCCATCGGCCATCGAGGCCACGATGGTCAGGCCGTAGATGGCCACGATCAGCCCCATCGAAGGCACACCGATAGCCGGCAGGCCGCCCAGCAGGATGCCGAACAGCACGTTGGCACCGATGATGAAGCACAACGGCCGCCAGGCGATCTTGCCGATCTTGTCGCCCGTCTCGGCACGCGAAAGGATGCCCTTGAGCATCACCAGCCCGCCCAGTATGGCCAGGATCACGCCCAGCATCAGCGGAAAGTAGCCCGGCCCCATGCGCGCGGCCGTCCCCACGTTGTAATTTGTCGCCCCAACGGCAAAAGCGATGCCCACCACGGTGAACATCACGCCCGAATAGAAGTCTTTTTGGCTCTTGATGAATCTCACGTACGGCTCTCCTATGGACCTGCGGGGCCCAAAACCCCCGGGATTCTGCCTTGGCGCCCTGACGGCGCCGCATGTGGATTACACCTACCGCGGCCCCAAGGCGTGAAAATTTCAGGGATTACCCCTAAGCGTGCACCATTTCACGCCAGCGGGGGCGTGGCGCCCAGCACCTCGTCGATGACGGTCAGCCCCTCAGCCACGCGCAGCGCGCCGGCCAGCCGCAGCGGGCGCATGCCGTCGGCCACGGCCTGGCGCTTGAGCGCTTCCAGATTGAGCTCGCGGTGCACCTTCTCCCGGAAGGCGTCGGACACCACCAGCAGCTCGTACAGGCCCATGCGGCCGGCAAAGCCGGTCATGCGGCAATCCACGCAGCCCACCGCCTTGTAGGGCTGGTAGCTGCCGGAAATGCTCCAGGGCCTGACGATCTCGGCCAGCTGCTCGCGCGTGGCGGTTTCGTCGCGCACCTTGCAGGCCGGGCAGAGCGTGCGCACCAGCCGCTGCGCCAGCACGCCCAGCACGGTGGCGTTGATCAGGTAAGGCGGCACGCCCAGCTCCATCAGCCGCGTCACGGCCGAAGGCGCGTCGTTGGTGTGCAGCGTGGAAAACACCAGATGGCCCGTGAGCGCGGCCTGCACCGCCATCTCGGCGGTCTCCAAATCGCGGATCTCGCCCACCATGATGATGTCCGGGTCCTGCCGCATCAGCGCGCGCAGCCCCTCGGCGAAGCCGAAGTCCAGCTGCGGCTGCACCTGGGTCTGGTTGAAAGCCGGCTCGATCATCTCGATCGGGTCTTCCACCGTGCTGACGTTGACCTCCTCGGTGGCCAGGCGCTTGAGCGTGGAGTACAGCGTGGTGGTCTTGCCCGAGCCGGTGGGGCCGGTGACCAGGATGATGCCGTGCGGGCGCTTGACCAGCTGCTCCCAGCGCTGCGCGTCGTGCGCGGTAAAGCCCAGTTCGTCCAGCGTCTTGACCGCCGTATCCGGGTCGAAGATGCGCATGACCATCTTCTCGCCAAAGGCCGTGGGCAGCGTGGAAATGCGCATCTCCACCTCGTCGCCGCGGGGGTTGCGCGTCTTGATGCGGCCATCCTGCGGGCGGCGCTTTTCCACCACGTCCATGCGCCCGAGCAGCTTGATGCGCGCGGTCATCGCATTGAGCACGCCCATCGGCATCTGATAGACCGGATGCAGCACCCCGTCGATGCGAAAGCGGATCACGCCCTGCTCGCGCCGCGGCTCCAGATGGATGTCGCTGGCGCGCTGGTCGAAGGCGTACTGCCACAGCCAGTCCACCACCTGCACCACGCTCTGGTCGTTGGCGTCGAGCTGCTTGTTGCTGCGGCCCAGCTCCACCAGCTGCTCGAAGCTGGAGCCGCCGCTGGCGCCGCCGGCCTTCTGCGCCGCGCGCACCGACTTGGCCAGCGCGAAGAACTCCGCCGTGTAGCGCTGGATCTCGCCCGGGCTGGCCAGCACCCGGCGCACGCTGCGCCGCGTCTGCCGCTCCACCTCGGCCACCCAGTCGGTGACGAAGGGCTCGGCCGTGGCCACCACCACCTCGCTGGGCGTGACTTGCACCGGCAGCACGCGGTGGCGCTCGGCATAGGCCGCGCTCATGACCTCGCCCACCTTGGCCACATCGACCTTGAGCGGATCGATGCGCAGGTAATCCAGCCCACAGCGCCCCGCCAGCCACTGCGTCAGCAGCTCCACGTCCAGCGCCTTGTGGTCGGCGGCGCGCCGCATCGACACATTGGCCAGCCGCAGCAGCGGGTGCTGGCTGCTCTCGGCGGCCGAGCAGCGTGCGATCACGCGCCGCGCCTCCTCGGGCGAGATCACGCCATCGGCCTGCAGCCACTCGGCCAGCAGCCGCCAGGTCAGCGGGCCGGCCGGCTCGGCCCTGGACAACGGCTTGGATGGCAGTGCAGCGTTCATCGAGGGAGAGGAGAAGGAAAAGGAAAACGGTCAGTCGAACGGTCAATCAAATACCGGGCGCAGGCCGCGCACCCATTTGGACGCGGGCAGGCCCCAGCGAGTCTGGATGATTTCGGCCCGCCGGGCAAGCACGCAGCGCTCGGGGCGCGCCGGCGTGCGCTGCGCCAGCACCACGGTGTTGCCCTCGCGCGTCGGCTTGAAAGCCCAGACCGCTTCTTGGCCGAAGGCCTCGGCAATGTGCCGCACGCTGCGCGCGAAGCTGGACGAGCGCCCGAACAGATTGACCGTCATGCAGCCGTCGGCGCCCAGCAGGCGGCGGCAGTCGGCGTAGAAGGACGCGCTGTCGAGCACCGGCGCGGCGGCCTCGCGGTCGTACAGGTCCACCTGCAGGGCGTCGATCGCGCCCTGCCACTCGGGGCGGCGGATTTCCTGCGCGGCGTCGCCTACGATCACGCGCAGCCGCGCCGTATCGGCCGGCAGCTTGAACCAGCCGCGGCAGGCCGCCAGCACCTGCGGGTTCAGCTCGATGGCCGTGGTCTGCATGCGCAGCACCCTGGCGCAAAACTTGGTCAGCGACCCTGCGCCCAACCCCAGCTGCATGGCGCGGCGGCGCGCCACCGTGTCCGGCTCGACGAACAGCAGCCAGGCCATCATGCGCTGGATGTACTCGTGCACCAGGCGCAGCGGATCGCGCGTGTCCATCGAGCCCTGGATCCAGATCGATTCCAGATGCAGGTGGCGGATCGGCCCCTCGTCGGAGAACTGGACTTCGGGCAGGGTGGCTGGCTGCTTGCTCAAGGTGCAGGAATTATCGCCGTCCCTCGTATCTTTCAGTCTCACAGCACCCCAGCCTGCCCCAGCGCCTGCCGCCAGGCCGCGAGTTTGCGCTCAAAGCTCCAGCCCGCATGGGCCGGGCTGGTCGATGGCAGCTTTACCAGCGGGAAGTGTTCCGCCCCCAAGCCGACACGCACCCGCTTCGCGTGCCGGAAGCTCTCACCCCCGTTGTGAACAATCAGTCGCAGTTTCGGGCACTGCGCCTTGATGCTGGCGAAGTCGTTTATCTCGGCCTGGCGAATCGCGCTGTCGGCGCTGCCTTCGCGCTCGCAGCTGGCATACACGTCCCACAGCCCCAGGCCCCGCGCCAGCAGCCAGGCGCAGCGGCCCGCATAGTCCGTGGGACCGGGCAGCGGATGCTGCGGCCACAGCGCCTGCAGCAGGGGCCAGAACTGGTTGCGCGGATGGGCGTAGTACTGCCGCGCCTGCAGCGAGGCCACGCCCGGGAAACTGCCCAGGATCAGCACGCGGGTGTCTGGGCCCACGATGGGCGGCAGACCGCGCAGGCGCGTCATGGCGCTCGCCTCATCGCAGCAGCGCGGCCAACCGCGGCAGCGCCTGGCAGGCCTGCTGCGTCGTCGCCTGCGCGAGCTGCGGCAGCGGCAGGCCGCGCAGGGCGGCCAGCGCGGCGGCAATGCGCGGCAGCTCCCCGGGCTCGTTGCGCCCCTGCGCCTGCCCGCTGGCACGCTGCGCGGCCGTGCGGTACAGCCAGTGCGGCGGCATGTCCGGCGCATCGGTCTCCAGCACGATGGATCCCAGCGGCAGTTCGGTGGCCAGCCGGCGCAGGTTCTGCGCGCGCTCGTAGGTCAGCGCGCCGCCGAAGCCGAGCTTGAGCCCCAGCGCGATGAAGTCCTGCGCCTGCTGCGCGCTGCCGTTGAAGGCGTGGGCGATGCCGGACCAGACGTGCCCGCCCTGAGCGACGGCGCGCAGGCCCTTGAGCAGCCTGTCGGCCGAGCGGCGCACGTGCAGGATGACCGGCAGGCCATGACGGCGCGCCAGCCGCAGCTGCTCGACATAGAAACGCTCCTGCCGCGAGCGCAGGGGCTCCTCGCACAGCGCGGGCACGAAGTAATCCAGCCCGATCTCGCCCACGGCCACCAGGCGCGGGTCGTTGCGCCAGCGCGTCAGCGCCTCCTCCAGCCGGGCCAGATCGCCCTCATCGGCCTCGCCCACATACAGCGGATGGATGCCCAGCGCATAGCTGTCGCCAAAGGCGTGGGCCAGCTCGCGCGTGCGCGCGAAATCGCGCACCCGCACCGCCGGCAGCACGCAGTGCGCCACCCCGCGCTCGCGCGCGCGTGCGCGCACGGTGGCCGCATCGGCGGCGAACTCCGGCGCGTCCAGATGGCAGTGCGTGTCGATCCACATCGGCATGGGCCGATGATGCCGCAAACCCGGGCCAGCGGCGGGGCGATGCGCATGCAAAAAATGGCCTGCCGTGCTACCGTTTGCGGCGATGTGCCGCCCACGGGGGGCGGCCCAGTCCCCGGGGGTCTGCATGCGTACGCCCGCCCTGCACAGCCGCAGTCCAGCCGGCGCCGCTGGCGCGCCCGGCTCCGCGCCTGCGGCCGCACCCCCTGCCCCAACGTCGCGGCCGGCACGCCTGCGGCGCCTGCCACGCTGGCGGCCACGCCACTGGCGCATGCTGGCCCTGGTCGCCCTGGCGCTGCTGCCGATCCTCACGCTGTGGCCGCGCGAGCCGGCGCGCCGGCTCACGCAAAAGGACATCGAGGCCGCGGTGCTGCACACGCTGGAGACGGCGCAGCTGCCGTCGCCGGCCGCCCGCGCCGCAGCCCAGGTAGCACCGTCGGTGGTGCGGGTGGCCGGCTACGTCACCGGCCGCGACGGCGCGGAACAGGAACACGGCCTGGGCACGGGTGTGGTCATCGTGGACAGCGGCGTGATCCTGACCAACCTGCACGTGGTCGCCGGCGCCCAGCGCATCGAGCTGACCTTCCACGACGGCACCCGCTCCGACGCCCTGCTCACCGCCGTGCAGGCGCGCAACGATCTGGCCGTTCTGCAGGCGCGCAAGCTGCCCGACGACCTGAAAGCGGCCACGCTGCGCTCCACCGCCGATCTGCAGCCGGGCGACGGTGTCGTGGCGGTGGGCTTTCCCTTCGGCCTGGGGCCGTCGGTGTCGGCCGGCGTGGTCTCGGGCCTGCAGCGCAGCTACCAGGCCCCCCAGGGTGAGACGCGCATCGACGGGCTGATCCAGTTCGACGCCGCGGCCAATCCAGGCAACTCCGGCGGGCCGCTGGTGACGTTCGACGGCGCGGTCGTCGGCATCGTGACCGCCATCCTCAACCCGACGCAGCAGCGCACCTTCATCGGCATCGGCTTTGCCGTGCCCATCGAAAGCGCGGCCACCGCCGTCGGCATGCACCCGTTCTGAAAGGATTCCGCGATGAGCGACCTCCCCCGCCAGATCGCCGAAGCGTCCCGCCACATGGAGCAGGTCCTCTACGAAGTCAAACGCGTCGTCGTCGGACAGGACCACTTCCTGGAGCGCATCATGGTCGCGCTGCTGGCCCAGGGCCATCTGCTGGTCGAAGGCGTGCCCGGCCTGGCCAAGACGCTGACCATCAAGACCCTGGCGCAGGTGGTGCAGGGCCGCTTCTCGCGCATCCAGTTCACCCCCGATCTGGTGCCGGCGGATCTGGTGGGCACGCGCATCTACAACCAGAAAAGCGGCGAGTTCAGTACCGTGCTGGGCCCGGTGTTCGCCAACCTGCTGCTGGCCGACGAAATCAACCGCGCGCCGGCCAAGGTGCAGAGTGCCTTGCTGGAGGTGATGCAGGAACGCCAGGTCACGATTGCCGGCACCAGCCATCCGGTGCCCCAGCCTTTCGTGGTCATGGCCACACAGAACCCGATCGAAACCGAAGGCACCTACGCCCTGCCCGAAGCGCAGGTGGACCGGTTCCTGTTCAAGGTGCGGGTGGACTACCCCAGCGAGGAAGAGGAATTCGTCATCGCCCAGCGCGTCACCGGCGCGCCGCCGCAGGTGGCGCCACGCAGCAGCACCGAGGAACTCGCCCGCCTGCAGCAGCTGTGCCGCGAGGTCTATGTGGATGCGGCGCTGGTGCAGTACGCGGTGCGGCTGGTGACGGCCACGCGCGACCCCGCCCGCGCCGGCCTGGCCGATGCCGCCCGGCTGCTGAGCTACGGCGCCAGCCCGCGCGCCACCATCGCGCTGGTCGAAGGCGCGCGCGCCCTGGCGCTGCTGCGCGGCCGTGGCTACGCCCTGCCCGAGGACTTCACCGATCTGGTGCCCGATGTGCTGCGCCACCGGCTGGTGCTGTCGTACGAGGCCCTGTCCGAAGGCATCGACGCCGAGGCGCTGATCGCGCGTTTCATGGCCCAGGTGCCTGCGCCGGCCCGGGTGCTCGAACATGAAGCCAGGGCCGCCTGAGATGAAGGCACCCCTGCACGCCACACCGGGCGCCGCCGAGCAGGCGCTGCGCCGGCTGGAGTGGACGGTGCTGCGCCGCCTCGACGGTCTGCTACAGGGCGACTACCGCACCCTGCTGCGCGGCACGGGGCTGGACCTGGCCGACCTGCGGCCCTACCAGCTGCACGACGACGTGCGCCACATCGACTGGAACGTCACCGCACGGCTGCAGCAGCCCCATGTGCGCGTGCACACCGAGGAGCGGAACATGAGCGCCTGGTTTTTGCTGGATCTGAGCGCCTCGATGGACTTCGGCTCGGGCCGTCGGCGCAAGCGCGAGCAGCTGGCCGACTTCGTGGCCGTGCTGGCGCGCGTGCTCACCCGCCACGGCAACCGCGTCGGCGCGCTGCTGTACGACCAGCGCCTGCACACCGTGCTGCCCGCTGCAGGCGGGCGCCGCCATGTGCTGCAGCTGCTGGATCTGCTGCAGCGCCACGCCGCCACCCCCCGCCCCCCGGCCGGTGCGGGGCTGACGCGGCTACAGGACCTGCTGGCCGCCGCCGGCGGCATGGTGCGGCGGCGCAGCACGCTGTTTGTGCTCTCGGACTTCCTGAGCGCCCCCGGCTGGTCCGGCGCGCTGGCGCAGCTGGCGCAGCGCCACGAGGTGGTGGCGGTGCGCCTGTACGACCCGCTGGAGCAGGCCCTGCCCGATCTGGGCCTGCTGCCGCTGCGCGACCCCGAAACCGGCGCGACGCTGCTGGTGGACACGGGCGATGCGGCCCTGCGCGCGCGCTATGCGCGGCTGGCCGCGCAGCGCGCGCAGGCCGTGCACGCCCAGATCGCCCGCGCCGGCGTCGATGCGATGGAGCTGGCCAGTGACGAGGACCTGCTGGCTGCCCTGCTGCGCCTGACGGCGCTGCGGCGCCAGCGCTTGCGCGGCCCGCGGGCACGGCTGCCAGCCCATCTGCACCCGGTGCCAGCGGCGGAGGCTGCGGCATGAGCTTCCTGTGGCCCGCGCTGCTGCCGCTGCTGCTGGTGCTGCCGGCTCTGGTGCTGCTGTACGTTTGGCTGCTGCGCCGGCGCCGCGCTCAGGCCCTGGCCTACCCCGATCTGGCGCTGCTACGCCAAGCTCTGGCCGGCTCGCGCAGCTGGCGCCGCCACCTGCCGCCGGCGCTGCTGCTGCTGGCGCTGGCCGCGCTGTTGCTGGCGGCCGCGCGGCCGCTGGCGGTGGTGGCGCTGCCCACGCAGCAGGAAACCATCATCCTGGCCATGGACGTGTCGGGCAGCATGCGCGCCACCGATGTCAAACCCAACCGGCTCGAAGCCGCCCAGGCCGCGGCCAAGGCCTTTCTGGCCGAGCTGCCGCGCCACGTGAAAGTGGGCATCGTGGCATTTGCCGGATCGGCCCAGGTGGCGCAGCTGCCCACCCTGAGCCGCGAAGACCTGGTGGCCGCCATCGATCGCTTCCAGCTGCAGCGCGGCACCGCCATCGGCAACGGCATCGTGCTGGCGCTGGCCACGCTGTTTCCGGATGCCGGCATCGACCTGGGCCAGCTCACCTACGGCAGCCGCACGCGCGGCGCCCCGCTGGACCAGCCTGCCCCCGCGGCGAAG
The DNA here is from genome assembly GCA_036846225.1 of Hylemonella sp. Lineage (GTDB taxonomy): Bacteria > Pseudomonadota > Gammaproteobacteria > Burkholderiales > Burkholderiaceae_C > Hylemonella. The sequence goes on from DAIUCJ010000029.1 coordinate 31,296, forward strand.
GACTACACGCCCGTGGCGCCGGGCTCCTACGGATCGGCGGCCATCATTCTGCTCACCGACGGCCAGCGCACCACCGGCATCGATCCGCTGGAAGCGGCCAAGATGGCCGCCGACCGCGGCGTGCGCGTCTATACCGTGGGGGTGGGCACGGTCGATGGCGAGACCATCGGCTTTGAGGGCTGGTCCATGCACGTGCGGCTGGACGAGGAAACCCTGAAGGCGATTGCCCACCGCACGCAGGGCGAATATTTCTACGCCGGCACCGCCGAGGATCTGCGCAAGGTCTATGAGACGCTGAGCTCGCGCCTGATGGTCGAGAAAAGGGAAACCGAGATCACCGCCTTGCTCGCGCTGCTGGGCGCGCTGCTGGTCATCGCCGCGGCGGTGCTGTCGCTGCTGTGGCAGCAGCGGATCGTGTAAGCCTGGCGGCCGGCTTCTCAGTCTCAAACCAGCCGGCCCAGCTCCAGCCGCAGCACGCGCTGGCAGCGCGCCGCCAGCCGCTCGTCGTGGGTGACGACGACGAAAGCCGTGCCCTGCTCGCGTGCCAGCGCCAGCATCAGCTCGAACACGCCCTCGGCGGTGACGCGGTCCAGATTGCCGGTGGGCTCGTCGGCCAGCACGCAGGCCGGCTGCGTGACCAGCGCGCGCGCGATGGCCACGCGCTGGCGCTCGCCGCCGGAGAGCTCGGCCGGCCGGTGCGCCAGCCGCTCGCCCAGCCCGACGGCGGCCAGCATGCGCGCGGCGCGCTGCGCCGCCTCGGCCCGGTCCAGGCGGCGGATCCACAGCGGCATGGCCACGTTGTCCTGGGCGCTGAATTCGGGCAGCAGATGATGGAACTGGTACACAAAGCCCAGGTGGCGGTTGCGCAGCCGCCCCTGCAGCGCCGGCGACAGGCCGGAAAAATCCTGCCCCTGCAGCCGCACCCACCCGGCCGTGGGCGCATCCAGTCCGCCCAGCAGGTGCAGCAGCGTGCTCTTGCCCGAGCCGGAAGCGCCCACGATGGCCACGATCTCGCCGGCATGCACCTGCAGATCCACGCCGCGCAGCACCTGCACGTCCAGCCGGCCCTCGGTGTAGCGCTTCTCCAGGCCCTGCGCCTGCAAAACGGCCGCGTTCGTCTCATTCATAGCGCAGCGCCTCCGCCGGGTTGACGCGACTGGCCCGCCAGCTCGGATAGATCGTGGCCACGAAGGCCAGCAGCAGCGCGATCACCCCTACCGGCACGATGTCGCCGGCCTGCGGGTCGCTGGGCATGCGGCTGATGAGGTAAATGTCCTTAGGCAGGAAGCTGGCCTGCAGCAACCGCTCCAGTGCCGGCACGATGACGTCGATGTTCAGCGCCACGCCCAGCCCCAGCAGCAGCCCGGCGGCGGTGCCGATCACGCCCACGGCGGCGCCTTGCACCATGAACACGCCCATGATGCTGGCCGGACTCGCCCCCAGCGTGCGCAGGATGGCGATGTCGGCGCGCTTGTCGGTCACCGTCATCACCAGCGTGGACACCAGGTTGAACGCCGCCACCGCGACGATGAGCGTCAGGATGATGAACATCATGCGCTTTTCCAGCTGCACCGCGGCAAACCAGGTGCGGTTCTGCCGCGTCCAGTCGCGCACCACCAGCTGCGGCCCCAGGCGCGCGGACAGCTCGGCGCCGACCTCGCGCGCGCGGTGCAGGTCGCGCAGCTTCAGGCGGATGCCGCTGGGCCCTTCCAGGCGGAAGATGCGCGCCGCGTCCTCCACGTGGATCATCGCCAGCCCGGCGTCGTATTCGTAGTGGCCCGAATCGAAAGTGCCCACCACCGTCATCTGCTTCAGGCGCGGCACCACGCCGGCAGGCGTGACCTGCCCGCTGGGCGCCACCAGCGTCACCTTGTCGCCCACCTGCACGCCAAGCTGCCGCGCCAGGTCGCGCCCCAGCACCACGCCGAAGCCGCCCGGCACCAGCGCGGCCAGCCCCCCGCCGCGCAGGGCGGCGGCCAGATCGGTCACTTCGCCTTCCAGCGCCGGATCGATGCCGCGCACGATCGCGCCCTTCATGTCCTCGCCATGTGCCAGCAGGGCCTGCGCGGCGATGAAGGGAGCCGCCCCGACCACCTCCGGGTGCGCGCGCGCCGCCGCCAGCGTGCCGGCCACGTCGGGCAGCGCCGCGCCATAGGGCGAGAAGATCTCGATGTGCGAGACCACGCTGAGCATGCGGTCGCGCACTTCTTTCTGAAAGCCGTTCATCACGCTGAGCACGATGATGAGCGCGGCCACCCCCAGCGCGATGCCCAGCATGGACACGCCGGAGATGAAGGAGATGAAGCCGTTGCGCCGCGTGGCGCGGCCGGCACGCGTGTAGCGCCAGCCCAGCAGCAGTTCGTAGGGGATTTGCATGGAAAGTGTCGATCGGCTGCGGCGCATTATCGGGCAGGCCACCCGACAATACGCCGATGGACCTGCTCATCCCCTATGCCCTGAGCGAGCAGCCCGGTGCCCGCGCCGCCTTGCGCGCAGCCCGGCTGCCGCATCTGCACGCCCTGCTGGGCCTGCTGCGCGCGCAGCTGCTGCCCGCGCTGGCGGCCGACAGCCTGGTCACGATGGACGAGGCGCTGCAGGCCCGCCAGCTGGGGCTGGACCCGCAGGCCCCACCCTGGGCGGCGCTGCGCGCGCACGCGCTGGGGCTGCCCGCAGCGGCCGACGACGGCTGGGCCTTCCTGCACCTGACGCACTGGGATGTCGGCACCGCCAGCGTCACGCTGCATGTGCCGCCGCAAGAGGACGTGCCGGCCGACGAAGCCCAGGCGCTGCGGGCGGCGATGCAGCCGTACTTCGCGCAAGACGGTCTGCAGCTGCACCCGGACCAGCCCACGCGCTGGCTGGTGCAGGGCGCGGCGCTGCGCACGCTGCGCAGCGCCAGCCTGGCGCGCGTGCAGGGCCGCGACGTGGCGCCCTGGCTGCCGGCGGCTGCCTGGCTGCGCCGCCTGCAGACCGAGATGCAAATGCTGCTCTACACCCACCCGGTGGCCGACGAGCGCGCGCAGCGCAAGGCCATGGCCCTCAACGGCTTCTGGCTCGATGGCGCCGGCACGCTGGCGGCGCAGCCGCTGGCGCAGCAGCCTGCGCCCCAGGTGTTCGACGAACTGGTACGCCCGGCGCTGGCCGGCGACCTGGCCGGCTGGGCGCGCGCCTGGCAGGCGCTGGATGCGCGGCTGGCCGCGCCGCTGCAGGCCGCCCGCGCCGGCCAGGCGGTGACGCTGACGCTGTGCGGCGAGCTGCACGCCTGCCGCTACGGCCCGGCGCGCCGCTCCTGGTGGGGCCGGCTGCGCCCGCCCGAGCCGTCTGAGATACTCAGCGCCCCATGAAGATCGTCACCCGCGACGTCCCGCCGCGCGCCGCCTGGGCGCTGGAGCAGGCGGGCATCCATCCGCTGCTGGCGCGCCTGTATGCCGCACGCGGCGTCACCGACCCGGCGGAGCTGGACGACGCGCTGACGCGCCTGCTGCCGCCGGATACGCTGCAGGGCGCGCAGGAGGCGGCCACGCTGCTGGCCGACGCCATCGCCCGCGACCGCAGGCTGTGCATCGTGGCCGACTACGACTGCGACGGCGCCACCGCCTGCGCGGTGGGCATACGGGGCCTGCGCATGCTGGGCGCGCGCCAGCTGGCTTATCTGGTGCCCGACCGCGTGGTCGATGGCTACGGGCTGACGCCGCCGATCGCGCAGCGCGTCAAGGCCAGCGGCGCGGACGTGCTGATCACCGTGGACAACGGCATCGCCAGCGTCGAGGGCGTGGCCGCGGCGCGCGCGCTGGGCCTGCAGGTGCTGGTGACGGACCACCACCTGCCCGCGGCCGAGCTGCCCGACGCCGACGTGATCGTCAACCCCAACCAGCCCGGCTGCGGCTTCGCCAGCAAATCCATCGCCGGCGTGGGCGTGATGTTCTACGTGCTGCTGGCGCTGCGCGCCGAGCTGCGCCGCCGCGGCGCCTTCACCGCCGAGACGCAGCCGCGGCTGGACGCGCTGCTGCCGCTGGTGGCGCTGGGCACGGTGGCCGATGTGGTGCGGCTCGACGCGAACAACCGCCGGCTGGTGGCGCAGGGCTTGAAGCGCGTGCGCGCCGGCGCCCTGCCTGCGGGCATGGCGGCGCTCTTCGCCGTGGCCGCTCGCTCGCCGCAGACGGCCAGCACCTTCGACCTGGGCTTCGCGCTGGGGCCGCGCATCAACGCCGCCGGCCGCCTGGCCGACATGACGCTGGGCATCGAGCTGCTGCTGACCGACGACGCAGCCCGCGCCGCCGCGCTGGCGGAGCAGCTCGACACCATCAACCGCGAGCGGCGCGAGATCGAGGGCGAGATGCGCGAGCAGGCGCTGCAGATCGTGGAGTCGCTCTACGACCCCGAAGACGAGCCGCCGCCGGCCGTCTGCGTCTTCGATCCCGACTTCCACGAAGGCGTGGTGGGCATCGTGGCCGCGCGCCTGAAGGACCGGCTGCACCGCCCGAGCTTCGTCTTTGCCGCCAGCCAGGCGCCGGGCCGCGAGCACGAGCTCAAGGGCTCGGGCCGCTCCATCCCCGGCTTTCACCTGCGCGACGCGCTCGACCTGGTGGCCAAGCGCCACCCGGGCGTGCTGCTGCGCTTCGGCGGCCATGCGATGGCCGCCGGCTGCACCATCGCCGAAGAGCACTTCGACCTGTTCGAGCAGGCGCTCAACACGGTGGCGCAAGAATGGCTGGACGCGGCCACGCTGACGCGCCGGCTCGAAACCGACGGCGCGCTGCCCGCGCCCTACCGTCGCCCCGATGTAGCCGAGCTGCTGCAGCAGGGCGTCTGGGGCCAGGGCTTTGCGCCGCCCACCTTCAGCGAGGAAGTGGACGTGCTGTCGCAGCGCCTGGTGGGCGAAAAGCACCTGGCGCTGAAGCTGCGGCACCAGGGCGAGCCGGTCGATGGCATCTGGTTTGGCCGCACCGAGCCGCTGCCCGCGCGCGCCCACCTGGCTTTCCGGCTGGAGGCCGACGCCTGGCAAGGCGTGCGGCGCGTGCGCCTGCTGGTCGAAGGCGCCGAGCTGTAAGTAAGCAGAATAAGCAGGCAGCGCCCGGCACGGGAAGCGCTCAGGCCGTCTCGATGCGGTTGCGCCCTTGCTCCTTGGCCCGGTAGAGCGCGCGGTCGGCGCGCGCCAGCAGCGCATCGACGTCGTCCTCGTCGGCGCGGTTGGTGGTCACCCCGATGCTCACCGTCACTTCGGGCAGGCCGTCCTGCGGCAGCGCCACCTTGCGCCGGATGCGCTCGGCCACCGCCAGCGCCTCCTGCAGCGTGGTCTCGGGCAGCAGCAGCACGAACTCCTCGCCGCCGAAGCGCGCCAGCAGGTCCGACAGGCGCAGCAGCGAGGACACGCGCGCCACCACATCGATCAGCACCCGGTCGCCCATCTGGTGGCCGTGCTGGTCGTTGACGCGCTTGAAATGGTCCACATCCATCACCAGCAGCGCCATGCTGCGGCCATGGCGGCGGCAGCGCGCCAGCTCCTGCCGGCAGGCCTGCAGCAGCACGGAGCGCGTGCGCGCGCCGGTCAGCGCATCGCGCGTGGCCAGGTATTCCAGCTCGCGGCGCAGGCGCTGCGCCACCAGCATCATCAGGCCGGCAGTCAGCGCGATGGTGACCAGCGCATTGACCAGGATGTAGAGCGTCTGCACCCGCGAGGGGGTGAACAGCCCCTCCTGCGGCAGCGGCAGAAACGACGTGAGCAGCCGCAGCAGCACCACCGCCGCATGCGCCAGCAGCACGCCCACCGTGTAGCGCGTGGCGTGGTCTTCCGGCCCGTGGCGCCAGACCGTTTGCGCATGGGTCAGCAAGATGGCGATCCAGACCACGCCGACCACGCGCAGCCGGGCGTGGAAATCGTCCTCCACGGCGCTGTAGCCATACAGCAGCACCGCCGTGACCGCCAGCACCGCCAGCCAGCGGCCATGGCGCAGCGGCAGGCCGAAGAAGCGCCGGCTGCCCAGCAGCAGCGCCAGCATGCCGCCGAGCAGCAGCAGGTTGGCCAGTACCACGGTCAGCAGCGCGGGCGCGTGGCCGCGCGCCCCGAACAGGGCGGTGGATGCCGCCACCAGCAGCGGCGCGACCACCCAGTAGCCCACCCCCTGCACGGTGCGCGGCACGATCGCATAGACCATGCCCATCACCAGGGCCAGCAGCACCGACAGCACGCCGGTGAGCAGGATGACGGTACGCAGATCGAGATCGAACATGGGCGGCGACAGCCGGATGGAAAAAACGGAGACTGCCCTCAGCCCATCAGGGCATCGTCGCTGCGCGGCGCGCGGTCCAGGTGGTAGAGGAAGAAGATCACCAGCGCCGTCGCGCCCAGCAGCCACACCGGGCCGAACAGCCACAGCAGCAGCGGCACGGTGAAGTAATAAGCCCGCATGCCCAGGCGGTAGTAGATGGCGGCGCGGTTGAGCTCGGCGCCCACGTGGGCCGGCTGCGTGACTTCGCGGCGCAGGTCCGGCGGCGTGTTGATCTGGTAGCCGATGTGGTGGTACAGGCGGATCGACAGGCAGAACGAGAAAAAGGCAAACAACAGGTCGAACAACATCACCAGCAGCTTGAACAGCCAGATGTCCGCCCCCTCCTGGCCCAGCAGGTTCAGCGCGTGCCAGGTGCCCGACATCTTGTCGCCCTGCGCGCTCAGGGTCAGCACGCCGATGATGAGCAAGATGGCGGTGGAGGCCATGAAGCTGGAAGCCATCGTCGAGTTGCGCAGCGTCTGCACGGCCAGGATGTCCTTGCCGTCGCGCATCACGCCTTCCACCCAGGCGATGCGCGCCGCATGCATGCCGTACAGCGCGCTGGCCGTGGGGTCGCGCCGGTCGCGCCAGCGCAGGTAGAGCTGGTAGGCCAACACCGCCGCCGCGCTCAGCAGCAGCGCCAACACATCGAAGAGATGGGTGCTCACGAAATCCACCATGCGGCCATGGTAGCAGCGGCGCCTGCGCCGGTA
>DAIUCJ010000030.1:0-35643 GCA_036846225.1 Hylemonella sp.
CTTGGAATAACGCGCTTCACGGTACTTGACTTCGAAGACGGTTACTCAGACCTTGCTTGAACCGCATGCGTGGGACTGCCGCAACAGCCGATGAGCGGCGCTTGCAAGGGGATAAGGATCGTCGTAGGCGCAGGCGCCCCCATCACCTGGAGTCACACCGGCAGTGGCAGCCTGTCAGCGCGGCAGCGGCGCGGCCACGAATTCATAGTCCAGCGGCTCGCCCTGCGGCCCCACCCGCACCAGCACCGACTCCGCGCTGGAGACGGCCGCGCCCACGTAGGCCCGGATGTTGACCTGGTGGGTGACCAGGATATGGGCCGGCGCCGGCGGTTGCGCCGCGCGCAGCCGCTGCAGCAGCGCGCGCAGTTCGGCCGTGCGCGCGGCCGCCAGCTGCGGCTGCGCGAAAAACGAGCCCAGCGCCGGCTCGACCTGCACCGGCCCCAGCGCCAGCAGGCGCGCGGTCTCGACGCAGCGGCACCAGGGGCTGGAGCCGACCCAGGCCTGGGCCACCCCCTGCGCGCGCAGCCATTGCCCCATCGCATGGGCCTGCTGGCGGCCCCGTTCGCCCAGATTGCGCTGGGTGCGGCAGTCGTCCAGCCGCATGCCGGGCGGATCGTCATAGCCGGGCGCGTCGGCGTGGCGCATCAGCAGCACGTGCCGGCCATCGCCCAGGCGGGCAGCCAGCGCAGTGGCCGCGACCGCGGGCACCCCCACGCCAGCCAGCGGCAGCCCCAGCAGCAGCAGGCGGCGGCGCATGGTCGGCTCAGCCCGTTGCGGCCACCAGCGCCGCCAGCTCGCGCCGCAGCCGCGCCGGCTCGGCGGCGTTGTGCGCCAGCAGCTGGCGCAGGTGGACCAGGCTGTCCAGGTCGATGTGCATGCAGCGCAGCCCCAGCAGCGGCGGCGCGCAGCGGGCCACGCGCACGTCCATCTCGATGGTGGCGTCGCCGGCCAGCGTGAGCCGCAGCCGCCCGGCCTGGCCCGGCTCGGCGTGCCAGCCGGGCGCCACTTGCACCTGCGCGCCGCGCAGCGACAGATCGAGCAGGCGCACCTGCCCCTGCTGCGCCGGCAGCTCCAGCCACACGCCGGCGTGAAAGGCGGAGCGCTGGAACTGGCGTCGATCGGATGGCTGCGGCATGCCGGCCTCCTCGGATCGGGGTGGGAACGCAGCCAGTATCGGCAGCGCCTGCGGCGCTGTCAATCAGCGCTGTCCATCGGCGCCGTCCATCGGGGCGGGTGCGTCGCCACCGGCCAGGCGCTGCGCCAGCCACTCGGCCAGCGGGCGGGGCCGGGCGTGGAAATAGCCCTGCAGGCGCTGGCAGCCATGCGCGCGCAAAAAGTCGGCCTGCTCGGCGCGCTCCACCCCCTCGGCCACCACTTCCAGCCCCAGGTGGCGCGCCATCGACAGGATGGAGCGCACGATGGCCGTGTCGTTGGCGCCCTGCGGCACGGCGCGCACGAAGCTGCGGTCGATCTTGATCTCCGACAGCGGCAGCCGCTGCAGATAGGCCAGGCTGGAATAGCCGGTGCCGAAGTCGTCGATGGAAAAGCGGATGCCCAGGCGCACCAGCTCCAGCATGCGCGCGAGCACCGCCTCCCAGTCCTGGATGAACAGGCTTTCCGTCACTTCGAACACCAGCTGCTGCGCCGGCGCGCCGGTGCGCTGCAGCAGGGCGCGCACCCGCTCGACGAAGCCTTCGTGGCGGAACTGGCGCACGCTGACGTTGACCGCCAGCGTGGGGCATGGGGTCGCCGAGCCCAGGCGCACCAGCGTCTGGCAGGCCTGCTCGATCACCCACTCGCCCAGGCCGTGGATGAGGCCGCATTCCTCGGCCACCGCGATGAAGCGCTGCGGCGCCACCGGCCCGCGCTGCGGGTGGTGCCAGCGCAGCAGCAGCTCGGCGCTGACGGGGCGGCCCGTGGCATCGACCTGGTCCTGCACGTGCAGCTCGAACTGCCGCTGCGCCAGCGCCTGCTGCAGGTCCAGCTCCAGCGCCAGGCGCTCCTCCACCTCGTGCTGCATGCCGACCTCGAAAAAGGCCGTGCGGTTGCGCCCGGCCGCCTTGGCACGGTACATCGCGGTGTCGGCTTCGCGCAGCAGGTCATCGACCTGCTGCATGTCTCGGGGAAAGAGGGTGATGCCGATGCTGCCGCTGCTGGTGTAGCTGAAGTCCCCGATGCGGTAGGGCCGGTCCAGCTCGGCGCGCGCCTTCTCGGCCACAGCCATGGCCGCGCGGGCGGCGGCGTCGGCGTCCGCGCCCAGCTCGCCCAGCAGCAGCACGAACTCGTCGCCGCCCAGCCGCGCGACGGTGTCTTCGGCCCGCAGCAGCCGCTGCAGGCGCTGCGCCACCTCGCACAGCAGGCGGTCGCCCACGCTGTGGCCGCGTGCGTCGTTGATCTGCTTGAAGTTGTCCAGATCCAGGAACATCAGCGCGCCGTGCTGCTGGACGCGCCGCGCATGCGCCAGCGCCAGCTCGATGCGGTCGCGCAGCAGGGTGCGGTTGGGCAGGCCGGTCAGGGTGTCGAAATAGGCCAGCTGGTGGGTGCGCACCTCGGCGAGCTTGCGCTCGGTGATGTCGGTGATGAAGCCGTGCCACAGCACGCTGCCATCGGCCTGGCGCTCGGGCTGGGCATTGCCCAGCCGCCAGCGCAGCCCCTGGCGCGGCAGCAGCACCCGGTATTCGAGCTGCCAGGGCGCGAGCCAGCGGGCCGAGGCCTGGATGGACGACAGCACCATCGCGGCGTCATCCGGATGGATGCGCCGGTTCAGCAGCGTGGCGTCCTCGCGCACCGCCTCGGGCTCGAGCTCGAACATCTCGCGGATGCCGTCGCTGACGAAGGGAAAGCTCTGCCGTCCGTCGGCCTCGAGCCGGAACTGGAACAGCACGCCCGGCACATGCCGCGCCAGCCGCTCCAGCAGCGCCATCTGCTCCTGGGCGCGCGCCATCCAGCGCTGGCGCTCGGTGATGTCGCGAAACACGATGCTGGCCAGCGGCGTGCCGTCCTGGTCTTCGTACAGCACCGAGGTCAGCTCCACCTCGAACAGGGTGCCGTCGCCGCGGCGCATGCGCAGCTCGCCGCGCGCATGGCCGTCGCGTGCCCGCGCCGCCAGCAGCGCGGGCAGCCGCGGGTCGTCCAGATCCAGCAGGCCGTCGCGGCCGCGCTGGCACACCTGCTGCTCGCTCAAGCCCAGCATGGCGCAGGCCGCCGGATTGGCCGCCAGCACCGCGCCGCCCGGGCGCGTCTGCAGCACGCCGTCCAGCGCGTGGGCAAAGAGCTTCTGGTAGCGGTCGCGGGCGGCCTGATGCGCCTGCTCGGCCTGCTTGAGGCTGCTGACGTCGCTGAGCGCCAGCATCAGCAGCCGGCGGCCCGCGTGGGTCAGCACCACGATGTCCACGCTGGCCCAGAGCTGGCGCCCGAAGGAAGTCTGCAGCCGCGTGACCAGCGTTTGCGGCTGGCCCGAGTCCAGGCAGCGCAGCGCCGCCTCCAGCAGCCCGCTGTCGCGCCAGGACGGGATGTGGCGGAAGTTCTGCGCCAGCAGCTGCTCGGGCGCAGCGCCCAGCAGCTGCGCCAGCGCGTCGTTGACGGCCAGGCAGGGGCCCTGCGGGTCATAGACGCTCAGCCCCACCGGCGCGCAGCGGATGATCTGCGCCAGCACCGCCGGGTCCTGCGCCAGCGCCGCGGTAACAGGCGGCGGGCTCAGCTTGCGGCTCCCGTGCCGGCCAGCACGTCCGGCGGCAGGCGGTCGATTTCCTGCAGCAGCGCCGCCAGCGCGCGGCCGGCCGCCTCCAGCACGGCGCGGCCCTGCTCGGGCGTGGCCGCCGCGGCATCGCCGACGGCGCCGGCGGGGTTGTAGTCCTGCATCTGCCAGGCCAGCTTGGCGCTGCGGCCATTGCCCAGGATGGGAAAGCCGGGGGCGCGCCGCTGCGAGGCCGAGGCGAAGCGCTGCGCCGCGTCCATGCGCACCTGCGCGGGCTTGAGCGCGCGCATCAGCGCGGTTTCGATCTGGCCAGCGTGGATGCCGTAGCGGTGCTCCTCGGCGGAAAACAGCGCCGTCACCGCCTCGCCCAGCGGCAGGTCGAACCAGTTGACGCTGTACACCAGCAGGCCCAGGCGGGCGCGCAGGTCGCGCCCGACCACGTCCAGCAACCCGACCTGCCCGCCGTGGGCGTTGAACAGCACCAGCTTGCGCACGCCGCTGCGCGCCACCGACTCGGCCACCTCGGTCCACAGCCGGATCACGGTGGCCGCCGACAGCGTGAGCGTGCCGGCGTAAGCCTGGTGCTCCGGGCTGTAACCCACCGGCAGCGCGGGCAGGAAGAACACCGGCAGATCGGCCGGCAGATGCGGCAGGCAGGCCGCCGCCACGCCCTGGGCCAGGTCGGTGTCCACGCTCAGCGGCAGATGGGGCCCGTGCTGCTCGGTCGCGCCCAGCGGCAGCACGGCGATGGCGCGGGCACGGTCGATCTGCGCGAAGTCGGTCGTGCGCAGATCGGCCCAGTAGCGGGGCAGGGCAGTCATGGGGCCCGATCTTAGGGCCAGATCGCCGCCGCGCCGCTCAGGATTGTTGCTGAGCCGTGACGGATGCCGCAGCCGCGCGCGGCTTTACCGGGCGTACATCCAGCGCCGCGACCAGGGCAGGCCGTGCGCCAGCCGCCCGGCCTTGCGGCACAGCACCTGGTAGATGGAAATCTCGTCGTGGTCGAACGCCCAAGCGCAGCCGGCCAGATAGACGCGCCAGATGCGCCAGTGCTTCTGATCGACCATCTTCTGCAGCCGCTCGCCCTGGGCCTCGAAGGCCTGGCTCCACAGCGCCGTGGTGCGGGCATAGTGGCGGCGCAGGCTCTCGACGTCCAGCGCCTCCAGCCCGCCTTCCTGCATGGTCTTGAGCACGGTGCTGATGTGCGGCAGCTCGCCCTGCGGGAACACATAGCGGTCGATGAAGCGGCCGCCGCCGTGACGCGTCTCGCCGTCGTTGGGATCGGTGGACGTGATGCCGTGGTTGAGCACCCAGCCGTCGTCGGTCAGCAGCTCGCGGATGCGGGCGAAATACGGCACCAGGTAGTCGAGCCCGACGTGCTCGAACATGCCCACGCTGGTGATGCGGTCGAACTGCCCCTGCACGTCCCGGTAGTCCTGCAGGCGGATCTCGACCCGGTCCTGCAGCCCGGCCGCGCGCACGCGCTCGCTGGCCAGCTCGAACTGGCGCTGCGACAGCGTGATGCCCACGCAGCGCGCGCCGTACTTCTCGGCCGCGCGCATGACCAGCGCCCCCCAGCCGCAGCCGATGTCCAGCAGGCGCTGGCCCGGCTGCAGCTGCACCTTGGTCAGGATGTGGTCGATCTTCTTGAGCTGGGCCTGCTCCAGCGTCTCGTCGCCGTTCTCGAAATAGGCGCAGGAATAGACCATGCGCGGATCGAGCCAGGCCTGGTAGAACTCGTTGGAGACGTCGTAGTGGTACTGGATGGCTTCCTGGTCGCTCTTCTTGGTGTGCGTGAAATGCCGCGCGATGCGCGCCAGCCGGCTCTCGCCCTTGGCCGCGCCGGCTTCGGCCAGCGCATGCGCCATCTCCAGGATGTCGTCCACGCTGCCCTCCACGTCGATCAGCCCCTCCACATAGGCTTCGCCCAGGCTGTCGAGCGAGGGCGACAGCAGCAGCGGCACCGCCGCGGCCTTGCGCACGCGGATCACCACCTTGGGCTGATCGAACTCGCCCAGGCGCAGGCCCGCGCCCGCAGCCGGCTCTTCGCCCCACTGCAGCAGCACCGGCAGATTGGCCCGGCTGCGCAGCTGGGCTACCCAGGGACTCAACATCGCTTCCACACTGGACATGACTGCTCTCCTGCGGAAATCACGCACCCGCCATCCAACATGACCATGGCACACCGTCGGGCAGCGCCCTCCCGGTGCCGCTGCCGACGCAGCATAACGCGTGCCAGTGCCCGGCGCCGCCAGCCGCGCCGCGCTAGTGTCTATGAGAGCGATAGCCCCGGCAAGAGCCCTTGCCCCATGAGGGCACACCGGCTCCGCACCCTCCCGGACTGGGCCGCGGCGGGCGCCGCCGCTGGCCGCGCGGCAGGGCGCGCGGGCCGGGCACGCCACGCCCGGGGATTTCAGCGTTGCCTTATATTGCGCGCTGCAGCCGGCGCGCCCCCGCTGTGCGCCCCACGTCGTTCGCCATCCATTCCCTCCGATGCGTCTGCCCCGTTCCCTGTCCGTCCTGTTGCTGGCCCTGGTCTGCGCCGTCCTGGCGGGATGGACCGGCCCCGCCACCGCGCAACTGCCTGGCGCGCGCGGCGGCGGCGCGGTCGTCGTCACCGAGCAGGCCCGCGCCGAGCTGCTGGTCCACGCCCCCCAGGGCGTCGCACCCGGCCAGCCGCTGTGGGCCGGCCTGCGCATCGAGCACAAGCCGCACTGGCACACCTACTGGAAGAACCCGGGCGACTCGGGCCTGCCCACCCAGCTGGAATGGACGCTGCCGGCCGGCATCGAAGCCGGCGAGGTAGCCTGGCCGCTGCCGCAGAAATTCCGCGTCGGCCCGCTGGTCAACTACGGCTACGAAGGCACGGTGCTGCTGCCGGTGCCGCTGACCGTCACCCCTGCGTTCGCGCCCCCGCCGCTGGCCAAGGAGCTGACGATCCGCCTGCGCGCCAGCTGGCTGATCTGCCGCACCGAGTGCATCCCGGAGGAAGGCGAATTCACGCTGTCGGTGCCGCTGCAGGGCTCCACCGCGCTGCACGCCGCGGCCTTCGACGCCGCGCTGCGCGCCCAGCCCCAGGCGCTGCCGCCGGCCGGCAGCAGCGCCACGGTGCAGGGCGAGGTGCTGCGCCTGCGCGTGGCCGGCCTGCCGGCGGCGCTGCGCGGGCAGACGCTCGATGCCTTTCCCGAGCCGGCCGAGGTGCTCAACCCCTCGGCCCCCTGGCAGCAGGGCTGGGATGGCGCGGTCTGGACGGCCGAGCTGCCCGTGCTGGCCCAGCGCGCCGCCAGCCCGACGACACTGCCCGTGGTGCTGACGCACCGCGGCCAGGGCTGGCGGGTGGAGCTGCCGGTGCAGGGCGCCTGGCCCGCTGCGCCCGGCAAGCCGGCGGCCCTGACGCCGGCGCTGGAGGCGGCGCTGGCGGCCAATGCCGAAGCCGCCCGCAGCAGCGCGCCGCCGCTGACCTTCTGGGCCGCGCTGCTGGGCGCGCTGGTCGGCGGCCTCATCCTCAACCTTATGCCCTGCGTATTCCCGGTGCTGGCCATCAAGGTGCTGAGCTTCACCCGCCACGCCGACGACCAGCGCAGCCACCGCATCAGCGGCCTGGCCTACACCGCCGGCGTGCTGGCCAGCTTTCTGGCGCTGGGCCTGCTGCTGCTGGGCCTGCGCGCGGCCGGCGCCAGCCTGGGCTGGGGCTTCCAGCTGCAGGACCCGCTGGTGGTGGCGCTGCTGGCCGCGCTCTTTACCGTGATCGCGCTCAACCTGGCCGGGGTCTTCGAATTCGGCCAGTTCCTGCCGTCCTCGCTGGCCTCGCTGCAGGCGCGGCATCCGGTGATCGACTCTTTTCTCACCGGCGTGCTGGCGGTGGCCGTGGCCTCGCCCTGCACCGCGCCTTTCATGGGGGCGGCGCTGGGGCTGGCCGTCACGCTGCCGCCGGCGCAGGCGCTGCTGATCTTCACCGCCCTGGGGCTGGGGCTGGCCCTGCCCTATCTGGTGGCCAGCTTCGTGCCCGCGTTCGCGCGGCTGCTGCCGCGCCCCGGCCCCTGGATGGAGGTGCTGCGCCGGCTGCTGGCCTTCCCGATGTGGCTGACCGTGGTCTGGATGGTCTGGGTGCTGGGACACCAAAGCGGCATGGACGGCGCCGGCGCGCTGCTGATCCTGCTGGTGCTGCTGGCCGCCTTCATCTGGGCACTGACGCTGCCGGGGCGGCTGCGCGCGGTGCTGGCCACGGCGCTGCTGGCGCTGGGGCTGGCCGCCGCCTGGGCGCTGGGGCCCTACCTGTGGCGCACCGATGCGGCCCCCGCCGCCCAAGCCCCGGCCGCCGATGGACGCTGGCAGCCCTGGAGCCCGCAGCGTGTGCAAGAGCTGCTGGCGCAGGGGCGCACGGTGTTCGTGGACTACACCGCCGCCTGGTGCGTGACCTGCCAGTACAACAAGCAGACGGTGCTGGCCGATGAGGCGGTGCTGGCCGCCTTCGACGCCAAACAGGTGGTGACGCTGCGCGCGGACTGGACGCGGCGCGACCCGGCCATCACCGCCGCGCTGGCGCAGCTGGGCCGCAATGGCGTACCGGTTTATGTGTTTTATCGCCAGGGACGCGCGCCGCTGGTATTGTCCGAGGTACTGAGCGCATCCGAAGTCCGGCAGGCCCTGCAGAACCTCTGAACCCGCCCGGGCCGCCGGCACACCGCTGCAAGGAGGACTCTGCCCATGCCGACGCGCCGCGCCCTGCTGTACGCCCTGGCCCTGCCCGCAACGGGCCTGGCCGCCTCTCTGGGCGGCCCCGCACCGGACTTCGCCCTGCCCGATGTGCAGGGCGGCACCCGCCGCCTGAGCGACTTCCGCGGTCGCCACGTGGTGCTGGAATGGACCAACCCCGGCTGCCCCTTCGTGCAGAAGCATTACCGCAGCGGCAATATGCAGACGCTGCAACGCGAAGCCGCCGCCCGGCAGGTCGTCTGGCTGACCATCAACTCCACCGAGCCCGGCCATGCCGACTATCTGAAGCCGGCCGAGCTGCAGCGCTGGATGGCACAGCAGCAGGCCGCCGCCACCGCCGTGCTGCTGGACGAGAGCGGCCAGACCGGCAAGGCCTATGGCGCGCGGGTGACGCCGCACATGTACCTGATCGACCCGCAGGGCCGGCTGATCTATGCCGGCGGCATCGACAGCATCCCGTCCGCGCGCGTGGACGACATCGCCCAGGCCACCAACTATGTGCGGCTGGCACTCACCGAAGCCCTGGCCGGCCGGCACCTGAGCCGCCCCAGCACCGCGCCCTACGGCTGCTCGATCAAATACGCCTCCTGAGCGGCCCCTTGAGCGCGCCTGCCGGCAGCGGGCTGGCCGCAATCCGCCGCCAGCCCGATCAGGCAGAATCGCCCTGCCCCCAACCCGCCGCCCCAGCTGCCCTGTCATGAGCGAAACCGCCGCCCGCGCCCTGGACGCGCCCGAGCCCATCTTCGTGCCCTACGACGAATTCCGCGTCGGATTGCCGGCCGGGCGCTACCGCATCATCATGAACCCCGAGCGCGCGCGCCAGTACGTCAAGCACCGGCTGCTGCTGACCGCGCTGATCCTGCCGCTGATCGGCACCGGCATCGGCATGGCGTACTTCGGCTACCCCTGGATCGGGCTGGGCCTGGTGCTGGGCGGCGTGGCGGCGCACCGGCTCGTGGCCCACCAGGCGCCGAAGATCCTGCTGCACATGGCGCTGCGCGACGCGCAGATCTACCGCGAGGCCATCGACTTCGAGATCATGGAAGTGCGGCTGGCGCAGTAAGCCCGGCTGCGCCGCCAGCGGCTGCGACAATCGGGGGCATGAGCACGAGCTTCGCCCCCCTGCGCAACGACACCTTTTTGCGCGCCTGCCTGCGCCAGGCCACCGACTACACCCCCGTCTGGCTGATGCGCCAGGCCGGCCGCTACCTGCCCGAATACTGCGCCACCCGCGCCCGGGCAGGCAGCTTCATGGGGCTGGCCACGAACGTGGACTACGCCACCGAGGTCACGCTGCAGCCGCTGGAGCGCTACCCGCTGGACGCGGCCATCCTGTTTTCCGACATCCTGACCGTGCCCGACGCCATGGGCCTGGGCCTGTCCTTCGCGCAAGGCGAAGGACCGCGCTTCGCGCACCCGGTGCGCGACGAAGCCGCCGTGGCCCGCCTGGCCGTGCCGGACCTGGAGAAGCTGCGCTATGTGTTCGACGCGGTCACCAGCATCCGCCGGGCCCTGAACGGCCGCGTGCCGCTGATCGGCTTTTCAGGCAGCCCCTGGACGCTGGCCTGCTACATGGTCGAAGGCGCCGGCTCGGACGACTACCGCCTGGTCAAGAGCATGCTCTATGGCCGCCCGGACCTGATGCACCGCCTGCTGGCCGTCAACGCCGACGCCGTGGCCGCCTACCTGAACGCGCAGATCGACGCCGGCGCGCAGGCCGTGATGATCTTCGACAGCTGGGGCGGGGTGCTGGCCGACGGCGCCTTCCAGACCTTCAGCCTGGCCTACAGCGCGCGGGTGCTCGCGCAGCTCAAGCGCGCCGGCGCAGACGGGCAGACCGTGCCGCGCATCGTCTTCACCAAGGGCGGGGGGCTGTGGCTGGCCGCCATGGGCGCGCTGGACTGCGAAGTCCTGGGCCTGGACTGGACGGTGAACCTCGGTCGCGCCCGCGCGCTGGTGGGCCATGCCAAAGCCCTGCAAGGCAATCTGGACCCCAGCGTGCTGTTCGCGCCGCCGGCGGCCATCGAGGCCGAAGTGCGCCGCGCGCTCGACAGCTTCGGAGCGCCCCACACCGACGCCGGCCGCAGCGGCCCCACCCACATCTTCAACCTGGGCCACGGCATCAGCCAGTACACCCCGCCCGAGCACGTGGCCGTGCTGGTGCAGACCGTGCACGACCATTCGCGCCGCCTGCGCCAGCCGTCAGCTCCCGCCTGAGCCGGCCCGCGCACCCGCCTGTGCCCAGCGCCGCCATTGGGGCTTTCCCGGATGACAAATGCCCGTATCCGGTGCTGCCCATGGCCGGCGATGGCTCACTTATGCACAAAATCCGTGCTGCGGTGCGTGATGACAGGTCCGCCCGGCACACCCCCGCTACAAATCCAGTAGCACAGCTAAGTTGTTGATTTATAAGGAATTGATCTCCTGCTTTTTTAGCGGGCAATTTGTCGAAAGCCTTGATTTTCAAGGCTCCGGCGCGACTGGCGACAAGCTTTCAACAAAGTTATCCACAGAAATTTTGAATCTTTGGTGAAGTCGTTGAGAATCAATCACTTAGCGACGATTTCACCGTTTTGCTCGAAGTCTCGCCCGCAAGCGCAACCCCGATGAGCCACCCGATCGACGTCCTGGTCGCCACCCCGGCCCACAGCCGCATCGGCGGGACGCTGAGCTATCTGAGTGAGGAGCCACTCATCCCAGGAACCTTGGTGCGCGTGCCCCTGGGGCGGCGGGAAACGCTGGGCATCGTCTGGGATGCCGGTGCGGCCGCGCCCGTGCCGTCCGAGCAGCTGCGCCCGGTTGGCGCCGCGCTGCAGCAACTGCCCGCGCTGCCGTCGGCCTGGCGGCAGCTGGTGGCCTTCACGGCCCGCTATTACCAGCGCAGCGTCGGCGAGGTGGCCCTGGCGGCCCTGCCGGCGGCCTTGCGCGAGCTGGACGCCGAGCGGCTGGCCCGGCGGCTGCAGCGCCTGGAGGCAGCGGCCGCCGCCCCCGCGCTGGCCGAGCCGCCGGCGCCCACGCCGGAGCAGGCCGCGGCGCTGGCGCGCATCCACGCCGAAAGCGGCCCTTTTCTGCTCTATGGCGCCACCGGCAGCGGCAAGACCGAGGTCTATCTGCGCGCGGTGCAGGACATGCTGGCGCAGGACCCGCAGGCCCAGGCGCTCGTGCTGGTGCCGGAAATCAACCTCACGCCGCAGCTGCAGCAGCGTTTTGCCGCCCGCTTCGGCGCCCAGGCGCTGGTGGCCCTGCACAGCGGCCTGACGCCGGCACAGCGGCTGCGCCACTGGCTGGCCGCCCACCTGGGGCAGGCGCGCATCGTGCTGGGCACGCGCATGGCCGTCCTGGCCTCGCTGCCGCGGCTGCGCCTGATCGTCGTGGACGAGGAGCACGATCCGAGCTACAAGCAGCAGGAAGGCGCGCGCTATTCGGCCCGCGACCTGGCCGTCTACCGCGCCCGGCTGGAAGGGGCCAAAGTCATCCTGGGCTCGGCCACCCCCTCGCTGGAGAGCTGGCATCACAGCCGCCCGGCCGCCGAAGGCGGGCGCTATGTGCGGCTGGCCATGCCCAGCCGCGTCGGCGCGGCCGGCGCCGCGCTGCCGCTGGTGCGGCGGGTGGACATGAACCACCAGCCCCGTGGCGCGCTGTTTGCCCCCCCGCTGCTGGCAGCGCTGGCCGAGCGGGTGGCCCGCGGCGAGCAAAGCCTGGTGCTGCTCAACCGCCGCGGCTATGCCCCGGTGCTGCAGTGCGCCGACTGCGACTGGATGAGCCAGTGCCCGCACTGCAGCGTCTACCGGGTCTTTCACAAAACCGACCGCACGCTGCGCTGCCACCACTGCGGCTCAGCCGCAGCAGTGCCGCGTGCCTGCCCCGGCTGCGGCAGCCCCGACATCCGGCCCCTGGGCCGCGGCACCCAGAAGCTGGAGGAGCAGCTGGCCGAGCTGCTGGACTCCGTGCGCCGGCCCGACGGCGGCCCCGTGCGCATCGCCCGCATCGACGCCGACAGCACCCGCCGCAAAGGCGAGCTGGAAGCGCAGCTGGCGGCCGTGCACGACGGCGCCGTCGATGTGCTGGTAGGCACGCAGATGGTGGCCAAGGGCCATGACTTCCGGCGCATCACGCTGGTGGCGGCCATCGACCCGGACAGCGCCCTCTTTTCCAGCGACTTCCGCGCGCCGGAGCGGCTCTTCGCGCTGCTGATGCAGGCCGCCGGCCGCGCCGGGCGCGACGCCGCGCTGGGCGCGCGCAGCGAGGTCTGGATCCAGACCCGCCACCCCACCCATCCGCTGTATGCCGCCCTCAAGGCGCACGACTACCCGGCCTTTGCCGCGCAGCAGCTGGCCGAACGCGCCCAAGCCGGACTGCCGCCGTTCAGCTTCCAGGCCCTGGTGCGCGCGGAGGCGCGCACCCAGGAAGCCGCCCAGGGTTTTCTGCAGGCCGCCGCCGAGCAGGGCCGCCAGGCCGCGCAGCAGCTGCAGGTGACGATCTACCCGCCGGTGCCGTTGAGCGTGCAGCGCGTGGCGCATGTGGAACGCGCCCAGATGCTGCTGGAATCGTCCAGCCGCAGCGCGCTGCAGCGCTTTCTGGCCGACTGGCACGACACGCTGCACACGGTGCGCGCCACAGCGGCCGGCCAGGGCCTGATCCGCTGGGCGGTGGACGTGGATCCGCTGGCGATCTGAGCCCCAGTATCCCGCAGGCACCTTCCCATCAGGACGCCGGACGCACCATTGCCTCTTCTGACTCCAGCCCTAGCCGGGTACAGGGCTGGCCGCTGCGCTGGCAGCGCCCGTCGGGCTGCAGCCAGGGATGGGCATGGCCGACGCAGCCGACCTGGCACAGCCAGTCCGCGCCGGCTGCGCCCGCATCGCTGCCGCCTGCACTGCGCCGCCGGCCTGGCGCAGACGGCGGCAGCCGCAATCCCCACAGCCAGGCCGTGCGCTGCACCAGCAGGGCCGCGCGCAGACGCAGGTTTTCCTGCTGCAGCCGCTGCAGAACCGGGGTGAGCTCCCGCTGCAGCCGCGCCAGCTGTCGCAGCAGCACGCCATGCTCCAGTCGCAGCGCCGCTTCGGGCCCCGGAGCCGGACGCCGTGCCGCCGAAATCGGCTTGACCGTGGCACTCATTGCAGCACCGGTGAAGCCGCCAGCCAGGCCGGCTGCGGCGTGACCGGCTCCACCACCGTACCCGGCACGGCGCCTGCGGGCATTTCCACGGCCAGGGCGCCCCATTGGTGGCCCAGGCGCTGCAGCACTGTGCGGAATGCATCGCTCAGGCCCGCTTGTTCTTGCAGCTCCTGCAGGTTGTGGCGGATCTTCAACGCCATCAGCATGCGCCGGTTGGGACAAAGATGCTGCGCATGCCCGGTCATCAGGGCCAGCGTGCCGGCCAGCATGGCCTCTACCCGGGGCAGGGTGTATTCGCTCCCACCTTCCTCCGAAAACAGCTTATCCATCGCTCCAACTCCTTCCATCGACGGCAGGCCCCCATGGCCCGCACCGGGCTGGCTAACCCCTGCCTGTGGCTGCAAAGCCGGCGGGGCGGCTGGCGGAATGGATTATATGAGAACGATTCTCATTTGCAAGTTTCAGACTGTTTCCTTAGCCGGTTTCGATCGGTCCGCCTTCCACCGGACGCACCCCCGGCAGCTCGCAATCCCGCAGCGCGTCGAGCAGGGCCTGCAGGGCCGGCTGGCGGCTGTAGCTGCGCCGCCAGGCCAGCACCACGCGCCGCGCCGGGGCGCGCCCGTCCAGCGGCAGGTAGCGCAGCTCCCGGCCCGGCGCGCCGGCAGCGGGCGCCGCGCACAGCTGCGGCACGATGGCCAGCCCCAGCCCGGCGGCCACCATGTCCTGCAGGGTCTGCAGCGAAGCGCCCTTGATGCTGTGGAAAACGGCTTCGCCCTGGCGGGCGCGACGGGTGAGCTCGGGACAGATGCGCAGCACATGCTCGCGCAGGCAGTCGCCCGGCTCGGGCAGCAGCAGGGTCTGGCCCCGCAGATCGTCGATGCGCACCCGCTGCTGCCGCGCCAGCGCATGACTGGCGGGCACGGCCAGCAGACAGGGCTCCTCGTACAGCGGCTGGGTGCGCAGGGTCCTGTCGGCGGCGTGCTCGCTGACGATGGCCGCATCCAGCCGGCCCGCGCGCACGGCGTCGAGCAGTTCGTCGGCCGGCTCCTCCTGCACCTGCAACACCATCTGGGGCACGGCGGCGCGCAGCTGCCGAGTCAGCGCAGCCTGCAGCCCCGGGCGGATGGACGGCGCCATGCCCACCCGCATCGGGCCAGCCAGCGCGTCGGCGCCGCGGCGGGCGATCTCGCGCAGCGTGTCGGCCTGCGCCAGCACGGCCTGGGCCTGGCGCACGATTTCCTCGCCCAGCGGGGTGGTGCTCACGGCCGAGGTGGTGCGCTCGAACAGCTGCACGTGCAGCTCCTCTTCCAGCTTCTTGACGGCGATGGACAGCGTGGGTTGCGAGACGGCGCAGGCCTGCGCGGCACGGCCGAAGTGCCGCTCCTGCGCCAGCGCGACGACGTATTTGAGCGCGGTCAGGTTCATGGCGATGGGTCGCGGCGGCGCTGCGCCGCATGGATGCCGTGTCTCCTCAATGTGCCGCCGTGGCCCGCTGCGGACGCACGCGGCAGCGGCCGCCGGCTTGGCCGGCGGCGCCGCGCCCGCGGCGGGACATACCCCACGGCGGGCGCGGTCGGTGGCCGACCTCAATCGAGCAGGTCGAAGCGGTCCAGGTTCATCACCTTGGTCCAGGCGGCAATGAAGTCCTGCACGAACTTCTCCTGCCCGTCGGACTCGGCATAGACCTCGGCCAGCGCGCGCAGCACGGAGTTGGAGCCGAACACCAGGTCCACACGGCTGCCGGTCCACTTGAGCGCGCCGCTCTTGCGGTCACGCCCCTCGAACACCTCGGCCTCTTTCGAGGCGGGCTTCCATTCCACGCCCATGTCCAGCAGGTTGACGAAGAAGTCGTTGGTGAGCTGTCCCGGGCGGGCCGTGAACACGCCCAGCCGGCTGCCGTCGTAGTTCGCGCCGAGGACCCGCAGGCCGCCGATGAGCGCGGTCATCTCCGGCGCGGTCAGCGTCAGCAGCTGGGCCTTGTCCACCAGCAAATGCTCGGCCGGCACCTCGGACTTGGCCTTCAGGTAGTTGCGGAAGCCGTCGGCGAAGGGCTCCAGGTAGCTGAAGGATTCCACGTCCGTGTGCTCGGGGCCGGCATCGACACGTCCGGGCGTAAACGGCACCTGCACCGACAGGCCGGCGGCCTTGGCGGCCATCTCGATGCCCACGCCGCCGGCCAGCACGATCACGTCGGCCAGCGACATCTTGCCGCTGGCTTGCTGAATGGCTTGCAGCTTGGGCAGCACCTTGACGGCGATCTGGTTGACCGCCCAGTCCTTCTGCGGCGCCAGGCGGATGCGCGCGCCATTGGCGCCGCCACGCTTGTCGCCACCGCGGAAGGTGGAGGCCGAGGCCCAGGCCGTGGTCACCAGCTCGCCCACCGACAGGCCCGAGGCGGCGATCTTGGCCTTCACATCGGCGATGTCGGCTGCCGTGGGCTTGTGCACGGGCGCGGGCAGCGGGTCTTGCCAGATCAAGTCCTCTTTCGGCACCTCGGGGCCGAGATAGCGCGCCTTCGGACCCATGTCGCGGTGCGTGAGCTTGAACCAGGCCCGCGCATAGGCGTCGGCGAAGGCCTGCGGGTCGTTGAGGAACTTGCGCGAGATCTTTTCGTACACCGGGTCGAAGCGCAGCGACAAGTCGGTCACCAGCATCGTGGGCTTGCGCTTGGGCGAGTCGGGTGTGGGCCCCGGAATGATGGCCTCGGCATCCTTGGCCTCGTACTGGATGGCGCCGGCCGGGCTCTTGGTCTTGACCCACTCGTACTTGAACAGGAGTTCGAAGAAATCATTGCTCCAGCGCACCGGCGTGGTGGTCCAGGTGACCTCCAGGCCGCTGGTGATGGCGTCCTTGCCCTTGCCGCTGCCGTAGCTGCTCTTCCAGCCCAGCCCCTGTTCTTCCAGCGGCGCGGCCTCCGGGTCGGGGCCGACGTGGCTGGCCGGGCCTGCGCCGTGGGTCTTGCCGATGGTGTGGCCGCCGGCGATCAGCGCCACGGTTTCCTCGTCGTTCATGCCCATGCGCTTGAACGTCTCGCGGATGTCTTTCGCGGCGGACACCGGATCACCGTTGCCATTGGGGCCTTCGGGGTTCACGTAAATCAGGCCCATCTGCACCGCCGCCAGCGGGTTTTCCAGATCGCGCTCGCCGCTGTAGCGCTTGTCGCCGGCCAGCCAGGTGGTTTCGCGGCCCCAGTACACGTCGTTGTCGGGCTCCCAGGTGTCCTCGCGGCCACCGCCGAAGCCGAAGGTGCGAAAGCCGGCCGACTCCAGCGCCACGTTGCCGGCCAGGATCATCAAGTCGGCCCAGGAAATCTTCTTGCCGTACTTCTGCTTGATCGGCCACAGCAGGCGCCGCGCCTTGTCCAGGTTGACGTTGTCGGGCCAGGAGTTCAGCGGCGCGAAGCGCTGCTGCCCGCGCCCGCCGCCGCCGCGGCCGTCGCCCATGCGGTAGGTGCCGGCGCTGTGCCAGGCCATGCGGATCATCAGGCCGGCGTAGCTGCCGAAATCGGCCGGCCACCAGTCCTGCGACTCGGTCATCAGCTTCTTCAGGTCGGCCTTGAGCGCGGCGTAGTCGAGCTTCTTGAATTCCTTGCGGTAGTTGAAATCCCGGCCCAGCGGATTGGAACGCTCCGAATGCTGGTTCAGCAGATCGAGCCGCAGCTGGTTGGGCCACCAATCCTGGTTTTGCGTACCGCCGCCGGCGGCGCCGTGAAAGGGACACTTGGCTTCATTCGACATGGTTCTCTCCTGGGTGGTGTGGGCAAATGCAAAGCAAACGCGTGCAGCCGCTAAGCAGCGCTCTCAATGGCTCAGGGCCAGTACAGCCAGGCATTCGAGCCAGCCGCACGAGCCGTTCGGGAACATGGACATGCGGACCTCCTGCATCACGGAACACGCGGTGCAGTTTAGAAGTCAACTATCCGAAAGACCATTTGATTTGAAATATCTATCGAATAGCGAATGGCTATCCATGGATGAATAGTCATGGGTGAAAACCCTGTGCTGCACCGCCGCACGGGGAGCCCGTTACCGCCCGCGCCGCGCCCCGCGAGCCGCCTTGCACTATCGCCGCGGGGCCGGCCCTGCGGCCATTCACAGGCTAGGCCAGCAGGCCGACGGCAAAGGAGAAGGTGAGAAAGGCCGCCGCGGTGGAGACCAGGATGATGCGGGCGATGCGCCCGTTGTCCGCGCCAAAGCGCTCGGCCAGCAACGACACGTTGCTGGCGCTGGGCAACGCCGCGATCAGCACCATGACGGTGAGCGCGAAGCGCGACAGCGGCACGCCCAGCTGCAGGGCCGCCAGCCCGGTGAGCAGCACCAGCAGCGGGTGCAGCAGCAGCTTGAACACCGCCACCGGCACATAGTCGCGCCAGGGGATGGGCGGATGCCGGCTTTCCTCGGCGAGGATCTGCGAGCGCGCCAGCACCGCGCCGATGGTGAACAGCGCCACCGGAGAAGCCGCATCGGCCAGCAGGGCCACCGTCTTGTCCACCACGGCCGGCAGCTGCAGCTGCACGAACGAAGCCACCCCGCCCAGCAGAATGGCCCAGGGCATGGGGTTGGTCAGCATGCCGCGCAGGGCCTTGCGCACCGCCACCGCCATGCCGTGCGTGCCGGCGCCGTCCAGCCGCGACAGCGCGATGCACAGCGAGGTGGTGATGACCATGTCCACGACGATGGTCACGATGGCCGGCCCTGCGGCCTGCGCCCCCAGCAGGGCCACCAGCAGCGGCACCCCCATGAAGCCGGTGTTGGGAAACGCGGCCACCAGCGCGCCGAAGGCCGCATCGTTCCAGCCGATGCGGCCGCCCAGCGTGACAGCCACCGTGAAGCCCACCATGATGAAGGCGCACAGCAGCCACACGCCGAAGACCGCATAGTCCAGCAGCTGCGCGATCGGCGTGGTGGCGCCAAAGCGATACAGCATGCACGGCAGCGCGAAAAACAGCACGAAGCCGTTGAGCCCGGGAATCGCCTCCAGCGGCAGCAGGCGCCGCCGCGCGGCCAGGTAGCCGCAAAACACCAGCGCGAAAAAGGGAAAGGTGACGGTGAAGATGTGCAGCACGGCGGCTATTGTCGCCGCAGTGTGAAATGCACCCCCGGTATGATCGGCCGCCACGTCACGTCACCCGCGCATGTCGTCCTCTCCCACCCATGGCCTGAATCTCGCGCAGCAGGAGGCGGTCAATTACCTGCACGGTCCTTGCCTGGTGCTGGCCGGCGCCGGCTCCGGCAAGACCCGCGTCATCACCCACAAGATCGCCCGCCTCATCCAGGCCGGCCTGGAGCCCGCGCGCATCGCGGCCATCACCTTCACCAACAAGGCCGCCGCGGAAATGCGCGAGCGCGCCAAAAGCCTGATCGGCAAGGCTGCCAGGGATGTGCGCATCTGCACCTTTCACGCGCTGGGCGTGCACCTGCTGCGCGAAGACGGCGCGGCCGTGGGCCTGAAGCCCCAGTTCTCCATCCTGGACACGGACGACGTGACCAGCATCCTCAAGGACGCCGGCGGCACCACCGACGCGGCCACCGCCCGGCAGTGGCAGTGGACCATCAGCCTGTGGAAGAACATGGGGCTGAGCGCCGCGCAGGCCGAAGCCCAGGCCCGCGACGACCATGAGCGCCTCGCCGCGCGCGTGATGGCGCGCTACGAGGAGCGCCTGTCGGCCTACCAGAGCGTGGACTTCGACGACCTGATCGGCCTGCCGCTGAAGCTGCTGCGCCAGCACCCCGAGGTGCGCGCCAAGTGGCAGGGCCTCATGGGCCATATCCTGATCGACGAGTACCAGGACACCAACGCCACGCAGTACGAGCTGCTCAAGCTGCTGGTGCCAGACGACCCGCAGCGCGCGCGCTTCACCGCCGTGGGCGACGACGACCAGTCCATCTACGGCTGGCGCGGCGCCACGCTGGACAACCTGCGCAAACTGCCGGTCGATTTCCCCAACCTGAAGGTCATCAAGCTGGAGCAGAACTACCGCTCCACCGGCGCCATCCTGCAGGCGGCCAACAACGTGATCGGCCCCAACCCCAAGCTCTTTCCCAAGAAGCTGTGGAGCGAGCTGGGCGCGGGCGAGCCGGTGCGCGTGGTCGATGCCGACAACGAGGAGCACGAGGCCGAGCGCGTGGTGGCGCGCATCCAGAGCCTGCGCGCCAACTCCCCGCACAAGGAATTCCGCGACTTCGCCGTGCTCTACCGCGCCAACCACCAGGCCAGGGTGCTGGAGCAGGCGCTGCGCCGCGCGCAGATCCCCTACAAGGTCTCGGGCGGGCAGAGCTTCTTCGACCGCGCCGAAATCCGCGACCTGTGCGCGTGGTTCCGCCTCTGGGTCAACAACGACGACGACCCGGCCTTTCTGCGCGCCGTCACCACCCCGAAGCGCGGCATCGGCCACCAGACGCTGCAGCAGCTGGGCACCTTCGCCAGCCAGTACCGGGTCAGCCTGTTCGAGGCGCTGTTTTCGCCCTCGCTGCCTTCGGTGCTCAACGCTCGGGCGGTGAGCAGCCTGCACGAGTTCGGCCGCTATGTGAACGAGCTCGAATACCGCGCCCGCCACACGATGGGCGCGGAAGACGCGCGCGCCTTCATGACCGAGTGGCTGCGCGACATCGGCTATGAAAAGCACCTGTACGACAGCGAGGACAACGAGAAGCTGGCCGCCGCGCGCTGGAACAACGTGCTGGACTTCTGCGACTGGATGGCCGCGCGCTGCGGCGGCGAAATCGACGACCCCAGCGGCGTGGCCATCGCCAGCGAGAAAAAATCGCTGCTGGAAGTGGCGCAGACCATCTCGCTGCTGTCCACGCTCAACGAGCGCGACCAGGACCAGAACGTGGTGACGCTGTCCACCCTGCACGCGGCCAAGGGCCTGGAGTGGCCCCACGTGATGCTGGTGGGCGTGACCGAGGGCATGCTGCCTTTCAAGCTCGACGAAGACGCCGATGCGCCCGGCGGCGCAGCGCGCCCGCCCGAAGCCGCCCGCGACGGCCTGGCCCTGCGCCTGCAGGAGGAGCGCCGCCTGATGTATGTGGGCATCACGCGCGCGCAGCGCACGCTGATGGTGAGCTGGCCCAAAAAGCGCAAGAAAGGGCGCGAGCTGGTCAGCGCCCAGCCCAGCCGCTTCATCGCCGAAATGGCGCTGGATCAGGCCACGGTCAAGGAAGACCCGCGCGAAAAACTGCGCGCGCTGCGCGCCGAGTTCGCCAAGAAGGCGCAGGAAAGCGCCGCCGCCCAGGCGCTGGCCGGAGGGTCGGCATGAAGCGGCGACTCGGCCCGGTGGGTGGCCGCATCGCGCTGGCTGCGCTGCTGGGCCTGGCCGCTGCGGCGCACGCGCAGGACGCCCCCGCCACCGTCCCGACCGAAGCACCCGCACCTGCCGCACCTGCCGCACCTGCGCCTGCTGCCCCGGCTGCGGACTGCCGAACCGGCAGCCCCTCGGCGCTGTCGCGCTTCTGGGAGCTGGAGGCGGCCACCGACTGCGGGCGCTTCCTGATCCGCGGCTACAAGCCCATCAGCCTGTCGTGGATCCTGTCGGACACGGTCAACCGCGCGCCCAGCTCGCCCACGCCCGACCACACCGCCACCACCGAGCTGCCCTATCTCACGCAGGAAGGCCGCATCCAGCTGTCGGTGCGCACCAAGATCGGCCAGGGCCTGCTGCCGGTGGAGCACTTCGGCGGGCGCGACTCGCTGTGGTTCGGCTACACCCAGCAGTCGTACTGGCAGGTCTTCACCTCGTCGCTGTCGCGTCCGTTTCGCAACACCGACCACGAGCCGGAGCTGATCTACATCGTGCCCATGCCGGCCGATCTGCCCGGCGGCTGGAAGCTGCGCTACGGCGGCGTGAGCCTGAACCACCAGTCCAACGGGCAGAGCCTGCCGCTGTCGCGCAGCTGGAACCGGCTGATCCTGATGGCCGGCATGGAACACGGCAGCCGCTACACCCTGACCGCCCGGGTCTGGAGCCGCATCACCGACGGCGATGGCGTGGACGACAACCCCGAGATCGACACCCTGGTCGGGCGCGGCGAAGTCACCGGCGCGTGGCAGCTCGACGAGCGCCACACGCTGATGCTGACGCTGCGCCACTCGCTGCAGGCCCAGCCCAACGGCTCGTACCGGCTGGAGTGGCTGCGCGCGCTGGGCGACGGCGCGCGCGGCAGCGCCTCCAGCGGCCTGCGCCTGCATGTGCAGCTGTTCAACGGCTACGGCGACTCGCTGGTCGATTACAACCGCGGCCGCACCGTGCTCAGCGTGGGCCTGAGCCTGGTGGACTGGTAAGGCCCGCAGGGCCTCTTCAGGCCGCCGGCTTGGCCGCGTCTTCCTCGCGGAAAACCTGCTGCGCGAGCTTGAACGCATCCAGCCCGGCCGGCGCGCCGCAATAGACCGCCGCCTGCAAGAACACCTCGGCGATCTCCTGCCGCGTCACGCCGTTGTTGAGCGCGCCGCGGATGTGCAGCTTCAGCTCGTTGGGGCGGTTGAGCGCGGTGAGCATGGCCAGGTTCAGCAGGCTGCGCGTCTTGCGGTCCAGCCCGGGACGCGTCCACACCGTGCCCCAGGCCGTCTCGGTCAGGAACTGCTGGATCACGGCCATGAACTCGTCCGCGCTGGCTAGCGACTGGTTCACATAGGCCTCGCCCAGCACGGCCTTGCGCACGGCCAGACCGGCCAGGTAGGTCGGGTTTTCATCCATCGGTACGTCTCCATCTGCGCCCAGCGGCCGCGGCGAGCCCTGCCTGGTCAGGCCGATCAGGCAGGCGCTGCCATGCGGCACTCAAACCGAGCCCTGCTTCTCGATCACCAGAATCCGTGCCGCCCCCTGCGGATGCGCCACATGCTCGCAGCCCAGCCCGGCAAAGAATACGTCGCCGGCCTGCAGCTCGATCACCCGCTCCTGGCCGCCTTCGCGCACATGCATGTCCACGCGCCCGTCCATCACGGCAAACACCTCCTCGCCGTCGTTGACATGCCAGCGGTAGGGCTGGTCGGTCCAGTGCAGGCGCACGGTGATGCCGTTCATCGCGGCGATGTCCAGCGCGCCCCAGGCCCGCTGCGCGGTGAAGGCACGGCTGCGCACGACTTTCATGGTGGACATGCAACCCCCTTCTCAGTACGGCCTTCTCAGTACGGCGTGCCGTCGCGGTGGAAAAAGCGCCAGCGCCCATCGACCAGGCGCGCCTGCAAGTCGTCATCCGGGTAGCGCACCTCGTCGCCCGGCGTGCGATCCCCGATTTCCAGGTACACCACCATCTCGGGCCCCGGATTGAACAGCTGGTGCGCGTCTCCCGTACCGGCGGCAAAGCCGGCGCACTGACCCGGCGCCAGCGGCGTCTCGCCCGCGTCGGTGCGCAGCACCG
This sequence comes from Hylemonella sp., assembly GCA_036846225.1. Lineage (GTDB taxonomy): Bacteria > Pseudomonadota > Gammaproteobacteria > Burkholderiales > Burkholderiaceae_C > Hylemonella. The sequence continues at coordinate 22,888 of DAIUCJ010000030.1, forward strand.
CGTGGCCCTGCAGGATGTAGACGAACTCGTCCTGCCGACTGTGCGCGTGGCGCAAGGCCGATACGGCCCCCGGCGCCAGCTCCGTCAGGTTCACGCCGAAGTTGCGCAGGCCAAACACATCGCCCAGCGCGCGCTTGACGCGGCCCTGCATGCGCGCCGCGTAAGGAGCCGGATAACTCGACGGCTGTTGCCGCGCAGGCACATCGGCCGCCGTCACGGCCACGGGATGGGCGGGGTTCTGCATCCCGGCATTATGTCGTGGGCGACAATGGGGCCGACTCCATCACACCACGTATAGGAAAAGGGAAAGGACCACCGATGATGCGCTACCGTTGGATCACCATTGCGCTGTGGCTACTGACGGCTCTCGCCTACCACCGCATCGCCAACGCCGGCTTCGACGAAGCGGTAGCCGCCTACAAAAGCAAGGACTACGCCACCGCGCTGCGCGAGGCCCGTCAGGCCGCCGAAGCCGGCCATGCCGACGCCAGTTGGCTGGTCGCCCAAATCTACGCCTTCGGATTGGGCATGCCCGTCAACAAAGCGGAGGCGGCCATCTGGTACCGCAAGGCGGCCGAAGGCGGCATCGCTCGTGCATTCGAGCAACTGGCCTGGATGCACGCCCGGGGCGACGGCGTGCCCAAAGACACCGATCAGGCCCTGGCCTACGCACGCCAGGGCGCGCGGCTGGGCGACCCGGGCAGCAACCATTTCGTCTATGTCGCGCTGATCTCGGGCCCACTGCGCTGGCTGGATGCCGCCGGCAAGCCCGACGCAGAGCGCTACCGGGCGCTGGCGGCTCGGCCCGTGGCCGAGCGCGCGCTCGACGCCGAGGCCTACGACGCCCTGTACCGCGCAGCCGAAAAAAACTGGCAGGCGGCCCTGTTCACCTTTGTGCTGTCGGCAGGCGCCACCGTGGGCGAAGGCAACCGCGAGCGCCTGCTGGCGGCGTGGAATCGCCTGGCCCTGCGCAATCACCCGGCGCTGCAGCGCTATGTCCTGGCCGCCCAGCGGCAGCAGCAGCTGGGAACGACGCTGACCTCGCCGCAGCTCTTTCTCGATGCCCAGCTGCCCCAGGCCCTGTCCGCGATCATCGCAACCTGCGGCATACGTGATCCGAAAGAAGCCCCGAAGCAGCTGCCCGAACTGCTGCGCACCGCCGTCACGCGGCCGTTGGCCGACGCGGTGTGGCTGCCCAGCCAGGTGCCGGGCCACGAGCACGCGTATCTGGTCGCCGGCAGCTGGGAAGAAACCTGGACCTACCGCGGCTGCGACCGCACGGCCGATGTGATCATCGAATTCAGGGCCGACGGCCTGGGCGGCGCGACCTTCACATCCCGGCTGAGGCCGGCCGATCCGGCGGCGGCACCGGGCTGAGATCCGGGCGGTTGCCTTCGGGCGCCCGATTGATCAGCGACTCCAGCACCTCGATGCGGTAGCGGTGGGGCGTGGTGATCGCGTAGAAGCGCTCCTGCAGCGCGGCCGAACGCCCCACGGTGACCAGGGTGCCGGCGCGCAGCTCGTCCTGCACCACCACCTCGGGCAACACCGCGAGCCAGCCGCTGTCGCGCGCAATCAGGCGCAGCATGGCCATGTCGTCCACTTCGGCGCGCAGACGGGGCGCGACAGCGGCGGCGGCGCACAAGGCATCGAACTGGGCGCGCAAAGCGTGCCGGGGGCCGGGCAGCGCGATCTCCAGCCCGTCCAGATCGTCCGGTATGCGCAGCGAGCGGCCGCGCCACTGGCCGGCCGGCCCGACCAGCGAAATCGACTGGCTGCCCAGAAACCGGCAGTGCAGCGGGCGGTCCGGATCGGCAGGCACCGTTTCATTGGCAAGCACGACATCCAGCTGGTGCTGCAGCAGCCGCTCGATCAGCCCCTCCAGCAAGCCGGACTCCAGCGTCAGCACCACCGCGGGATGCGCCATCAGTGGGCGCAGCCAGTTTTCCTGGTAGTTGCGTGACAGGGTGGCCACGCTGCCCACGCGCAGCCGCATCATGCCGGCCGAGCGCCCCTGCAGCCGCCCCAGCATCTCCTGCCCCAGCCCGAAGATGGTGTCGGCGTAGCTCAGCACGAGCCGCCCCGTCTCGGTCAGCGTCAGCCGGCGCCCGGCGCGCTCGAACAGCGCATCGCCGATGCGCTCTTCCAGCTGCCGGATCTGTGCCGACACCGCCGACTGCGAGGTGTGCAACTCCTGTGCCGCGCGCGTCAGATGCCCCAGCTTGGCCACGCGCCAGAAGTAGAACAGGTGGTGAAAGTTGAGCTGCTCGACCCTCATTGTTCTATTTTTAAGATCTTTCCGTTCTTGTCTATGTATTTTACAGAACGCTTTGCGATCCGCATCATCGGCCTGTCTGTATGGCGTGGAGTGCAATGCAATGGATGTCGTTTCGATTTTTCAGACCGCAGGCCAGCTGGCGCCGGCCACCCTGATGGTGGGCTGCGCGCTGCTGGCCAGCCTGCCGCAGCTGACGGTGCCGGCCGCGTGGCGCGCCTTGCAGCGGCTGGCGGTCGTGGCCCTGCTGTGCGCCGTGGCGGTGCTGCCGGCTGGCGCAATCGCCTGGCCGGGCGTGATCCAGACCTCGGCCTTGAGCCAGGCGCTGGCCGTGCTGGTGCAGGGGCTGGGCACGGTGATCGCGTTTTACTCGGCCCGCTATCTGCAAGGCGAGCCGGGGCAGCGGCGCTATGTGGCGGCGCTGGCGGCCGTGCTGGCCGCCGTGCATCTGCTGCTGCTGGCCGACCACTGGCTGGGGCTGATCGCGGCCTGGGCCGCCGTGGGGCTGGCGCTGCAGCCGCTGCTTTGCTTCTATGCCGATCGCCCTTTCGCGCTGCTGGCGGCGCACAAAAAGCGCCTGGCCGACCGGGTGGCCGACGGCCTGCTGCTGACCGCGGCGGCGCTGGCTTGGTCGGAAGTGGGCAGCGGCTCTCTGTCGGCGCTGGGCGCGCATGTGGCCCTCGGCGGCGTCTCGGCCCCCCTGCAGCTCAGCGCCGTGGCCCTGGTGCTGGCCGTCATCCTGCGCACGGCGCTGCTGCCCGTGCACGGCTGGCTGACCCAGGTGATGGAAGCGCCGACTCCGGTATCGGCGCTGCTGCACGCAGGGGTGGTGAACCTGGGCGGCTTCGTGCTGATCCGCTTCGCGCCGCTGCTGGAGCAAGCCCCCGTCGCCCGGGCCCTGCTGCTGGCCTTTGGGCTGGCGACGGCCGTGCTGGCCGGCATGGTGATGCTCACGCGCGTCAGCATCAAGGTGCGGCTGGCCTGGTCCACCGTGGCGCAGATGGGCTTCATGCTGCTCGAATGCGCGCTGGGCCTGTACACGATGGCGGCGCTGCATCTGATCGGCCATTCGCTGTACAAGGCCCACGCCTTTCTGTCGGCCGGTGAGGCGGTGCGCCAGACCCGCCTGCAGGCTTTGCGCGAGCCGGGGCCGCCTGCGGCGGCCAGCCTGATGCTGGCGCCGCTGCTGAGCGTGCCGGTGGTCGGCCTGATCGCCGCCACGCCGGCGCAGGCCCCTTGGCCCTGGTGGTGGAGCCTGCTGCTGGGGCTGGCCTGGGCGCCGCTGCTGTGGCTGCGCCGCTCGGATGCCGGCTGGCGCATGCAGGCCGCGATGCTGCTGGCCGGCCTGGCCATGGTGGCGGGGCTGTCGGCGCTGGTCCTGCTGGTGCATGCGGCAGCCCCGCTGCAGCTGCGGGATGCCCCGCACGAGGCCTGGGGCTGGCTGGCTGCGGCCGCAATGGCCGGCCTGTACCTGTGCCTGGCCCTGCTGCAGCTGCATCCCCACTGGCTGGCCGCCTGGTGGCGCTGGAGCTACGCCGGTTTTTACGTCGATGAGGCCTACACCCGGCTGGCCCTGCGGCTGTGGCCCGGGTCGTGGCCGGGCGGCAGCCCGCGCGCCAGCGCCGCCGCCCAGACGCAGCCCGCCTACGCACCCCGCTGAACGAAAGAGAGGAACCCGATGAGCCATCCGACAATGACCGCGCCGCAGCCGCCGGCCCTGCACGCAGACGGGCTGGCCGCGCGCATCGACCAGGCCTGCGAGCAGGCCTGCCGCAGGATCGCCCCTGCCTGGCCGCTGGATCGCGCCATCGCGGTCAACCCGCACTGGGGCCGCATCGACATGCCGGTGCGCCGGGTGGCGGCCCGCATGGCGGTGCTTGCAGGCATACGGGTGTTTCCTCCCCGGTCGCAGCTGCGGCACGCCTGGACGCAAGGACGCATCACGCCGCAGGACCTGACCGGCGCGCTGCGCCAGCTGCAGGCAACCGATGCGCCCGGCCTGACTATGCAGGACTGCGTGCAGGCGCTGCAGACCGAGCACGCCGTGCCCACCCTGCCCCTGCTGATCGACGTGCTCGACGACGACCCGCAGCGGCACACCCGGCTGTCCTGGCGGCAGGCCATCACCCACCAGGTCAGCCAGACCTGCGCCGCCTACTTCGACCGGCAGCAGGCCGACTGGCAGCCGCAGCGCGACCATGGCCTGTACGCGTTCTGGCGCGACACCCTGCAGCACGACCATGGCATCGGCCTGCTGATGGGCCTGCCGCGGCTCGGCCGCGCCATCGGCGCCCTACCGGCCTTGGCGCGCGACGCCGAGCAGTGGGTGATGCAACGGCTCGGGCTCGACCCGGCCGTGTGGGCGGATTACCTGGAAGCGGTGCTGCTCACCGTCCATGGCTGGGCTTCCTGGTGCGCTTACCTGGGCTGGCTGGCCGGCCAGCGCGGAGAGCAGGACCCGCACCTGCGGGAGCTGCTGGCGATCCGCCTGGCCTGGGGCGTGCTGCTGCTCGAGTGCAAGGGCGAGGCCGCGGCGCAGCCGGCCTTCGCGGCCCTGCGCCAGAGCTGGGAGCGCGCGCCGCAGGCCCTGCGCAGGGCCGAGCAGAGCCTGGCGGTGGACGAGGTCTGGCAGCTGGCCTGGGAGTTGGCCTACCAGCGCCAGCTAGCCGCACAGCTCGGCCGCGCCGCGGCGCAACCGGCCACGCCCTGCGCGACCGAAGTGCAGGCGGTGTTTTGCATCGACGTGCGCAGCGAGCCGCTGCGGCACGCGCTGGAGCAGGCCTGGCCTGCCGTGCAGACGCTGGGGTTTGCCGGCTTCTTCGGCCTGCCGGCAGCCTACACCCCGCTGGGCACGGCCGCCCGGCGCCCGCAGCTGCCCGGCCTGCTGGCGCCTGCGGTCGAGATGACCGATGCCATTGTCAGCGCCGAGCCGCAGCAGCGCGCGGCCGATGAGCGGCGCCAGCAAGCCGCCAGCCGCGCCCGCCGCACCCGCCTGGCGCTGCAGCAGCAGTGGGCAGAGGCCGGCCGCTGGCCGGCAGCGGCGTTTTCGTTCGTCGAGGCCGCCGGGCTGGCCTACCTCGGCCCGCTCGGCCGCTGGCTGCGGCCCGGCCCACACGCCCGCCGCCATGACGACCTGGCCGGCGTGCCGGCGCGCTACCGCCCCATCTGCCGCCCCCGGCTCACGGGCCTGGACCTGCAGGCGCAAGTGGATCTGGCGGCGCGCGTGCTCACGGCCATGGGGCTGACGCGCCAGCTGGCGCCGCTGGTGCTGCTGATCGGACATGGCAGCCAGTCGGCCAACAACGCGCAGGCGGCAGCGCTGGACTGCGGCGCCTGCTGCGGCCAGACCGGCGAGGCCAATGCGCGCAGCCTAGCTCAGCTGCTCAACGAGCCGGCGGTGCGCGCGCAGCTGCAGCGCCGCGGCATCGAGATCCCTGCGTCCACCGTGTTTGTGGCGGCGCTGCACAACACCACCACCGACGAGATCGAAGGCTTCGACCTCGATTTGCTGCCCGCACCGGCACAGGCCCGCTGGCAGCGGCTGCAAGCGGCGCTCGCCACAGCCTGCGCGCAGGTGCGCCAGGCGCGGGCCCCACGGCTGCAGCTCGACGCGCGGGCCGGCGCATCGGCCCTGCTGGCGCGGCTGCGCCAGCGGGCCAACGACGGCGCCCAGACCCGACCGGAATGGGGGCTGGCCGGCAATGCCGCCTTCGTGATCGCGCCGCGGCACAGAAGCCGTGGCGTGGCGCTGGACGGCCGCTGCTTTCTGCACGACTACGATGCCCGCAACGATCCGGACGGCAGCGTGCTGGAGCTGTTGATGACCGCTCCGATGCTGGTCACCCACTGGATCAACTGGCAGTACCACGCCTCGACCTGCGACCCCGATCGCCTGGGCAGCGGCAACAAGGTCCTGCACAACGTCGTGGGCGGCCATCTCGGCGTCTTCGAAGGCAACGGCGGCGACCTGCGCATCGGCCTGGCACGGCAGTCCCTGCACGATGGCAGCCAGTGGATCCACGAACCCCTGCGCCTGACCGTGGTCATCGACGCTGCGCAGCAGGCCATCGACGCCGTCATCGACCGGCACGAAGTGGTCCGCCGGCTGCTGGACCACGGCTGGCTGCATCTGTGGCGCTTCGAAGGCAACGGCTTCATGCGGTATGCACAGGGCCGCTGGCAGCCCGTGGGCAGCCAGGCCGCACCAACCGCGCCCGCCGCTGCCATGGCCGCCTGAAGCACCATGGTTTATCCTCGCCCGCATGGACCTGGCGCTGCTACTTGGCCGCTATGGCCTGTGGGCCGTGTTCGCCGGCAGTCTGCTGGAGGGCGAGACCGTCCTGATGCTGGCCGGCTTCGGCGCCCACCGCGGCTATCTCGACTTCCATGCCGTCATCGCCGTGGCCTGGGCGGGCGCGACGCTGGGCGACCAGTTCTACTTCTGGCTGGGGCGCCGGCACGGGTCGGCCCTGGCGCAGCGCTGGCCGTCGCGGGCCGCGGCCCTGCAGCGTGCGCTGGAGCTGATCGAGCGCCATCCGCTCGCGGTCATCCTGGCGATGCGCTTTGCCTGGGGCCTGCGCACTGCGCTGCCGCTGGCCATCGGCATCAGCGGCGTGCCTGCCGGGCGCTTTCTGCTGCTCAACGTGCTGTCGGCCGCGCTGTGGGCGCTGCTGGTAGCCGGTGCCGGCTGGCTGCTCGGCGAAACGCTGGCGCGCCACATGCAAGATGTCCAGCGCATCGAGCACTGGGCTCTGCTGGGTCTGCTCCTGGCAGCGGTGCTCGTCCAGCTCGGCCGCCGCTGGTGGCTGCGCAAGCGGTCGTGAACGCCTTCGCCTGCTGCACCCCCAGCCGGGGCAGCGGCAGCTGAGCTGTCATAGGGCTGTCCCCTCGCTGGTGGCAGCGGCATGGTGGCCGCCCTGAGACCCAGCCACTCGAAAGCCCGGCGGGGGTCTTGTCATGCCGTCGTCATCGTCAAAGCGCGATAGTCGCTGCATGGAAAAGACCTCTGCCGTCGCATCGCTGGGGCAGCCGAGCCTGCTGCTGCCTGCCTGGATACACGCTGCCCTGCGTGCCAATGACCGCCTCAAGCTGCTGCTGACATTGCTGCAAAGCGCCCACGCCCATGCGTGGCATCCGCGCCAGCCGGTTGCCGACTGGAGCCACGAACTGGCTGCAGCAGGACTTAATGGCTCGTGGCTGCGCGATCTGCCCAGCAGCGCCAGCCGCGACGGCGAGGCCACGCTGGTACCCGAGCTGCCCCGCCTGGCCGCCCTGCTGGCCAGCGAGCTGGCAACCATGGCGCGACCTGTGCTCGCCGCCACGACCGATGCCGACCTGACGGCCCGCTGCAGCAGCTGGCAGACATGGCTAGAAGCCATTCACGACGAAGTCCTGGATACGCAGCGGCTGCACCAGCTGACGCACGGCCAACGCACCAAGGACGGCAAGAGCGACGACAGCCTGCACCTGTTGGTGATGGACCTGCACAAGCGGCTCAATCAGCTCGCCGCTGGCCTGCACAGCGAGCAGATCGACGGCGCGCAAGTCTGGCAACTTGACGACGCGAACGATCGCGCCCGTGTCGCCGCCTTCATGCGTGGCCTGCAGCGCACGGCCTGGCTGAAGTTCGACCACCCGGGCCTGGAAACCGCCGCCACACGCGATGGTGAGCGGCTGCTGATCCAGAACGACATCGGCACCAACGATGCGCACGTGCTGGTGCTGGAAGTCGTCGGACTGCGCATCAGCCTGACTTATTCCGACCTGCACCGCAGCCGCTTCGCCTTCTTCCAGCGCCAGCTGGCCGAGCTGGGCGCCCAGTGGCACGAAAGCGGCACACGACGCGATGCCGACCTCAATCAGGGCGAAGCTTATCAATACGGTGTTGCGACCTTCGACGCCGAGAACGAGACCCGTCTGCAAACACTGCTCGAAGCGATCGCGGCCCGCATTGTTTTCTTGATCGACTGGAACCGCGCACGCAAGCGCCTGCAGCACTTCGTGCGCAAGGAGCGTGCCATCGCGCTGCTGGAAGAGGCCGTCCGCCAGGAAATCGGCCATATCGGCTGGCTACGCGCTGGCGGTGAGCGCCTGGTCTATGACGCCATGCAGGCCGTAGGGGAGCGCGCTTTTCGCATCGGCGACCGTCTTGACGAAGTGCTGGGCGAGGCCGCCGCTGAAGCTTATCTGCTGGCACTGATGCGGCTGGCCACCCAGGCCGCACGGCAGCAGCAACCGCGCGCAATGGTAGCCGACGAAGCGCGGTTGCAGCTGGCACGCCAGCTGCAACGCCGCCAGCCCGAGCTGGAACTGCTGGCCGAACACGCTGCTTACTGCGAAGCACTGGCTGCTGCGGTCGCCGGAGCACTGCAGCCACCGCTGCCTCACGCCGAAGAAGCGCAGCGACTGGCCCAGCGCGGCAAAGACTGGGAGCGCCGTGCCGACCACCTGGTGATGCACGCACGTCAGCAGGCCATGCGCCAGCCACGCTGGCGGCCTTTGAGCGCGCTCATCGAGCGCTTCGACGATGCGGCCGACGCATTGGAAGAGTGCACCTTCGTCATCAGCCTGGCGGCCGAACACCGGCATGGCTGGGATACCCCCCTGCATGCGCTGCTGCAGCGGCTGGCCGAAGCCGTGCTCAACGCCACCCAGGAGCAGATCAAGGCCTTGGCGCTGGCGCGCCGGTTGGACGGCCAGCGTGAGGACGACGACCATGACGCCTTCGTCACGGCCACCTGGCAGGTGCTGCGTGCCGAGCGCGAGTGCGACGACCTGCTGCGCCAGATCCGCCGCCATGCACTGACCCACACGCGCGATACGGCGTCGTTGCTGGTGGCGCTGGACCTGGCTGGCCAGCTCGAGCGCACCAGCGACCACCTGCTGGCCGCCGCCTACGGCCTGCGCGAATGGGTATTCAGCCACAGTGGGGTCAGCGCATGAACGCCGCAGAGATCGCGGCCAGCGGCGACTGGCCGGCCGAACTGTTCGCCATTGCCTGCCCCTCGGCTCCCGCACCGATAGACCCTTCAGCCCAGCGCATGGGCTTCAAAGCCTACAACCTGTGGCGCATGGCGCGCGCCGGGCTGCCGGTGCCGCCGGGTTTCGTGCTCGGCACGGCTTATTGCACCGACGCACAACGCCGTCGCCTCGGCGCAGACCCGGCGACCTGGCGCGGCGCGCTGGCCGCTCTGGAAGCCGCCAGCGGTCGGCGCCTGGGTGACGCTCGCCGGCCTCTGCTGGTATCGGTGCGCTCGGGCGCAGCGGTGTCCATGCCTGGCATGATGGAAACACTCCTCAACATAGGCCTGAACGACACCGCCATCGACGGCCTGGTGGCGCTGACAGGCCAGCCGCGGCTGGCCTGGGACGCTTACCGCCGCCTGGTCAGCGGCTTCGGCGAAATCGTCGCCGGCCTGCCCAAGGAGCGGTTCGAGGCCGAATGGACGGCCGTGGCCGCCGGTCGCGCCGCACACGAACTCGCGTTCGACGAGCTGCGCGCGATCACCCGCCGTTGCCTGGCAGCCTACGCGACCGCCACGGGACAGCCCTTCCCGCAAAACCCGTACGAGCAGCTGCAGCGCGCCATCGGCGCAGTATTCGCCTCCTGGGACAGCCCCAAGGCCCGCCACTACCGCAGCCGGCACGGCCTCGATGACAGCCCCGGCACCGCCGTCACCGTGCAAGCGATGGTATTTGGCAACGCCGGCAGCCTTTCCGGAGCCGGTGTCGGCTTCACACGCAACCCCATCGACGGGCAACCTGCCCCCTGGGTCGATTTTCTATTCGATGCCCAGGGCGAAGACGTTGTCTCCGGCCGACGCCGCGCGCACGGCCATGCAGCGCTGGCTGCACGCCTGCCTGCCGTGTGGCGCGAACTGCAAACTCTAGCCCCGCTGCTGGAAGCGCTCGGCACTGACATGCAGGAGTTCGAGTTCACTGTCGAACAGGGCCGTCTCTACCTGCTGCAGACGCGCGACGGCAAGCGCACAGCAGTGGCAGCGGCGCGCATCGCGCTCGATCTGCTGGCTGCGGGTAGCATCGACCGCGCCACCGCCCAGGAGCGTACCGCTGGGTTGGACCGTGCGGCACTGCAGCTCCAGCGACTGATAGGCAATGATGAGACGCTGCCGCAACCCTTGGCCGAAGCCACCCCGGCCAGCCCTGGCGTGGCTGCCGGTGAGATTGCCCTTGATGAGATGCGGGTGCGAACGCGTCAGGCCGCTGGCGCTTCGGTCATCCTGGTGCGTCGTGATGCCGAAACCGCTGACATCGCTGCGCTAGACCACGCCGCCGGCCTGCTGACACAGCGCGGAGCGCGCACCGCACATGCCGCCGTGATCGCGCGCCAGCTGGGCCGCGTGTGCCTGGTTGGCTGCAGCGAGCTGGAAATTGACCTGAACACCCGTAGTATCCGTTTCGGACCCCACACGCTGCGAGAAGGCGACCCGATCACGCTAGACGCCAACCAGGGGCGCGTATACCCCGGTCTGCTGCGCGCGCAGGCATGGGTGGATGAGGACTTGCTGCAACGCCTGGCAGCGCTGCACGGCAGCGCACCTGCTGAGTGCAATCCCGATCCCCCCGAAAACGACAATTGACCATGCCCTGCGTAATCCTTCGGTCCAAAGCGGAATGTCAGGCATTTGTCCGTTTCACGCCTCCCCCCGCAGGAGCACGCTGTAGCCCCGCTGCACACGGACTCATGGGATTACGGCGTCATCGTTGGGCCAATGCCTCGACAGATCCATGCTGTCGTGAAGCAGGCGGAGTACCTCGATGACTCGCTCCGGGGCAACCCGGAACATGACGAAGTGGCGTCCCTTTCTGCCCTGCCGCGCCACATGCAGGGTGCGAATGCCGGGCGCGATGTCGTCCCTCGCTTTAGTCCCCAGGATGTCGGGCCCCTCGTGCAAGGCCTCGATGGCTTGTGTCACGGTCTCAATGTAGAACGCGGCCTGCCGGGAACCGAAATGCTCCGTTGTCCACGCCGCGATGTCGAGCAAATCGGCCTCAGCACTGGCGGCCAGGCGAACGCGCCACGGCTCGCTCATGCTTGGGCGAGCGTTTGAGCTGTCACGGCCTTCAGGTGAGCGCGCAAGGATTCCCGGGTATCGAACGTCTGGTAGCGCCCAGCCTCGATATCGGCGATGCCCGCCTTGGCGGCGGCGCGCAGCGCTTCGAGGCGGGCGGCGTCCTCGGCCTCGCGTTGTTCGACGAGACGCAAGCCCTCGCGCAGCACTTCGCTGGCGTTCTGGTAGCGACCGCTGGCGACCAAATGCTCTACCAGCGCGGCCTGGTGATCGGTGAGGACAACATTGCGCGTCGGCATGGCGATCTCCATGCATGAAGGATTGGCATAGTATGCCAATTCCCGCTTCGATTGCAATCCCGATGAGTCACGCCGCTGGGAGTAGCCCGCAGGCCCGTGTCAACTAAACAGCCATACAAGCACCCTCTCAAGCAGTGCATAGACGATCCAGATTGCAGCTGGCCCGTGATGCCGCCTGAAGCATCTTCTTGGTGGCAGCCTTCTCGCGCGTGCCACGGTACGGCTGCGGGAGCAGGCCAGTTTTTAGAGAGAACAGGGGGCGAAAGAGAGTCCAGCCGGGCGGCTTCCGGGCCTCATGGCGCCGCGGCGTGGCACACGCAGATCGGCCCGCAGCCCCGCGTGGTGTGGCGGAACTCGGAAACGAAAACGCCCAACCGATAGAGGTTGGGCGTGGAATCATGGTGGTGCAGACGCGACCGGAATCCAACCCACTCTCTCAACGATTGAGCAATCCCGGGCAATCCTGCGGGTTGTTGTGGACGCAATGGCCTCGGCAATGAACGCCGGTCAGTCAATGCAGGGCGGACTCTCACCTTGTGCGGCGCCGATTGACCGGTAGCGTCGCAGCCTACCATCGAGTGGTTAGCCCCAGCTATGACCGATGGCCCGCCAGCGCGTGTTGGTCAACGAGTTGGCCCGACATCCGCTGGCGTGCAGTTCACGAATTGAATCGAGTAGTCAACCGCCGGAATGACCCTGACGGAGAAGACCATCGAGTCGAGCGACCTCGTTGCCGTTGGCTGTAATCTTCTGGCCATCGACCGTTTCGAGCGATTGCCCCTCTTTCAGGTTGATAGCCCGTCCGAACTTGTCTTCCAGCGCCGTCTTGCCGTCCTCGAATACATACAGGGTTCCACCGTCCTTGAGGAGGAACATTTTCTTGGCGCTGGCCGCTGCCGCGTCACCAGCGAACGATGGGGTTACGATGGCGCTCAGCACGGTGGCGGCGACAACAGCGGTAATCCTGGCTTTCATCTCTACACTCCTTTCAATCAAACGTGAAGGCATTTCTGTCAATGCCTTGTGCGACTGCACAGTATGTATTCTGCGAAGCCACCGCTGACGGGAAGATGAGACGGCCGTTACGTATATGTCAGATTCCATTCGGGATGGGATCGGGATTAATCGTGTGCCAATCTCAATGCATTCC
>DAIUCJ010000031.1:0-32611 GCA_036846225.1 Hylemonella sp.
TTGACGTGCGGCTTGGTCCGCTCAAATTTCTCTTTTGCCATTTTTCAAATCTCCAGAAAGGATGCGAAAAGCAACTTCGACTTCACACCAAGACACGACGCCACAGACGGCCGCGCACCTGAAAACTGGTGCCCATGGCGGGAATCGGACCCGCGACCTCTCCCTTACCAAGGGAGTGCTCTACCACTGAGCCACATGGGCATGCACGCTCACCCAACAAACCAGATCAAGACGTGGAGCGGGAGACGGGAATCGAACCCGCGCCATCAGCTTGGAAGGCTGAGGTTCTACCATTGAACTACTCCCGCATCGAAGCCGCAGCGCCCGCAAGGACCACCACAACCCCAAGGCGTGACACGCTCTAGCGTACCCCCAACCTCACTCGACGTTCCTGCTCTGGTGGAGAGGGCTGGATTCGAACCAGCGTACTCGTAAGAGGGCAGATTTACAGTCTGCTGCCTTTAACCACTCGGCCACCTCTCCCTCAGGTGAACCATGGATTATGCCATGGTTTTCTGGCAGTGACAGCACCCCCGCGCCGCACGCACCTACCAGCGCACAGCCCCCACCCCCTGCTGTTGCAAAAACGCATTCGCCTGCCCGAAATGCCCGCAGCCAATGAAGGGCACGGGGCCGCGCCGGGCCGATAGCGGCGAGGGGTGGTTGGCGCGCAGGATCAGCCGTTGCGCCGCCGGCGTCACGCCGGCCTGCTCGACCGCCCGCTGGGCGTGGGCACCCCAGAGCATGAACACCACCGGCTGCGCCCGCTGCAGCACGGCTTGCAAAACCGCCTGAGTGAGCGCCTCCCAACCCCATCCGGCATGGCTGGCGGGGCGCTGCGCCTGCACGGTCAGGCAGGTGTTGAGCAGCAGCACCCCCTGTTGCGCCCAGGCCTGTAGCGATCCGTGCGCAGGCGCAACCCAGGGAGCCAGCCCTGGATCGCGCGCAAGCTCGGCATAGATGTTGCGCAGCGAAGGCGGCAGCGGCAGCCCCGGCGGCACCGAAAAGGCCAGCCCTTCGGCCTGGCCTGGGCCGTGGTAGGGATCCTGTCCGAGGATCACCACCTTCACCGTGGCCAGCGGCGTGAGCGCCAGCGCCCGCAGCGGTTGCGGTGGATAGATCACCGCCCCGTCGGCCAGCTCGGACTGCAGCCGCCGGGCCAGCATCTGGCCGGCCTGCGACTGCAGGAAACGCCGCCACAGCGGCAGCCAATCCGGCGCCAGCGCCCAGTCCCCAGGCGTCCAGCCCTGCAGGCGATCAGCCGCTGTGGCGGCCGGAAACAGCGCCGCCTGCGCCATCAGGCAAAGAGTTCCGCCAAGGCCAGCCCGGGCTCGGGTGCGCGCATGAAGGCTTCGCCGACCAAAAAGGCGTGCACCCCGGCTTCGCGCAGGCGCTGCACGTCGGCGCGGTGCAGGATGCCGGATTCGGTGACCAGCAGCCGGTCGGCCGGCACGCGCGCGCGCAGCGCCAGCGTGGTGTCGAGCGAGACCTCGAACGTGCGCAGATTGCGGTTGTTGATGCCGATCAGCGGGGTCTTGAGCGCGAGCGCGCGTTCCAGCTCGGCACTGTCATGCACCTCGACCAGCACCGCCATGTCCAGCGCCAGCGCGATCGCTTCGAGGTCGCGCAGCTGCGCATCGTCCAGGCAGGCGGCGATCAGCAGGATGCAGTCCGCCCCCATCGCGCGCGACTCGTAGATCTGGTAGGGGTCGATCATGAAGTCCTTGCGCAGCACCGGCAGGTCGCAGGAGGCGCGGGCCTGCTTCAGGTAGTCCGGCTGGCCCTGGAAAAACCGCCGGTCGGTCAGCACCGACAGGCAGGCGGCGCTGGTGCGGCCATCGCCCTGCGCATAGCTCTGGGCGATGTCGGCCGGGATGAAATCGGCGCGCAGCACCCCTTTGCTCGGGCTGGCCTTCTTGATTTCGGCAATCACCGCGGCGGCGCCGGCGTCGATCTTGCGCCGCAGCGCGCCGACGAAGTCCCGCGTGAGCACGCGGCTTTCGGCATCAGCGCGCATGGCCGCGAGGGATTTTTTCTTGACGGCCGCAGCGACTTCCTCGCGCTTGACGGCCACGATCTGGTTCAGGATGTCACTCATCGGAGTCCTTGCGGGCCGCATCGCCCTTGAGGATGCGCACGAACACGCGGTGCATGACGACCGCGGCGATCACGAACACCAGGGACACCCCCAGCGCGATCCAGGTTCCCGGGTCCTGCCACATGGCCTCAACCCGCCTGGCCGAGCCGGTGCGCCACCGTCACCAGCTGCTCCAGCTTGGCCTTGGCCGCGCCGCTGGCGATGACCTCGCGCGCTCGCGCCACGCCGGCGGCCATGCTGTCCACCACGTTGGCCGCATACAGCGCCACCCCCGCGTTGAGCGCGACGATGTCGCTGGCCACGCCGGGCTGCCCGTCCAGCACCGCCAGCAGCATGGCGCGTGACTGCTCCGGCGTTTCGACCTGGATGTGGCGCGTGCTGGCCATGGCCAGGCCGAAGTCTTCCGGATGGATCTCGTACTCCAGGATCTGGCCGTCGCGCAGCTCGCCCACCATCGTGGCCGCGCCCAGGCTGATTTCGTCCATGCCGTCCCTGCCATAGACGACCACCGCGTGCTCGGTGCCCAGGCGCTGCAGCGCCCGTACCTGGATGCCCACCAGATCCGGATGGAACACCCCCATCAGGATGTTGGGCGCGCCGGCCGGATTCGTCAGCGGCCCCAGGATGTTGAACAGCGTGCGCACACCGAGTTCGCGCCGCACCGGCGCCACATTCTTCATGGCCGGATGGTGGTTGGGCGCGAACATGAAGCCCATGCCGGTTTCGGCGATGCACTGGGCGATGGCCTCGGGCTTGAGGTTGATGTTCACGCCCAGCGCCTCCATCACGTCGGCGCTGCCGCTCTTGCTGGAGACGCTGCGCCCCCCATGCTTGCTGACCTTGGCGCCGGCCGCGGCAGCCACGAACATCGCGCAGGTGGAAATGTTGAAGGTGTGGGCGCCGTCGCCGCCGGTGCCGACGATGTCCACCAGATGGGTTCTGTCGGCCACATGGACCTTGGTGGAGAACTCACGCATCACCTGCGCCGCGGCGGTGATCTCGCCGATCGTCTCCTTCTTGACGCGCAGGCCGGTGATGAGCGCCGCCATCAGCACCGGCGACATCTCGCCGCCCATGATGAGCCGCATGATGTGCAGCATCTCGTCGTGGAAGATCTCGCGGTGCTCGATGACGCGCTGCAGCGCCTCCTGCGGGGTGATCTGGTGGGTGGTCGGCATCAGACGGTCTCCAGGAAGTTTTTCAGCATGGCGTGGCCATGCTCGGTCAGGATGGATTCGGGGTGAAACTGCACGCCCTCGATGGGCAGCGTGGCGTGCTTCACGCCCATGATCTCGCCGTCGTCGGTCCAGGCCGTGACTCTCAGCTCGGGCGGACAGGTGGCGCGCTCGATGGCCAGCGAGTGGTAGCGGTTGACGGTGAAGCGCTGCGGCAGCCCCCGGAACACGCCCTCCTGCGTGGTCGTGATCAGAGAAGTCTTGCCGTGCATGAGCTGCTGCGCCCGCACGATCCGCGCGCCGAATGCCGCACCGATGCTCTGGTGCCCCAAGCACACGCCCAGGATGGGCAGCTTGCCGGCGAAGTGGCGGATCGCCGCCACCGAGATGCCGGCCTCGGCCGGTGAGCAGGGACCGGGCGAGATGACCAGGCGGTCCAACCGGCCGGCCTGCAGCCTGGCCTCGATCTCGGCCAGCGTGATCTCGTCGTTGCGGTGCACTTCCACCTCGGCGCCCAGCTCGCCGAAGTACTGCACCAGGTTGTAGGTGAACGAATCGTAGTTGTCCACCATCAGGAGCCGCAGCGGTTTCATTGCAGCCCCTCCTCGACCAGCTCGCTGGCGCGCAGCACGGCGCGGGCCTTGTGCTCGGTCTCCTTCCACTCCAACTCGGGCACGGAATCGGCCACCACGCCGGCCGCTGCCTGCACGTGCAGCATGCCGTCCTTGATGACGCCGGTGCGGATGGCAATGGCCACGTCCATGTCGCCGGCGTAGCTCAGGTAGCCGCAGGCGCCACCGTAGATGCCGCGCTTGACCGGCTCCAGCTGGTCGATCAGCTCCATCGCATGCACCTTGGGCGCGCCGCTCAGGGTGCCGGCCGGGAAGGTGGCGCGCAGCACGTCCATATTGCCCAGGCCGTCGAGCAGCTCGCCCTCGACGTTGCTGACGATGTGCATCACGTGGCTGTAGCGCTCCACGGCAAAGGCTTCCGTCACCTTGACGCTGCCGATCTTCGCGATGCGGCCGATGTCGTTGCGCGCCAGATCGATCAGCATCACGTGCTCGGCGCGCTCCTTCGGGTCGTTGACCAGTTCCACCTCGGCGGCCTTGTCGGCCTCGGGCGTGGCGCCGCGCGGACGCGTGCCGGCCAGCGGGCGGATCGTGACCTTGGCGCCGCCCTGGGGCGTCTTCTCCTGCCGCACCAGGATCTCGGGCGAGGAGCCCACCACGTGCACGTCGCCCAGGTGGTAGTAGTACATGTAGGGGCTGGGGTTGAGCGTGCGCAGCGCGCGGTACAGGCTCAGCGGGCTTTGCGTGTAGGGCTTGCTGATGCGCTGGCCCATGACGATCTGCATGAAGTCGCCCGCCTGAATCAGCGCCTTGGCCCGCTCCACCGCGGCCAGGAAGTCGGCCTTGGCATAGCCGCGCTGCTCGGGTGCGTGGGGCTGCGGCACGACCGGCGGCGCCTGCACCGGCGCCTTCAGGCGCTCGCGCAGCTCGGCCAGCCGCGCCTGCGCCACCTCGAAGGCGCGCGGCTGCGCGGGGTCGGCATAGACGATCAGGTGCAGCCGGCCCGACAGGTTGTCGATCACGGCCAGTTCCTCGCACTGCAGCAGCAGGATGTCGGGGCAGCCCAGCGGATCGGGCGGGCAGCTGTGCGCCAGCTTTTTCTCGATATGGCGCACCGTGTCGTAGCCGAAATAGCCGGCCAGCCCGCCGCAGAAGCGCGGCATGCCGGGCTGCAGCGCCACCTTGAAGCGCCGCTGGTAGGCGGCGATGAAGTCCAGCGGGTTGCCCGGCGCCGTCTCCACCACCTGGCCGTCGGTCACCACCTCGGTCTTCGCCGCCGCGCCGAAGCCACTGGCACGCAACAGCGTGCGCGCCGGCAGGCCGATGAAGCTGTAGCGGCCAAAGCGCTCGCCCCCGACCACGGACTCCAGCAAAAAGCTGTGGCGCCCGCCGTCCTGCACCTGGGCGAGCTTCAGATAGGCCGACAGCGGCGTCTCCAGATCGGCGAAGGCCTGGGCCGTCAGCGGGATGCGGTTGTAGCCCTGGCGGGCCAGTTCCTGAAATTCCTGTTCGTTCATGACGCAAAACTCTCCGGTGGGGCCCGCCGCGGCGCCAGGGCGCAGGCGGCGGATCGTCAGGGGATGGCGGCCGCAGCACCGTCGAAGGCCCGGCCGGCCGGGTGGCGGCGCAGCACGCGCAGGGCGCACCGGCCGCGGGGGGCGCGGTCAGCTCAGCAACGCCAGGGCCAGGCCCCCCGGTCGCTGCAACCTGTGCTGACGAGACGGTGAACGAACATGCGCACCAGTGTAGCAAAGCACCGGCTCAAGCGGCCGCAGCGCCCGCGCCCCCATGAAAACCCTGAGGCCGGCGCGCGGCGGCCTTCGGATAATTAAAACGAACGATCGTTCTATTCCTGGAGGCTGGGTATGCGTTTTCTGCTTCGTCAGGCCGTGGCCGCGTGCGCGCTGGGCGCGGCCCTGCAGGCCGGCGCCGTGGAGGTGGCCGGCGTGGACTTTCCCGCGCGGGTGGAGCTGCAGGGCACGGCGCTGCAGCTCAACGGTGCGGGCATCCGTTACAAGGCGGTGTTCAAGGTCTATGCCGCCGGGCTGTACGTGCCGCGCAAGGTGGCTTCGCTGGAGGAACTGCTCAAAACCCCCGGACCCAAGCGCATGGCCATCACGATGCTGCGCGAGATCGACGCGAACGAGCTGGGCAAGCTCTTTGCGCGCGGCATGGAAGACAACATGGAGCGCGCCGCCTTTGCCCAGCTGGTGCCGGGCATTCTGCGCATGAGCCAGATCTTCTCGGCGCACAAGAAGCTGCTGCCCGGCGAGAGCTTCGCGATGGACTGGATCCCTGGGCAGGGGCTGATCATCACCGTCAAGGGCCAGCCCCAAGGCGAGCCTTTCCGTGAGCCGGAGTTCTTCGCGGCGCTGATGGGCATCTGGCTCGGGCGCGCGCCGGCGGACTGGCAGCTGAAAAACGACCTGCTGGGCCTGAAGTCCTGACCCCCGGGCACGATCAGACACTGCCGCGTGAGCGCGCCCAGTGCGTCAGCTGGGGTCGCGGCAGCGGCGGGCTGTACAGATAGCCCTGCCCCTTGCGGCAGCCGAGGGTGCGCATCAGCGTCTGCTGCTCGGGCGTTTCGATGCCCTCGGCCACGACCTGCAGGCCCAGCGCCTGCGCCATGCGGGCCGTGGCCTCGATCATGATGCGGTGGTAGTCGCTGGCCAGCGCCTGGCTGACGAAGGAGCGGTCGATCTTGACCTCATTGACCGGCAGCTCGTGCAGGCACGACAGCGAGGAGTAGCCGGTGCCGAAGTCGTCCAGCGCCAGCGCCACGCCCAGCGCGCGCACCTCGCGCAGCGCGGCCTGCACGGTTTCGTCCTGCGCGGCCAGGCTTTCGGTCACTTCGAGCACCATCGCACCCGGCTCCAGCCCTTCGGCATACAGCCACTGCGCCAGCTGCGCGGCGAAGCCGGCCTGGCGCAGCTGGGCCCGCGACAGATTGACCGAGACGGTGCGCGGCGCGGCTTCGCCCAGGTCGGCGCGCAGCTGCAGCAGGTCGCGGCAGGCGGTACGCAGCACGTGCTCGCCCAGCCGCGCGATCAGCCCCGTCGCTTCGGCCAGCGGAATGAACTGCAGGGGCGAGACGGCGCCGCGCCGTGGGTGCTGCCAGCGCGCCAGCGCCTCCATGCCGATGAAGCGGCCGCTGCCCAGCTCGATCACGGGCTGATAGACCACCTGGATCTCGCCCTGCGCCAGGGCCTGGCGCAGATCGTTCTCCAGCTCCACGTCATCGTGCACGCGCTTGCGCATCGACGGCTCGAACATCTCGTAGCGCCCGCGCCCCAGCCGCTTGGCCTCGTACATCGCGATGTCGGCGTCGCGCAGCACGCTGTCGGGGTCGTCGGCCATGTGGGCGGTGGTGACGATGCCGATGCTGGCCGAGGAACTGATGCGATGCGGGCCGATCTGGTACGGCTCGGACAGCACTTCCAGCAGCCGCGCGGCCACCACCTGGGCGTCCAGGTCGCCGCGGATGTCGTCCAGCAGCACGACGAACTCGTCGCCGCCGATGCGCGCGGCCATCTGGCTGAAGTCGCTGGTCTGCACGAAGGCGTCGCCCGGGCGCAAGCTGGACTCCAGCCGCTGCGCGATCTGGCGCAGCAGCTCGTCGCCCACCGCATGGCCCAGCGTGTCATTGACTTGCTTGAAGCGGTCGAAGTCCATGAACAACACCGCGAAGCAGTAGCCCGGCTGTTGGCGCGCGCGCTGCAGCGACTGGTGGATGCGGTTGAGCAGCTCCACCCGGTTGGGCAGGCGCGTGAGGCTGTCGGTGCGCGCGCTCTGGCGCAGCTGCTCTTCCAGCTCCTTCTGCGCCTGGATGTCGTAGCAGATGCCGGCCATGCGCAGGGCCCGGCCGTCGCGGTCGCGCGCCACCACGGTGCCGCTGTACAGCAGCCAGATCCAGCGGCCGCTGCCGTGGCGCACCCGCACCTCCCAGTGCAAGGGATGGCGCGAGTCGCGCAGATTGGTGCGGATGGCCCAGTCCCAGCCGGGCCGGTCGTCCGGATGGATCAGCCCGTGGAAAACCTCGGAAGTCAGCTCCAGCTGCCCCGGCGCGTAGCCGAAGAGCTGCAGCAGCCGGTCGTTGACCTCCATGCGGCCGCTGGGTATGTCCCAGTGCCACACGCCCAGCGAAGCGCTTTCAATGGCCAGCGTCAGCAGCTGTTGCTGCTCGCGCTGCTGGGTCACATCGACGATGCAGGTGACCACGCCTTGCAGATGGCCGGTGGCATCGCGCAGCGGCTCGGTGTTGACCATGTGCCAGCGCAGACCGTCCGGGCGCACGTGGGCGATGAGCTCGCCGCGCAGCCCCTGGCCGCTGAGCAGGGTGCGCCGGCTGGGGCGCTCGTCCAGCGGCAGCGGCGTGAGGTCCGGCCGCAGGATCTGCCCTTCCTCGGCCAGCCGGTCGCGGCCGATCAGGCGCTGGCCCGGCGCGCCCAGCAGCTCCTGGGCCTGGCGGTTGCACTCGACCACCAGCCCCCGGGCCGACTGCAGCACCACGGCCACCGGCAGCGTGTCCAGCAGCGTCTGCATGCGGACCTGCGCGTTGCGGCTTTCGGTGATGTCGCTGGCCACCAGCGTGAAGCCCGTGAGGGTGCCGGCTGCGTCGTGAATGGGCTGGTAGTCCACGTCCAGCCACACTTCCTGCCCCTGGCGGCCGCGGTGCATGACCTGCACCCGCACCGGCAGCCCCATGTCCAGCTCGGTCAGCAGGCGCTGCATTTCCTCCGCGTCGTTGTATTCGTTGGGCTTGAGCAACGCCGCATGCTGGCCGCGCATCTCCTCCATCGTGCAGCCCTTGCCGCGCAAAAAGGCTTCGTTGCACCACAGCACGTTGCGCTGCGGATCTACCACCGCCACCCAGTTGGAGGTGCGCTGCGCCACCAGCGCCAGCTGCTGCAGCTCGGCCGACTGCGCGCGCAGCCGCTCGCCCTGGCGCCGCACGAAGGCCACCAGCGGCTCGGCCACCGCCAGCAGCAGCACGGCCAGCAGCGCCAGGGTGGCGTTGGCGGAAAACTCGATCTGGCGCAGCATGCGCCGGGCCCGTTCCTGCGCGGCCAGCTGCAGCTCGTCCACCAGGGTCTGGGTGGTCAGCCAGAACGACTCCAGCTCGGTCTGCAGAAAGAGCGTGGCCCGGTCGCGCTGGCGCACCGCGCCCCGGTCGGTCAGCCACAGCAGGGTCTGCGCGCGGTACCAGACGCGTTCGCGCCGGTCCTGCCACTCGAAAATGGCCGCCCGCAGCTGCGGGCGGTGGCCTTCGCTCCAAGCACCCTGGCGCACCAGCAGAGTGTCGAGCTGGGCGGCCTGGTTCTGGGTCTGCGCCAGCGTCTCGGCCAGGGCGTTGAGCACTTCCTCCTCGACTCCCTCGCCGGCGCGCAAGCGGGTCAGCAGCATGCTCATGCGCTGGATCTGGGTGGCCTGGCTGCTGGCGATGCGGATGATCTCGGCGTCGGCCTGGCGCACCAGCTCGCCCTGGCGTTGCTCGTGCGCCAGCCAGTAGGCCAGCGCGCCCACCAGCAGCAGCACCAGGTACAGCGCCAGCCGCACCCAGCGGTGCACCTGGCTGCCCTCGGGCAGCAGGCGCCACACCCACGCTGGCCAGGAGCGCGGCGGCGGCGACGCGGTGGCAACCTCCCTGGCGGCGGGCGCGCTTTGTGGTTCTGTATCGGTGCGGCTCATCACTGGGCGCACATCCTAGCGCCGAACGCGCGGCCCGTGTCCCCCGGCAAACCCGCCCGCGGCGCGGATGCGCGGCACACCGGCAGTCTGGCTCAGCGCGGCCTCAGGCCAGCGCCTGGCGCATGGCCTGGATCACGGCCCGGTAGTCCGGCTTGCCAAAAATGGCGCTGCCGGCCACGAAGGTGTCGGCCCCGGCATCGGCGACACGGCGGATGTTGTCGGCCTTGATGCCGCCATCGACTTCGAGCCGGATGTCCTTGCCGCAGGCGTCGATGCGCCGGCGCGCGGCCTCCACCTTGCGCAGCGCCGAGTCGATGAAGCCCTGGCCGCCAAAACCGGGGTTCACGCTCATGATCAGGATCAGGTCGATGTCCTCGATCACCCAGTCCAGCACGTCCAGCGGCGCGGCCGGGTTGAACACCAACCCAGCCTGACAACCCTTGCTCTTGATAGCCTGAATACTGCGGTGCACGTGGGTGGACGCATCCGGATGGAAGCTGATCAGGCTGGCGCCGGCGGCGGCAAAGGCTTCGGCCAGCGCATCGACCGGCTGCACCATCAGGTGCACGTCGATCGGCACGGCCTGCCCGTCGGGCGTTTGCGCATGGGGCTTGAGCGCCTGGCAGACCATGGGGCCGAATGTGAGATTGGGCACGTAATGGTTGTCCATCACGTCGAAGTGGATCCAGTCCGCACCGGCGGCGATGACGTTGCGCACCTCCTCGCCCAGACGGGCGAAGTCGGCCGAGAGGATGGAGGGGGCAATGCGGTAGGTCGTGGACATGGCCGGAAAACTCGCTTTAGGATACGGCAGGCAACCCGCACTATATATGGCCCGCTACCAGATCCACGTCGAGGTCCAGGCCCGGCACCTGCCCGAGCAGTCGGCGCCGGCGCAGGGGCATTACGTCTTTGCCTACACGATCACCATCACCAACACCGGCGAGGTGGCCGCGCAGCTCATTGCGCGCAGCTGGAACGTCAACGACGCCAACGGCCGCACCGAAAAAGTCCGCGGTCTGGGCGTCGTGGGCCGCCAGCCGCTGCTGCAGCCGGGCGAAACCTTCGAGTACACCAGCGGCACCCGCCTGGCCACGCCCACCGGCACCATGCACGGCAGCTACTTCTTCGTGGCCGAGGACGGGGAGCGCTTCGACGTGGACATCCCGCTGTTCGTGCTGGACGCGCTCAGCGACCCGGGCCCGCACGGCAACCCCCGGCGCACGCTGCACTGAAACGCCGTGGCCCTGGGTGAATTCGAGCTGATCCGGCGCTATTTCCAGCGCCCGCAGCCTGCGGCCGCGCCGGGCGTGGCGCTGGGCATCGGCGACGACTGCGCGCTGCTGCAGCCGGCTCCCGGCCACCAGCTGGCCGTCTCTTGCGACATGCTGATCGAAGGCCGGCATTTCTTTGCCGACGTGGAGCCGGCCGCGCTCGGCCACAAGGCGCTGGCCGTCAACTTGAGCGACCTGGCCGCCTGCGGCGCGCGGCCCCTGGGCTTTACGCTGGCGCTGGCGCTGCCGCAGGCCGACGAAGCCTGGCTGGCCAGCTTTGCCCAGGGCCTGTTCGCGCTGGCCGATGCGCAGCGCTGCCCGCTCATCGGCGGCGACACCACCCGCGGCCCCCTGAACATCTGCATCACCGTCTTCGGCGAGGTGCCGCTTGCCGACGGCCGCAGCGGCGCGCTGCTACGCAGCGGCGCGCGGCCCGGCGACGAGCTGTGGGTCAGCGGCACGCTGGGCGATGCCCGGCTGGCGCTGCAAGTGCTCAAGGGCGAACGCAGCCTGCCGGCTGCGCTGCTGGCGCCGGCCCGTGCCCGGCTGGAACGCCCCAGCCCCCGCGTAGACCTGGGGCTGGGCCTGCGCGGCGTGGCCACCGCCGCGCTGGATCTCAGCGACGGCCTGGCCGGCGATCTGGGCCACATCCTGCAAGCCTCGCAGGTCGGCGCCACGCTGGAAAGCGAAGCGCTGCTGCGCCTGCCGGCCACGCCCGCGGCGGCCGCCGGCCTGCAACCGCAGCAGGTGCTGGAGCTGGTGCTGGACGGCGGCGACGACTACGAGCTGCTGTTCACCGCACCGCCCGCGCGGCGCGCAGCCGTGCAGCAGGCGGCCGCCGACGCCGGTGTGCCGGTCACGCGCATCGGCACCATCGACGCCGCGCCGGGCCTGCGGCTGCGCGACGCGCAGGGCCGGCTGCAGCCGGCGCCGCGCTGCGCCTCGTTCGACCACTTCGCCAGCTGAAAGACCAGCGCTCGCCCCCGCGCCGGCCGGCGGCCCCGATAATCGCCTCATGGCCGCCACGCCCCCGCCCCCCGCCCTGCGCCCGGATGCGCGCTTCGTCTTCGCCCACCCGGCGCACACCGTGGCGCTGGCCGCCGGCGCCGGGCTGAGCCCCTGGGCCGCGGGCACCGTCGGCACGCTGTGGGCCTGGCTGGTATTCGTGGTGCTGCAGCCCTGGATGAACGATGGGCGCTGGGCGCTGCTGCTGGCCGCGGCGCTGCCGCTGGGCTGGTGGGCCTGCAGCGTGACGGCGCGCGCGCTGCAGCGCCAGGACCCGGGCTGCATCGTCTGGGACGAGGTGCTGGGCTTCTGGCTGGTGCTGTGGCTGCTGATGCCGGCCCACTGGGGCGAGCAGCTGGCGGCATTCGCGCTGTTTCGCTATTTCGATGCGGCCAAGCCCGGCCCGGTGGGCTGGGCCGACCGGCTCTACGCCGACGTCGATGCGCAGCAGCAGCCGCGCGGCTGGTGGCGCATCGGCTGGGGCATCCTGCTCGACGATCTGGTGGCCGCCGGCTGCACGCTGCTGCTGCTGGCCGTCTGGAGGGCGCTGTGACGGCCACCACGCTGCCGCTGGTGCAGACCCTGGCCGCTCGGCTGCTGGCACGGCACTGGATGCTGGCCACCGCCGAAAGCTGCACGGGCGGGCTGATCGCCGCGGCCTGCACCGACTTGAGCGGCTCCAGCACCTGGTTCGAGCGCGGCTACGTCAGTTACTCCAACGCGGCCAAGACCGAGCTGCTGGACGTGCCGGCGGCGCTGATCGCGCAGCACGGCGCCGTCAGCGAGCCGGTGGCGCGGGCCATGGCGGTCGGCGCGCAGCGGCGCGCCCGCACCCAGGTGGCGCTGGCCGTCACCGGAGTGGCCGGCCCCGGCGGCGGCACGCCGGACAAGCCGGTCGGGCTGGTGTGGTTCGCCTGGGCCCTGCCCACCGGCGTGGCCAGCGCCAGCCGGCACTTCGCCGGCGACCGCGCCGCCGTGCGCGCGGCCACCGTGCAGCACGCGCTGGCGCATCTCGTGGAGCTGCTGCAATGAGCTGGTTCGAAGGCTTCGAGTCCCGCCACTTCGACGTCAACGGCGTGCGCATCCAGGCCCGCGTGCCGCTGGCGCCCCGCCAGGGACGCCCGGCGCTGGTGCTGCTGCACGGTTTCCCGCAGACCCATGCGATGTGGCACCGGGTCGCGCGCGAGCTGGCGCAGGACTACTGGATCGTGCTGCCGGACCTGCGCGGCTACGGCGATTCGGCCAAGCCGGCCGGCCTGCCCGACCACAGCAACTACAGCAAGCGCACGATGGCGCAGGATGTGGTGGACGTGCTGGACCTGCTGGGCTGCCCCGAGTTTTTCCTGTGCGGCCACGACCGCGGCGGCCGCGTGGCCGCGCGGCTGGCGCTGGACCATCCGGAGAAGGTGCGCAGGCTGTGCGTGATCGACATCGCGCCCACGCTGGACATGTATGCGGCCACGAACATGGAGTTCGCCCGCGCCTACTACCACTGGTTCCACCTGATCCAGCCCTGGCCGCTGCCCGAACGCATGATCGCCGCCGACGCCCGTTTCTATCTGCACGCCAAGCTGGGCGGCTGGGGCGCGCAGGGGCTGGGCGCGATCGAGCCGCAGGCGCTGGCCGAGTACGAGCGCTGCTTCTGCACGCCCGAAGCCATCCACGGCGCCTGCGAGGACTACCGCGCCAGCGCCGGCATCGACCTGGAACACGACCGCGCCAGCCGCGCGCAGGGGCAGAAAATCGCCTGCGACCTGCTGGTGCTGTGGGGCGCGCGCGGCGTGGTGCACCGGCTGTTCGATCCGCTGCGGCTGTGGCAGGCCCAATGCAGCGGCTCGGCCAGCGGCCAGCTGATGGCCGGCGGGCATTTCCTGCCCGAAGAGCTGCCGCAGGACACCGCCGCAGCCCTGCGCCAGTTCTTCCGCTAGCTGCGCGCCGGCCGCGCGGGCGGTCATGCCGTTTCCAGGTTCAATGCGCGCCGTGGCAGTGCTTGTATTTCCTGCCGCTGCCGCAGGGGCAGGGGTCGTTGCGGCCGGGCGCCGCTTCCTTGCGCAGCGGCTGCACGCGCGGCCCCAGGCTGCGCCCGAGCTCGCGCAGGTCATAGACGGCCCAGATCGCGTTGGCGAAGTCCTCGAGCCGCTGCGCGCTGATCGACGGCGGCCTGTCTTCCCCCAGCAGCGAAGCCACCGGCGGCCCGGTGTCGTCCTGCATCAGCCGCTCGATGGCGGCCAGCGCCTCCTGCATCCACTGGCCGGCTTCCTTGTCGCCGCGCGGCGCCACCCACTCCTCGGGCCAGGCATCGACCACCGTCAGAAAGCCGGCAGCCCACAGCTGCGCCAGCGCCGGCGGCCGCCCGACTTCCTCGAAAGCTGCCCGCTCCTCGGGTGGCAGCGCCGCCACCAGGCTGCGCAGATCGAGCAGCTCGGGGTGATAGGCCCGCTCGTCCTCCAGATCCTCGACGGTTTCGTCATTGAGCGCCTGCGCCACTTCGTTCCAGCGGCGCATCCACAGCGACATGAAGCGCGTGGCCTGCTGCATATCGGCAAAGGGCGCGCCCAGCAGCACATCGAGATACTCGCTGGGCGGAATCAGCCGGCGACAGCAGATCAGCGCGGCCATGAAGCCTTCGCAGAACTCCCAGCCGGGCACCTGCTCGTTGCGGGTGCGCAGGTCCTCCAGGATGTCCTCGAGTTCGTCGTAGTCTTCGGGCTGCAGGGGCTGGGCGTCGGGCGTGTGGGTCATCATGGGAGAGGTTGCTCCAGGAGGTTGAGCGCATCCCAGGTCGTGGCCACGGCCACTCCCTGCGCGCGCAGGCGTTTGCGCAGCTTGAGCACGGCGCGGTCCTTGCTCAGCAAGGCAGCGCGCTGCGCCAGCGCCAGGTCGATGAATTTCTGGTCGTCCGGGTCCTTGCAGACCAGCGTAGCCCGTGGCGCCTCGACCGCCGGCAGGGCGTGGCGGTCGAAATCGGCCAGCACATCGGCTGCGCTGCGGCCATGGTACTGCATGCGCGTCTGCAAGTGGGCATAGGTCAGCACCCGCGCCAGCTCGGCGCGCATCGCCGCGGTGGCGATCCACTGCGCCGCCCCCGAGCCCAGCGCCGCGCGCAGCGGGGGCGTGGCGGCGTCGGCAAAGAGCAGCAGATCGAGCACGACGTTGGTGTCGAGCACGAGCTTCATGCCGCCTGCTCCGCGCGCACCGGACCGTGCATCAGGTCGAAACGGAACAGCCGGCACTCGATCGGGCCGTTCCACAGCGGCACGCGGCGCGACCCCTTGAGCCGCAGGCGCGCCGGCAGCCGCAGGTCGGGCGTGAGCACCCAGGCCGTCCAGCCGGCGTAGTGCTTCTTCCAGTGGGCGGCCAGCCGCTCGAAGAACGCCCCCTCGCCGTCGGTCTGCGCGGTTTCGCGGGCGCGGGCACTGCCGCCTACGCCGATGCGCTCGCCATAGGGCGGATTCATCACGATCAGGCCCGGCCGCTGCACGGGCGGCAGGCGCTGCAGCGCATCGCCACCGCGCAGCTGCACGGCGGCGGCCACGCCGGCACGCTCGGCATTGCGCCGGGCGAAGTCCACCATGCGGTGGGCCACGTCGCTGCCATAGACCACGGGCTCGGCCGGCAGCCGCACCGCGGCCTGGGCCTGGGCCCGCAGCGTCTGCCACAGCTGCGGCTGGTGGGGGCGCAGCCGCTCGAAGGCGAAGCGCCGCAGCAGGCCCGGCGCATGGTGGCAGGCAATCTGCGCGGCCTCGATCACGATGGTGCCGCTGCCGCAGCAGGGGTCGTACAGCGGCGGCAGATGGGCCGCTTCGCCATCCCAGCCCTCGGTCCAGCCGCTGGCAGCCAGCAGGGCCGCAGCCAGCGTTTCCTTCAGCGGGGCGTCGCCCTTGTCCACGCGCCAGCCGCGCTTGAACAGCGGCTCGCCCGAGGTGTCGATGTACAGCGTGAGCTGCTCGCGCGTCAGATGCGCGTACAGCCGCACATCGGGCTGGCGGGTATCGACGCTGGGGCGCTCGCCACAGTCGGCGCGGAAGCGGTCGCACACGGCGTCCTTGATCTTCAGGGCTGCGAAGTTCAGGCTCCTGAGCGGGCTGTGCTGGGCCGTGACCTCGACCTTGAAGGTCTGCCGCGGCGTGAACCACTGCGCCCAGTCCACGCTGCGCGCGGCTTCATACAGGTCCTGCTCGCCGCGGTAAGGCGTGTGGACCAGCTGCAGCAGCACGCGCTGCGCCAGCCGGCTGTGCAGGTTCAGGCCCAGCACCCCGGACCAGGGCACCTCGGCGGCCACGCCGCCGCGGCGCGCCTGCGGCACCACCGCCGCGCCGGCGATGCGCCGCACCTCGGCGGCGAGATAGTCCTCCACGCCAGCGGCGCAGGGCAGAAACACCGTGTAGGCGGTCACAAGGATTTCCTGAGGTTGGCGGGGGCGATTTTGAGCGCCTCGCGGTATTTGGCCACGGTGCGGCGCGCGCACTCGATGCCCTGCTCCTTGAGCATGTCCGACAGCTGGCTGTCCGACAGGGGCCGGGCCGGGTCTTCGGCCGCGATGAACTGCCGGATCAGCGCGCGCACGGCCGTGCTCGATGCGTTGCCGCCGGCATCGGTGCCCAGGCCGGAGCCGAAGAAATACTTCAGCTCGTAGGTTCCGAACGGCGTGGCCATGTATTTGGCCGTGGTCACGCGGCTGATGGTGGATTCGTGCAGGCCCAGTTCGTCGGCGATCTCGCGCAGCACCAGCGGCCGCATCGCCAGCTCGCCGTGGATGAAAAAGTTTTTCTGCCGCTCGACGATGGCCTGGCTGACGCGCAGGATGGTGTCGAAGCGCTGCTGGATGTTCTTGATGAACCAGCGCGCCTCCTGCAGCCGCTGCTGCAGCGCGGCGTAGGCGTCGGCCTCGCGGGCGTTGCTGCGCCGGCCGCTGCGCAGCGCGCCGGCATAGACCTCGTGCACACGCAGCCGCGGCAGCACCTCGGGGTTGAGCTGCACCCGCAGCCGCGCCTGCGCGCCGTGGCCGCTGCGGGTGACGATGACATCGGGCACGACGATGTGCTGCTGCACCGCGACGAAGCGCCGTGCAGGCTTGGGCTCGAGCCTGACCACCAGCGCCAGGGCCTCGCGCACCTGCGACTCGCTGGCGTCGGTGAGCTGGGCCAGCCGGCGCACGTCGCGCCGCGCCAGCAGCTGCGGCGGCTGGGCCACGAGCTGCCGCGCCAGCGCCAGCACGGCGGGCGCGGCAGCGGCCGGGTCGCCGCGCGCGCCGGCCTCGGCCAGGGCCTGCAGCTGCAGTTGCAGGCATTCGGTGAGGTTGCGCGCCCCCACGCCGGCAGGCTCCAGGCTTTGCAGCAGGCGCAGCGCCACCTCCAGATGCGCCAGCATCTGCGCGGCGGCTTCGGCGTCGCCGCCGGCCCAGGCCTGCGCCAGCTCCTGCAGCGTGTCTTCCAGATAGCCGTCGTCGTTGAGCGACTCGATCAGCGCCCACAGCGCCGCGCGGTCTTCGGGGCCCAGACGCAGGCCGGCGGCCTGACGCTTGAGGTGATCCTGCAGGCTGTCGTCGCTGCGGGCCCGCTCGGTGGCGTCGCTGTCGTCGTCTTCGTCGCGCGCGCCGTTGCGCGGCAGCGCGTCACCGCCCCATTCGCTGTCGTCCGGAGCCAGCTCCACGCTGCCGTCGCCCTCCCAGTCGCCGCCCAGCTCCTGGTCGCTGGCGGCCGCCGGCGGCTCGATCTCCTCGGGCCCGTCCTCGGAGGACCCATCGTCACCGGCGCTGTCCGGCGAGGGCGCGGCCGCGGCGGCATCGGGCTCGTCGTCGGCGCGCTCCAGAAAAGGGTTGTCGTCCAGCATCTGCTCGACTTCCTGCGCCAGCTCCAGCGTGGACAGCTGCAGCAGGCGGATGGACTGCTGCAGCTGGGGCGTGAGCGCCAGATGCTGGGAGACCCGCAGCGACAGACCTTGCTTCATCGACCTCGGAGCCGGTTGCGCGCGCCCGCCGCTTACATGCGGAAGTGCTCGCCCAGATAGACGCGGCGCACGTCGGCGTTGTTGACGATCTCTGCCGGCGTGCCCTGGGCGAGCACGCGCCCCTCGCTGATGATGTAGGCGTGATCGCAGATGCCCAGGGTCTCGCGCACGTTGTGGTCGGTGATCAGCACGCCGATGCCGCGCGCTTTCAGGAAGCTGATGATGCGCTGGATCTCGATGACGGCGATCGGGTCGATGCCGGCGAACGGCTCGTCCAGCAAGATGAAGCGCGGCTGCGTGGCCAGCGCGCGGGCGATTTCGACGCGCCGGCGCTCGCCGCCGGACAGCGCCAGCGCCGGCGAGGCGCGCAGATGGTCCACGCGCAGATCCTGCAGCAAGTCGCCGAGGCGGCGCTCGATCTCCTCGCGCCGCAACGGGCGGCCGCGCGCATCCACCTGCAGCTCCAGCACCGCACGCACGTTGTCTTCGACGTTGAGCTTGCGAAAGATCGAGGCTTCCTGCGGCAGGTAGCTCAGACCCAGGCGGGCGCGCTGGTGGATGGGCATGTGGGTCACGTCCTGCCCGTCGATCAGGATGGAGCCGGCGCTGGCGCGCACCAGCCCGACGATCATGTAGAACGAAGTGGTCTTGCCCGCGCCGTTGGGGCCGAGCAGGCCCACGACCTCGCCCTTGCGCACCGTCAGCGACACGTCCTTGACGACTTCGCGGCTGCCGTAAAACTTCTTGAGGTGGCGCGCCTGCAGGCTGCTGTCGGCCTCGCCCGGCTGGGTCGGCGGCGCATCGGTCTGGGGCTGGGTCTCGACCTCGGCGGCCAGCCGTTCGCTCATGGCCGCCCCCCCGGCTCCTGCAGCCGCAGCGGCACGCCGCGCGGAGCCGATGCGGCCGGCGCAGCAGGTGTGGCCGGCGCAGCGTCGCTGCGCGGCGTCAGCGTGGCGCGCACCCGCTCGCCCCCGGGCTGGCTGGCGCGATCGACAGTGAACACGTCGCTCAGGCTGTTGTACTGGATGGTCTCGCCGGTGACCACATCGGCGACCTGGGTGCCGCGCAGGCGGCGCAGCTGCGCGCGCCGCACCAGCTTGAACAGCTCGGCGCGGCCGTCGTATTCGATAACCTCGCTCTCGCCCTCGATGACCTCGTCACCCTCGCGCTTTTGCCGGAAATAGGCCAGCTTGCCCGGCTCGGCCGTGACCACGCCGAACTGGTAGCCTTGTGGGTCCTGCCGCACCTCGATGCGCGCGCCACGGATGACCACGTTGCCGCGCGTGACGACCACGTTGCCGCTGAACACGCTGAGCTGCTTCAGATCGTCGTGCCGCAGCGCATCGGCCTCGATCTGGATGGGGGGGCGGGCGTCGGCTTTCTGGGCCTGCACGCCCCCGCTTCCCGCCAGGCACGCCGCGCACAGCATCAGCCGCAGGAACGGGAACGTCATAAAGGCACGAATCTTGCTGATGATGGTTCGCGGCATTGTAATCGGGCGGGCGAACGCGTAGCGTAGCGGCCCGCCCACGCTCGCCGCGCAGCCAGGGCAGCGGTCAACGGCCCCGGCGCACCTGCCCGACCAGGTAGTCCACCACCTGCAGCACGTGCTCCATGCCGCGGGCCATCGAACCGTCGGTATAGAAGCGGCCGGCCACGCCCATCGCGGGCACGCCTTCAACCCGGTAGGCATTGGTCAGCTGGTTGGCGCGGGTGACCTTGGAGGCGGTGGTGAAGGCATTGAACTGCTCGGTGAACTTGGCCTTGTCCACCCCCTGGGCGGCCACCCAGTCGATGATGACTTCCGGCTTTTCCAGCCGCTTGCGCTCCACATGGATCGCATGGAAGACCTTGGCGTGCAGCAGGCCGACCAGACCCATGGCCTCCAGCGCGTAGTACAGCCGCTGCTGCGGCTGAAAGTCGCTGCGGAAGGCCACCGGCACGCGCCGCACGGTCACGTCCTTGGGCGCGCGCTTGGCCCAGGCGTCGAACGTGGGCTCGAAGGCATGGCAGTGCGGGCAGTTGTACCAGAAGAATTCCACCACTTCGATCTGGCCGGCCGGCGCATCCACCGGCGCGGGCCGGTCCAGCGCCAGGTACTCGCGGCCGACCTGGGGAGGCTGCCCCTGCACCTGCGCCGGGGTGGTGGTCTGGGCCCAGCCGGCGGGCAGCGCCAGCAGCGCGGCGGCCGCGCCCACGACTTCACGACGTTTCATCATCTCGATCTCTCCTGACTCGCAACCCTGTGACTGCGCCCGCCATCAGCGGGCCACCCGCACCAGCGCGGTTTCATGCCCGGCGCCCTCGAGCCGCTGGCGCATCTGTTCGGCCTCCTCTTTGCGCTCGAAGGGGCCGACGCGCACGCGATAGACCGGCCGGCCGGCCTGCTCGCGCTCGGTGACCTTGGCCTCCACGCCGGTGAGCGACAGCCGCGCGCGCTGGCTCTCGGCGTCCTCGATCTTGCCGAAGGCGCCAACCTGGATGAAGTACACGAAGGGCTCGGGCGCGCCCGCCTTGGCGCGCGCCAGATCCCCCAGCGGATCGGCCGAGGTCGCGCCCTCGGACTTGGCCGGCGGCTTGACCGCCGGTGCCGCAGCGGGTGCCGGCCGCGCTGGCGGCTTGGAAGCGGTTTCGGCCGGCGCAGCGGCCTTGCCTTTGTTGTACAGCGGCGCGTTCGGATCCCAGTCCTTGTTGCGCTTTTCCTCGGCCGCGTCCTGCTCGGGCGTGCGGGTCTGCCCCTTGTTGACGAAAGGCACCGGCGTCTTGGTCACGTACAGCGTCACGAACAGGGCCACGGCCAGGCCGATGACGATGCCGATGATGAGTCCCAGCAGGGTGCCGCCGCGTTGCTGTTTCATGAAAAGTGCCGTCCCGTCCGTCGTGCTCGTTTACATCTTCTGCGGGGCGCTGACGCCCAGCACCGCCAGCCCATTGTGCAGCACCTGCGCCGTGGCTGCCACCAGCGCCAGCCGCGCGCGCTTGATGCGCTCGTCCTCCACCAGGATGCGCTCGGCATCGTAGTAGCTGTGGTAGCCCGCGGCCAGCTCGCGCAGATAGAAGGTGACGTCATGCGGCGCGAAATCCTGCGCGGCCGCCTCCAGCATCTCCGGGTAGCGGGCCAGCAGCAGCATCAGCGCCTGGGCCGCCGGCGTATCCAGCGGGCTCAGATCCGCATCCCTGAGCTGCTGCGGATCGCCGCCCTGCTCGCGCCAGGCGTTGAGCACCGAGCAGATGCGCGCATGGGCGTACTGCACGTAATAGACCGGGTTGTCATTGTTCTTCTGCACCGCCAGATCGACATCGAAGGTGTACTCGGTGTCGGGCTTGCGGCTGAGCAGGAAAAAGCGCACCGCGTCCTTGGAAGTCCAGTCGATCAGGTCGCGCAGCGTCACATAGCTGCCGGCGCGCTTGGAAATCTTGACTTCCTTGCCCCCGCGCAGCACGCGCACCATGGTGTGCAGCACATAGTCCGGAAAGCCCGGTGGAATGCCCAGCCCCAGCGCCTGCAGACCGGCGCGCACCCGCGCGATCGTGCCGTGGTGGTCCGTGCCCTGGATGTTGACCACCTTGTGAAAGCCGCGCTCCCACTTGGTCACGTGGTAGGCGACGTCCGGCACGAAATAGGTGTAGCTGCCGTCGCCCTTGCGCATCACCCGGTCCTTGTCGTCGCCGTATTCGGTGGTCTTCAGCCACAGCGCGCCGTCGTGCTCATAGGTCTTGCCGGCGCGACGCAGCTGCTCCACCGTGGCGTCCACCCGCCCGCTGGTGTAGAGGCTGGACTCCAGGTAGTAGTTGTCGAAGCGCACGTCAAAGGCCTTCAGGTCCAGGTCCTGCTCGTGGCGCAGATAGGCCACCGCGAACAGGCGCATGCCGTCCAGATCGTTGACGTCGCCGCTGGCGGTGTACTCCCGGTCATCGGAGCGGACCGTCTTGCGGGCCAGGAAGTCGTTGGCGATGTCCTGGATGTAGTCGCCGTTGTAGGCGGACTCGGGCCACTCGGGGTCGCCCGGCTTGTAGCCCTTGGCGCGCAGCTGCACGCTGGTGGCCAGCGTCTGGATCTGCACGCCGGCATCGTTGTAGTAGAACTCGCGATAGACCTCCCAGCCCTGGGTCTGGTAGAGGTTGCAGATGGCGTCGCCCAGCGCGGCCTGCCGGCCGTGGCCCACATGCAGCGGCCCGGTGGGATTGGCCGAGACGAACTCCACCATCATGCGCTGGCCGTGCGGGCTCTTGCAGCCGTAACGCGCACCCTGCGCGAGCACCTCGCGCACCACCTGCTGCTTGGCTGCGGGCTTGAGGCGGATGTTGATGAAGCCGGGCCCGGCGATTTCGACCGCATCGACCCAGGTCGCAAAGGCCGGGGTCGCCAGCAGGGCACTGCGCAGGGTTTCGGCCACCTGGCGCGGCGGCTGCTTCAGCGGCTTGGCCAGCTGCATGGCCGCGTTGGTGGCCAGATCGCCGTGCCCAGCCTGCTTGGGATGTTCGAACGCCGCCCGCTCGGCCGCGCCGGGCAGCAGCTGCTCCAGCACGATGCGCAGCGTCTGCAACAGTTCAGTTTTGACAGACAACATGGGGCCGGATTCTACTGAGCAGGGCCACTGCGCCGCGGGCTTGCGGCACAGGAAGGCAACAGGCTGTGTCAGCGCCATCGCCAGGCCCCGCGTTGTATGCTGCAGCCACCCCGCTTTGTTCCACCCCCTTGAGGAGACCGTATGAAAAAACTCACCGTCTGGCTGACCCTGGGCTGCGCGCTGGCCTGCGGCGCGGCTTACGCCGAAGAGAAAAAGGAGCTCACCCCCCAGCAAACCCGCATGGCGCAGTGCAACAAGGAAGCGGGCGATCGCAAAGGCGAGGAGCGCAAGAAGTTCATGAGCGAGTGCCTCAGCCACAAGCCGGCCCAGACCACCCAGCAAAACCGCATGACCCAGTGCAACCGGGAAGCGGGCGAGCGCAAGGGCGAAGAGCGCAAGAAATTCATGAGCGAATGCCTGCGCAACAAGTGATTGAAGGCACCAGCCTGACGAACGAAGGGGCGCCAACGGCGCCCCTTTTGCTTGGGCCTGCTCAGGCCCGGCTCAGCCCAGCATCATGCGCCACATCGATTCGCCCCACTCCCGCGCGCCCTTGCCGGAAGCCGCGTTGTGCTGCGGATCGACGCTGAACTGCAGCTTGGGTGGCTGCCCCACCTCGACGCTGGAGGACACGTTGATCATGATGGCCTCGTTCTTCGTGACCTTGGCCCAGCAGATGCCCGTGGGCAAGCCGGCCACCTCGCCGGCAGCCGGACGCACCGGCTTGCCCGCCAGCACGGCCAGGATGTCGCCGGCCACCTGCTGGCCGGCGCCAAAAGCCACATGCCCGCTCTTGGGCAGCGGCGAGCCCTGGGCATCGCCCACCACATAGACGCGCTCGTCGGCCACGCTCTGGAAAGTCGGCAGCTTCACGTTGGCCCAGCGCTCGCCCAGACCCGCCTGGCGGATCAGCGCCGGCGCGCGCATCGGCAGCACGATGTTGGCTGCGGTATAGCGGATCTCGCCCTGGCTGGTGGCCAGCACCTTGCGGGCGGCATCAATCTGCGTCAGCTCGGTATGGGGCCGGTAGTCGATCTGCTCGGCATAGAGCGACTTCATCGCGTGCAGGATGGGCTTGGCGATCGGTGGCGGCATCGGCGCCGGATTGGCATCGACGAAGACGATCTTGCCGCGCGTGCCGCGCGCCTTCATCTGCTCGGCGATCAGGAAGGCGCGTTCGTACGGCGCAGGCGGGCAGCGGTAGGGCGGCTTGGGCGCGCTCATCACCAGCGTGCCGCCCTGGGCCAGAAAGGCATCGACCTGCTGCTTGACCGCGCTTTGCTCGAAAGCGCGAAAACCCACCGGCAGCTGCGCCCGCCCTTCGGCATAGCCGGGCAGGGTCTCCTCCATGTATTCCACCCCCGGCGACAGCACCAGGAAGTCGTAGGACAGGCGTCGCGTCGGCGTTTCCACCACCCGCGCCACCCGGTCGATGGCCAGCGCGCGCTCACGCACGCGCTCGATGCCCAGCGCATCCAGCGCCCGGTAGCCGCGCTGGAAGTCCGCCGCCGGCTGGTGGCCGGCGATGTAGAGCACGCTCAGGGGGCAGGACATGAAGGCGTCGTTGGGCTCCAGCAGCGTGACGGCCACCTGGCCGCTTTCGGCCAGCATGCGGGCCGCGCCGATGCCGCCCCAGCCTGCCCCCACCACCACGACCCGCGGCTTGGCCGCGGTGGATGTGCTGGCGCACCCTGCCGTCAGCGCCACCGCGCCTGCCGCGGCGGCCTGCAGCACGAGCCGCCTTGTGTTCGAACCCCGAGTTGAAGATGCCATGCGACCTCCGTCCTGCACCGGCGCCATCCCGCCACGTCGGCGACCCGCGGCCGGCAGCCCGGCCATGGGGCCAGATACCCTGCGCCCTTGGGTACCTGCCGCAAGCTTAGGGCGGGAGCCCCTGTTCGCAAAACGGGTATTAACCCCAAGCCGGACCGCTACGGGCGGCCCCAAGGCCGCCGCGCTTGGGCAGGCCGCTAAAAACGTCGCGAGAAGGGCCAGATGCAAGGCGCGCGGCGCGCAGCGGCCGAGACCTATCGACCGCAATAAGCGAGGAAGCGAGCACCGCGCAACGCCGCAGATGGCCTACCGCAGCAGTTTTCAACGGCCTGTTAGCGGCGCGAGCGCCAGAAGCCCGGCTGGCTGTAGTGATGCTTGAGGAAATCCAGCCACAGCCGCACGCGCAGCGGCAGATGCTTGCGCTGCGGAAAGACGGCGTAAATCCCGTTGGGCGGCGCGGCAAACTCTTCCAGCACCGGCACCAGCCGGCCGGCGGCGATTTCCTCCTCGACCTCCCAGGTGCTGCGCCAGGCGATGCCGTAGCCGGCCAGGCACCAATCGTGCAGCACCTGGCCGTCGGAGCAATCCATCGGCCCGTTGGGGCGGAAGTGGATCACCTCGGTGCCGCCGCCGTCCTTGGGCACGCTGAAGGCCCAGCCGCGGGTCTGCGAGGCGTCGCTGGACAGGACCAGGCAGTCGAAGCGGGCCAGATCGTGCGGATGGCGGGGCGTGCCGTGGCGCCTGAGGTACTCGGGCGTGGCCACGCACAGCCGCCGGTTGTCAGCCAGGCGCACGCTCACCAGCGAGGAATCGGGCAGATCGCCCACCCGCACCGCGCAGTCATAGCCCTCGCCCGCGATGTCCACCACCCGGTCGCTCAGGTTCAGCGACACCGTCACATCCGTGTGCAGTTCGCGAAACCGCGGCACCAGCGGCGCCACGTGCCGGCGGCCGAAGCCGGCCGGCGCAGTGATGCGCAGATGCCCGCTGGCCTTGACGCCGCCGGCCGACACACTGGCCTCGGCGTTGGCGATTTCCGTCAGCAAGCGCTGACAATCTTCCAGAAAGGCGCTGCCCTCGTGCGTCAGCGTGATGCGCCGCGTCGTGCGCACCAACAGCTTGACGCCCAGACGTTCCTCCAGCGCATCCAGCCGCCGCCCCATGATGGCCGGCGCCACCCCCTCGGCATGGGCGGCCGCCGTCAGGCTGCCGCGCGTGGCCACGGAGACGAAGGATTCCATCTGCTTGAGCTTGTCCATTCGGCAATTATGAACCTCAGCCACCCTAATCAAGCCAAATCAACACTGATTTGATCTTTTTATCAGCAATTTCCATCGAAATGCCCCGAAACGGCGCGCCGGTCCGACCGCGTAGGCCGCGTTAAGCCGGACCGAACAGCGCCTTGCGCAATCACGAATTGCCGCTGCAGCCGCTTGCGCGCATGATGCCGGCCCATGTCTTGCCCTGACCTTGCCAGCCTGCGCCAGTGGATCGGACGCAGCGAAACCCGTGACGACCTGATTGCCGCCACCCCGATGGCGGCACTGGCGGCCACGCTGGACCATGACCTGCCCTACCCGGCGGCCGGCACGCCGCTGCCGCCGCTGTGGCACTGGATCTACTTCACCCCGCTGACGCGCGCCAGCGAGATCGGCCCGGACGGCCATGCCCGCCGCGGCGGCTTTCTGCCGCCGGTGCCGCTGCCACGGCGCATGTGGGCGGGCGGGCGGTTGGAATTCATGCAGCCGCTGCGCGTGGGCGAAACGGCGCGGCGCGTCTCCACCATTCAGGACGTGACGGTCAAGGAAGGCCGCAGCGGCGCGCTGGTGTTCGTCTGCGTGCGGCATGCCTACAGCGGCTCCAATGGCCTGGCGCTGACCGAGGAGCACGACATCGTCTACCGCGACGCCCCCCAGCCCGGCGCTGCCCAGCCCGAGCCGGTGGCGGCTGCGCGCGACGAGCAGTTCCGCCGCACCATCGTGCCCGACCCGGTGCTGCTCTTCCGCTATTCGGCGCTGACCTTCAACGGCCACCGCATCCACTACGACCGCAGCTACGTGACCGGCGTGGAGGGCTATCCGGGCCTGGTGGTGCACGGCCCGCTGATCGCCACGCTGCTGCTGGAGCTGCTGCGCCAGCAGCAGCCCGCTGCGGTGATCCGCCAATTCCGCTTCAAGGCCGTGCGGCCCACGTTCGACCTTCACCCGTTCGAGGTCTGCGGCCGGATCGAGGGCCGCACCGCCACCCTCTGGAGCCGCGACCACGAAGGCTGGCTGACCATGCAGGCCACGGCGGAAATATGAGGCCATCCCGCGACGCCGCGCGTCTGCGTCCTTGCTGCGCCTGCGGCGGAGCAGGGGCACAGCCAGAGTGGCCCGGCCAAGCCGGCACCACGACCGCCACGCAGAGACCGGCCGCGCGATCTTGCGCTTCTTCTCACCGATTCGATGAACCCGCACCGAT
This sequence comes from Hylemonella sp., assembly GCA_036846225.1. Lineage (GTDB taxonomy): Bacteria > Pseudomonadota > Gammaproteobacteria > Burkholderiales > Burkholderiaceae_C > Hylemonella. Next base: position 26,569 of record DAIUCJ010000031.1, read on the forward strand.
GAACACGACCGACAAATACCAAGACATCCGCGACGCGGTGCGCGCGCTGTGCGCCCAGTTTCCCGACGAATACCACCGCAAGGTCGATGCCGAGCGCCGCTACCCCGACGAGTTCGTGCAGGCGCTGACGCAGGCCGGCTGGCTGGCCGCGCTGATTCCGCAGGAATACGGCGGCGCCGGCCTGGGCCTGGCCGAAGCCTCGGTGATCATGGAAGAGATCAACCGCAGCGGCGGCAATGCCGGCGCCTGCCACGGCCAGATGTACAACATGGGCACGCTGCTGCGCCATGGATCCAAGGCCCAGAAAGAGTATTACCTGCCGCGCATCGCCAGCGGCGAGTGGCGCCTGCAGTCCATGGGCGTGACCGAGCCCACCACCGGCACCGACACCACCCGCATCAAGACCACCGCCGTGCGCAAAGGCGACCGCTATGTGGTCAACGGCCAGAAGGTCTGGATCTCGCGCGTGCAGCACTCGGACTTCATGATCCTGCTGGTACGCACCACGCCGCTGGCCGAGGTAAAGAAGAAAAGCGAAGGCATGTCGATTTTCATCGTGGACCTGCGCGAGGCCATCGGCAAGGGTCTGACCGTGCGGCCCATCGCCAACATGGTCAACCACGAGACCAACGAGCTCTTTTTCGAGAACCTGGAGATCCCGGCCGAGAACCTGATCGGCGAGGAAGGCCAGGGCTTCAAGTACATCCTCGACGGCCTGAACGCCGAGCGCACGCTGATCGCGGCCGAATGCATCGGCGACGGCTACTGGTTCATCGACCGCGTCACGCGCTATGTGAAAGACCGCGTGGTCTTCGGCCGCCCCACCGGGCAGAACCAGGGCGTGCAGTTCCCGATTGCCGAGAGCTACATCGAGGTGGAGGCGGCCAACCTGATGCGCTGGAAGGCCTGCGAACTCTTCGACGCGCACCAACCCTGCGGCGCGCAGGCCAACATGGCCAAGTACCTGGCGGCCAAGGCCTCGTGGGAGGCAGCCAATGTGTGCCTGCAGATGCACGGCGGCTTTGGCTTTGCCTGCGAGTACGACGTGGAGCGCAAATTCCGCGAGACCCGGCTGTACCAGGTGGCGCCGATCTCGACCAACCTGATCTTCGCCTATGTGGCCGAGCATGTGCTGGGGCTGCCGCGCTCGTTCTGAGCGCCAGGCCCGGCCACCGCGGCAAGCCGGGCGTAGCCCTTTCCTTTTCGATGGCGTCCGCACACCATGAAACCGCTTGAAGGCATTACCGTCATTGCGCTGGAGCACGCGATCGCCGCGCCCTTTTGCTCGCGCCAGCTGGCCGACCAGGGCGCGCGCGTCATCAAGGTCGAACGCCCCCAGGGCGGCGACTTCGCGCGCGGCTACGACAGCCGCGTGCGCGGCCTGTCCTCGCACTTCGTCTGGACCAACCGCTCCAAGGAAAGCCTGGCGCTGGACCTGAAGCATCCGCAGGCCGGCGAGATCATGCAGCGGCTGCTGGCCCGCGCCGACGTGCTGGTGCAGAACCTGGCGCCGGGAGCGGCCGCGCGCATGGGCCTGTCCTTCGAGGCGCTGCACGAGCGCTACCCCCGTCTCATCGTCTGCGACATCTCGGGCTATGGCGACAGCGGGCCCTACCGCGACAAGAAGGCCTATGACCTGCTGATCCAGAGCGAGGCGGGCTTTCTCTCGATCACCGGCACGCCCGAGCAGCCGGCCAAGGCAGGCTGCTCGATCGCCGACATCGCCGCCGGCATGTATGCCTACACCAACATCCTGACCGCGCTGATCCAGCGCGGCAAAACCGGCGTGGGCCGACGCATCGATGTCTCGATGCTGGAGAGCATGGCCGAGTGGATGGGCTTTCCGCTCTATTACGCGTTTGACGGCGCGCCGCCGCCGCCACGCGCCGGCGCTGCGCACGCCACCATCTTTCCCTATGGGCCGTTTCGCGCCGGCGACGGCCGGCAGGTCATGCTGGGCCTGCAGAACGAGCGCGAGTGGGCGGTCTTCTGCACGCAGGTGCTGCAGCAGCCCGCGCTGGCGCAGGACCCGCGCTTCGACGCCAACGCCAAGCGCTCGGCCGCCCGGGCCGAGCTGCAGGCGCTGATCGAGGCCGCGTTCGCGGCGCTGACGACCGCGCAGGTTATCGAGCGGCTGGAGCAGGCCGGCATCGCCAATGCCCAGGTCAACACCATGGCCGACCTGTGGGCCCACCCGCAGCTGGCCGCGCGCCAGCGCTGGACCGAAGTCACCACGCCGGCCGGGCCGATTCCCGCGCTGCTGCCGCCGGGCGCGCCCGACGAAGCCCATGTGCGCATGGACCCCATCCCCGCCGTGGGCCAGCACAGCACGGCCATCCTGCGCGAGCTGGGCTATAACGACGCCACCATCGAACGGCTGCGCGCCGAGCAGGCCATCTAAGCCGGCCATCCCCACCCCCTCCTCGCATCCAATCTCATGTCCACTGCCGCCCTTGCCACCTTCGCCGCCAACCTGCGCTTTCACGCCATTCCCGAGCCGGTGATCCGCCGCGCCGAAGACCTGCTGGTGGATTGGTTTGGTTCCTGCCTGGCCGGCAAGAACGCGCGCGCGGTCGAAATCCTCACCGCTTACGCCGAGCAGATGGGCCCGCCGCAGGGCCCGAGCGAAATCCTGATCCACCGCCGCAGCAGCAGCCCGCTGCTGGCGGCCATGGCCAACGCCGCCGCCTCCCACGTGGCCGAGCAGGACGATGTGCACAACGGCTCGGTCTTTCACCCGGCCACGGTGGTGTTCCCGCCTGCGCTGGCGGCCGCACAGGCCCTGGGCGCTTCGGGGCAGGACCTGCTGACGGCCTGCGTGGCCGGCTACGAGGTGGGCATCCGCGTGGGCGAGTTTCTGGGCCGCTCGCACTACCGGGTGTTCCACACCACCGGCACGGCCGGCACGCTGGCGGCCGCGGCGGCGGTCGGCCATTTGCTCAAGCTCACGCCGCAGCAGATGCTGCACGCCCTGGGCTCCGCGGGCACCCAGTCGGCCGGGCTGTGGGAATTCCTGCGCGACGCGGCCGACTCCAAGCAGCTGCACACGGCCCACGCCGCCGGCGCGGGCCTGACCGCCGCCTACCTGGCCCAGCAGGGCTTCACCGGCACGCGCCGCATCCTCGAAGGCCCGCAGGGACTGGCCGCGGGCATGTCCAGCGACGCCGATCCCGGCAAGCTCACCGACGGACTGGGCACGCGCTGGGCCACGGCCGAGACCTCGTTCAAATTCCACGCCTCCTGCCGCCACACCCACCCGGCGGCCGACGCCTTGCTGCAGCTGATGCAGGCCCATGGGCTGCAGGCCCGCGATCTGCGCCGCATCACGGCGCTGGTGCACCAGGGCGCACTGGACGTGCTCGGGCCGGTGACCGATCCGCAGACCGTGCACCAGAGCAAGTTCAGCATGGGCACGGTGCTGGGCCTGGTGGCGGTGCACGGGCGCGCCGGGCTGGGCGAATTCGATCGGCATTTCAGCTCGGCCGAAGTGGCCGCCGTGCGCGAGCGCGTGGAGATGGAGCTGGACCCCGAAGTCGATGCCGCCTATCCGGCGCGCTGGATCGGCAAGGTGCGGGTGCAGACGCATGACGGGCGCGTGCTGCACGGCCGCGTCGATGAGCCCAAAGGCGATCCCGGCAACACCCTCAGCCGCGCCGAGCTCGAGGACAAGGCCCTGCGGCTCGCGCTGTACCAGGGCGGCGCGACCGAGGCGGAAATGCGCACCGCGCTGGCCAGACTGTGGGACGCGGCGAACTGGCCGTACGTGCCCCGCCTGCTGCCCTGATCGGTGGCGTTATTGCCCATGGGGCGCCGGCCTTGCAGGCCGTTGAAAAACGTCGCGAGGATGGCCAGATGCAAGGCGCGCGGCGCGCAGCAACCGAGACATATCGAGCGGATAGGCGAGGGAGCGAGCGCCGCGCAACGCCGCAGATGGCCTACCGCAGCAGTTTGGCAACGGCCTGTTAGGGTAGTCCCGGCTTGTCCGCCAGCTGCGGCGCGGCGACCATAGCGCAGGACAGCCAGGCTGCCCGCATCCATTGCAAGAGGAACACCACCCATGAAGCTCAACCGACGTCTCTTCACCGCGCTGGCCACCGCCGCCACGCTCGCGCTGGGCGCCGCGCCCGCCATCGCGCAGACCTACCCGGCCAAGCCGGTCACGCTGGTCGTGCCCTTTGCCGCCGGCGGGCCCACCGACATCGTGGCGCGCACGCTGGCGGCCGCCATGGCCAAGCCGCTGGGGCAGAGCGTGGTCGTCGAAAACAAGGTCGGCGCCGGCGGCACCATCGCCGCGGCCTACGTGATGAAGGCCCAGCCCGACGGCTACACCTTCCTGATCCACCACAACGGCATGGCCACCGCGCCGGCGCTGTACCGCAAGCTGGCCTACAACCCGGTGACGGACTTCGAGCACGTCGGCAACGTGGTGGACGTGCCGATGACGCTGATCGCCCGCAAGGACATGCCGGCCAAGAACCTGGGCGAGCTGATCGCCTACGTCAAGGCCAATGCCGAGAAGATCAACCTGGCCAATGCCGGGCTGGGCGCGGTCTCGCACCTGTGCGGCACGCTGTTTCAGCAGTCGCTGGGCGTGAACCTGACCACCGTGCCGTTCCAGGGCACGGGGCCGGCGCTCAACGCGCTGCTGGGCGGGCAGGTGGACCTTCTGTGCGACCAGACCACCAACACCGTGCCCCACATCAAGGCCGGGTCGGTCAAGTTCTACGGCGTGACGACCAAGCAGCGCATCAAGGCCTTGCCCGACGCCCCCACGCTGCATGAATCGGGCATGAAGGACTTCGAGGTCATCGTCTGGCACGGCGTCTATGCCCCCAAGGGCACGCCGCCGGCCGTCATCCAGAAGTTCGGCGATGCGCTGCGCGCCGCGCTCAAAGACCCGGCCTTCGTCAGCCGCATGGCCGAGCTGGGCGGCGAAATCGCCCCCGAATCGCGGCAGACGCCGGAAGGCCAGCGCGCCTGGCTGGTGTCCGAAGTGGACAAATGGGGCAAGGCCATCCGCGCGGCCGGCCAGTTTGCCGACTGACGCGCCCCGCGCGTGCCCCCCACACAACGCCGGGCCCGCCCGGCGTTGCTTTTTCTTGCAGCCCGGAGCAGGGCTTCGGGGTATGCTTGCTGCGCGCATGCTCAACCTGCCCAATGCCTTGACGCTGCTGCGCTTTGCGCTGGTGCCGGTCATCGCCATGCAGATGCTGGACGGAGATTTCGGCACGGCCTGCGCGCTGTTTCTGGTGTCGGCCGTCTCCGACCTGGCCGACGGGCAGATCGCACGCCGCTGCAATCTGCGCACCCGCTTCGGCGCGGTGGCCGACCCGCTGGCCGACAAGCTGACCATGCTCACCGTGGCCCTGCTGCTGGCCTGGCTGCAGGCCCTGCCCTGGTGGTTCGCCGCCGCCGTGGTGCTGCGCGACGTGCTCATCGTCGGCGGGGCCCTGGCCTACCATGCGCTGGTCGGCCCGGTGGAAATGGCCCCAAGCCCCATCTCCAAGCTCAACACGGCGCTGGAGTTCACCCTGCTGGCCGCAGTGCTGGCCCTGCAGGCCGGCTGGCTGCCCGACGGCGTCTGGCAGCCCGCGCTGCTGGCCGCCACCTTGGCCACCATCGTCGCCTCGGGCACCGACTACGTGGTGGTCTGGAGCCGCAAGGCCGCCGGCCGCTCCGCGCCGCCGCGCGCCCCATAGGCGGGCCGTACCTCCCGCTGGCGGCACCAAGCGTCTGCCTCGAACACCTGGGGCTGCGTTCCCCCGCAGCCCCCGCTTCTCCTCAGTGAGACGACGGATACTGGCCGGGGAAGATTTCGTTCAGCTTCTGCCCGCCATAGCCTTCGAGGGTGCTGACGATGTCGCCGGTGCGCACGGCTTCCAGCCGCTCGGCTTCCACCTGGGCGCGGGTCTTGCCCGCCACCTTGGCCTTGGGCGGGTACTGGTTGGGGAAGATTTCGTTGAGCTTCTGCCCGCCATAGCCTTCGAAGGTGCTGACGATGTCGCCGGTGCGCACGGCTTCCAGCCGCTCGGCTTCCACCTGG